>JBBILN010000167.1:0-2623 GCA_037444905.1 bacterium | reverse complement strand
GGCCGGGGGATGAGTTCAAAGTTGCTCATTACCGATTTTGATCGTCAAATTTCATGAGGTGAGCGCAAATTTTAGAACCAAACGTTATCTCACCAAAACCATCTTCTTCGTCTCCACCAAATCACCTGCGGTCAATTTGTAGAAGTAGACGCCGCTGGGCAACGCCGAAGCCGCATGCAAGGAAGAGAAGAGCACCTCGTGCTCGCCGGCAGACTTCACTTCATCCAACAACACGGCCACTTCCCTGCCCATCACATCATACACGGCAAGCTTGACGCGCGTCTTTTTATCCAATGAAAAACGAATTTTCGTGGCGGGATTAAACGGGTTTGGAAAATTTTGCTGCAAACAAAATTTTTGCGGAAGCGCGTCCGCGTTCAAATTCTCCACCGCAGTCATCAACCCGCCGCGCTCGAAGTAAAGCCGATATGCATTTTTCAACGCCGTAGCGACGGGCTTCTCCGTCGTGCGATCCATATGCAGCACTCCCATGCTCTGAAAGCCGTCGGTCATGCGATACCAATCGAACGCGCACCACCATGTCATTGCCATCAAATAGCCGCAGCAATCGTAATTGCCCAAGGTGTCCATCACCGCGCGCTGCTTGAGCGCGCGAAACGTGTCGTTGAAGATGCGCGTTTGAAATGCGGCGGTCGCGCCGTTCTCCGAAGACCAATAGCCGAACTCCGTGTTGAGAATCGGTTTGGTGGGATGCGCGAGATTCGCGTCCACGAGGAAATACTTCGTGCCATCGTAAGCCGCGTCGCCGTAGAACACGCCATAATACATCGTCCAGCCCGCGAAATCAGAAGCGGCTTGTGAGGGATCGTGCGGGCCGGGGCGGTCCGCGGCCGCGGATTGTCCCACCAACCGGCCGTCGGGATATTGCGCGTCAAGCTCCTGATTCACACGTTGAATGAAAGTCTTGCGATTATCCACATCCAAACACTCGTTGCTCGTGCTCCACAAAACAATCGAGGGCCGATTATAATCGCGAAAGACCATTTCCTTGAACATTTGCTCGTGAAGGTGGCGCACCGAGTTTTGAATGAGCCACGCGAGCGGCAGATCGAATTGCCACATCGGAATTTCTTCCATCACCGTGAAGCCCAAACGATCCGCGGCAATGTAGGTGAAGGGATGATTGGGATAGTGCGCGGTGCGCAGCCAATTGCAATTGAGACCTTTGATCTTCACGAGGTCATCGTAAATCGTCGCGGTCGGAATGCTGCGGCCAAAAACCGGATGATCTTCATGGCGCGCCACGCCGACGAAGAACGCGGGCTGTTCATTCAACAAAAATTTATTGCCGTCGGTTTTCACGGTGCGAATGCCGAACTGCGTGAAAAACTCGTCACGAACTTGCCCGGCTTGCGAAATGATTACTTTCAAAACGTAGAGATTCGGCTGCTTCGGCGACCACAGTTGCGGGTTCGCCACATCCAATGTCGTGCGCCAAACTTTTGCGGCGCGTGCATCAATCACGAGCGTGTTCTGCGTTTGCCCCGCAACCGCAACGGGATCACCGAGCACCTCGGCCGCACTTTCTGCGGTGATATTTTGCGCATCGATTTTAGCCGCGTAGATTTCGAGCGTAACCTCGGCGCTTTGTGAATTTGAAGAGGCATTGAAGAGCGTAATCGTCGTTTGCAGCTTTCCGCTCACTTCGCGCGGCACCACATCCGCGCGCACGACGGCAACGGGATCGGAAAACTCTAAATACACATCGTGAATGATGCCGGTGTAGTTGAACCAATCCACTTTTACGTAAGGCACGATGTCATTGCGCGTGCCCCACGGCACATTGTCCACGCGCACGGCTAACACGTTTACGCTGTCGTATTTCAGAAACTGCGACACCTCGAAAGCGAACGAAGTATAGCCGCCTTCATGATAGCCAACGTAATTGCCATTGAGCCACACGTCCGCAACGTAGTTGACGGAATAAAAAATCAATTTGGCAAACTGATCGCGCAAAGCCTCGGGCACCGTAAAACTGCGGCGATACCACACGCCGTTTTCATAATACTCCGGACGCAGCTCATAAGTGCGCATGGTGTTTTCCACGCCAGGAATGTGCAGCGTCGGCCAGTTGCTGTCATCGTATGCCGCTTTCTCACGACCTGCGGCTTCCGCAAGTAACTCGGCATAGCCCGTTGCGTCGCGCTTTTTTAATGTGAGATTGTGATCCGCAGCGAAGCGCTGCTTGCGCCACGGGCCGCTGAGGTCGATCATCGCGCGTTTCTGCTTTTCGAATGCCGGCAGCGGCATGCCGTTTTGAAATGGAATCGCAATGCCGTCGACGTTGCGCACTTGCAGAGTGGCTTCGAGCGAGGCGATTTGCTGGCTCAAACTGTTTTGGCTCAAGCCGAGCACGAGCGCGAAAAGCAGCGTGCTCGTGAAAGAAGAGAGAGGTTTGCGAGGCGTCATGGTTGGGATTGGGTTATGTGAGCTTGCGATACTCTTTGAGGGTTATGGTGTCATCCTTCTCTTGAAATGTCATGCTGTAAGCATCTTCCCTGGCGCTCGGTACACATGCCAAAACAAGACGTTCGTTCCAGCGCTAGGGAAGATTCTTCCAGAGATACTCTATAAAAAGTCAAGGGCGGAGAATTAAATGTTG
>JBBILN010000166.1:0-3015 GCA_037444905.1 bacterium | reverse complement strand
TCCGTTGGGGATTTCATTTTGGGTAGCGGTTAATGCGCACCGTTGCTCAATCCGCCTTCAGCAAAAAACCTTCGCGATGAATTGTCTGCAACAATTTGGAAGGAAAACCTTCGTCGATTTTTTTGCGGAGATAGCTGACGTACACATCCACGATGTTCGTGCCCGTATCGAACGTGTAGCCCCACACTTGCTCGGCAATGCGTTTGCGCGTGAGAATTTGGTTTTTATTGCGCACGAAATATTCGAGCAGGGCAAATTCTTTTTGGGTGAGGGAGATTTCTTTGTCGCCGCGTTTGACCGAGCGTTGCACCACATCCAAAGTCAAATCGCCCGCCTGCAACACCGTAACATTGGCCAGTCCGGCCCGGCGCAATATCGCCTCGATGCGAGCGAGCAATTCACCCGAATCGAACGGTTTCACGAGATAATCATCCGCGCCAAGCTGCAAGCCTTGCACGCGGTCTTCCACTTTATCGCGCGCGGAAAGAATCAACACCGGCGTGGCGGAATTGCGCGTGCGCAGTTCCTGCAAAACTTCCAACCCGGATTTTTTCGGCAACTTGAGATCAAGAATGATCAAGTCAAACGCTTGTTGTTGCGCCTTCTCGCTTGCAGCGATTCCGTCAAAAACCGCTTCTACCGCGTATCCCGCGGCGGCCAATTGCCGCTCGAGCGACTGCGCCAACTTTTTTTCGTCTTCCACGACGAGCAGGCGGATTTTAGTTTCGGAGGAGGGCATCAAAAGTATTTTACTCGAAGCAATGGTTGGCTCTGGCTGCGACGGTTTTGTAGAGGTTGGAAAGCACGGCCCCAAAACCTATTTTTTCTGCGGGTGGTTTTCAACGCCGCAGATCTATTTTGACGGCGTCCATTTAACGCCGCCCACGCTTTTCGTTTTTGCAATTGCCCATGTTCGTCAAAAAGCACGGGGTGTTTTTCTTGGTTTAGCTTTTTCGCATGAGCTATCGCCGTGTCAAACTCGGCGTGTGCTCATGCGGTCAGTTCGGCTTGTTCGGCCGGCGTGAGCACGCGCGTGTCTTTCTCATGCAGCAACGCCTCGTAGCGCGCTTTGGCGTTTTGCTCGCTCGGGCGAGTGAGCACCTGAATGCTGATTCGAACTTGATCGCCCGGATGAAGCCCGAGTCTTCTTTGAATCGTTTGCGCAATGGGAAGCATTCCGCCTTCGCGGACAACGGAAGTGAAGTTTGCGGTCATGGCGGATTCTAAAAAATATTGGCTCTAATTGCATAAAGCCGAGCAAGCGGAAGCAAACGCTATTACGAAGTGGGCCGCATCGCTTGCGAGAGTTGCGCCAATTGTTTTTCTATTTTCTCGATCTGCTTTTCCAGGCGTTGAATGTCTTCTCTATTTTGCGGAGGGGTTTTGAATCTCTCGAACAATTTGGGAACAAAAGGCAAGGCCAAGAACGCGGCAATGATCGCGAGAAGCCCCACGATCAAGTTGAACTTGTCGTCGATACGCTGATTGACCGCGTCAAAGCGTTGGTCGATCGCTCCCAACTTGGCTTCAATCGCCGTAAAGCGGACTTCGCTGCGCTTGTCCATCTCGTTCAGCCGCTTATCCATCTCATTCAACCGCTGGTCAAGCGCGTCGAGCTTTTGCAGCACCTTCGTTTGAAAATCTTTATCTTGCGCGTGGCTAACGGTCGCGCTTCCAAAGAGCGGCGCCAAAACAAGTCCGAGCAAAAGCAGTTTGCGCATGTGAAATTCTCCCGAAAAATTTTCTTTGCCGCTTTCTTGCAGCCGGCGCAAGATAGCCGCCTCGCTCACAAAAGTCAAGGCACGCGTTGAGCAAAACAAAAAAAGCAGCCGAAGCTTTAGGCTCCGACTGCTCTTAGTCTTTTGCACGTGTTTTGATTTACAAATCCGCCACCTCGCAATACACTTTGATCGCGCCTTTGGCGGTGGTCAGCTTGTCGAGCATCTCGCCAAAATTTTCTAATCCCTTCACCGGATGTGTGAGCAAGCGCTTCAGCCAGCCGCGATATTCCGCCTCGGCCTGCGCCAAATCTTTTACCCCGCTTTCAAAATATTCGCGGTTTGCATTCACTGTGCCCACCATCACTTTGTTGCCAAGCACGAACTCTAGATTGATCTTGTCTGCGGGCACTTCAGCTTTCTTATCCCCGCCCGTGACGCTGGAGAGCACGAGCACGCCGTTCTTTGCAAGCGCCTGCATACTCTCAAACACGATCGGCGAAAAACCTGTGGCCTCGAAGATGAGATCGAATGGGCCGTACTTTTTCGCGCCTTCGAGCACGGACAAATTCGCAGTCGATTCATAGCGCGCGCCGAGCGCTTCGATCAAATCCGAATTCAGATATGGCTTTGGCGTGCGGCCGAACACCGTCACTTCCAAACCGCGCAGACGCAGTACGAGCGTGGCAAGCAGGCCAATGGTGCCTGCGCCCATCACTGCCGCTTTACGCGGGCGCCAAACGCGCAGGCGACGTTGAATTTCGAATGCTTGTCCGATGCCTTTTTCAACTACCGTCGTCGGTTCGAGCAACACGCCTACATCCTTCAAGCCGCGCGGCACTTTCACAATATATTCTGGATCGTCGACATAATACTCCGCGAGAAAACCGTGGCGCAAATTGATGCCGCGTTCGTAATACATGTCATCCGTGGTCATGTCATATGTGCCGATCTGATCGTAGATCGAATGGCCGGGACGGCGCACCGTTGCCACAACATAATCGCCGGGCTTCAACTCCGTTACGTTTGGTCCGACTTCTTCGACGATGCCGAACGACTCGTGGCCGGTGATGAGATAATCATATCCTGCTGGCGCAGCGCCATACTCCGCGGCGTTGATTTCTTTGTCTGTGCCGTCCACGCCCACGCGCAATACTTTCACGAGCACGCCGCGTCCGTTCGGAACTTCCGAAACCATCGGCTTGGGCACCTCACGCAGGTGCATCGAGTTGGGTTTGCCGGGAATTACGGCTATGGCTTTCATGTTTTGTTCTCCTGGTTAAATTTTCAGTAATTC
>JBBILN010000165.1:0-3469 GCA_037444905.1 bacterium | reverse complement strand
CTGTTGTTTGTGGAAAGAAACACGCCGCCATTAGTTCCCGCAAAGAGATTCGAGCCGTTCACAGTAAGAGCATCAACATAAGTGTTCGTTAAGCCGGTATTGACGGCGGTCCAGCTTATGCCGTTGTTGGTGGAAAGAAACACGCCACCGCCAACAGTTCCCGCAAGGAGATTCGAGCCGTTCACAGCAAGAGCAGAAACAGTAGTATTCGTCATGCCATTATTGACGGCCGTCCAGCTTGTGCCGTTGTTGGCGGAAATAAACACGCCGCCGCCAAGAGTTCCCGCAAAGAGATTCGAGCCGTTCACGGCAAAGCAATAAATATTGCCCCCGTATGGTCCATTGGTTTGAATCCACTGCGCCTGGAGGCTTTGTGCGCAAAGCAGAGCAACGGCAGCGAAGAAAACAAGCAAGCGTTTCATGTTTGTGCCTCCCTGGTTGAGGTGAGAGAGCAACTGCAACGAACGGCATTTGAATTTGTTCGATTCAATGTCGAGCTTATTCTAAAATTAACTTGACAAACTTATATGGCCTTTGTAAGCTGCATGCACGATGAACAAATTGCTGGCAAATTGCTCCGGCTTCGAAGAAAGTACCATGAAAGAGCAAAAAGAAATCCCTAACTTTCAGAGCGAAGCCGAGGAGCGCGAGTATTGGGCGAAGCATGACTCTACGGAATTCATCGATTGGACCGCAGCAGAGTCTGTTGCTTTGCCGAACTTGAAACCCACCATGAAAACCATTTCCTTGCGCATGCCCGAGTTCATCATCGATGAGTTGCGCATGCTCGCTCGCAAGAGGGACATCTCCTATCAAGCTCTCATCAAAGTTTTTATCAAAGAGCGCATTGATCAGGAGCATCGGCAACGCGCTTTGCCGCAATGAATGGTCACTTCGCACGCCATCGGACTGGCTCTGCCTTGAAATTCAAGCAGTGATTTCAAACCCTTCCTCTCGGCAACTTTCCCCCACAACTTTCTCTCTCTCGTAAAGATTTTTTGTAAGCGGATTATAGAGGTAAGCGGATAAAGCAGAGGTTTTATCCGCTTACTTTTTCAATCCGCTTACAGAAAGCTTTTGATTTTTGCCGTGCATCATTTCCCCGCATGCTCCAACGCCGCCCTCACAAAATCCCGAAACAGCGGGTGCGCACGCAGCGCACGGGATTTCAGTTCGGGATGGAACTGCACGCCAACGAACCACGGGTGATCTTTCAGCTCCATGATCTCGACAAGCTTCGTGTCCGGATTCGTGCCGGTGATGAGCAAGCCGTTCTTTTCAAGCTGAGTGAGATAGCGATTGTTGACTTCCCAACGATGGCGATGCCGCTCGGAAATTTCCAAACTATTATACGCCGCGTGCGTGCGCGTGCCGGGCTTGAGGTCGCAACGATACGCGCCGAGGCGCATGGTGCCGCCAATCTGCGTGAGATTGACTTGCGTTTCCATTTTGTCGATCACGGGATGCGCGGGCCGCTCTTCGAACTCCGTGCTATTCGCGCCCGCAAGTCCGCACACGTTGCGGCTGAACTCGATCACGGCGCATTGCAATCCCAAACAAATGCCGAAGAACGGCAGCTTGCGCTCGCGCGCGAATTGAATGGCTTTGATCTTCCCTTCCGTGCCGCGACTGCCGAAGCCGGGGCACACGAGCAGGCCGTGCACCTTGTGCATCTCCTCGGGCAAGCCGGTTTGCTCAATCGCTTCGGAATCGATCCAATGCAAATTCACGCGCGCATCGTTTGCCTCGCCCGCATGAATGAAGGCTTCGATGATACTTTTGTAGGAATCTTTGAGGCCGACATACTTGCCGCAAATGCCGATGTCAACGGTCTTGCTCGGCTGCTTGATGCGCTGCGCGAGTTGACGCCAGCTTTCCAAATTTTTTTGTTTGGCTTGTTCATCATTCGCACTCAATGCGCTGAGACCGAGACGCTGCGCCAAAATTTCGCCGAGGCCGCCTTCTTCAAAGAGCACGGGAATTTCATAGATGGTGGAAACGTCGCGCGCTTCGATGACGCATTCCGGCGCGACGTTGCAGAAGAGGCCGATCTTGTTGCGCAACTCTTGCGATAGACTTTGTTCCGTGCGGCAAAGCAGAATGTCGGGCTGAATGCCGATCTCGCGCAAACGCATCACGGAATGTTGCGTGGGCTTGGTTTTCAATTCGCCCGAGGCGTGAATGTATGGCACGAGCGTGAGATGAATGTCCGCGCAATTTTGAAAACCGACTTCGAAACGAAACTGGCGAATGGCTTCGAGAAAAGGGAGGCTTTCGATATCGCCGACCGTGCCGCCGACTTCAGTGAGCACCACGTCGTAATAACCGTTTTCGTTCGCTTGCGTGATGCGGCTTTTGATTTCATCGGTGATGTGCGGGATCACTTGCACAGTCTTACCGAGGTAATCGCCGCGGCGCTCTTTTGTGATGACCGTGTAATAGATTTGGCCGGTGGTGGCGTTGTTGCGCTTGGACATGTTCACGTCGATGAAGCGCTCGTAATGGCCGAGATCGAGATCGGTTTCCGCGCCGTCATCGGTAACGAACACTTCGCCGTGCTGATACGGACTCATGGTGCCGGGATCGACATTGATGTACGGATCGAACTTGAGCATGGTGACTTTGAGTCCGCGGCTTTTGAGCAACACGCCGATAGCGGCCGAGGCGACGCCTTTGCCGAGCGAGGACACCACACCGCCGGTGATGAAGAGGTATTTCGTCTTCGATTGTTTGGTGAAGCGCTCCAAGTTACAAGCCTCGCGAGGGGTGAGCAGCAATATTCAAACAAAAAAGATTCAAGGCAGAAAGATGAGAGGGCAGAAACATGCTGGCGTATTGCTTTATCTTTCTGTCCTTCATTTTTCTGTCATAGCTTCGTACGGCAATTGAAAATGTCCTGCGACGATGCCGGGCACGGTGAGGTCTTCATCCAAATTTTCCCAGCGCAGAGCATAGCCGTTCAAACGCAATTCGACTTCTCGCAATTGCTCGTCGCTGGCGTTTTTCAAAATGTGAAAACGATCCGCCGGAAAGCCTACGATGCGACCGTCGGTCAATTCAACGAAGATGGTGCGGCGTTCTGCCCATGCGCGAATCGCAGTCGGCTCGACGCTCGTCTCTTTATCAACGGTGATGGTGCTCATGGTATTTCTCCAGTAAAAGTTCGCGATACTCAAAGACCATCTTCTCTGCGATACGAACGACGTGCGGCGCTAATCCTTTGTTCCTTGCTAATCGAATCGGCTCCAGCCAAAACTTGCATTCGCCGTCGGGAGTAGCAACGTGAACATGAGGCGGTTCATTGCGTTCATCAGAATAAAAATGAAACCGGAATGAACCGGCGCGCAGCACCGTAGGCATGGTTTCTTGAAGTTTAGATCCACAATTCTACACAAACGATACAATGATTTTTTGAACCTGGATTATTCACAAATTTTCAAAAAGGGCTAGCAACTCCAGCCATAATGTA
>JBBILN010000164.1:348-3771 GCA_037444905.1 bacterium | reverse complement strand
GTGCTCCCCCACCCCGAAAACGCTGAAGTCCGCCCACCAATAACTGAGGCATTACCCCGCATTGTAATCCGCATCTGCAATTTTGTCTTCGAAGAATTGTTTATACCCTTCGTGAACAATGAGGGAACCCAAGATGCAGTGACTTGCTATTCGAAAGCTTTTATTTTACTTTGCGGCATGGTCGTCACCATCAATCATCTTAACGCGCAAAACCAAGACGATTACCTTAGCTCGCAAGCAGGACTCGGCGCACGCAACTTCAGCCTGCACGAATGTAACCGCCGGTACTATTGGCAGGGTGTCGGCGCCTTGTCGATCAAATCATTCTACAATGGCCAAACTCGTTCCGAAGTCAACAAAGCCCGGTACCTCGTTGACGATCATTCCTGCCTATTTTTCAATCACGACCAGCCCCATGCCATCACTATCGCTGGGGAGCAAAAGGCAGAGTCATTCTGCATATTCTTTGCGAAGGGTTTTGCAGAAGAGAGACACAGCAGTCTCATCGCGAACGCCGTCCTTCTGCTTGATGAACCGTGCGTTTCTGCCGCGCCGAAACCGCACCTTTTCGAAAGAACCTATTCGCACGATGGCTTGGCGCGCAATATGAATGTTGTGATAACATCTCACCACGGACGAATACGCGTTCCGAGACGGGAGAGATCTTCTTAATCAACCATAAGGAGCAACCATGAGTGCAAGCACCAACTTCGGCTTGAAGGCCATCGGCTAAATTGCTATCATCATTCACGATCTTGAAAAGTCCATCGTGTTCTATCTCGACGTGCTCGGCATGCAGTTCCTTTTGCAAGCGCCGAATCTCGCGTTCTTCAATTGCGGCGGCGTTCGCCTCATGCTCGGCCCGGCTGAAACGCCGGAATTCGAGCACCCCGGCTCCATTCTCTATTTCAAAGTGGATGACATAAACGCGGCCTTCGAAACACTCGCGAGGCGCGGCGTGAACTACAGAGACGGGCCGCACATTATTGCAAAACTTCCCGACCATGAACTGTGGTTGACATTCTTCGAAGACCTCGATAAAAACATTCTGGCGTTGATGCGCGAAGTGCACTGAGGACAATTCATGCTCTGGCTCAAAACCCTGTTCTTCACCATCATTGCACCCGGCACGATCACGATGCTGCTCCCCTATTTTCTCCTTTCCGGCGCGCACGAGAAGTTTGTTGCGCACACCTGGCAATGGCTCGGTGCGATTCCCGCGCTGCTCGGCGTCGGAATCTATTTGTGGTGCGCAAAAGATTTTGCCGCGCACGGGCGAGGCACGCCGGCGCCATACGATCCGCCCAAACAACTCGTCGTTACCGGGCCTTATCGTTTCGTGCGCAATCCCATGTACGTTGGCATCGTCATCATTTTGCTGGGCGAAGCGCTGCTTTTTGCTGAAGCAACGTTATTGTTGTATACCGCGCTCGTGCTTTTCGGTTTTCACCTGCGCGTGCGGCTTTACGAAGAACCGACGCTGCAACGTCTCTTCGGAGAAACCTTCGCGCAATATTGCGCGAACGTGCCGAGGTGGTTGCCGTTGCGAAAAAACTTTACTGCTTGAATCTTGCATTCGTTCTTCATCAGTCTCCGCCTTGTGACTCAAAGTTTTTTGTTGGGTCGCGGCTCCACCGCCGTGTCATCTTTGCTTGTTTACCTCGCCGTTATCTTTGCACGCGAGCTGACTGCAAAGCGGCTTGCTCGCGTCACCTCGACGATATTTTCAGGCGAGGTTTCATTTGAAACTTTGCCGAAACTCTGCGCGTACATGTGCGCCAATTTTGCTGCCGCGTACTCAAATTTTAAGACATGAAGCTTTTCACACTCCTCTCTCTCATAGCCCTCTCTTTCGGAGTTATCTCCTGCCAGCGCGACACTGCGCACGAGCATGATCCCGCCAAGTTACAAGCGCTTATGCAAGCGGTTGTGCCGCTGCGAACATTAAATGCAGCCGACGAAAACTTCGAAGATTTGCAACCGCTCAAAACGAAATGGCAGAACGCGCGCATCATCCTGCTCGGCGAAGCCACGCACGGCGACGGCGCGACCTTCGCAGCGAAAGTACGTTTGATCAAGTTTCTCCATCGTGAAATGGACTTTGAAGTGTTGGCGTTCGAGAGCGGGTTTTATGATTGCGAGAAAGCGTGGTCGCTCATTCAAATGGGTACGCCCGCGGCAAAAGCAGCGCAGCAAGCTCTCTTCGGTCTTTGGTCGGAGAGCCAACAAGTGCAGCCCGTGTTCGAGTACATTGATGCACAACGCAATTCCTCGCCTCCGCTGCAATTCACCGGCTTTGATTTGCAATTCAGCGGCAGCTTGAGCCGCGATTCCTTGCTCATTGATTTGGAAAATTTTCTGAACGCGGCGAGCCCGCGCGCAACCCTCGATACGGCTTCTTGGTTCATCGTGAAAACTACGCTCGATACTTTGGTGCGCTATAATAGTCGCTTTCGCAAAATGTCGGCCCAGCAGCAGGAAAATTTTTATTCGGCTTCGGAAAATTTGCGTGAATGGATTGCGACACAAGTGCATGATGAGGCAAGCGACTCGGTACTGCAAAACCCCCCCCTGCCCCCCTCAAGGGGGGAATTGTTGAGTGCTCGTTCAGAAGATTCCCCCCTTGAGGAGGGGCGGGGGGGTGTCCTCGTGGATCACGAAACAACCTCACTCTTTGCAGGGAACTCATCGTCTCGAACACAATATTGGCTGCAACTCCTCCGCAGCACGGAAATGTTGCTTCGTTTTTTGTGGAATGCCGATTTCAACAAGCCCGATCCGAAAATCATGAATCTGCGCGATCAACAAATGGGAGAGAACTTGCTGTGGCTCGCGCGCGAACGTTTTGCGAACAAGAAGATCATCGTGTGGGCCGCGACTTCGCACAGCACGCGCAATCGCCAAAACATTCGCAGCCGCGAGGGCGGGAAGATTGGTGAGAGCGAAATGATTCCGATGGGCGATTATGTTTGGCGCGAATTGGGCGAGCAAATGTACGTGCTCGGCTTCGTTGCGCAGCGCGGCAAAAGCGGCGTGTGCGGCCGCGCGCCGTGGGACATTGCGGAACCGCGTTCGGGCAGTTTGGAAGATTGGCTCGCACACAGCGAATCCGACTACGCGATTCTCGATTGGCGCAACTTGCCTGTGGACGCGCAATGGCTGGCTGACACATTGCTCGCACGACCGATGGGCTTCGTGCCCATGCGCGCGCGTTGGCCGGAAATTATGGACGGCGTCGTGTTCATTCGCGAGATGCGGCCGAGCGCGATGATGGAATAGAGGCGACAATAGCTTTCCTAAACTTCGAAAGTTTAGGAAAGCTTGTGATGCGCATGGGTGTTGCTTCGGCAAGCGAGTGTCTCGCAAGGGCGAGTGTCTCGCAAGGGCGAGTGTCTCGCAAGGGCGAGTGTCTCGCAAGGGCGA
>JBBILN010000164.1:0-248 GCA_037444905.1 bacterium | reverse complement strand
GTGTCTCTCAAGCGAGTGCTTCTTTTGCTTTTGGTTACGATTGCACACGAGCGCGCAGGCTGTTGAAAGAAACGCGCAGCAGACATAAGCGCAGTGAAAGGAGTTTACTTTGCATTTGATGCCCAGGGTAAAGTTCACAGCCCGGCAGGCGCCCATTATTATTCTTTTTGTGTAGGTTTGCAAGCCTCCTCAACGTGTCATTCTGATTTCTATGACAGAATCAAGCTCTTTTTAACAGCCTTGGGTTG
>JBBILN010000163.1:0-3926 GCA_037444905.1 bacterium | reverse complement strand
CTGCGTTGCTCGTCGTGCCCATCTGCGTGCCGACAATTGCGATTTGCGCGGAGGCGATAGGCATACCCGAGACTTCGTCATGTAACTGACCGAGAACTTCAAGTGCCGACTCCTGAGCGGCGAACAATATCGCGCCTACGCGCACTGAGAGCAATAAGAACACGATAAACTGAGTATTGCGCATGCGCTAGTTCTTCACGTTGAATTTCACCGAATCCACCCACGCCGAGGCAAAAACACCGTAGCCGCCTTCAATGCCCACAGCATCGAGGCCCTCGAAATAGTGCCGGCGAAAGTTGAGGTCATAGCCCATGACTTTCACGATGTATTCGCCCGAATTCGCCGCAAGAGTTGAAACCGTAAAAGTCGTATCCACGGTTTCATAACTCACGAGGTTGCGCCGTGTGTAAATGCCGCTGCCGGGAGGATATTCGATGCGGGGGAAAATCAGGTTAATAACGTAGCCGTGAGCTCCGGCGCTTTTGTTCCAACGCAACGAAACCGTGAGGACGCGAGCTTGCAAACGCAAGGTATCCTCGCGCGTTGGAGCGAGAATGCTGAACGCCCCAGGCATCGTGGTCGATCCGCGGAGATGGAAATCAGAGGTCATTACCGAAAGCCGATAGTTCAAGCCGGAATGAACCGGCAACGGATTGCCGAGATCCATATAGCTTTCTCCGCCAGGCTCGGTGGGGACTTCATCGCGCGCATGCAACTCGACTTCCCCGAATGGAGCGGCAACTTTCACTTGCGCGTTCCATACAAATTCCAACGGCTCTTGCGGCCGGGCCGTATACCAAACGTAGATGCGCTGCGGCGATTGATTCGTCAGCACGCCGACAACGCTGACCTGTTTTTCAAATGCAGGAGCTTGAGTCGGCCCCTCATTGCATGAGACGAGCGCGACAGAGGCAAGCACAACCATCAAACTTCGAAGCCCAGCGCGCTCTTTCCGAAAACCGGCGCGCTCAAAATTCAAACCGTATTCCCACTGTCGGCAAAAGCGGAATGCCGGTTGCCGTTTCCTGTTTCGGTTCACGATAATTCAATTCCCAGGTGTAATGGAAAGCATTGTCGTTGTTATACACGTTCACAATTTGCAAAGCGGGAAAGAGCTTGGCTTGGCCCCAACGAAACTCGCCTTGCAGCGCAAGGTCCATGCGATGAAACGCAGGAAAGCGCAAAGAATTTTTTGCGCCTTCCAACGGCCGGGCGCTGATCGGGCTGCCGGGCCAATCAATCGGAATTTCAGTTCCGCTGCGCTCTTCGCGCAGGTTCTTGCCGCTATTGAAGCGGCCAATCACCGGCGTGTAGGGCGCGCCGCTCGCGTATGTCCAAAAAAAATTCAATTGCCATCTGCGGTTAAGCCTCGCGCTTCCCAAGAGCTTCACGTTGTGCCGCCGATCATAGGAAGTGTAATATTCGAAATTGCCGTTGCGCTTTTTTGATGCGCTAAAGGAATAACCCAGCGTTCCACTCACGCCTCCGGTTTCTCTGGCTAGTTGGAAATCAAATCCCGCGGCGCTGCCATTCTCAAGTCGAAAGTGTGGCAGATCGTTCACTGAAGTCACAACGTTATGATAGCCCTTTAAGTAGGCTTCGAGGTTAAGAGTCAAATCGAAAGGCAAATTCCTCGCTTCTCCTCCGAGAATAAAATGATCGGCGCGGCTCGCCGGAATCGCATTGGCTTCCTGCGCCGGAAAGTAAAGTGTAAACGGCGCGAGAATGTTTTCCGTGCGCCTCTCTTTCAATGTGTAGAGGTGCTGATAATATCTCGCCGCAACGGCCCGCAACGAGAGGCCGTCATTCACAAGATAAGTCACACCCATGCGCGGCATCGGAGAGAGGGATTCCGTGCCGCTATGCCAGTTCGCCTTCGCGCCGAGTGCAATCGTCCATCGTTTCGAGAGTGCGATCTCGTCTTCCAACGAAAGCGCTGCGGCTGTTGCCACTTTGTGGAAATCGAAGTCCGGCGGCGCATAGTCAAAGAACGCTTCCGCGGGCGGATGAAAAACATCCGACAACACATCGGAGTGTAGGCTCCACGAATAGCTGAAAACTTGCCTGCGCCATTCGAGCGTGAACAAAAAAAGATGCGACGGGATTTGCGCGTATACTTTTGAGCTCATGCCGGTTTCTTCGATGCGATTGCGAACTCGAGCCTCGCTCGCCTCGCCTTGCACCACCGCCGCGGTTCGAAAGGCGGAAAGCTCCAAACTCTGCCGGGGATTCAATGTGTGCTGCCAACGCAAGCTCAAAAGGCGATTGCCCCAACGCACCGGGATTTTTTCCTTCTTGCGTTCGAAGGGCGCGTCCGAAGAAAGCTGCAATCTGTCCGTGGAATGAAAAAGGCTCAAGGAGAGCGCATCCCTTTGCCCGATGCGGGTTTTGTAGCTCACACTGCCATCCCAAAAGTTATAGGGCAGTTGTTCGCCGAAGGCCAGGCTCAAGAAATCCAGATAAGTTCTTCTGGCGGAGAGGGCGTATGATCCCGGGCCAAGAGGCCCCTGCGTTGCAAGGCTCGCAGAGGAAATACCGAAGAAGCCGTTCCATTGCTGCTGTTCTCGATTGCCAAAAGCAGGTTTGATATTCAGAACGCCGGAGAGGCGGCTGTTGAAATAAAGCGGCTGGCCGCCTTTGTAGAGCGTCACGCTTCGGATCGCGTCGGTATTGAATGCGCTGAAAAGGCCGCCAAGATGATTGGCGTTGTAAACCGGAACTTCATCCCACGTGACGAGGGTTTGATCGAAATGACCGCCGCGCACATAAAACTCGCTGCCCCAATCCGTCACCGCTGCAACGCCAGGCAAAGCGTGAATGGCGCGAAGCACGTCCGGCTCCGCCAATGGCGGCGGAGCACGAAGCTCTTGCGGCCGCAGATGCGTGCGCGCGGCTTCTGCAAATTTCAATCGCTCTGCCGTGACCTCCACGTGCGGTGCGGCGTAAACCAAGGGCTGGAGACTAAAATCCAACCGCAAAATTTCGTTCGCTTCAACGACGATCTCCTGCCTAAGACTTCGAAACCCCTCAGCGAGGACGTGGATTTTGTGCTTGCCCAAAGGCACGAGCAGTTTATAGTATCCCGCACTATCCGTAATTACCTCTCGTTGTGGGCCCAAAACAATGACGCTTGCGTTCGCCAAGCCGGAGTTTGTTGCGGCGCCACGGACCTGGCCGTGAATTTCGGCGCTGCGAAATTGCGCGAAGACGTCAAAGGCAGACGCAATGAGATTCATGCCCATCAAGAGAAGAATTTGACTTGTTTTCGCGATAACCATCGTGCTTCAAGTCTAATTCATAAAACGAAAGCCTGAAGAGGCCACAAGCCAATTACAAGAATGGATGCGGCCTCACTGTTTCACTGCAGTTCATCAAGCACCATGCAGAAGCCAGCAAATGCTTTGCCTGGCGGCCCGATTAGGGGCACGAAGCGCCATAAGCCTTGACCTGCGAGTAATGATCGCTGTCTTGATTGGATTGACCGCGATACCAATAGGCGGAGCCAATACTGGAAACGTATGAAGTGGTCACGTTCGGGCCTTCCTGATACCATACGCCATCAAGGAAGTCATCACCGAACGTGCCCCACGCATCGTCTTCCCAAACCTCGAACTTTGAATCTCCGCCCGGCCAAAACGGCCAATCGTAAACGGTTTTGCAATAGTTCCAATAGTAGCCTACATCGTTCACATCGGGGAATTGGGTTTCTTCCCACTGCTCGCTTCCGGGGTTGCCATAGCCGACGCGCACGTAAATTTCAGGATCGCCATTGGGCCAGGATTCGCGTTCATCCATCAAGCGAAAATGCACGACCTTTAGAACCGCGACCGGATTGCTGCCACCTCCCCCTCCGCCGCCGCAATCTTCTTCACACGCTTCCGGCACGCTATGATCGCCGCGATGCTCGCATTGTGTAATCACCAGAA
>JBBILN010000162.1:0-4022 GCA_037444905.1 bacterium | reverse complement strand
AATGTCGCCTTCCCGACACTTTTTGGCCTCCCCGATTTTGTTACAGATATTGAGTTCAAAAGAAACGCCCGATTTTGGTCGAAGGTCGTGAAGAATGATAAGACGATGTCTCAAATCAAAATTCAAATTCTCGTCACCAATGAATGCCGCGCCTGTGTCAAGGTTCTTCAGATCATCAATCAGATGCGAGATACAATGCCCGGCCTCGGCGTCGAGATTTTCAATCTGGATGAGAGATCAGCCATTCCCAACGAGCTGAGCGCGGTGATCGTTCCGGCAACCTACGTGAACGGACGGCTGTTTGCGTATGGTGAATTTGAGCCGAGTGTACTTATTGACTTTTTACAACGTTCCAGGCGAATTGAACCACAAACCACAACGCGGACGAGCCGCAACCCTGCGGGCGCAGCCAAAAAGATAATCTCCAACCGATAGAAGAACCCAACTGTTAAGACTTCATCCGCTGGGTTCTTCTATCAGTTGAAAAAAGTCTTTGCTTTTCTTTGCAAAGATTTCACTTGTAACATAAATCACCGTCCGGACACTTCTTTTTTCTAAATCAGCCAAAAGCGTCCGGACGGTCAATCAGTCCACGAGGAGAATGAAGATGAACAAAAATTTTGGCCGCGCTATTTTAGCCGGTCTGGTGGCGACCGCAGCCATGACGATGTTAATGCTGGCCGGCCCGATGATGGGCATGCCCAAAATGCCGATCGGTGAGATGCTCGCGTCATTTATGAACGTTCCGGTGGCGTTGGGCTGGATTGCCCATTTTATGATCGGCGTCATATTGGGATTCATCTACGCCATTGGTTTTGCCGAACGCTTGCCTGGGCCGAGTGCGGCTCGGGGCGCGCTCTACGGTTTGATTCCGTGGTGTTTGGCGCAAGTGATGGTGAACCCCATGATGGGCGCCGGATTTTTCGCGACGAAAACACCAGAGCCGCTGATGATGGTCATGGGCAGCTTGATCGGACATCTGGTCTACGGTGCGGTGCTCGGCGGGGTTTATGGCAGGGGCAGAAGAGTGACAGCTTCTGTGCCGATCTCCGGAATCGCTTGAGTGGAAAGATTCAACACCATGGAGATCATCATGCGGCAAACGCCCGGAGAAAAAGTAACCAACATCATCCTGCCGGCTCTTGATGGCGGCATGTTCAGCTTGGACAGCCTGCACGGCAAGCGCTTTATGCTCTCATTCTTTCGCTTTGCTTCATGCCCGTTCTGCAACCTGCGCGTGCATGAACTGGTGAAGCGCTTTGAGGAGTTCGGCGCGGGTTTTACCATTGTCGCCGTTTTCGACTCTTCGCTGGAGAATCTGCGGAAACACGCGGAGAAACACCACGCGCCGTTTGCGATACTTGCCGACGAGAAGAATGTTTTCTATCGCGCGTATGGCATCGAGCATTCCGTGGCCGGTATGTTCAAAGGCATGTTTAGCCGCATGCCGGCTTTGCTGCGCGCCATGTTCGTGCAAGGTTATGTGCCGTGGGTGATCAAAGGCAGCATGACCACCATGCCCGCGGATTTTTTGGTGGATGAAAACGGCATTATTCAAACGGCCTATTATGGCAAGGATGAAGGCGATCATCTGCCATTTGAGCGAGTCAAGGCATTTTCCTTCGATTCCAAAACCATGAATGCCAAACATGCGCTGTTAAGTTGGAATGAATAACAGCCATGACAGAAAAATGAATGGCGGAAATATTTTTTGGATACCATACGAAAGGAAAAGGCCAATAGCATTCATTTTTCCGTTATTCATCTTTGTGTCCTCTGAGACATTTCACGATGGTCAATAGACTTAAATCATCCGTTATTCATCAAACTAAACTAAAAGGAGCAACCATGAAGTTTCGCGTTTTCACCATGCTGTTGGCGCTGCTGCTGATGTCGGCGGCATTCGCGCAGACGAAAAATCCCTGCAATCCGTGCAGCAAAGCCGGCACGGTGTTTCATTTCAACGATCAGATGGGCCGCAACACCGTGACTTTCAAAAGCCAGGCGCCGTTGGAAGACATCGTCGGTACCACGAATCAAATCAGCGGACATATTGCGTTCGATCCGCAGCATCCGGAAAAAGGCGGCCACGGCGAGTTTACGGTTTCGGTCGCCAGTCTGAACACCGGCATTCCGCTGCGTGACGAGCATCTGCGCAGCGCGGATTGGCTCGATGCGGCAAACAATTCGAACATCACCCTCAATATCATTGAGGCAAAAAACCTCAAGCCGGTGAAAGTCACCAATGAATCGGCAACTTATGATGCCACGCTGGTGGCAGACTTCACACTGCGCGGCAAAACCAAACGGCTGGAGATTCCCGGACGCCTCACGTATTTGAAAGAGAGCGAGCTGACCAAAACCAAGCTGCCTGGCAATTTGCTCGCAGCGCGCGCCAACTTCGACGTCAATCTCAGCGACTTCGGCGTGACCGGCCCGAAAGGCATGGGTATCATCGGCACAAAAGTCGGCGAGACGATTTCCGTTGAGGCGAGCCTGGTCGGCACTTCTGCGGCCGGCGCGATGGCGGCCAACCCGTGCAACCCGTGCGGCGGCAAAGCGATGAATCCGTGCAACCCCTGCGGCGGCAAGGCCAAGAATCCGTGCAATCCGTGCAGTGGTAAGAAGAAAAAACCGTGAGGTGTTGTAGCGCAGACAGCTTGTTTGCAGGCACGATGCTCAAAGTCGCCAACTTTTTAAAAAGACCATGACAGAAAAATATTTGGCGGAAATATTTTCACGGCTTCTTGTTGCTTCAGGATTGGCATTTAGCCGATGATAACAAACCGCATATTTCTGTCCTCCATTTTTCTATCATTGCTTTGAAACCTGAAAGCTTCTTCAACCCGCATCGTGCCTCCTTAAACCCACAAGCTCGGGGAGAGGTTGCGCATCACTCTCCCCGAGCAAAACTGAGATGTCATCGTGAAACGATCTTGTTAAGATGAAGCACTGTGCTTGGCCTGAACAGGATTCTTTCCAGAATGACATGTTAGTTGGAAGTGAATAAAAAAGGTCGGAAATATGCGAAAACAAATCTCATTCATCTTGGCCGGAATCGCGGCGTTGGCATTGTTGGCGTCGTTCACCACGATGCTCACCGGAAAATCTCAAAACGCGCGCCGCGTTCCCGCGGACATGGTGCTCATTCCCGGCGGCGTTTTCAAAATGGGCATGGCTGGATCGAACACCGATGAAGCGCCGGTGCATGCAGTCACGCTCGCGCCATTTCTCTTGGATCGTTATGAAGTCACCAATCGCCAGTTTGCGGCTTTTGTCGAAGCCACAGATTACGTGACGCAGACCGAACGCGATGGTTATGCGTGGGGTTATCTCAAAGGCGCCAGCGATTTTCAAGCGGTTGCGGGCGCGAGTTGGCGGCATCCGGAAGGACCGGATTCGAATATTGAGGATCGCATGGATCATCCGGTGGTATGCGTGAGTTGGGAAGACGCGGCGGCGTATGCAAAATGGGCGGGCAAGCGATTGCCCACGGAAGCGGAGTGGGAATATGCCGGCCGCGCCGGCAGCGCGCTACATTTCAAAGCGGCGTTCAATGGAACAACTCCGCGCGTGCAGCCGCATCACGCGACCGCGAGCGCGCCGCGCGATTTGTCGCCCTCGGCAAAAAATCATCGGCTGGCGCACGATCATCACACCGCCATCCGCCTCGAAAATTATGCTTACGTGCAAGCCAATTTCTGGCAAGGCACCTGGCCGGCCGACAATCTACTGTTGGACGGCTTTTATTATACCGCGCCGGTTGGCCGTTTCACGCCCAATGATTTTGGACTGTACGACATGCTCGGCAACGTTTGGGAGTGGACGGCCGACTGGTATGCGGCAGATTACTATCAGCACTCGCCGGCGAAGAATCCCACCGGGCCGGCGAACGGCGAGAATCGCGTGGCGCGCGGCGGCAGTTGGTTTTGCAGCCCGAATTACTGCGGCGCGTACAACACCAGCTTTCGCGGCGCCAGCCCGCCGGATCATGCGTTCAACAACGTCGGCTTTCGCTGCGC
>JBBILN010000161.1:0-4287 GCA_037444905.1 bacterium | reverse complement strand
TCCGTTGGGAATGGCTTTTCTTTTCGTTTTGAGCTAACAGGACTGAATCATGAACTCCCCTCTCGAAATAAAATCGCCGAACGCGCCTCTGCCCATAAAATTTTTCCTCACACCGGAATTGATGCCGGATCAAGAAACCCTCGCGCAGCTTGAAGGCCTCGCGAGCGCACCCGGTTTGGCGCACCACGTGGCCGCGCTGCCGGACATTCATCGCAAAAGCCGCAACATGAGTCCGACTGGAACCGTCGTCGCTGCGAAGAATGCGATTGTCCCGCGCGCAGTGGACACGGGCATTTGCTGCGGCATGCGCATGATTCGCACCGAAATCGACGCGCGCGAATTGACGCCGCCCGTGCTCGATGAAATCTTCGGCGAAATGATGCGCACCATTCCCGTGCTCGAACATGAAAACGACGTGCTCACCAAAGACGACGTGGCGGAAATTCTCATTCGCGGCGGCGCGTGGAGTCAAAAACGTTTTGGTTTGAGTGATGAAGAAATGGATTGCATCGAAGATCGCGGCACGGTTCCGACTGACACAAACGACGCCGAAGCCATTCTCGCGAGTGTGCCCGATAAAGCGAAGAAGAAGGGGAGAGGTTGCTTTGCGACTTTGGGCGACGGCAATCACTTTTTTGAGCTGCAAGAAATCGTGGAAGTGGTGGATGAAGAAGTTGCGCGACTGCTCGGTTTGCGCAAAGGCCACGCGATGTTCATGCTGCACACCGGCTCGCGCAGCGTGGGCAGCAAAACCATGAAAGCTTATTTGGAAGCGTTGGAAGAAAAATTTCAACCCAAGCCTGAGCAGCCGATTTGGTCCATGCCTGCGGATTCCGAAGAAGCGATCAAATATGCGCGCGCCGTTTCTGCGGCTTCGAATTTCGGCTTCGCGAATCGCATCGGCCTCACCGAGAAAATGCGCGAGGCCGTGCGCAAAGTCTTGCGCGATGAAACCCTGCGCATTCCGTTGCTCTATGATTGCTCGCACGTGAGCATCAAGTTCGAAGAGTGGAACGGCGAGAAGCTGTGGATTCATCGCCACGGCGCGAGCCGCGCGTTGCCGCCCTCGCGCCTCCAAGCGCATCCGCTCTTTGCCAAAACCGGCCAGCCGATTCCGATTCCCGGCTCGATGGGGCATGCCTCATACATCGGCGTTGCAGATGAAACCGCAGTGGAATCGTTCTGCTCGGTCAATCACGGCGCGGGCCGCGTGCTTGACAAACCCGAAGCCGTGATCAATTTCACCGAGTCGCAAGTCGAAACCGAAATGCGCGAGAAGAATATTCGACTCTATCGCTACGGCTCGGACAATATCGCCGAGCAAGCGCCGAGCTCGTTCAAAGATATTTCCACGGTGATCAAAGCCATGTCCGCCCTCTCCCTCGCGCGTCCGGTCGTGAAGCTGCGGCCGATTGCGGTGTTGAAGGGATGAGTCTTGTTGCTGGATGCTTGATCCTGGCTATCCAGCAACCAGTATCTAGCATCCAGTATCCAGAATCAAGCACATGACCCACTGCTTTTGCATCCTCGGCTGGCATTTTTATGATGCGTTTTATGAGAGCATCTACAAAGTCGAGGGCAAAAAATATATCATCAGCCATCGCCCGCAGGAATTTCTCGCGGCCTTGCCGCTCTATGAGAACTTGCAACGCGACGTGTTTTGCTGCGAGAATAGCGGCTTGGAATGGGGCGGTTATCATCAATTCAATGCAATGAAACTCTACGAGCCGTATGATTTCGTGATTTATTGCCATGACGATCTCATCATTAAAGACCTCGGCTTCGTGCGCGCGCTTCGCAAAAAGTTTGAGAACCCGAAAGTCAAAGTGGTGGGTAACGGTCGCAACGGCAGCGATTGGGAGTTTCACTTCGAGAAATACAAAGACCGTTTGCCATTCGAAGAGGCCGGCGATTTCATCGTGCGCACCGTGCGCGGCTCTTTCTTCGCGGCGCGCTCCGAAATTTTCAGAGCCATCGGCAATTTTCCGGTGCAATGGCGCGTGAAGAAGATGAGCCACGGCAATATTTCGCTGCGCAGTTTCGGCTACGTCGTCACGAAGAATTTCGGTCGCGAGGCAATCGCATATCTCGAAGACTCACATTTGGAAACGAAGTATTTGGTGGAGATGAGGAGAGGGGAAGTGGCGGAGCAAGAGGGATAGGACCGCTTTGATCTTTTGCCCACGAAACACACTAAACACGCGAAAGAAGTTTTAGTGTGTTTCGCGTGTTTAGTGGGCTACAAATGCTTTTGGAAAAGGTGAAAATCAACTCATTGCTTCACGCTTCACCGCGTCAATCAACCCTGCAATAAACAAAACCAGCCCGCCCACGCTTCCCACCAAAAACGCAATCCAATACCAACTCTGCTCCTGCCCGTGCAAAACGCGAATCGGAATCAGCCACGGATAAAAGTGCCCATACTTCCAACCCGAAGCGAACAACGCGACGAACGTGCCCGCGATGCCCGCGCCGAGCGCAACCGAGAGCGTGCTCCATCGCATGCTCACCCAGTTTTGAATCGCGATAATCGCGAGCGCGCTGAGAAAAACTAGCCCGCTGCGGCCGAGCAAAGTGAGAATGGGAATCTCCGCCGGAAAGCTCATCTTGGGATGCAGCGCATCGAGCACGAACCCGCCCGCAATCGTCGCGAGCAGCAACGCCAGCATACTCGCGAACACGATACCCGTCGAAACGATTTGCTTCGCCGCGATGATCATGCTTTTCGGAACCGGCAACGCAAAGAGTTTGAGCCAGCCGTTATTCGCGTGCTCGTAGTTGTAGATCAACGCGACGACTAACGCACTGAACAACGGCAACATGAAAATCGCCCACATCGAAGTGATCGAATTGGAAAAGAATTTCCACACATCCACGTCGAAGCCCCAGCCCTCTTTATTGTTCAACAATAATGCGACTTGCAGAATCACCACGACCGTGGGCGCGACGAAGATCATCGCCAGCGCCAGCGTGCGTTTCAGCTTCAACAACTCCGCGCGAAAAAGCGCGAGCCAAAGTTTCATCTATAATCCTTTCGATAAAGCAAAACCATTGCTGACAAAACTATTTTAAAAGTTTTTAGAAGACAGGAAAATGACGGCCAGCTTTGTCTTTCTGTCCTCCATTTCTCTGCCATTGCTTTTAATCGTCTTGCCGGAAATAGTTTTGCATACGCTTTTGCTTTCATCTCCCGCGATCTTCTTTTATCAACTCCAAAAACGCATGTTCGAGATTCGCCTGCTCCATGCTGAGATGATACACGAGCACGCCTTGCCGCACGAGCAGCTCATTTACCTCCGCCGCATCTTCGCCGCGCTCCACTTGCACGGAAACGGTCTTCTCCTCCACCCGTTTGGCTTTGTAACTCGCCGAGTGCAAAATCGCAAGCGATTGTTCCGTGCTATTCACGCGAATCAGCAAACTCGCGCGCTCGCTCCGTTTCAAATCTTCCAACGCGCCTTGATAACGCATGCGCCCTTTACTGATGATGCCCACGCGATTCACCACCTGCTCCAGTTCCGTGAGAATGTGGCTCGAAATCAAAATCGTCAAACCGTGTTCGTTTGCCATGCGCCGCAAAAAGAAACGCAGCTCCTGGATGCCCTCGGGATCAAGGCCGTTCGCCGGCTCATCGAGGATGAGCAACTGCGGCTCGTGCAGCAACGTTTGCGCGATGCCGAGCCGTTGCTTCATCCCCAACGAATACGCTTTCACGCGCTTGCGCTCTTGCCCCCTCAGACCGACTTGCTCCAACACCTGCGCAATGCGCGCATGCGGCACGCCATAAATGCGCCGCAACATTTCGAGATTTTCCACGCCCGTCAAATGCGGATACAGCGAAGGCATTTCCACGAGCGCGCCAATTCTGCGCAAAATTGCGATTCGCTGGCCGCGCAACGGCATGCCGAAAATCTCAATCTCGCCCGCGTGCGGCGTCAGCAAACCGAGCAGCAATTTGATCGTCGTCGATTTCCCCGCGCCGTTCGGCCCGATGAACCCGTAAATGTCTCCTGCGCGAATCGCGAGATCGACCTCGCTCACGACCGGCGTTTTGTTATAGCTGAAACTGAGTTGGTGGGCTTGAACAATATCTCGCATCGCTTACGCTTTCAAAAGTTATACTGCTTTCGGGTTGATTTCCAATTCTACTTCACAGCTATGTCATCCTGGAAGGAAGTTCCCTAGTGCTCGCGACACCCTCAGCGTTTGTGTCTTTTCCGAGCACGAGGGAGGATTCTTCCCATTAGACTTGGGTTTGTTGAGAGGTAAAACTCGTCGTCGTCACTT
>JBBILN010000160.1:0-4299 GCA_037444905.1 bacterium | reverse complement strand
GAAAAAAAAACCAACATTTAATTCTCCGCCCTTGACTTTTTATAGAGTATCTCCGGAGGAAACTTTTTCAGCAGGGCTGCTTTGGCTCAGCATAAAAGGATTCCTCCTAAATGGCATTTCAATCTGATGGGCGCTTCTACGATTGAGGAGCATTCATGCACGGCGGTGATCGCATCGCTTCAGTTTTGCAAGCCCAAGGCGTGAAATTTTTATTCACACTTTGCGGCGGGCATATCTCGCCCATACTCGTCGGTTGCAAACGTCTCGGCATGCGCGTGATCGACGTGCGTCACGAAGTCAATGCCGTGTTCGCTGCCGATGCCGTGGCGCGACTCACCGGTGTTCCCGGTGTTGCCGCAGTGACTGCCGGCCCCGGCGTGACAAATACGATCACGGCGATCAAGAACGCGCAACTCGCGCAATCGCCGATTGTATTGCTCGGCGGCGCAACCGCAACCGCGCTCAAAGGTCGCGGCGCATTGCAAGACATCGATCAAATGGCGCTCATCAAGCCGCATGTGAAATGGGCCAAGGCCGTGCGCACCGTGAAAGATTTGGCGCCGTCGATTGCGCGCGCGTTTGAAATTGCGCAGAGCGGCGTGCCCGGCCCGGTGTTCGTTGAGTGCCCCGTGGATTTGCTTTATGAAGAAGCGACCGTGCGCGAATGGTATGGCCTCAAATCGCAAACCGGCCGCTCGCTCGCGGAGCGCGCGATTAAATTCTATTTGAATCGTCATGTCAATCACCTCTTCGCCGGATCGGAGGCAGAGCAAAAATTTTCTCGCGTGGAGGTGAAGCCGCCTTTGCCGAATGCGAGCGACGTGCGTTCCGCCGCAGCGCGTTTGGCAAAAGCCGAGCGCCCGGTTCTGCTCGTGGGCAGTCAAGCCGTGCTCGCAGCGAATAAAGTCGCGCACGTTGCGCATGCAATCGAGCAGCTCGGCGTTCCGGTTTATCTTTCCGGCATGGCGCGCGGTTTATTGGGCAAGCAGCATGCTTTGCAAATGCGCCACAAGCGCCGCGAAGCTTTGAAGGAGGCGGATCTCGTCATCCTCGCCGGCGTGCCGTGCGACTTCCGTTTGGATTACGGCCAACACATTCGCCGCAGCACGTATCTCATCTCCGCCAATCGCAGCGCAAGCGATCTCAAAAAAAATCGCAAACCAAATCTCGGCATACTCGGCGATGCGGGATTTTTTTTGCAAAGTCTTTCAGAGCATTCTCACAATTCGGATGAGTCGCAAGCAAAAGAAAAATTTTCAACGGATAGAAAAACCCAACGGATAATTGAGGCCCAATCAGTTGGGTTCTTCAATACGTTGGAAGAATCTTCGCCTATATTGCATGGAATTGACTCTCTAGACACGAAATCGGAACGTTGGCAATCTTGGCGCGAGCATTTGCGCAAACGTGATGAAGCGCGCGAGCAAGAGATTGCGCAACAAGCCGCCGCACCGAACGCACTGCTCAATCCCGTGCAGCTTTGCCGCGAGATGGAAGCCGCAATGCCGGAGCAGAGTATCATCGTTGCCGACGGCGGAGATTTTGTTGCGACCGCTTCGTACATCTTAAGTCCACGCGCGCCGCTCTCGTGGCTCGATCCCGGCGTGTTCGGCACGCTCGGCGTGGGCGCAGGCTTCGCGCTCGGCGCCAAGCTGTGTCATCCGGAAAAAGAAGTGTGGCTCATTTACGGCGACGGCTCCGCGGGCTATAGTTTGGCGGAGTTCGATACGTTCGCGCGGCATCAAATTCCGATCATCGCAATCGTGGGCAATGATGCATGCTGGTCGCAAATCGCGCGCGAGCAAGTGGAGATGTTGAAAGATGAAGTGGGAACCGTGCTGGCGCACACGGATTATCATCGCGTGGCCGAAGGTTTTGGTGGGAAAGGATTGTTGTTGAATGATCCGCAGCAAATTGGAGCCGTGCTCTCACAAGCGCGCCAACTCGCCGCCGCAGGCCATCCGGTTTTGATCAACGCACACCTCGGCAAAACGGATTTTCGCAAAGGGTCGTTGTCGATGTGAGGAAGCAGATCAAACCGTCAAGCTTATCTCCTGCCCCACGATTTGTCGAGAATAGGCATCCTGCGAATAAAAGTTGGCCGTGATGAGCTGGAGTATGATTTCGAGATTGACGGGAGGGGCGTTGAAGTGCGGCAGGTTCCAAACAACGTGCAGGTGATATTCCGGCTTGCGAATCAGGTCCTCGGATTCCTCGCGCTCATAGCGAAAAAAGTAGCCGCCGGGGCGTTCGTAGTGGTAGGAGTAATTCAGCAGGTGGATTTCATTCTTTATAACGTGAATTCTTTCGTAGACCTTGAGCCTTGCGCCATCACGAAAAATCAACTCCGGGTCTCGTGCTCGTATAATGCCGCCTTCCTTCGGAGGAATGCCTTCGGCAGCAAAAAATTTAACCGCCGCCTCACCTTGCAGGAATCCTCGCCGACCATAGTCCGCAACAAGCGCTCTGACGTGGCTTTTGTATTCGGCATAAGTCATGAGCGCAGCCTATTCGCGGTTCCCTCGCCGGCATGCCCATTTAAAGATCGATACGCCGCATATAAGCCGCTCCAATCCACGGAATCCGCGACCCAGTACGTTTCTCCTCTTTTCCATTTCGCATAAAATTCTTCGGAAGTCATACCATATTGTCGTTCATAATTCTCCAAAACGGCTTTGACTTCCTCGATCGTCATCTCGTGCTCTGAGACGTAAAAATCGTTTTCAGTCATGGCGTTTGCCTCCTTGAGTAGAAGTCTTTTTCAGTTATTGCTCGAAAGTACGCCGGTATGCTCCGAAAAGCAAGATAGATTTCCCGCTTCTACTCATACCGCAACGCCTCCACCGGATCGATCATCGCCGCCTTGCGCGCGGGGAAGAAGCCGGCGAGCAGGCCGATGAGCGCGAGAATGCCCGCGGTTAAGAGCATGATGGTTTGCGAGAGAATCGGCTTGCCGAGGAATTGCATCGGGCCGTCCTCGGAAGGGATGAGGCGCACGCCGCCGATGATCGCGCCGGAAATTAAAATGCCGATCGCGCCGCCGATGAACGCAATGAGCAGCGCTTCGAAAATAAATTGCGCGAGAATGTAGCGCCGCGGTGCGCCCACCGCGCGTTTGATGCCGATCTCGCGCGTGCGCTCTTTCACCACGATGTACATGATGTTCGCCACGCCCACGCCCGCGATGAGCAACGTGAGAAAGCCCACGCTGCCGAGGAAGATCGAAATGCCGATGGAAATTTTCTCGCCGGTCTTTTCGTTCTCGATAAAATCCCACACGCCGAGCGCGCGCTCGTCCGAAGGATCGAAGTCGTACTTGCGGCCGAGCACGCGATACATTTCCGCTTTCAACATTTCTTGTTGATTGGGATCCTTCGGGCGAATGACGATGGAATTCACGTAACGATAGCCGTACTTCGTGCGAAACGTGCTATAAGGAATCACCGCGCGGCGCGTGTCCGGGCCGTTGTTCATGCTGGTTTGCAGCTTCTTTTGCATGATGCCGATCACGGTGTACGGCACTTGATCGACCATTACGGTTTTGCCGATCGGCTCTTCCTGCCCGAATATATCCTCCGCTACTTTCGCGCCGAGGAAGAGCACGCGGCGTTGCTCTTCGATATCAACTGCATTGAAAAATCTCCCGCCCGCGAGCGGATACATGCGCCGCATCTCCTCGAAATCCGGATTCACGCCTTCGCATTCTTCGCGCGTGCTGAATTTTTTATAAGTGAGCGTGACCGTCTCGCGATATTGCGGGCTGATCATGTCGATTTGCGGCAGCGCGCGTTGGAGCAAATCCACATCTTCTTCATTCAAACGAACGCGCCGGCCTTTGGGCAGACCTTCAAACACTTTCGAAGTCTCGCCGCCATAAACGATCATGATGCGATTGCCGGCATTGAGCAAACCGTTTTGCATTTGCGTGCTCAAGCCTTCGCCAAAAGAGAGCAAGAGCACGACCGAAACCGTGCCCCACGCAATCGCCACAATGGTGAGAATCGCGCGCGTGCGCTGCGCTTTCAAGTCTTGAAAAAATTCTTTGAGCAGTTCGAGCCACATGGCAAGGTCACTTGGATAATTGGATTGGTGGATTGGTGGATAGTTGGATTGATGGATTGTTGGAGTTTTGGAGTTTTGGATTGGTGGAGTTGGGTTGCAATGTGAACGCGCCTTTTTCATGTCATTCTGCAAGAACCTTCCCTAGTTCTTGAGACACAACCTATTTGAATTCGTGCCGAGCGCGAGGGAAGATTCTTCCCATTAGACTTGGGTTTGTTGAGAGGTAAAACTCGTCGT
>JBBILN010000159.1:0-4322 GCA_037444905.1 bacterium | reverse complement strand
TGATCTCGACGGCCTGGTCACAGTATAACGCCTCAAAAGAGTCGCACATTACGTTAACGTGTCATTCCGGAGGAATCTTTTTGAGCGCCGGCATTGCTCTCCAGAACTGAAAAAGATTCTTCCAGAATGACGGTCTTTGGGTTGTGGTCATGCCGAAAATCTCGAAAGGCCATGCCGTGAAAAACATCGCCGCCCTTTCTGCTGTTGTGCTTCTCACAAGCTGCTCCGCACCTCCTCCGCCGCAACCCTTCGGTCCGATTCCTTCTCCTCGACAACTCGCCTGGCACGAATTGGAATACTACGCGTTCATGCACTTCAACATGAACACCTTCACCGACCGCGAATGGGGCTATGGCGACGAGTCGCCTGCGTTGTTCAATCCCACTGAGTTTGATGCCGATCACCTCGCCGCCACGCTCAAAGAAGTTGGCATGAAGGCGCTGATTCTCACTGCCAAACATCACGACGGATTTTGTTTGTGGCCTTCGCAATTCACCGAGCATTCGGTGAAAAACAGCCCGTGGCGTGAGGGCAAGGGCGACGTGGTGAAAGAGTTGTCGGAAGCGTGCGCGCGTCACGGCCTCAAGTTCGGCGTGTATCTCTCGCCGTGGGATCGCAATCACCAAGACTATGGCAAGCCCGAGTACGTGACGTACTATCGCAATCAACTGCGCGAGCTGCTCACGAACTACGGCGAGATTTTCGAAGTGTGGCACGACGGCGCGAATGGCGGGGACGGCTATTACGGCGGCGCGCGCGAGTCGCGTTTCATCGACAAAAAAACGTATTACGATTGGCCGGCAACGTGGGCGCTCGTGCGCGAATTGCAACCCAATGCCGTGATCTTCAGCGACGTTGGCCCGGACATTCGTTGGGTGGGCAATGAAAACGGCTATGCGGGCGAAACGTGTTGGGCAACGTATTCGCCGGTGGGTGAAGACGGCGGTGAGCCTGCGCCGGGTGACACGCGCTATCGCGAAGGCATCGAAGGCCATCGCGAGGGCAAGCACTGGCTGCCGCCGGAGTGCGACGTTTCGATTCGGCCGGGCTGGTTTTATCACGCCGCGCAAGATTCGCTTGTCAAATCAGCGGAGACGCTTTTCGATCTCTACTTCAAATCAATTGGGCGCGGCGCTTCTCTGCTGTTGAACGTGCCGCCCGATCGCCGCGGACGCATTCATGAAAATGATGAAAGAGAATTGCGCGGCCTGAAACGAATGTTGGATGAAACCTTTGCCGTGAATCTCGCGCGCGGCGCGGAGGCAACGGCTTCGCACGTGCGCGGCGAGTCTTCGCGCTACGGCGCGGGCAATGCAATCGACACCGATGAAGATTCATATTGGACCACGGATGATGACATCACCTCGGCTTCGCTCACGCTCGAATTTCGCGAGCCGCGCGAGTTCGATTGCATCATGTTGCAAGAGCACATCGCACTGGGACAACGCGTCGAAGCATTCGTCGTGGAAATTTGGAACGGCAAAGAGTGGGCGATCGTTGCCGAAGGCACGAGCATCGGTTACAAACGCCTGTTGCGTTTTTCTCCAGTGCAGACCGACAAAGTGCGGCTGAATATTGCAAAGGCGAGCGCGTGCCCGATGATCTCGAATTTCGGGTTATACAAAATCGCGCATGAGTAAATGTTCTGCCACGGCTGGGCCGTGGCATGTCCCCCTATACTGCTTCCGGGTTAATTTGTAATACCCTTCTTTGAATTGTCATCCTGTAAGGAACTTCCCTAGTCCTTGAATTAATTCCCAGTGCGAGGGAAGGTTCTTCCAGAATGACAGTTTAAGAAGAGTTACGAACCAACTCGCAACGAGTCTATCAAACCACGGCCAAGCCGTGGTTGAACGCACGTGAGAAGCATGCAAAACAAAAACTATCTCTTCATCAGCTACGCGCGCGAAGACGCGGAGTTCGCGCTGCAGCTCGCAAAAGACTTGCGCGACGCGGGCGTGGCGATTTGGATCGACCAGCTTGACATTCCGCTGGGCGCGCGCTGGGACGACGTCGTGCAGCTTGCGCTCAACGAGTGCGCCGGGTTGCTCATCATACTTTCGCCCAGCTCGGTCAGCTCGGAGAACGTGAAGGATGAAATCGCCGTGGCTTTGAATAAACGCAAACGCATCGTGCCCGTGTTGCACCAGCGCTGCGAGATTCCGTTGCGGCTGCGGCGCATGAATTACGTGGATAGCACGGAGGATTATGAAGCCGCGATGGCGGCGTTGATTGCAAGTTTGCGCCGCGCCGGACTTGCCGCGGAATCATCGGACGCGTCCGATGCGGATGGCCCTCGTCCCGCTTCATCCGCGGCTGAGAGCATTGAGGCCGAAGCGGTGCTGCCGTCTTTTCATCGACAAAAAAAGCGGCGGCGTTATCTCCTGCTTGCAGGCCTGAGCTTCGTTGTCATCAGTATCGCGCTTGCGTTGTGGAACCTCAGCCGCTTGCTCACACCGCGAGGCATGGCATATATTCCCAGCGGTGAGTTTATGATGGGCGCTGATACCTCGAGCCGAGAGGACGAGAAGCCGGCGCATCGCGTGGCCGTGAATGCGTTTTATCTCGACACGCATGAAGTCACGGTCGCGCAGTTCCGCGAGTTTGTGCGGCAAAAAAATTATGGCACCGAGGCGGAAAACGGCGACGGCGGTTTCGTTTGGACCGGCGCGGCCTGGGAAAAAAGAGCCGGCGTGAATTGGCGGCACGACGCGGAAGGCAATCTGGCGCAAGACCATCATCCCGTGCAGCACGTGAGTTGGAACGACGCGCAGGCCTATGCAAGATGGGCGAGGAAGCGATTGCCCACGGAAGCCGAGTGGGAATATGCCGCGCGCAGTGGCGGGAAAAATTACCAGTACGCGTGGGGCAATGGCGCGCCCTCGGCCGCGAACGGCGGCAACGTTGCGGACGAGTCGCTCACGCATCGTTTTCGTGATTGGCCGATGCATACTTGGAAGGGATATAACGACGGTTATGATTTCACCGCGCCGGTGGGCGCGTTTGCTCCAAATGAGTTGGGGCTGTATGACATGACCGGCAACGTATGGGAATGGTGCGAAGATTGGTATGAAGCAAAATATTATGAGCAACGCATCGAGGACAATCCCACCGGGCCGGAGAAAGGGACAAGCCGGGTGCTGCGAGGCGGCGCGTGTTGGAACAGCGCCGAGGGCGTGCGGTGCGCCGTGCGCAATGGACTTTCGCCTTCGGAGCGTTACTACGCCGGCGGATTTCGCTGCGCGCGGGACGTGCTCTTTTGAGCGTTGCTGTTTATGGTTCGTGATCAATTCAAACTATGGATTCAGGATAAAATAACTTACCCATTTTGAACTTCTCCCCCTTCTCTTAAAAGGAGAAGGGGGGAGAACCACGGCAAAACGCTCTGGGCTTCTCCCTTTCTCTTCGCAAGAGAAGGGGCCGGGGGATGAGTTGTTTTTGAAGATGAGGTGAATGAGAAAGTTATTCAATCGTCGATCCTAAAATAGCACACGAAAGGATCAGCACAATGAAGGCTCTTGCAATGTTGTTTTTAGCCGCAGCCTGCTTTGGTATCATGGCCATGCAAAATGCCAAACCCGCCAAAGTCATCTTCTTCGGCGATTCGATTACCGAGATCGGCGTGCAGCCCGGCGGATATATCGATCGCATGCGCAAGATCGCCAAAGAGAAATACCCGACGAGCAATTTTCAATTGACCGGCGCGGGCATCAGCGGCAACAAAGTGTATGATCTCTATCTCCGTCTCGAAGAAGACGTGCTCAATCAAAAGCCCGATTGGGTGTTCATCTACGTCGGCGTGAACGACGTGTGGCACAAGAAATCTTTCGGCACGGGCACGGACGCCGACAAGTTTGAAAAGTTTTATGCCGCGATCATCAAAAAGCTGCAAGCGCAGGGCATTCGCGTCGCGCTGTGCACACCTGCGGTGATCGGCGAGAAGGCGGAGGGCCAAAATGAAATGGACGCGGATTTGAACAAGTTCGCGCAAATCATTCGCACGCTCGCCGCGAAGTATGATCTGCCCCTGGTCGATTTGCGCCGCCTCTTCTTCGAACATCTCTCCAAAAACAACGCGGCGAATAAAGAAAAAGGCGTGCTCACCACCGACGGCGTGCACTTGAATGACGCGGGCAACCAGCTCGTCGCGGAGGAGATGTTGAAAGTTTTGGTAAAGTGATTTGAGTATGCAGCATTTTGTAAGCGCCTTTTTAATTCCATCATTCCGGAGGAATCTTTTCAAGCATATCCGCTGTGCCCAGTGCTTAAAAAGATTCCTACGGAGATACTCTATAAAAAGTCAAGGGCGGAGAATTAAATGT
>JBBILN010000158.1:0-4582 GCA_037444905.1 bacterium | reverse complement strand
GGAACGGTAAAAATCAGTCATTGCCAAATGGCACAAACAAAGGAGTGGCATGTTTCTAGTAAAGCTCACACCTCATTGACGCAAAACTCCGTTAGGAGTGACATGTTTGGGTTTCATCATTAAGCTTGCGCCGTTTCAATAAAATGCCCATGCCACTCCTAATGGAGTTGATTGCTGTCTTAATGCAACGTTGCTATAAACATTTCACTCCTTCGGAGTGATCTGAATTGTGTAGTTTCGGCGACAACGGAATGATTGATGACTATGCAAGTCCAACTCTCAGGAAAAGCGGCGGGGATTGTGAAGGCCAAAGTTGATTCAGGCGAGTATCCGAATGCCGCTGCGTTTATCTCCGCTCTCGTTTTGCGCGCCGAGGAGTTTGATCAAACCAAACTCGAAAGGCTTCGCCGCGAAGTGCAACTCGGGCTTGATGAAATCAAACGCAGGGAGGTCGTTGAGTTTGATTTGGACGAAATCGAGAGAATAGGCACAACCACTTTGCTCAGTGAACAAGCGCTGGCAGTCGATTGGAATCGACCCGAAGAAGACGAAGCGTGGGCGCACTTGCAGCCCTCTAAAAAGCCTCACGCTCGAAAGTAATCCCCGCCCCTTGTGGGCGGCTGTTTGAAGAAATAAATCTGTTCACGAGACAATGCCCCACAAGGGGCAAGGCTATAATCCGCTTACAAACGCTTTTGCTTTTGATTGATAGGAAAGCCGTCAGGAGTCAAGCATGGACATACAACAATTCGAAGCATTGGAACAAAAAATCGCGCAGGCGATTAAGTTGATTCAAGAGCTCAAAGCAGAAAACAAGGAACTGCGTGAACGGGTGCTGATGCTGGAGACGCAGAGCCGAGAGAAAGACGAGCAAGTGGCCCGAATGAAGAGCGAACTCGGCGGCATACAGAAACACGCCGAAGAGACGCGCGAATTTCGTGAGCGTGAAGAGAAGATTCGCAGTAAAGTTGAAGACATGTTGGCCAAGCTGGAAGAGTTGCAACTCCAGCTTTAAATCATTGCGTCGCGTTGCGCATTCTCATTTCGATAATTTGTAGCGCAGACTTCCAGCCTGAAAATACACAGGCAGGATGCTTGAGCTACAGGAACTTCACGGTCGATAGTTTTCCCAGAGTGTAGCTATGTGTCCCGAAGGCACGATTCTGAGAGTGAACATTTACGGTACGGAGTACCCCATCCGAGGCGAGGTGGACGTCGAATACATCCGTCGTGTGGCCGAGTATGTCGATCGCAAGATGCGTGAAGTCGATCAGAACACGGCGGCCAAGTCCTCGCTCAAGGTTGCGATCTTAGCGGCCTTGAACATCGCCGACGAGCTGTTTCGGGAGCGGGACGAAAAAACCGGCCTGTTGAAAAGCTTTGAAGCACAGGCAGACCGTTTGTCGCAAGTGTTGAATGAGAATTTGAAAGAATAGACCTTCCGCCAGTATCTGGCGTGATACCTCGGTTTCAAGGTCCTCAAGTCAACGCGCCGCAGTCGTGCAACTTTGGTTGCGCGGCGACTATTTCTTGATGAGCTTGGAACCGGGGTATTTTGTTTTGTGGAGGAATAATGACGATCGTTGCGATCGTGTTGGCCATAGCAGGCTTAGGTGTGGGCTTCGCGGTCGGTTGGATATTCCGGGAAAAACTCGGGCGCGACAAAATCGCGCGCGCGGAAGAGCACGTCCGGAAAATCATAGCTGACGCGAAGCAGGAAGCCGAAGGCCTGAAACAGAGTAAACAACTCGAAATCCGAGAAGAGCTTTTTCAGAAGCGGCAGGAGCTTGAGGCCGAAGCGAATCAGCGTTTCCAGCAAGCGCAAAAGTTGGAAAGCCAGCTTGCGAACCGCGAGATGAATCTCGACCGCAAGGTGGATTTGTTGAATAAGAAAAAGCAGGAGCTTTCACAGTTTGAAGAAAGCTTGCGCGTGCGCGACAAAACGCTGCAATTGCAGCAGCAGGAGTTGGAACGCTTGACGCGCGAGCAGAACGTGCGGCTCGAACAGATTTCCGGTTTGACCACGGAAGAAGCGCGACGCTTGCAGCTCAACAATGTTTTTGAGCAAGCCAAGCAGGAGGCGGCACAAACCGTGAAGGAGATCAAAGATCGCGCGCGCATGGAAGCCAATCGCGAGGCCAAGGAGATCATCGTGCAGGCGATTCAGCGCACGGCGATCAGCCACGTGGTCGAGAGCACGGTGTCGATCGTGCGACTGCCCAACGACGATATGAAAGGCCGCATCATTGGCCGCGAAGGCCGCAATATCCGCTCGTTCGAGGGCACGACCGGCATCGAGGTGTTGATTGATGACACGCCGGAAATGGTGATGCTCTCCGGTTTCGATCCGGTGCGCCGCGAAGTGGCGAAGCTCGCGCTGGAGAAACTGATCACCGACGGCCGTATTCACCCCGGCCGCATCGAAGAGGTCGTGGAAAAGACGCGCGAAGAAGTGGAAGAGCTGATGCGCGAAGCGGGCGAGCAAGTGATGTTGGATGTGGGCGTGCATGGCCTGCATTCCGAGCTGATTCGCCATTTGGGACGCTTGAAATATCACACGCGCATGGGCCAGAACCTTTTGCAACACAGCATCGAGACGGCGATTCTCGCGGGCATTATTTCCGCGGAGCTGGGTTTGGAAACGCACTGGATCAAACGCGCGGCGTTGCTGCACGAGATCGGCAACGCGGTGGAGATTGAGAGCGAGTCGAGCACTGCGGAGTTGGGCGCGGAGCTCGCGCGGCGTTACGGCGAGAACGAAATCGTGGAAAATGCGATTCTCTTTGCGAATAATTTGCAGCGCGAAGGCCAGGCGCTCACTGCCGCAACGATCATTGTGGGCGTGGCGAATGAAATTTCCATCGCACGCCCCGGCGCGCAAAAAGAAATGCTCGCGAATTATTTTCAGCGCATGACCCAACTGGAGAGCATCGCCAATTCCTTCCCCGGCGTGATCAACACGTATGCCTTGCAAGCCGGTCGCGAGATTCGCGTAGCGGTCGAGCATACGAAGGTGGACGACGCGCGCGCCGAGCAAATGGCCGTGGATATCGCGCGCAAGATTCAAGATGCGGTGCATTACCCCGGACAGATTCGCGTGTCGATCGTGCGGCAATATCGCGCGGTGAATTTTGCCAAATAATTTGCGTGTATACTTCTAAAAAGCAAAAGCCTTTTTGTAAGCGGATTTTCCGAATATAGCGGATGACGGCGTGGGCTTGCTCGTTATGTCATATTGCTGCGAAAGGCAACAAAGTATAAGCAGAAAATCTATCTCCAAAGCCTCAAAGACCGATGGGGATAGGCTGAAATAGTGAAAGACGGCGACATTGACTTCTCAGAGACCCCTGAAGTCACCGCTGAACAATTATCCTGAGTGACTTTGCGTTTTGGAGGCAAGCTCGTTCTCAAAAGCAAAAGCTTTTCCGCAAGAGGATTGAACAGATCAAGCGGACAAAGCTTTGGAGTTTTATCCGCTAGATTCGAAAAATCCGCTTACAACAATCTTTTGATTTGCTGTAAAATAGTTTTGCCAACAAGCGTTTTGTATTTCCCGTGGCAGAATTTTCCCTTGAATATTTTCTTTTTTAGCTTAGATTCCACTCGCTTTGAAAATTTAACGTGCGCGTGAGCGATGATGAAGGACTCAAATGTTTGGACCGTGCTTTTTGTTGCAGATATCGTTGGCCAACCAGGATTGGAAATCACCACACGTGTGCTGCCGCGCTTGAAAGAAGAGTTGCAACCGGATTTGGTGATTGCCAACGGCGAGAACGGCGCGAACAACGGCAAAGGTATCACGAAGAGTGTCGTAAAAAAATATTTCGAGCTTGGCATCGATGTGATCACCGGCGGCAATCACATTTGGGAAAATCCCGAGATTTATAAAATCTGGCAAGAGAACAATGAGCGCGTGTTGCGCCCGGCGAATTATCCCAAAGGCAATCCCGGCAAAGGCACGGTGATCGTCGATCTGGCGGAGGGCGCAAAAGCCGCAGTGATCAATTTGCAAGGCCGCACCTATTTGTACTCGATTGATTGCCCATTTAAACTCGCGGATGATATTCTGCACCGCTTCGAAGGCCAGGCCAATTTTGCGATCATCGATTTTCACGCCGAGGCCAGCGCGGAAAAAATGGCGCTCGCTTGGTATCTCGACGGTCGCGTGAGCGCGGTGATCGGCACGCACACGCATGTGCCCACTGCGGATGAGCGTATTCTTCCGAACGGCACGGCATATATCACCGATGCGGGCATGACCGGCCCGTTCGATTCGGTGATCGGCATGAAGAAAGACATCGCCATCAAAAAATTCATGCGCCAAATTCCGTTTCGCTTCGAGCCGGCGACCGAGGATCCACGCTTGTGCGCGGTGCTGGTGAAGATCGACAAAACGACGGCGAAAGCGGTGAGCATTGAGAGAATTTCCGCGGTGTGATTGAGAGTTGTTTGCTGCGCGCCCTCGGGGTTGTCATTTTGTAAGAATCTTCTCTAGTGCTTGAGACAACCCTCGTTTTGAGATTCATCCCGAGCACGAGGGAAGGTTCTTCCAGAGATACTCTATAAAAAGTCAAGGGCGGAG
>JBBILN010000157.1:0-4586 GCA_037444905.1 bacterium | reverse complement strand
ATTTTTCGCCGACGCTGTCGGTGTACACGAAAAATTTGGGCGACAAAATCGAAATTCGCATACGCGACAACGGCAACGGGATTCCGCAAGACATTCGCGAGAAGATTTTTAATCCGTTCTTCACGACGAAGCCGACGGGACAAGGCACGGGCTTGGGATTGTCGATCAGCTATGACATCATCGTGCAGCAACATCACGGGGAGATCGCGGTTGAGACGGAGGAGGGAAAGTTCACGGAGTTTGTGGTGCGGCTGCCGAAGAGCTAACTTTACTAAACCTTTCAGGTTTAGTAAAGTTTTTTTCGATGGCGGAAAGTTATTGGAAAGGTTAAAAACATGAAAGACTATCACGCTCCGCTCTATCCTGGAAATTTCTACCACGTCTTCAATCGGGGAAACAACAAGGAGAATCTCTTCTCAAATGAGGGTAACTACTTTTTCTTTCTCCAGAAATTGCAGAAGTACGTTTTGCCTTACCTGAAAATTTTCGCCTACTGCTTGCTGCCGAATCATTTTCATTTGCTGGTGCAGGTAAGGGAAGAGGAAAACTTTACTAAACCTGAAAGGTTTAGTAAAGTTGCTTCTGACGTGAACGCAGAGAACGAGATTATTGCGAACGCGAGAGAGAACTCTACTAAACCTGAAAGGTTTAGTAGAGTTAGTGCCGACCTTGATGTCAACAAATTCCTCGAAGAGCGTTTCCAGCGCTTTTTCACCAGCTATGCGTTGGCTTATAACAAGCAGCAAGGCCGAACCGGCAGCTTGTTCGAAAAACGCTTTAAAAGAATTCACATCGACTCCGAGCGGTATTTGATCAAAGTCCTTCATTACATCCACAATAACCCCATCCATCATCACTTTTGTAAAAACTATAATGACTGGAAATACAGTTCGTACAACGCAATCATTGGCCATCAAAAAACGAGCGTCGAACGCGATGCTGTGATCGGCTGGTTTGAGAACGTGGAGCTTTTTATCGAATTTCATGAACAAATGATCGACTATGGTGAGATTGAAAAATTTTTGTTCGCAGAATAGCTTGAGAAATAGCTTTACTAAACCTGCAAGGTTTAGTAAAGCTGACGTCGCATCAACTTTACTAAACTTGAAAAGTTTAGTAAAGTTAGCGGTCGGCACAATGCTCCTCGCACAACTGTGCATCCTGCCGCATTTGCACGCGCAAGACACGAGCAGCTTTACTAAACTTGAAAAGTTTAGTAAAGCTCAACTGCCCGCGCCCCGCCTCGAGCGCATTCCCAGTGAACTGGGGCTCTCGCAGAATCTCGTCACTTGCCTCATGCAAGATCGCAAGGGCTTTCTGTGGGTCGGAACCAAAGACGGGCTGAATCGCTTTGACGGCTACGAGTTCGTGGTCTATCAATACGATGCGTATGATTCGACTTCGCTTTCGGATAACTACATCACCGCGTTGCTCGAAGACCGGAGCGGGCGCATTTGGGTGGGCACGCAGCGCGGGTTGAATTTGTTTGATCGGCGCGCCGAGGTTTTCCATCGCATGTTGCCGCGCGAAAATCAAAGTGGCGCCGACTCCGCCAATTCCAACACGATACTCAATGCCACGATCTCCGAGAACAGCATCGCCGAAGACCCGCGCGGGACGATTTGGATCGGCACCGGAAACGGCTTGAGCGGCCTGACGCTGCCGCGCGAAGCCGGAGATTTCACAGGCGCGCAGTTTACGCACTTTCAACAGGACGCGCATGATCCGCACAGTCTGCGAGACGCGGCGGTGAGCCAAGTGACCGTGGACGAAAGCGGCGCGGTTTGGTTTTATGCCGGAGCATTTTACAAACTCGTCGCTGCGGAAAACGGCAAGGCACATACGCGGACGCAAGTTGATTTCGCGCCCGCGACCGATGCCAAGTGGCGCGCATTGATTGCAGAAGCCGGCACCTATCGTCTCATCAGCAAAGGCCGCAACGGCAACGTTTGGCTCGGCATCGGCCCGGGCTTGTTTTGCTGGAATACGCGCACGCAAAAATTTACGCTCGCGCGTTTCGCCGAACCTGCAACCGACGAGCACTATACTTGGTGGAACTACGCGCGCAGCATGATCGAAGATCGCGAAGGCTTCGTTTGGATCGCAACTTTAAAAGGATTGATGCGCTTCGATCCGCAGGCGCAAATTTTTCACGAGCATTTTTATCAACCGGGCAACACCGCCAATCTTCCCGAGCACGGCTTGAACGCGATTTTAGAGGATAGCGCGGGCGTCATTTGGATCGGCGCGAACGGCAGCGGCTTGTATCGTCATGATCCCAAAGCCGGGCGTTTCAATCGTCCCATGCACGGGAACGGCAAGCTGGCGCGGTGGCGCGGCAAAAGCTTGCGCGGCATTTTCGAAACCCGCGACGGGACAACCTGGCTGGGCGCGACCACGGTCGAACTCTATCATTTGAATCGCGCCACGGGAGAGTTGACCAGCGTTGCGCCGCAAGCCGGCGTGCCCGAATGGGGCGTAGTTTATTCGATGTTGCAGGACAAAAACGATGCGCTTTGGTTCGCTACTTCCAACGGTCTCTTTCGCGCGACGTGGCGCAACCGCAAGCTCGAGCGCGTGTCGTATTTCGACGCGGAGCCGGAGCTTTCGATTTATAATGACACTTATAAAGTGCACGAAGACAAGAACGGGGACATTTGGGCCACGACCAGAAGAAACTTGTGCCGGCTCGATCAAACTTCAGGCAAATTTGAAAGCCATGCCTTTCTTCAGGCCGATAAAGCCTCGGAATTGAATTGGGCCGAGCACAGTTTCCTCTACGAAGATCGCAGCGGCGATTTCTGGCTGGGCACCGCGGATGGTTTCATGTTCTTCGATGCAAAGCAGAAAACATTCAAACGCTATCGCAACGATCCGCAAAATCGCGCGAGCTTGAGCCATAATGTCGTGCGCGCGGTGATTGCTGATCCGTTCGAGCCGGAGCGTTATCTTTGGGTGGGCACAGCCGGCGGCGGATTGAACCGCTTTGATCGGCGCGACGAAACTTTCATGCACTTCACCGACAAAGAAGGCCTGCCCAACAACGTCGTGTATGCCATACTCGATGATGCCGACGGCAACTTGTGGATGAGCACGAACTACGGCCTCTCGCGCTTCAATCCGCGCACGTTTGCTTTCAAAAATTTCGACGCGCAAGACGGATTGCAGGACAATGAGTTCAACTCCAGCTCGTATTTCAAAAGCGCGAGCGGGGAGTTGTTCTTTGGCGGCATCAACGGCTTTAATGCGTTTTATCCCGAAGACGTGCGCGACAATCCGCACGCGCCGCCGGTGGTGTTCACCGACTTTCAAATCCTCAACAAATCCATCTCGCACAAAACCCCCGGCTCGCGCCTCGCCTACGCCATTTCCGAAACTGAAACGATCACGCTTTCTTATGAAGACAAGGTCTTCTCGTTTGAATTTGCCGCGTTGGATTTTACCGCGTCGTTGAAGAATCAATATGCCTACAAGATGGAAAACTTCGACGCGGATTGGCAGCAGGCCGGAACGAACCGCACCGCGACTTACACCAATCTCGATCCCGGCGAGTATGTGTTCCGCGTGAAAGCGGCGAACAACGACGGCGTATGGAATGAAAAAGGTGCGGCGATTAGAATCATCATCACGCCGCCGTGGTGGCGCACGTGGTGGGCGTATGGATTTTACGGACTGCTCCTGGCCGCGGGCATTTTTGCGGTGGATCGCGTGCAACGCCGGCGCTTGATCAAACAAGAAAGACAACGCGCGGCCTTGCGCGAGGCCGAATTGCGCGCGCAAACCGCCGAGGCTGCGAGCGAAGCGAAGAGCGTGTTTCTCTCCAACGTCAGCCACGAATTGCGCACGCCGCTCACCTCCGTGCTCGGCTTCGCAAAGATTATTAAGAAGAGACTGGAAGAAAGAATCTTTCCGCTCGTGCCCGTGAACGACGGCAGAACCGAGCATGCGATCAAGCAAGTGTCGGAGAATCTCAACGTCGTCGTGCTCGAAGCGGAGCGGCTCACGGCGCTGATCAACAACGTGCTCGACCTCGCGAAGATCGAAGCGGGCAAAGTGGAGTGGCGCATGGCGCGCGTGGCTCTGCCGGAAATCATTGCGCGCGCGATTGCCGCCACCACTTCGCTGTTTGAAGCGAAGGGCCTGCACTTTCACAAAAACCTCGCGCCGAATCTGCCGGAGATCGTCGGCGATGAAGACAAGCTCATTCAAGTCGTGATCAATCTCATCTCCAATGCGGTGAAGTTTACGGCTGCGGGCTGGATCGCGTGTCACGCCGAAAGCAAGAACGGCGAGGTCATCATCAGCATCAGCGACTCGGGCATCGGCATCGCGCCGGAAGATCAAGCGGACGTGTTCGACAAATTCAAGCAAGTGGGCGATACGCTCACGGATAAACCAAAAGGCACCGGCCTCGGCCTGACGATTTGCAAAGAGATCATCGAGCATCACCGCGGCCGCATTTGGGTGGAGAGTGAATTGGGCAAAGGCAGCACGTTTTCGTTCGCACTGCCGGTTGCGGATTTCAACCAAAAAGTTTCCAACGGACTCACTATGTCAATCTAAAAAATGCTTTGTTCAAACTTTTT
>JBBILN010000156.1:0-4792 GCA_037444905.1 bacterium | reverse complement strand
TCCAATCCTTATTTTGAGTTGCCACTTTCAAGGCGGCAAGCTGCGTCTGTTTGAAGCCGTCATTGAGACCGACTAAATTGGTGCCATGTTCCTCGGGTCGAAGCGCCACGGCCCTGTCCAGGTTTTCTTCGACCTCGTGCAGCTCAAACTCCGCCAACGGCCAGTTTTGTGCTTTGCCGGCGAAATAGAGTTTGGCAAAGTGCAATTGCACGCCGGACATGATCGTGCCCACTCCCGGGGCACCGGCTTCGAGCGCTTTCAGGCGCGCTTCGAGTTGCGCATCCGGCGACTTTTTCTCATTGCAGCCGTTTGCCATAAAAAGAAGCGCAAGCGCGGCGGAGACGGTGAGCAAGGAGATGACACAAGACCGCTCTTGAGCTTTCGCGACGATGGTTGTTCTCATGAACCTGCCTTTCACTAGAAAGTGAATACCTTGTCGGCTTCAACCGTCCACTGCGCCAATTCTGCCATGTTGCTGATCTCGACGCCTTCAACAAGCTGGAGATTTTTGATGCCACGAGCATCGGCGCATGTGCCGCAAGCTTTGACTTTTCCTCCTTTGGAAAGTACAGACTTGAGCATTCGCTCAACGTTATAGTAGCCTTGCGGCGTGTTTTGGCTGGTCATGGCGCAACCAACCGCATCGGCCATCAGAAAAATTCTAATTTCCACTTCGGAATGATCTTTTTGCACAGCCATGGCCAGGCGAAGCGCGTTATAGGCTTTTTCCGTGCCGTAAGGGGCATCGTTTATCAGGATAAGAATTTTCATTGATTTTCCTTTCAGCATCACCCACTCCAACCAACAACAATTGCCAGAAACAGCCCTGCGAGTGCAAGCTTGGGAAGGACGCGGTGTCGATATCCGTCCGGGTTTGCCAGGCGCGCTTCGCGGAGGGAAAACACCACGCCAAGCGAGATCAACGCGAGACTGAGAAATGAAACTGTAGACAGACTCAACAACGGCGCCGGCGGTGGAAGCGATTTTGAGGCGATGGCCACTGCCGTGTTCACGCCCAAAGGATCACGCAATGCCAACGGCAGAAAGCCCACCCACGAAGTGAATTTTGCCAGCGCCTTGCTCATGTGGCCGGCAGAGACGATGACGGCCAAAGGCAGCGCAAGTTTTCGCCACGCTTCAATAATTTTATCGCAGCGCCGGAACATCACCGTCACCGCGCCGAGAATGCTCCAGACCCCAAGCGGAAACACGAACAAGGTCCAAAATCCTTCCAGCCACCCTTGATAGGCGGAAAGATGAAACATGAAAGCAAAATGGTCTGGGAGCCAAACAAAGATTTTGCGCGCGCTTTCCCACTCGGTGGTCAGCTCGGAGGTGACAAATCCCGAGGCCAACATCACAAACAAAGTGAGCGGCCAGGAAGCCATCGACTCACGCGCATCTGCCGCGTGAAACGGCCGGCGCAGCAACAGTTGCATGTTGTCGGGCTCACAGGATTTTATGCATTGGCCGCACACCAGACAATCTTTGTTGCTGTTCAGTTTCGGGGGATTGAGCAAGCTCGGGCAACTGCGGCCATCCAGCCGGTTGCGGTTGCAGGCCATGATGCAATCTTTTCCGGTACAACCTGCACACGTCGCGCCCGAGCCGGCGCGCACGGCCAACATACCGCCGCGGCCGTATGCATTGAGCAGAAGTCCAACCGGACAGAATCCTCGACAGAAGGCGCGATCCTTGAAGATGAAACCAACGAGCATCGCGGTGCCGAGCAGACCCCACAAGAAAAAAGAAGTGTAAGCGGGCACACGATGAAGATTTATCCCAGGCACGAGCATTTGGATGAGAGCATAAATTGCAATGATCAACGCGCCTGAACGCAGCCATCGGCCCAATGTCTGCTGACGAATTCCGATACTTCGGGCCACACGTTCTGCTAAATTTGAAACCAATTCCAGCGGGCAGATCATACACCAGACCCGACCCAAAAAAACCGCCACCCAAATCATGACGGGCCACCACAATCCCCAAATCAGCAAGTTGACGATATTGGTTTTGGCGTAGAGCTTGTCATTCACGCCGGCGGGAGTGAAATGTCCCCAGCCAATCATTGCCAGCGTCGTGAAGATGACCAGCATCAGCGCTTGAAACACATAAGGAAATCCGGGCCATTGAATCAAGGTACGAATGGGGCGGATTCGCAAAAGATCATAGCCAGCGTTCGATGATTGCATTTCCTGTCCTTTCAAATAAATCCTTTGTTGCACAAATGATGAATAGCCGTGATCACCTGCCGGAGCATGGCTACATCACTTCCTCGACCAATTCTTTGATTTTTTTCTTCGCTTCCGCCAGCGTTTTCCTGCCCTTCGAGGTGATTTCATAGTATTTCCGGATTTTGCCATCGACGAGCTGTTCACTGCTGCGCAGAAGGCCATCCCCTTCCAAAGCGTGGAGAATTGGGTATAATGTGCCGGGGCTGAGCTGATAGCCGTGCCGTCCCAATTCCTCGATGATCCAAAGCCCGTAAATCGGTTCTTCGGAGGCATGGTGCAGAATGTGGATTTTGATGAAGCCGAGGAAAAAATGTCTGAGCATGGTGATTTGGCAATTATTATCGGTATTCGTTATCGAGTTTCAATATTATTACCAAAATTCATTGTGTCAAGTCTTTTTTTGCAATCATTGCAACAGTTCGCAGGATGCTTCAACTTGGTGCACAACCAAGCTATCATGTCTGCCCCGCTCCGCCTTTCCTTTCCCGCGGGCCGCGCGTCGATTTCAACAGCGCGGCAATGTCGTCAAGCCATTGGCGGCTGCAGCGCATTGATCACCATTTCAGTTTACGGGACAAGAATTTTTGCGCACAACAAATTCTGCTTGTAAAGCCGGCGGGAAATTTTATTTTGCACAACTCGAATTGTCGCGGTGTTGAGCAAAACTTTGAAGGAGTGGCGCATGGCTCGTCAGATTCAACGACTCGCGGTGTTGATGTACTTGATTGGCGGCAGCAATCTCATGGCGCAAACGTGGCAAACGCTCACCAACGTTCCCATTCTCACGCGCTACAACGACGTTTACTTCGTCACTGCAAATCTCGGTTGGATCGTCAACGGCTCCGGGCAAATTTATCGCACGGTTGACGGCGGCGGTGCATGGCAAAAACAATTCGAGGAGCCGCGCGCACATTTTCGTTCGATTGGATTTCTCGATGCACAAAACGGTTGGGCCGGCAATGTGGGTCCGGGTGAGTTCAGCGCGACCGATTCCACGACGTTGTATCACACCGAAGATGGCGGACAAACTTGGAAACCAATGAACTCGTTCCTCGGCCCGAAGCCGCGCGGGCTTTGCGGCATGCACGTGGTGAATGATTCCGTGATCTGCGCCGTGGGGCGCGTGCGCGGGCCGGCATTCTTCGCACGCACCACCGATCGCGGCGCAACGTGGCACGCGCAAGACATGAGCGCATACGCAGCGGGCTTGATCGATGTTTACTTTTTCCACGCCGACACGGGTATTGCAGTGGGCTTGACCAACGCCACGCACAGCAATTCGAGCGGCGTGATTTTATATACCACGAACGGCGGCCAAACTTGGGAGAAACGTTTTGCCACAACGCGCGCCGGAGAATGGTGCTGGAAGATTTCTTTTCCTGCGCGCAAAGTGGGATACGTTTCGCTGCAGCGCAACAGCGCCACGCCGATATATTTTTTGAAAACCACGGACGGCGGCAAAACCTGGCAGGAAAAGCTCTTCTCGAGCAGCTACTATTTCGTGCAGGGCATTGGCTTCGTGGATGAGCGCAACGGCTGGATTGGCGGCAATAGTTCTTTTCCTTCGTATCAAACCAAAGACGGCGGCGAGAGTTGGCAATCCGCCGGATTTGGCGCGAGTATGAATCGCGTACGTTTTCTGAGCGACACGCTGGGCTATGCGGTCGGCCGCACGGTTTACAAATACACCAAATCGGCAACGGAGGTTGCTGCGCGAAGGCACGAATTGCCCGGCGCGTTCGAGTTGGCGCAGAATTTTCCGAATCCATTTCCCTCGCGCGGCTTAACCAACGCGAACACCACGATTCGTTTCCAATTGCCGCGAAGCAGCATAGTGACCATCAAGATTTATGATATCATGGGCCGGGAGATCACGCAATTGCTGCACGAGTTGCGCGCGGCCGGGCAGCATGCGATTACGTGGGATGCAGCCGATCGCGAAGGCAATGCTGTGCGCGCGGGCGTCTATTTCTACTCTGTGCGCACGAACGATTTCACGGCCACGCGCAAGATGATTGTGATGGATTGAAGGAATGGCAAGCTCGAAGCGTACAGCCGTGTAATTTCTGAGGCTCTCACAGCCTACTCAACATACTTCCTCATGCCTTGCTTTCCTTGGCTTTTGCTCTTTGAAGTCCGCGAAGCGCTATGAAATCTAGAAAGTAAATTCAGTGCAAAGATAGCAAAAAATTTTACCACGGAATTACGTAACGCGGCCGAGCCGCAATCCAAAGAAAAAAAACGCAAAGGCCGCGAAGTTCGCGCAAAGAGCGACAAGCGGTTTCTTCGCGCCCGCTGCGAACTCTTTGTGCGCTTGGCGATAACGCTTTTTTACAACTCTATCTTGAAAGCTTTGCTGAAAAAGCACGATTTTGCCGGCTTCTATTACAGAAACTCACGGTAAGAAGCTCGTTTTTTTGTTAGTGAATAATGCTGTGCTCTTCCGTGTGATTCTGTGGCCCGCTTTTTTGGTTCCGGCTCGGCTTATGTCACCTCGGTGAATTAGCCCAACTTCCGCAGGAAAAGAATTTTTTCGGGCTTTTTCGCGTGCGGGCGCA
>JBBILN010000155.1:0-5153 GCA_037444905.1 bacterium | reverse complement strand
AGGCCGTGAACTCAATCCTCTTCGCATGCGTAATACTGCCGCATTTGCGTGGGGAGTAGCGCAGGCTACGCCCGTGGGGCTTGCTGCCCAATGTCACTAGCTTTTCAAAAAGTCAAGCTTCGTGAAGGCAACTCTGTATCACCAAGAATGTCATCCATTCTTCGGTTGTGTCAATTCCGATACTTCTGTTTGCCAAAGCCGTATTGCCGGACAAGCTCTGGGGGAAGTTCTCCGATTGATCGCGCCAAGCATTTGCCTCGGCGCATTCAAGTTGTGAGGTTTCTTCTTGTGGTCGAAGGCGATGTGCCGCTGTCCCCTTGTCACCGTTGCGCTTTATTGCTCCCAGGCGATGATCGGCCTGAACAAACAAGCGCAAAAGGCAAAAGGCATGAACAGAATAATAATGCCGAATTTTTTCACGAAGAGGCGTTCTTTGATCACGATATTGTTGTTCTCTTTTGAATTCATTGACAGGCGGCCTTTGCGTTCAGTTACTGTAATTGCTCCGAAAATACGCCCGTTTGAATCCCATCGCCGCAAAGTTGCGATAGCCCTCGTGTTTCATTTCCGCGTCGGTTTTTTCAATATCGGCAACAAAGCATCTCGCACCCAGTTGCAAGCCGTCTTTGACGATCTCGCGGCAGAGATGATAATCCCAATCGAAGCGCGGCGTCATGAATCCCGGCACCGGCGCTTCGATGCCCCACCATGCCATGCCGTCGCGATGAATGTACATCGAACGCGCGGCGACGATGCGCTCATTCTCGCGCAGCGCGTAATGATGCCAGCCTTTGCGCTCGACCAGCGAGAGCAACAGCGGCTTCGTCGGTTCCAAACGATACCATGCGACCAGAAAGCCGGCCCATTCTTCCATCGTCGCGTATGTGACCTTCTCGACGCGCATGCCTTTGGGCATTTCGGTTTTGTCCACAAGCGCCTCGTTGCCGCGATAGATGCGCTCCCATCCGCTTAAAATGCGCAAGCCGCGAGTCGTGAGCCAATCCGCCAACTGCGGCGGTTGCGTGTGCGGAATGTGATGCAGCTCAAGGCGCTTGATATTTTCGGCCTGAAAGACGGCGAGAATTTCGTCCAACTCTTTTTCAGTCGCGGGCTGCGTGAGCCCCAATCCCATCACGCGATTGAAGTGCGCGAATGGAATCACCGGCGAGGTGAGAACCACGACCTCGCCCAGCTTGTGTTTGCCAAAGCGGTATTTTTGGTACAGGTCAGTGGGATAAGCTTCCCATTGATCCCACCAAGCATGCAGCTCGGCAAATTCGAGCTGCCGGGCAAATTCGAGCGAAACGGTTTCGGTCAACATCGTTTGTTTGAGTCTTTCTTGCGCAATGCGGATAAACCGCCGTCCAAAGGAAATCGCCGACGAAGAGAAACGTCTCAACGGATAAAAAGCTTTTCATCAGTTGGGTTGTTTCTATCCGCCGGCAAAATTTGTTTTCATTCACTTCAAGGATACTAGCCTTACAACGTTTTCAAAAACGCGATCAGCGCTTTGCGATCTTCCTCCGAAAGATTCAGCCCGAACGGATGGCCTTCCACCGCGCGCGTTTTCACGCCGTGTCCGACGAATCCGGTTGGAACATAATCCGCTTCAGTGCGGTCGGGATCGAGCCAATCTTCGACCGCCGCCACCGAGCCGCTGTGCTCGAATGCGCTGCGCGCCCACAGATGCCGCAGCGACGGCACTTTGTAATAGCCGGTGCCGCGTCGCGTTTTCAGCGCGAGATCGGGATTCGTGTTCACGCAAACGTCTTTGATATCATATTGCTTGAAATGCTCCGGTGGAATTTTGAAGCCGGCAACGGGCGTGAGCTTGTTGTTGGAATAAAGCGGCGGCGTGTGGCAGCCGGTGCAGCCTTCGCGCGAGAAAATTTTTTGCCCCCGCGCCGCAAGCTCGTCAAACTTGTTGGGATTCTTCGGCGGCTGCAATGAGTAAACATACAACGCGAGCGCATAAAGCTGCTCATCGCTATAACGGCCAAACTCGTATTTCGCCGGATCATTCGGTATCGGGCCGAATGCTTCCTGCGGCATGAAATCGCCGTGCTTGGCGAGAAAATCGCCGTCTTGATTCAACGCCGCGTAGCGCATGAGATCGCCGATATCGCGATGCTGCACCAAGCCGGTGGCGTCGAAATATTTGCGATCTTGAATGTTGAACAAATCCGGAATCCTCGCGGGAAGCAAAGGCGTCGTGCCGTGACGCGCCGCCACGCCCGGAGGAACGGCTTCGTGCAGCGCGGCGATTTCTTCTTTGGACATGTGCGCGACGCGCGCGTGCGGATCGGGCTTGAGCCACGGCGTCGCATAAAGCGTGCGCTCCGCCATTCGCGCCATGTTCACGTCATCGATGCCCGTGCGATAATCATTTGCCATCACGCGATCAAACGGAAAATTGCCTTGCGCCCCTTTGATGATCGAACCATCCGGCATCACGCGGGTATGGCACATGCCGCAAGAGAGCACGCCGATTTCGACTTTGCCCTTTTCGCGAATCACGTAACGGTAAAACGGCATCACGCCGTCTTTGGTCACGGGCGTGCCGGTGATTTTATACCAAGCCGGATCGCGCACGTAAAGCGCGTCCGAAGCGGGAATGAAGAGCGAGCCATAAACGATGGGCGCGTCGAACACAATCTCGCCGGCGGCAATCCAATCTTCTTTCGTTTTTAATTTTGCCGCATCGAATGCGGTTTCCGGCTTTTGCTGCTTGAGCCATTCGATATAACCGGCCGGCTCTTTCTCCGGACCATAGATTGGATAGCTTTTGTAAATCGGCCGCACCGGAATGCCGTCGTAATAGCTCGCCGAAATATGGCGCGGAGAAAATTCCGCTTCGACCAAAGGCAGTTCCAAAGAAGCCAGCGCCTGCTCGTCCCACGTTTTGGGAATTTGCGGCGACCAACTTGCTTCCGGCTGCTGCTTTGGTTGCGCTTCGAGATTTGCTGCGAAGCTCATCAGGATGAACAGGCCGAGAACGCTGATTTTTCTTTTCGAGCGAAGCATAATTCAAATCGCGCGAAGTTTTATCCTCGATACGCCTGTACGTGCTGGTTGGTATCGGCACAATGACGGAAGCGCACAACCTTGCCGGCGTCATTGAAGCGCCAAACGTGGGTCTCGTCCTCTTCCACGACTTTCTTGCCGGTTTTCTTTACGGTAAACGTGATATCCACCAGCGCGACGACGGCTTTTTCACTTTCAAAAATCGCTTTGGGAACGAAATTGTGAATCTCCAACGCGGCCAAGCTTTCGAAGAATTTGCCGGCTTCGTTGCGGCCCCGGCGTGGCTGCAGCCACGGCACCTCGTGCGGCGCGGCGCCATATTCCCACTCGACGTTTTCATCCAATTTCGCCAAGATCGCGGGAATATCGCCGCGACCGAAAGCTTCGTAAATTTCGCGGACGACATTTGAATTCGTGCTCATGACGTTCTCCTTTTATTCAGGATCCGGCACACCGACCGAAATGTGTGTCTGCGTAAGCTTCCAAGCACCTTTTTCGTTTTGATAAACCAATACGGCGCGCTGCGGCACGACAGTTTTCATGCTATCGACTTTTGCGCGCCATTCGAGATTCGTGATCACGCAACCCACTTGGCCATCTGCAGAGGCGCCGGCGCGAATGCCATCGCCGCGTTCGCGCCACTGGCCGGCTTCGCGCGCCCAGCGTGCAAAGAAATTTTTCGCCGCCTCGATACCGATTGCAGGGTCTTGCGGCTCCGGCCCCATTACCAAAACTTCGGCGTGCAAATCCGCTTGGGAAAGATCCTTCACGTCTTTCCGGAATTGCTCAACCAGATTTTCGGCGGTTAATGAGACGGCATTTGCAATCGGCGCGGGCGAGGGAAATTTTCCGGAAGTGAACGCGCCGATCATTTCTTGCCGTGAAATGGGCTGCGAGTAATTGGCGGCGACGATTCGCCACCGGCCATTTTGTTTGATCAGGACGTTCGTGTTGCGCAGCGCGAATTTGAGCGTGTCCGCTCCGAACATGATCGTGTACGCCAACACGTGCGCCGTCCACGCCGCGTTCAAATCGTGGCTCACGCCGATTTGGCTGAACGTGGGTTTGATCGACAACTTGAGTCCTGCCTCAAAAGCGGGATCAAAATCCTTGTGCAACTCGGCAAGTATCGCGGCGCGGCCGGCAATGGCCTCGGCCGGATCGGCGGCGATCATGAAAACGTCATCCGTCATGCCCGCGCCCCAGCGGTCGAGATCGCCCGCTTCAAAGGCCGCCAAATGATCGAGAACAAACTTTACGGCTTCGGCGCGGGTGGTATCAATGTGAGCGTTTGATTTTGAAGCATTACGGTCAGAGCTGGCTGTTACTGCGATGAGCCCGGACAGCAAAACGGCAAAGAGCACTCGATTACTCATTTTTCATTTCCTCCGAATGAAAAAGTGTAATACAGACAAAAGCTAAGACGCCTCCGGCTGTCACCTCACCGGAACGGAATTGTGAAATTGCACAAAGACCCAGTTGCCATTTCGCTTCTCCAAAACGCCGGTAAATCTCTGTCCCTCGCTGTGAACTGGTTGGCCTCCAACCACCAGATCCCAATCCCAAAATTGTGAAAACCAAGCGAGATGGCCGGAAGGATGAACCTTTAAAATATACGAAAAATAGCTTTTTGGGGATTTCAAAAGCTACGCAGAATTTTTGCCATTGAAACGGTAATGAAAAGGCGATGTCAAACAATTGCCATCGCCTTTACTTCCGATCAACCAACGTTCCAGATTGGCAGTGTGACGGCGCCCGTAGGGATTACTTCATCAACACCGCCTTGCGCGTTTGGGTAAATTGTCCGGCTTGGAGTCGATAAAAATAAACACCGCTCGGAAGATGGCTCGCATCAAATAGAGCCGCATGCGCGCCCGCATTCATCGCGCCCTCAATCAACCTCGCCACTTCTCTGCCATTCACATCGAACACTTTCAGCGTCACGTGAATGCTCACCGGCAACTGAAAACGGATCGCTGTCGAAGGATTGAACGGATTCGGATAATTTTGCGCCAGGTTGTATTCGCCCGGCGAAGAGTGCGGCCTTTCCTCAACTGCCGTCGGCGGGTTGCGTAGAAACCACAAGCTGGCCGTAGGCTCGGTTTTGAAGAACGACATCAACAGGCGCG
>JBBILN010000154.1:0-5540 GCA_037444905.1 bacterium | reverse complement strand
GGTCCCGACAAGGTTCAGCGCGCCAACCTCGATGGCAGCAGCGTCGAAGATCTCGTTACCGGGCTCATCTTGCCCTATGGGATCGCGCTGGACCTTGCCGCGGGCAAGATGTATTGGACCGATGCGGGTAGCGATAAGATTCAGCGCGCCAACTTCGATGGCAGCAGCGTTGAAGATCTCGTCACCGGACTCGACTTTCCTTTTGGGATCGCACTGGACCTCGCCGCCGGCAAGATGTATTGGACCGACTTTGGTACCGCTAAAATTCAGCGCGCCAACCTCGATGGCACCAGCATCGAAGAGCTCGTCACCACCGGACTCAGCACTCCCTTGGGGATCGCGCTGGATGTGCCGGCGCAAGCCGTCAAAGACTTTGTTCTGTTATCAAACAAGATCACCCTCAAGCGCACCAAGCAATCGACTCCTGCCGGCGACATTCATTCCAACGGCACGTTGACCATTGAGAAGGGCGATCCGAGCACGTACAACTCCAACCTCACCGCGGTCGGCAAAATCACCATTCAAAAAGACAACACCATCAACGGTGATGTGACTTCGGCAACCAGCATCAGCAACTCGGGCAAGATCAACGGCACGAAAACAATTGGGCCGGTGGCGAATGAGCCGCTGCCGAGTTTGAGTTATTCCGCGGGCGGATCGAACAAAACCGTGCCCAGCGGCGGCGCGCTTTCACTCGCGCCTGGTTCATACAACATTGTCACGCTCAACAGCGGCGGCACGCTCAAACTTTCGAGCGGCGAGTATTTCATGAACGAGCTGCGTTACCCCGGCTCCGAGGCTGTGATTGAGATTGATCTCTCCAGCGGCGATCCGGTGACGATCAACGTCGTGAGCAATTTGCAACTCGGCAAAGAGGCCGCGATTCAACTTCAGCCCAATGGCGAAAGCGACAGCAAGCTGGTGACGTTCAACACCCTGCAAAGCACGGCAGTGAGCTTCGGCAAGGAAGCTTATCTCTTGGGAAGTTTCAATGCGCCGAACGCGAAGGTGACGCTGGTGAAGAACAGCCAACTGCGCGGCTCAATTTGCGCGAATGAAATTCTCATCGAGCGCGATTGCTTGTTCCTGCATCATGATGCTTCGGGTACTCTGCCCGGGCCCGGCAATTTGCCGAAGTCTTCTTTTGATGAAGAAGAAGTGACCAGTGATCAGTCACCCGTGACCAGCTATCAGTTGGAGCAGAATTATCCCAACCCGTTCAATCCTTCGACGAGGATCAAATTCGCGTTGCCGGAAGCGGGCGAGGTGCGCTTGTCGATTTACAGCATGAGCGGCCAACTCGTGCGCACGCTGTATGCGGGCGAGATGCCGGCGGGGAGGTTTGAGGTTGAGTGGGACGGGAAGAACGAGTCGGGCGAGCGTGTCGCGACGGGTTTGTATGTTTATGTCTTCCGCGCCGGAGAGTTTATGATGCAGCGAAAGTTGATATTGCTGCGGTAAATTCATTCGAAGTGCCACGCACTTGGGAAGTGCGTGGCACTTGCTATTTCACCAACAGTGCCTTATGCAAATGCACGGCTTCCCCCACGCGCAATTTTATCCAATACACTCCTGTTGCGACCCTCTGTCCGTTATCCATTTGCGCATTCCAAGCCACGCGATATTGACCCGGCGGTTGCACTGCATTGATCAGACTGCGCACCCGCTCGCCGGTCAAGGTAAAAATCTCCAACTGCACCGGCGCGAGGCGATCAACACGATAACGAATCGTCGTCGCAGGATTGTCGAAGATTCCGTTCGCGGAAAACGGATTCGGATAATTCGAGAGCACTGCAAAATCGCGCGGCGCTTCAGCGCGCGTTTCAGCCACACCCGTCCGCGGCGAGAGCACTTTCGTTTGCAAATTCAACGCGCTCGCAATATCCGCCCAATCATAAATATGAACGACGTCATCCGAGTGCATCGCGTAAAAAGAGCCTTTGGGCAGATTGGGCAAAGCCGCTTGCGTGAGCGCAATCCCGTCCGTGGTGCGCGTCGGTCCGGAAAAATGTCCCAGCGCTTGATACGTCTTGCGATCGAAGACTTCGTATTCCGTCGGATTCGCATTTTGATCCGAGACGATGATATAACCTTCGCCGTTGCCGAGATCATAAATCACGAGGCCCTCCGGCTCGTCCACGAACAGACCCTGACCGAAGCGCGTGATCAAATTACCTTGCAGATCATAAACCATCACGTCGTGACCGTCGCCCTCGTCGCAAATCAACGCGCGCTGCGCAACCGGATCGATCACGATAGATTCCAAATAGCCCGCGGTGGGAAAAGAAAAATCCAAAACACCTTTCACGCCCGCGCCTTCGGGAACGATACGATACACGTACACACGATCGGGCGAAGTGTCGGTTTCGGTGATCCACGCCTGCAACTCACTGCCCTTCCAATAAAAAGCAATGCCGTACGGCTGCGCAAGATCACTCGCGCCGAAGTGCGCAACGAAGTTTTTGTCGGGCAATGAAAAGATCGATACGCGATGATTATCGCGCTCGACGATGAACAATAAATCTTTTTTGCCGCTGCCGGTGGGCACGCCGTACGCCACGCCGACGCCATTGGGATAGAGCAGCTTGCCCGCCGCGCTGCCCGCGCCGCCGATTTTGTCGAGATATTGCAACGTTACAGGATTATGCACCTCGACGAAGCTCTCGTCTTTATCCGTGATGAATACGAGGCTCTGGCTCGGATCGTTCGCGACATAAAAAGCAATGGAGTCCATCGTACCGTGTCCGCCCGGCGGCGCGCTCAACTCCGCGAAGAGCGGAACGATGACCGCAACACCGGCGAGCAAGGTCAACGGCAACAGTATTGCTATGAAAAGAAATGCTTTCGATTTCATCATAAGACTTCTCCGTTCAATGGCGTGATGAAAAGACTGCTCCTTCACTGCAATACTCCAACAATCCAATTCTATCTCACCACTGTCAGTGCGCGTGCATCATTCCAAACAATCGTGCCGCGCTGCAATGCCGTGAGCCGATAAATGTACACGCCCGCAGCTACGGCTTCGCCGCGATCATTGCGACCGTCCCATGAAAGAGTGTGACGGCCACTCGGCAACGAAACATTCGGCAACGCGCGCACGACTTGCCCGAGCACGTTGTGAATCGTCACACGCACTTCCGCCGCCTCGCTTAAATCAAAAGCTATTTTTGTGGAAGAAGAAAAAGCGGCTTGATTGGATGAAAAGGGATTCGGAAAGTTTTGATGAAGAGCGAAGCTCGAAGGCGTGGCGAGAAAAACTTCAATCGCATCGGAGTATTCGAACTGGCCGTTCAAATCCACGAGGCGAAGGCGATACCAATATCGCTCCGCTGCCAACTCGTGATCGCGATACTCATACAAGGTTTGCTCTTCCCGCGGCAGAGCCGTCGCGATAAAAGCGCGTTCTTCGAAATCGCGGCCGTTCGTGCTGCGCTCGATCGCGAAGCCCAGGAAATCGCGTGCGGATCCGGTTTCCCAGCGCAGCAATATCGTCGCGCCTTGCTGCTCAAGATGGAAGCGGTTCAACTTCACCGGCGTGGTCGCGCCAAATTCATACGCGCCGAGATCGGGCTTCGCGCCGGAGTACGGCAAACCGAGGTCTAGGCCCTTGTCTCGCGCCGGACTTGCGGAAGTCAAACGAAAGTTTGCCTGCGCCGCATTGACGAATTTCGGGTCGGCGCCGCTTATATCGTTCGCGCCCGCCATGTCGCCCGCTTCGGTGTTGAACCATCCGTTATAGTCACTGCTCACGTCGAACCTCGCGCTCACCGACGCGCCGCCGCAATTCGAGATCAAATTGTTCTGAAATTTTCCGCTGCTGATGCCCTGACCCTCCACGCGAATCGCAGTGACGGGACTGTTCGCGAGCGTGTTGTGATAAAGCTCCACGTTCGCGACGCCGTCGAACTTCATCACGTAATACTTTTGAATGTTGTAGAACACGTTGCGCATCAGCTTCACGTTCTCCTGCGACTTGCCGCCCTCGCCGCGAAACTCCACGCCGCGCTCGCTGTCGCGGATAATGTTGTTCGTCGCGGTGATGTTGCGGCAGCCTTTCTGCACGACCCATGCTTTGTTTTGAAAACCATAAAGCTCGTTACCGTCAACCACACAGCCGTCGATGCCTTTAAAATCGAGCGCGTTTTCGCTGTTGTCGCCGAGCGTGGTGTAAAAAGTATTGCCGGAAATCGTGAAGTTCTTCGAATACTCGCTCACCGCATGCGTGTCTTCGGCATAGATCTGAATACAGTCGCCGCCGCAGTTGTAGATTTTGTTGTTGAGAATTTTCCAGCCGATCGTGCCGGGATCGACGACAATACCGTGCGCATCCACGCCGGGCTGATTCACAAAGTCGTGAATCACGCAATTCTCAATCGTGATGTTCGTGCTGCCCTTGTCACTGTCGATGCCGTCCTTCTTGCCGTTGCGGATTTCACAGCCGCGCAGAATGCTGTTGCTCCCGCTGATCTTGATCGCGTCGCTCGCGGCGCCTTGTTGATCGAAGGTCAAGCCTTGAATGAGCCACCATTGTTTGCTCAACGTCAGCAGCGTTGTTGTGTTGGTGATGACCGGCTTCTCATTGGGATAGGCTTTGAGCACGATGCGCTTGCCCGACTGGCCATCGCGCGGCAACGAGAGACTTTCGTTGTATGTGCCCGCACGCACGAGCAGCGTATCGCCGGGCTGCAACACTTTGAGCTTGTCATTGATGCTCTCGCCGGGCTTCACGATGAACGTGCCCGCAAAAGCATTGACTGCACACATTATAAAAACGACAGAGAGGTATTTCACGCAACGCCGCCGCCCTCGCGTTGTTTGTCGGCCTGACATGAGGCGATCTCCTTAAGCTTACAAAGCAACGGTAATCCCAAAGAATTCACCAACGGATAGAAACAACCCAGCGGATGAAAAGCTTTTTATCAGTTGGGTTGTTTCTATCCGTTGGAAATTTTTTAAAAGCATGCGACTCACCGAAACAAGCTCCTCATCACCGGCGAGTGCAGTTGATTGCAAACCGGATTGAGCAGTTTGAGCAACTTCTCTTCTTCGAGCGCGAGTTTGAGCTCACTCGCATACGGCATGGGCAACGTCGCGATGAACAAATTGCCGCGCGGCTCGGAGTTTTCCAGCCACGAGCGATAAGCAAAATGATACTTGCCGATGCGGCCGTCCGCGAAGTTGCGCGAGATGCCAATGTACAACAGCTCGTCCGAATCCAACATCAAGCCCGTGCCGGTGAGCACGGCATAGATGCCGCTCTGCGCGCTGGGCGTCCAATCTTCGATACTGTAGGGGCCATAGAAATGGCGCCCGCCAATGTTCAACATGGGTAAATCCTCGTCCTGAGTATTTGGGTTTTCAATTTATATTCGTAGTGAACCAACTTGCAACCTTCTCTCCTCGACTGTCATTCTGTAAGAACCTTCCCTAGCTCTCGGCAGAATTCTTAAATTAGTTTTCTTCCGAGTACGAGGGAAGATTCTTACCATTAGACTTGGGTTTGTTGAGAGGTAAAACTCGTCGTCGTCACTTTCTTTCTT
>JBBILN010000153.1:0-5703 GCA_037444905.1 bacterium | reverse complement strand
CTGGATAAAAATTTTCTTCAAAGAACAAGTCGTTTTTCAGCGGCCCCTAAATATTGGAAGAGTGCATCCCCTCTTTCGTCGCGCGTTCGTGCTCATATACGATTTCACTGATCTCGACCGGCTTGCTGCGGCCTTTGACCATGATGGCGTCGAGCCGCGTAATATTGTAATTGCCGTTCAGCATGCGCGCGAAGTTGTACTCGGTGATGATTTGGCCGCTGCGCGCCAGGCTGCACAGACGATTGGCAATGTTCACAACGTCGCCGACCACGGTGTAATCCATGCGATTCCGCGAGCCCATGTTGCCCATAACCGCAAAGCCTTGATTGAGGCCGATGCCCAAGTCGAAAGTGATTTCACCGGCGGCGCTGCGCTGGCGATTGAGCTTTTTGACGCTGCGTTGAATGTCGATCGCCGCGCTCACCGCGTTTTCCACCATGGCCGGCCCTTGAAAGATCGCCATAATTTGATCGCCCATGAATTTGTCCACCACGCCGCGGTTGGCTTCGATGATGCGCGTTTGCAAATCAAAATAGATATTCACTAGTTTGACCACCAGCTCCGGCTCGGAATCCTCCGCAATTGCCGAAAAATTTCGAATGTCGGAAAAAAGAATGGTGACTTGCCGGCGATCGCCTTCCTCATACGGCTCGACGCGATCACCCCCGCGTTCTTGAATCATCTCGACGGTGAGTTTAGAGAGGAATTTTTGCATCTGTAATTTTTCGCGCAGGTGGGTGACCATGTTGTTGAACTCGCGCGCCAACCGGCCCAACTCGTCTTTGCTGCGCGGCGTAACATAGACGTCAAGATTGCCGTCGCCGACTTTGCGCGCTGCATCCGCCAGCGCATGAATCTCGCTCACGATTTTTCGCGCAAAAAAGTAAATGCCCCACACCGAAACCACGATCACCAGCACGGCCATGGAAAGAATCAAGCGCTGAATACGCACGAGCGGTTGCGTCAGAATTTTTTTTGAAAACCCGACGCAGGCATAGCCGACGATAACTTTCTCTTTTGTGGCGGTGACGGGGTAGCTGAACTCGTAATAGAATTCATCCTGCTGCATCGAGAGGTCGGCGTTGTGGCTCAATGCGGCTAGCCGCTCGGGCCGCATGGGCCACTTGAAGCGCTGTGTATCAGAAGTGCCGACGACCTTGCCGTTGTGATCAAAGATGACGATGTATTCCAAACCTTTGATGTTCATCTGCATCGTGCGTGTGACTTCGAGCGGAATCTCCGGCAAGCGGCGTGGCTCTAGCACGCTGTCCAATAATGGATCGGCGACGATTTGGCTCAGCTTTTTGATCAACACCGTGCACGTTTCACGCGTGGCTTCTTCGAGCTCGCGATGTTGGATGGGCAGAATCAGCGCACTGAACAAGAGCACGACTGCAATGACGATGATGGCAATATTGATGCTGAGCTTGAACTTGATTTCCAAGCCGCTAAAAAAGTCATTGGTCGCTTCCAGGGGATGACGCAGGTATGCACGAATTTTTTCAAGCCATTTTCGCATAAACTGCAGACCAATGCTGGTGCTAAAAGAGACAACGGGTCAGGGATTGTGACGAGGCCGGAGGGTAGCACAACCAACACCGCGAGCGCATGCTGCCTTCGCGCGGCATGAGATGCGACTCGGAACGAGGTGGGCAATTTTCGGCCTCCGGGCAAAGCTCGGTGGCCGTGGCCGCCAACACGAAACCATCTTCCGATTCTCCCTCCAGTGGTCCACTTGAAAAAATGATTCCCCGAATCGGGGAATGCGCAAACGACCACTGCGATAATTTTCGGCAATTTTATTAAATGAAATTAACCAAAAACACTTCCAGAGTCAAGCGCGATTTCCCAAGAAAAATTTCTTGCTTTTCTTGGGGGGAATGTTAATTTGTGAATGAATCATCATTCATTTTTAGGCGCGAAACTTTCCTCCGCAGGAGCACCGGCGTGACCTTCCCGAACAATGGCGCGGCACCAAGCGCCGCTTCCGTGCGACGTGCACGGGCTGACAAGCGCGGCAGGATTCTCAAGTCCGCGATCAAAGTCTTCGCGCGCAAGGGCTTTTACAACGCCAAAATCTCCGAAATCGCCCGCCACGCCGGCATTGCCGACGGCACGGTTTATCTTTATTTCAAAAACAAAGACGACATTCTCATTTCGCTCTTCGATGAGAGCATGGGCAACATCATCGACGCCTTTCGCGCCAAGCTCGCCACGTTGACCGACCCGGCGGAAAAGCTGCTCGCGTTCATTCATCATCATTTGGAGCTCGTGCGCACCACGCCCGACCTCGCCGCGGTGTTTCAATTGGAACTGCGACAGTCCAATAAATTTTTAAAAGAGTACTCCGGCTCGCGCTTTAACGATTATCTCAACGTCATCAGCGCCATCATTCGCGAAGGCCAAAGCCAAGGCGTGTTCCATAAAAACCTCATGCCCGGCATCGTCAAGCGCGCGCTCTTTGGCGCGCTCGATGAGTTCAGCACGCTTTGGGTTTTGCGCAAAGACAAAAAATACGACCTGCGCGACGCGGGCGATCAAATCGGTAAGCTGTTCCTGCAAGGACTGGTTGTAGAGCATACGAGTAAAACCGTTCGCAAAGCGCGGGCGCGTTGATACTCGCCGGATCTGTCATTCTGGAAGAACCTTCTCTCGTGCTCGGAACACATCTCAATCGAACGGGCCGGCTTCCGAGCGCTAGGGAAGTTCCTTTCAGGATGACAGTGAGGTGAGCGGCTTAATACAGCAGATAATACCAAATCAATCAAACCATAGAGGAACCCCATGCGTGAAGTCGTCATCGTCGAAGGCCTGCGCACGCCGTATGTGAAAGCGGGCACGCTGTTCAAAAATCTCCCCGCGCAAGAGCTTGGCCGCATTGCCGTGCACGAGCTGCTCGAACGCACCGAGCTTGATCCCGAAGTGATCGACGAAGTCGTGATCGGCAACATCGCGCAGCCGCCGGAAGCCACGAACATCGCGCGCGTGATTGCGCTCAAAAGCGGCATTCCTCGTCGCGTGCCTGCGGTCACCGTTGCGCGCAATTGCGCTTCGGGCATGGATGCCATTGCCACGGCGCATCTCAAAATTTCCGCGGGCATGGCCGACGTCATCATCGCCGGCGGCGTGGAATCCATGAGCAATATTCCGTTGCTCTATCCGCAAGAATACGGCGAGGTGCTCGCCGAGGCCGCGAAGGCACGTTCGCTCGGGCAAAAACTCGAAGCCTTCACGCACATGCGTCCGAAACATTTCAAACCCATCATCGGTTTGCAAGTCGGCCTCACCGATCCGATTTGCGAACTCAACATGGGCGAGACCGCGGAAGTGCTCGCGAAAGAATTCGGCATCACGCGCCAGGAGCAGGATGCGTTCGCGCTCATGAGCCATCAACGCGCGACGCTCGCGACCGACCTCGGCAAATTGCGCGAAGAAATTGTGCCCGTGTTTCCGCCGCCGCAACACAACACCGTGGTGGATGAAGACAACGGTATTCGCAAAAATCAATCGCTCGAAGCGCTGGCGAAGTTGAAGCCGGTGTTTGATCGCGAATACGGCAGCGTGACCGCGGGCAATTCGAGCCAGATTACGGACGGCGCGGCCGCGGTGCTCGTCATGTCCGAAGAAAAAGCCAAAGCGCTCGGCATGAAAATTCTCGGCTACGTGCGCAGCTATGCGTTCGCCGGCCTCGATCCCGCGCGCATGGGACTCGGGCCCTCGGTCGCCACGCCGCGCGCGCTGCGACTCGCCAATGTTTCTTTCAAAGATATTCAGCTCATTGAAATCAACGAGGCGTTTGCCGCGCAGGTGATCGCGAATGAAATGGTGTTCCGCGACGCAAAGCTCTCGCAAAAATGGATCGGTCGCGAAGAGCCGCTCGGCGAAATCAATCGCGAGATTCTCAACGTCAATGGCGGCGCGATCGCGCTCGGCCATCCGGTCGGCAGTTCCGGCGCGCGCTTGATTCTCACTCTGCTCAAAGAAATGCAACGCCGCGATTTGAATTTGGGACTGGCGACGTTGTGCGTCGGCGGCGGCCAGGGCGGCGCGATGGTGGTGGAGAGGAAGTGAGTTGTTGATTGAGGATGGAAGATTGTGGATGGTGGATCGTAATTGCGTCAAAAGTAAAAGCGGCGAAGCTCACTCAGTTTGTCATTCTGTAAGAAACTTCCCTCGTGCTTTGCGCCCTCCTATTATTGAGAGATGTTCCGAGCGCGAGGGAAGGCTCTTACAGAATGACAATGAGGGGAGTTACAAGCCGGCTCATAATGAACACAATTTTCTACGGCCTTTGAGAAATCAATGAGCGACATCCTGCTCTTGCAAGAGCGCATGCAAAACACCATTCATCTCGGCGAGAGCCACTTTCGCGAGTTTAAGAGCGCGCTTGCAGGAAAAGCCAGTGCCAGGAAGCCGCGACCGGTCAAAGATATTTGCAAAGACATCGGCGAAGCGCTCGTGGCTTTTGCCAATGCCGACGGCGGTGAGTTGCTCATCGGTGTGGAAGACGACGGCACGATCTCCGGCGTTCCGCACAGCGAAGATGAAATCGCGCGCATGCTCGCCGCGCCGCAAACGCACGTGCATGCCGAAAGCTCTCTGCCGCTGGCCGCCGCAACTGCGGCTGAGATTTCCGGCAAGAAGCTGCTCTTCTTTTCCGTTTTAAAAGGAAGCTCGGAAATTTATCAACTGCCCGACGGCCGCTGCATTCGTCGCAAAGACATGAGCACCGCGCCCGTGGCGATCAAGCAGATTCAGTTTGAGAGGCAAGAAGTCAGATCGAGAGAGTATGATCGCCAGTTCGTTGACGGCGCTTCCGTAAGCGATCTTGACCTTGCGTTCTTGCAGACTCTCGCGGACAATTATCTGCGCGGATTGAGCGTCGAAAAATATTTGCAGCAAACCGGTTTGGCGGAGTATGCGATGGGCGGCTTGCGTTTGCGTATGGCCGCGTTGCTGCTGTTTGCAAAAGATATTCAGCGTTGGCATCCGCGCTCACAGCTTCGCATACTCAAAGTCGCGGGCACGCAAATCAAATCCGGAGAAGGCTACAACGTCGTGGCCGATGAGATTGTGCGCGGCAATGTCTTCGAGTTATTGCTCCATTCCTGGGAGCAGCTTCGGCCTTATCTCACTTTCAAAACCGAGTTCGCGTCCAACGGCTTATTCGAAGAAAAATATCTTTATCCCGAATGGGCCTGCCGCGAAGCGATCATCAACGCCGTCGCGCACCGCGATTACGCCATTCAAAACGGCATCGAGATTTTTCTCTTCGATGATCGCATGGAGATCAAAAGCCCCGGCGCATTGCTTTCCACGTTGACGTTGGCGAGTTTGCAGGAATTGGAAGGCGCGCACGAATCGCGCAACGTGCTGCTCGCCAAAGTTCTGCGCGAGAACAAGTACGTGCGCGAGCTGGGCGAAGGGATGAAACGCATGTTTGAGATCATGAAAGAAAATGCTCTGCCGAACCCGAAGTTGCACTCGAACAGCGTTTCGTTCACTGTGGCGCTCGTGCGGCGAAGTGAAGATTGAAGATGGTGGATAGTTGATCGTGATTGGTGTGACGAGCAAGATCGGCGGCGAACTGTCTTCAACTTGTCATTCTGCAAGAACCTTCCCTCGTGCTTGAGAGAAAACCTATTTGGCCTGGAAAATTCATAAACCCTCAATCGGGCTTTCTGAGAGGGCTTGAACTGTGGT
>JBBILN010000152.1:0-6049 GCA_037444905.1 bacterium | reverse complement strand
GGAATTGTGGAATTGTGGAATTGTGGAATTGTGGAATTGTGGAATTGTGGAATTGCGGAATTGCGGAATTGCGGAATTGCGGAATTGCGGAATTGCGGAATTGCGGAGCGAAGGAGTTGTGGATTGCTGTGAGGGCATTCTATGTAATTCCCCCCTTAAGGGGGGCCAGAGGGTGTTGCTCGGATTCAGTATGAATGTTGAAGCATCGGAGTTGTGCAATGGCGAAGCGAGTCGCATTGATTACCGGCGCGAGCCGTGGCATTGGCAGAGCCACGGCTTTGGCTTTGGCCGCGCGCGGTTGGAATATCGTGGTCAACTATCGCAACAAAGCCGCTGCCGCCGAAAAGACGCTTGCTGCGATTGAGAAACTCGGAGCCGAAAGCCTCCTCGTGCGCGCAGACATTGGCTTGAATGCGGAGCATGAAAAACTGCTGCACGAAACGCAGCGCCGTTTCGATAAAATCGATCTGCTCGTGAACAATGCCGGCATTGCGCCGCGGCAACGCCGCGATGTGCTCGAAACCACGGCAGCGAGTTATGAGGAAGTCATGGCCGTGAATCTGAAAGGCCCGTTCTTTCTCACGCAACTTGTCGCGAAGCGGATGATCGATTGGCTGCAAGCCGGAAAAATCGTTTCGCCTCGCATCATCAATATCGGCTCGCTCAGCGCCTATGCCAGCAGCCTCAATCGCGCGGAATATTGCCTTTCCAAAGCCGGAATCGGCATGATGACGAAGCTCTTCGCACATCGCTTGGCGGAATACGGCATCAACGTTTATGAAATTCGTCCGGGCCTCATCGCCACGGACATGACCGAGGCCGTCAAAGAGAAATATGATGAATTGATCGCCGCGGGACTCACTCCCCTCACACGTTGGGGGCGGCCCGAAGATGTCGCGGCCGCTGTCGTTGCTATTGCCGAAGGTGCGCTGCCTTTCTCCACCGGTGAAGTCATCAACGTCGACGGCGGGTTTCATTTGCGGAGGCTCTAATCCGCAACGTGAACGAGCCATGACGTAAAAATCTTCGGCTCAAATCGCAACGAATACGCCGGCAACGAATAAAAGCCTCATTCGCTTATCATCAGTTGCGTTGTTTCTATCCGTGAGGAAAATTTTTGTTTTTCATTTTGCCTCCGCCCACCTCTGGAGTTCATGTTTGCCCAAATGAAATATCCCCGCCTCGCCTCATTCAAAACCGCGGAAGCTTTTCGCGCTTACCTAAACGAGCTGCGGCTTGAGTTGGCGTTCGAAGAAAAATTGCAAAGCGCGCTGGCCTCACCGCTGGCGCAGCCCTGTCAATTGCGCAACGGCGCCAAAATCGGCAATCGCTTTTGCATTCTTCCAATGGAAGGATGGGACGGCACTCGTGAGGGCCAGCCGACTGCGCACACGGTGCGGCGCTGGCAACGCTTCGGAATGAGCGGGGCAAAACTGATTTGGGGCGGAGAGGCCGTCGCGGTTCGCCATGAGGGCCGCGCGAATCCGAATCAACTTTTAATCAATGAAGCCAATCTGCGCGCGCTCGCGGAGCTGCGCGGGGCGTTGATTAAAACTCATGAAGAGCACTTCGACAATAGCGACGACTTGCTCGTGGGCCTGCAATTAACGCACTCCGGCCGCTTCTGCAAACCGAATCGCAATGATCGAATGGAGCCGCAGATTCTCTATCATCACCCCATGCTCGAGCGCAAGTTTGGCGTGTCCGCCGCACATCCAATCATAAGCGATGAGGAGATTGCGCGGCTCGTCGACGATTTCGTGCACGCCGCCACGCTAGCGCAGCGCGCGGGCTTTGCATTTGTCGATATCAAGCATTGCCACGGCTATCTTGGCCACGAGTTTCTCAGCGCCGTGGATCGCGCCGGCCGTTATGGCGGCAGCTTTGAAAACCGCACGCGCTTCTTGCGCGAGATCGTTGCGGGTATTCGCGCCGCAGCGCCGGGGCTGGAAATTGCCGTGCGCGTGAGTGCCTTCGATTTCGTGCCGTTCCGCGCAAGCGCAAACGGCGCGGGCGAGCCGGAAAAGTTGGAAGGGGAGAGTTATCATTTCGGCTTTGGTGTGGATCACAGCGGTTTGCGCCTCGATCTCACCGAGCCGCGCGCATTTCTCGCTTTGCTGGCCGCGCTCGAGATTCAACTCGTGTGCATTACCGCGGGAAGCCCTTACTACAATCCGCACATTCAACGCCCCGCACTGTTTCCGCCTTCGGATGGTTATCTGCCGCCGGAAGATCCGCTCGTAGGCGTTGCGCGACAGATTGCCGTGACCGCGCAGCTTAAGCAGCATTGCCCTGCTTTGCTTTTGGTCGGCTCCGGCTACACCTATTTGCAGGAATGGCTCCCGCACGTTGCGCAGCATGTGATTCGCAATAATGAAGCGGATTTTGTGGGCTTGGGCAGAATGGTGTTGGCATATCCCGAATTGCCCGCAGATGTGCTCGCCGGAAAACCGTTGCAACGCAAACGCATGTGCCGCACGTTTAGCGATTGCACGACCGCGCCGCGCAACGGCATGATTTCGGGTTGCTATCCTTTGGATGATTATTACAAAACCAAACCGGAAGCAACGACACTCGCACAACTGAAATCCCATAAAAATGCTTTCTGAAAATTCATTTCTGCGGGAGCTCATTTCCCCGCAAAGGGAGATTGGGCACAATCGCCTATTTGATTTTTCTTCTTTTTTGATCATCTTCCTTTATCGTTCTAAGAAGCATCCCATAGCCTGGCATTGCCATTCCTCGTCACGTGCGCGAAACCCGGAATGGCAACCAAAGCGTTTGGGATTTGGCTTAAGTTGGATCTCTTCATATCACAAAGGAGCATTACCGTTATGTCCACCACCCATCGAACCAGTGTGGGGATTTATATTGATGAAGCCAATATTCGCAGCAACGGCGGCTATGGTATGCAATACGACGTGCTGCGCGAGTTCGTGTGTCACGACGGCGCGGAACCGGTGCGTTTGAATGTTTATGCCACGTTCGATCCGCGACGCGCGCACGAGGATCAGTTGTATAATGTTAAAACCAACCGCTTTTTTGCGATGCTGCGCAACATGGGGTATAAAGTCATCATTAAAAACTATAAATGGTACACCGACGAAGAAGGGAAATCTTACGCCAAAGCCAACGCCGATTTGGATATGGCCGTGGATGCGTTGTTGCAATCGGAAAATTTGGAACGCGTAGTCATGTGCACGGGCGACGGCGATTTTGTGCAAGTCGTGCGGGCGTTGCAGAACAAAGGCTGCCGCGTGGAAATTTTGGCGTTTGACAACGTCTCTTCCGATCTTCGCCGTGAAGCCGACGTGTTCTTTTCCGGCTATTTGATTCCGAAACTATTGCCGACGCGTTCCGTTTTCGGGCCGGGATTGATAAAAGAGTGGGGCGAAGAAGGCTCGCGGGTGCGCGGCGTGTGCTATGCTTACAAACACGAAGGCAAATACGGCTTTCTGCGCTTTCTCAAAAACCTGTCCGGCAATTTGTGGATCACGGACACGCGCCATCCGCAATCGCCTTACGTCGCGGTCTATTTTTATGAATCCGAGCTGCCGCGCGAAGTCAGCCCCATGGAACTGCCCGATCACGAGCTGATCTTCGAGTTCGATTTGCACGTGCAAGAGATCAACAAGGAAAAGAAACTGCAAGCGCGGAATATGCAAGTCGTCAGCGCCCTCGACTACTGAAAAATTGGATTGTTGGATTGATGGAGTTTTGGAGTAATGGTTTCCACCAATCCAGCAATCCATTACTCCATCAATCAAAGCAAGCGACATGCCCGGCCAATCCGTTCGTCTCCTCAAAATCTTCATCGCCTCGCCCGGCGATGTGAAGCTTGAGCGCGAGAAAGCGCGCGAAGAAATTCTCAGCCTGCGCCCGCTCGCGCATAATCATGGCTTTGATCTCGAAGCCGTGGGTTGGGAAACGCACGCTGCACCGGGCATGGGCCGCGGCCAAGCGCTCATCAATCCGCTTGTGCGTGAGTGTGATTTGTTTATTGGAATTCTCTGGCGCAAGTTCGGCGCGCACACGGGCGAGGCCGAATCCGGCACGCTCGAAGAATTTCAACTCGCGCGCGAACGTTTCGCGAAAGAGCACGCGCCGGAAATCATGCTCTACTTTCGCGAAGTGCATCCCGATTTTCTCAGCGACCCCGGCCCGCAATTGCAAAAGGTCTTGTATTTCAAAAAGCAAATTGCAGACGGCCGGCTCGCGCTTTATCGAGAGTATCGCAACGAGGATCACTTCGCGACGTTGCTGCGCCAGCACGTCACCGATTGGTTGTTGAAATTGGCTCCGACTCCCGATGAGCAACCTGCCACCGCCACTGCAACCGCCAACGACGCCCCTCCTCTCTCCGCTTTCGCCGAACATCTCGAATACTGCCGCACGGAATTGCAAAAGACCGCGCGTCCGTTGCGTTTGCGCACGCTCACTTTGCCGCCGCTCTTTTTAGAAGAAGTTGAAGTCGAACGGCCGCGCAACATGAAAGTGAGCATCGCCGTGAAAACGTTTCCGCGTTTGCTCATTCTCGGCGAGCCGGGAGCCGGCAAAACCACCTCCCTCAAAAAGCTCGCGGAAGAATATGCGCGCTGGCGAGGGGAAGGCAAAGTGCCGGGCGTGAATGAGCCGGAAGATTTCAACTTGCCCATCTTTGTCGATCTCTCCGCGTATCCCACGCTCTCGCGTGGCGATGCGCAACACGGCTTGTGGCGCCTCATCACTGCGAGCGTGCGCGGCGTGCACGATGTTGATGTGCGCAAGCGCATTGTCGCGGGCGGATGCCTGCTTTTGTTCGATGGCTTGAACGAAGTGGGCGAGGCGTATGATGAAGTCGTGTTTCAAATTCGGCATCTCGTCAATTCCGAAGCGCCGCACAACCGTTTCGTGGTCACGTGCCGGCCGGGCATTTATCGCAACGAGCTGCACGCGGAGTTCATCGCATTTCAGTTGGAGAGATTGAGCAGCTTTAATGCCTCGAAAGTTTTAGAGATCGAGATTGGCGAAGCAAAAGCGCAGTCCGCGTGGAAGGGTCTCGACGAATACACGCGCGATCTTTGCCGCAATCCGCTCATGCTCACGCTGCTCGCGGACGAGTTGCGCGCGAGCGAAACGCCGCCCACCAATCGCGCGGAGTTGTTTGACCGTTTCATTGACCGCTATTTGAGCGAATGGGCGCGCGTGAAAGGCGCCGGCTCCGTGCGTGTGGAAAAAGAAATTCTTTCCGCGCTCGCGTGGCGCCTCGGCACGAGCCGCACTTTGCTCTCTGCGGATGAAGCTGCTGCCACGATGTCCGCCCGCCTCACGGAATTGCAGAACAAAAAAGAAGCCGCATCGCAATTGAACGTCGCGACGTTGAACCGCGAATTTCTCGAACACGGCCTCTTGCGCGAAAGCGCGGGCCAAACCGGCTTTTTCCACCAAGCCGTGCAAGAATACTTCTTCGCGCGGGAAGTGGCGTTGCATCAATCAATGGAATACGTGCTCAAACACGTGAGCGATCCCGCATGGACCGAAGTGCTCGTGTTCGTGTGCGGGTTGGTGGAAGATGCGACGGAGGTGGTGAGGGAGGTGATGAAAGGGGATTTGTATTTGGCGGCGAGGTGTACGACATACTCAAAAAAAATCGCTGAAACACGGGTTGACAATCTGGCTTGCGATTTAATTAAGAGTGTGAGGGCGAAATTGAACGCAGAAATTTGGTATGCACATTTTTATGATGAATTGCTTGCGCTTTTATCACTAGAACAAAGAACGAGTGACAAGGACCTTCTTGTTTTGCTTAAAAGGTCTTTCAAGAACAATGACGAAGCCTTGAAAAAGTATTCACAAGTGCTTATTGGTGTCCGCGACTTGGAGCGAGCAATCCATTTTCTCGAACAAGTAATAGAAGAGTATCCACAAGATTCTTTTTTCAAGAGCCATCTTGCTATAGCGTATCGTCTTTCTGGTAAATTCGATAAGTCACTTTTGTGTCTTCAGGAGTGTTTAGCACTAGCCCAACTTCCGCAGGAAAAGAATTTTTTCGGGCTTTTTCGCGTGCGGG
>JBBILN010000151.1:0-6050 GCA_037444905.1 bacterium | reverse complement strand
TTCACAAAACCAACGGAGGTTTGGAATGAAATCCCGTCTCGTTGTTCTCGCGACGGCATTGGCTGCCTTTTGCTCCTTCGCGACTTCGCAGGCGCAAAGCAAGCAAGACAGCACGGAAAATCGTTTGCCCGGCTCGATTCAAATCGTGCGCGCGGGCGAGGAGAATCCCATGGTCACCATCGGCAAATCCACTTTCTACGGCATGGCGACCGGCGCATTGCTGGCCGGCGCGATCAGCCTGGCAGTGGAGGGCGACACCGAAGACTTGACCAAAGTATTTGTCGTGAGCGGAACGTTCGTCGGCTTCGGCGTGGGCATCTATCATGTGGCGACGCGGCCGAAACCTTATGCCGCGGCCATGCTGCAATTCAACGGCAACGGTCTCGCGAAACTCTCGTTGCCGCCGCCGGAATTGCAGTGGCAAAACGGCCGCGTGCACGGCTTCACGGTTTCCCTCGCTTCCTTCTCTTTGTAACGTCTGCTGCAACAACTCGAAAAGTTTTTCACGAAACGAATCATTACAAAATTCTGAAAGGAATAATCTCATGAAATCCCTTCACCTCCTTCTCGTGGCCGGCCTGGCCCTGGCAGGCTGTCAAAATGGATCCGATTTGCTCGTCAATTCGCCCGGCAAAAACGCCGGCGCCGGTTTGCAAAAGACCGCGAATCTTGAAGCGACGCTGCAAGAGCTGGCGCAACAACTTGCGCAGGAGCCTTCGTGGTTGAATGCGCGCCTTTTCGAAGAGATGAAACGCGCGCCGGTGCCGATTGCGCGCCTGCCGATCGCCGCGGCGAATGCCGCGCCTTCCCGCCTCGAAAGCGAAGGCCGCATCTATGACGTGACGGTGGAGGCGTGCTTGAATTCGAAGTTTGGCAGCGCCGAACCGCTGCGTGTCGCGGTTGATCCCGAGCGCTTTTGTGCCGATGAGGCGGCCGCGCCGGCTTATTTCCTTGACCGCAATCAGAGTCGCGTGATGAGCGAGCGCATCGACAAAGCAGCGGCAGAACAAAAAGGCCTGACGTTTCCGCTCGTGCTCGTTACGTTGCAAGATCGCACGGAAACTTCATTTCAGGAAATGAGCGCCGGCTCGAAAATTTTCCGGGAAGCGCAAACTTCCTTGTCGCAAAGCTCCGGAAGTTTTGCCGCGGATTATCTGGCGATCACCAAGCTGCGTTTGCACACGGCTCATGACGGCGGCGGCCTTTCCGGTCTTGAGGAATTCGAGTTGTATGTGAAGGAAGGCAACGGCCCGACGGATTATGTTCTGCCCGTCACGATTCACGTGTTCAACGGCGTGCGGCGGTTGGATGCGGCCGGGCGTCGCGTGCTTTATCCCGATATCAACCTGATCGACACCACGTATGTGTTCGAACAGCCCATCGCGCTCTGGCCTTTGAGCAACGCCACGCCGATCTCGATTGTGCCGCTGGAAGACGACTGCATCGCCGGTCAAGACAGGAATGCGGTTTATCCGAATCCTTACATGAAGACGTACACGCAAGAGTATCATCGCCCCAGCAACAGCATGCTCTCCGGCAGAATTCAAGGTTATGATCTGGCCGGCCCCAAGACCTGCCTCTTCAGCAGCAATGACGACACGTATGATCGCGGCACGTTCAGCGATTGGACCGCGAGCAGCACGCCCGAGCAGGAAATCAGCATTGACCTGGGCGATCTGCAAATCTGGGTGAAGAAGCTCACGCTGCTGCCGCGCGTGCACAAGCCGCTCAGCGAGGAATAGGAACGGCGATTGAATTGCCCGCCCGTTTTTCGAGCCGGGAATGATCGCTCAGGCATAACGCGAGCCGGAGCCAAACAAGAAAAGCCCATTTGCCCAACTTCTCCGAAACCGTCGTTCGCTGCGCCGGCGGCATGCACGAAACCCCGGCACATAAAGCGCAGCACGCGATCATGAAAAAAAAGCCTGCTCTCCGTTCGAGAGCGGGCTTTTTTGTTGTCGCCAATCGTCCCTGTTCAACGACGGCGAAGCCATGGCTGAACATGACCGAGTAACGCCATCTCTCAACTTGCTTTCAGGCTCGTGATTTCCTACCTTCGCACCTCAAAAAAACGAGCACAATATGATTCGAGCAACCAACTCGCCGGAAGCACTCGCGCGCAAAGCGGATCTAAAAGCCGGGGCGCAGCGCATCGCCAAATTAGCCCCGGAGGTTTTCATCTATCGTGCGCAAGATTCGCGGCGCGCGTCGCTGAACAGAACCATTTTGGGCCATGAAATAATTGACAAAGCGATGGTGCTCCATGAAAGCAAGACTTGAATGTGTTCAAACTTTCCAACGGATAGATTAAGGCCGGCGGATAAAGCATTCGTCGGGCTTCATCTATCCTTGGAGATTTTCAAATCAACTCTTCACCTCGAATCACCCGCGCCCATGAAACCTCCCGTTGCCACGATCACCGCATCCTTTACCGAGTCCGTCATTCGAGAGATGACGCGGCTCACACTGCTGCACGGCGGCGTCAATCTCTCTCAAGGCTTTCCCGATTTTGCCGCGCCCGAGGAAGTCAAAGAAGCAGCCGTCGCTGCGATTCGCGCGGACATTAATCAATATGCGATCACATGGGGCGCGAAGAAACTGCGCGAAGCCATTGCCGAGAAAGCCGGCCGCTATAACAAAATCGCGGTTCATCCCGAAAAAAATATCACGGTCACGTGCGGCTCCACCGAAGCCATGATCGCGACGCTTTTGGCGCTCATTAATCCCGGTGATGAAGTCATCATTTTCGAGCCGTATTACGAAAACTACGGGCCCGACACGATCCTCGCGCATGCCGTGCCGCGCTTCGTGAAATTGCGCCCGCCCAATTGGGAGTTCGACGAAAACGAATTGCTGCGCGCCTTCAACAATCGCACGCGCGCGATCATTCTCAACACGCCGAACAATCCCACCGGCAAAGTTTTCTCGCGCGAGGAACTGCAATTCATCGCGCAGCTTTGCGAAGAGTGGAACGCATTTGCGATCACCGATGAAATTTACGAGCACATTCTTTACGACAACACGGAGCACATCAGCATCGCCAGTTTGGAAGGCATGGCCGAGCGCACCGTGACGATCAATGCGATTTCGAAAACTTACTCGCTCACCGGCTGGCGTGTGGGTTGGGCCATCGCCCCCGAAAAACAAACCAGTGCCATTCGCAAAGTACATGATTTCCTCACCGTCGGCGCCGCCGCACCGTTGCAAGAAGCTGCGGCCGTCGCGATGCGTTTGCCGGAAAGTTATTATGAGCATCTCGCGAGCATGTATTTGGAGAAACGCAATCGTTTGCTCGATATTTTGCAAGCCGCGGGCTTCCGTTGTTGGACGCCGCACGGCGCATATTACATCATGTCCGATGCCGCCGCGTTGATGCAACACACCGGCCACACGAACGACAGCGACTTCGCGCGCTGGATGATCAAAGAAGTCGGCGTGGCCGCGGTGCCCGGCTCGAGCTTCTATCGCGATCCCAACGACGGCCGCACGCAGGTGCGTTTTTGTTTCTGCAAAAAAGAAGAAACCCTCGCGGCTGCGGAGGCGCGGTTCAAAAAGTGGTTGGATTGAGCAAGCGAAATTCTTATGCTCTCGCCAATCCAGCAAGACATTACTTGACATCGAGGTATGAAAATGCCCTACGCAAAAGTTGCCGATCTGAGCATTGACGACTTCAAAAGTTTGATCCGAGAAACCGTCGCTCAGACTATCATCGACATGCTCAACAATCCCGATGAGGGATTGGAATTGCGCGAAGATTTTAGCGCAAAGCTGCAGCAATCCCTGGCGGAAGTACAAAACGGAGGCAAAACGACTCCGGTACATGAAGTGGCGGCCAATCTTGGGTTACATTAAGAAGGTGTATCAAACAAAATTTATGGAGCGCAACGATGATTCAAATCAAATTCAAAAACACGACAGATGAAGCCCGGGGCTTTTACGAACTGTTGACCAAGTCTAGTGGCGAGAGCTTGCAAGGCGGCATCTACCTTGTTGAAGAGCAAGCATTAAGAATTTTGGAAGAAGCTGGTATTGCTTATGAAATCTTAGCCAACGGGAAGGCCAACACTCATGAAGCTCCGGCGGTACGAGATTCTCTTGCCGCTAACGTATAACGATGGGCGGAAGATCGAAGCAGTAAGATTTTTGGAAACCAACAAAGACCTCCGCGACGAGTTTGGCGGTTTCGCTTTCGACACAACGATTGTGTACGGCATTTGGGTTTATCAAGGAGCTGCCTATCGGGATAAGCTTGCCCGCTTTCGCGTTGACGTCAAAGATACTCGCAAAAATCGCAGCTTCTTTAAAAGCTATAAGGAGCTTTTGAAGAAGCGTTTTGAACAGGAAGAGATTTGGATTACAGCGATGACGATTGAGCTAATTTGACCGATTTTGCCAACGGTTTTTGATTCGGGGATTCCCCATGCACAAAATCTTCATCAGCTACAGCAGCAAAAATGCCGATTGGGTGAAAAACTGGCTGGTGCCTAAAATCGAGAGTCACGGCGTGCTGGCCCACGTCGATTACCGCGATTTTGAGATTGGCGTGCCGAGTGTCATCAACATGGAGCGCGCGGTTGAGCAATGCGCCAAAACCATTTTGGTATTCACGCCCGATTGGGTGAATAGCGAATGGACGCAGTTCGAGGGCCTCATGTTGCAAACGCAGGATCCCATTGGCTTGCGAAAGAAAATACTGCCGCTGATGTTAGTCGATTGTACGCCTTCTCCGCGCTTAAAGATTTTCACTTTTGCCGATTTCAGAAAAGAGAACGATTGGGATTCTCAATTTGAAAGACTGATCTCGCAAATCAAAAAAGACTTTGCGGCGCTTGCCGCTCCCCCGAAATATCCTCCCCTCGACGAAAAGAATGTTGACCTCACCCATTTGCCCAGAACGGAGTTTGAACTGTTTGGCCGGCAGCAGGAGTTGACGCTCCTCGATCAGCTTTGGGAATCTGCTGCGGCCAACGTGGTCAGTTTTGTTGCGTTTGGCGGCGTCGGCAAAACCACGCTGCTCAACAAATGGGTCGAGAAAATGCGCTGGGACAATTACCGCGGCGCGCAAAAAGTGTTCGCGTGGTCATTTTACAGTCAGGGCACCAACGAGCAGGTCACCTCGGCGGACCTGTTCATCAACACCGCGCTGCAATGGTTCGGCGACCAAAATCCACAAGCCGGCTCGCCGTGGGACAAAGGCAAACGTCTCGCCGATCTCATTCGCCGGCACAAAACTTTGCTGCTGCTCGATGGCATGGAGCCGCTGCAATCCGGCCATGATTTTGAGAAAGGAAAAATCAAAGACGCCGCGTTGTGTACGCTGGTGGCCGAGCTGGCCAAAAGCAATCACGGCTTGTGCCTGATCACCACGCGCGAAAATGTCGCCGAGCTCGACCGTTATCCGGCGACCTGCAAGCAGATTAATTTGGAGCAAATCTCCGAGGAAGCCGGCAGCGCGTTATTGCGGGTGCGGCGCGTGCAGGGCACCGACGAGGAATTGCAGCGTTTGAGCCGCGCGTTTGGCAACCACGCGTTGGCCATCAATCTGCTGGCGGAATACCTGCGCCAGTTTCCCGGCCATCCGGCGCAAAAAGGTTTTGCCGTTCCCGACCTGAATGTGCCGGATGAAAAAGGCCGGCATGCCCGCCGCCTGATGGAAGCGTTCGCGCAACAATTTGGCAACAGCGCGGAGTTGGAATTGTTGCAGGTGTTGGGATTGTTCAATCGTCCCGCTCCGCAAGCCGCCATTGATGCGGTGATAAAAACACCTGTGATTTCCGGATTGACGGATCGCTTGGCCAAACTGAGTGAGGCAGAGTGGCCGCGTTTGTTGCACAAGCTGCGCGAGTTCAAATTACTCGCCCGCGAATACCAACACCGCCCTGATACGTTGGACTGCCACCCGCTGGTGCGCGAGCATTTTGGCGAGAAACTCCGCCAGCAAAATCCGGCGGCTTGGAAAGAAGCGCACAGCCGGCTTTATGAATATTATAAAAAACTGCCTGCCAAAGAATTGCCTGATACTTTGGAAGAAATGGAGCCGCTGTTTGCGG
>JBBILN010000150.1:0-6114 GCA_037444905.1 bacterium | reverse complement strand
ACTTCGTGCTTTGGGGTCTTCATCAACTGGGGCGTTGGGAAAAGTCCAGGTGGTTTAATAAGTTTCAATGCACTTCGTGCTTTGGGGTCTTCATCAACGTTCACCGGCAGCCGTTCGTATTCACAGAACGCGTTTCAATGCACTTCGTGCTTTGGGGTCTTCATCAACCGCGGTCAAATTCCACCACCTTAAAACTCTGTTTCTTAAAGGCCACTTTGGGGCGTTTGGCAATCCACCAAAATTTTCCCCACTTAAATTTTTTAAGATGGCGTTTTTCATGCTTAAGTCAAAATTCTACGTTCGTGAACAGAGAGTCAAAAAATAGGTTTGCCGGATTTTCGTTTTTGGCCTTTCCTTATGTTTATCATGGCGTTGTTCAAGTTTGCGCTGGCGTGAAAAGTGCGTGCGCGCGCAAGGGGCTTTGTCACCCACGTTTCAGCTATTTTACTCTTTTGGAATCATAAATTTGGAGCGTGCGATTTTTGGCGTTTCATTTTGGAAAATGTCAGGAAGTAAACGAAAGGTTCCCTAGGTTAGATGCCGGTTTTTCAATTTTTTGCCGCTTGTGCGCCGGCAAACCTAGGTGCTATTTTTGTCAGTGGTTTTGGCGCGCCTCAACTTTTGCTTTTTTTCGTGCGCTAAGTTTATTCGGTTTTGAGGATAGGGGCTGTGCTGTTTGGCTTAACTTTTTGTAGGTGAACGAAAAAAATGAGGTTTTTTTAGACCTGTCGGGAGCACACAGGGGTGCAAAGTTAGTTGACAGTGGTCAGTGGTCAGTGAAGGCAAGAGGCGAAGAGAAGTTGTCAAAGAGCGGGTTGACGAGATGCAAGAAAGCAGATTCTTTTTAAGATGCAAGGGCAAATTTTAGCGCTGCGGTAAATTTTAGCGCTGCACGTTTTGATCGCGGCTGAGATTCCACTGCACCCAATCGTTTTGCAGATTGCGCTGCGGATCAATCGGCGTTTGCGCATAGCGACCGTTGGCGCGGATTTCGATTTGATACCCTTGCACGAGACGCACCCATTGTTCGAGCGAAACTTGATAGGGGCCGGGCACTTGTGTCGGCCCGGGGATTTGTTGCGGCGGCCCCGCGGGTCGAGGCGTTTGTTGCAACTGCTCGCGCAAAGCTTGCGTGGGACCGACGTCAACTTGGCCATGGTACACGGCAACGCGCGTGGTGCTGTCGGCTTCGAAGCTATAAACCGTGCCGCGAATGGCGCACACTGCAGTGGGCGATTTGATCTCAAACTTCTCGCCCCACACGAGGCTGACGATGTTCGCCCAGACTTTTCCCTGCGCGAGCGAGGCCTCGAAACTGCGTTTTTTGGAGGTGAGCAACGATTTTTCGAAATCGAATTGGGAGTTTTCGCCAATGCGGATGATGCTGCCGTCGGTGAGTTTGATTTCGCAGCGCGATTCGGCCTGGGTGTTGATTTTGTCGCCCACATAAACGGGCATCTTCGTTTTCGCCGGAACCCATATTTCTTGCTCGGCATGCAGAAGGCGAACCTCCCCAGCCTTGCCAAGCACGAACGTGATTTTTCCCAACACTTCCAGTTGTGAATGTGGTGCGAAGCTCAGCGACAGCAATCCTGCCGGCCAAACCAATAGCATCCTGAGGTATCTAGCCATGCGGAAGCTCATTAATTTTCCTACCTTGAAATCCGTGCAACGAGAACCGTAATTTTACCGCACAAAACAAAGCTCCCACGTAAGCGCAGCTTTTCGTGGGAGCACCGCTTCAGGCGACGGCACGAATTTTTGTTTGCCGGTTGCGTTACATCTTCGCAGCGACTTTCTTATAACCCGTTGGCACTGCAAACAATTCCGCCTTCAAAGTTTCAGATTTGAATTCAATCGTCTCAGAGATGGTTTCAAGCAAAACGTTTTTGCCGGAAGCATCGCCGTTCTGTGGCGACTTTCCCATCTTTTTGCCCAAACCGCCCAACAGGCCACCAACCGAGCTGGGAATTTCTTGTTTGCCTGCTTCGGACGATCCGGAGGCTGCCTGGCCTTGCGGCCCGCCTTCCATTTCGAAGGTGGTTTCGGTTTTCACGGCGAACCCTTCGAGTTTCTTGCCCTCTTCCGCGAGCTTCTCCATGCCTTTCACCATTTCCGGATTCATGCGCGACAGCGCTTGCATCATGTTTTGGCCGCCGGTCTCGGAGAATTGCATGCCCAGTTTCTCGGCGAACTTGCGGCTGAACGCCATCGCTTCTTGATAGCCCTCTACGTCTTTCGTGAGCCATTGATTGGAGACAATCGTCATGCTGCCCGAGCCGCCGGCGGTAGTTGCTGTGCTTTGCTGCTCGCCTTTGGCCTTCATGGTGAGAATGGCTTTTTGCGCATTGAAACCGGCAATGGTTTGACGCTCATTGGTGCGGTCGACTTTCACGTCAAAGTCGACCTTCACATCGGACTTGGATTGCTCTTTCGACTTGCCGCCGCCCTCGCCTTTCATTTTGTCGAACATGGCCTTCCATTCCGCGAACGTCATTTCGGTGTATTCTTTCTTTTTGTGATTGACGTTGATGAACACCTCGCGGTCCAGATCGATAATATTGGAAGTCGTCAGCTCGCCTTTGTCATCGCTAAAATCGGTTTTCTGTTGGTTGCCCTGCAAATACATGGTTTGCGTTTGCAGCTTGTCGCCGCCGCTCATTTTCATGATGGTGCCAAGAAAGCCGTGAAATTTGGTTGTGCTGGTCGATACGTGCTTGACGCCGGGAGTGGCAAGTGCGCTCACGGTGAGAGCGAATACAGGGGCGGCAAGCGTCACAAACTTGGTCGAGAGTTTCATGTGGGTGCTCCTGAGTTTTATTGAGTCCTGAAATGAGAAGGGAGTTATGAGTGAATCTTGATTTGATATTCACGCAGGTCGTTGCGCCATTGCGTGCGCAGAGGTTCGCGAGAGCATTTTTCGATTTGAGAAATAATCAAATTTGCCCGTGCAAGATCAATTATGCGGCATAGTATGTTCGACTGACGGCGGATCGCAACGCCGCTTCATCGCGCATTTGCACAAGCTTTTGCGCAAATGTGAAGAAAGCCTTCGCTTCCAAGGTTAAACACCTCCCAAGAATAGGCAGATTTTACTATGATGTTCACGCGGAATCTCTTTCAAAAAACGATCCTGAAAGGCGCGATCTTGTTGAACTAAATCTTCCAAACTGCCTTTTGCTCTCACACGAATACCGATTCCATCCAAGCTTGGAATTTCGGGATCGGGTTCGAATTTCAATCTGATGCTGCGCAAGCCTTTAAACGTCTCGCGCGCCAAGCGAATGGAAGTTTCCAAAGGAGGAATCAATTGGTGCTCACGCGCGAACTGCCAAACTTCATCGGAAGCTTCGAGACCGCCGATGCGATGCATCGTCGCTGCAGGCTTCCAGCTTTTCGCCGAAGGCGTTGCGGTATACGTGCCCGATGGCTCGGAGATTTTGCCGGAAGGCGGCGGCGTGGATTCGGGGTATTCTTTAGGGCCCATCATGCCTCCTACTTCAAAAATTAGCCCACGAAACACGCGAAATACACTAAAATTTTTCGTGTCCTTCGCGTATTTCGCGGGCTGAAATGTATTGCGCTCACTTCTTCTCGCGGACGATATTGCCCTTTTCAATGCCGCTGCCGGAAACCACTTTGCACTTCGAAGCTTTGCCTTTGCCGCCATAGTTGTTGTCAACCACCTCGATCGTGCCGACTTCCTCCTCCGAAGCGCCCAAAGATTCTCCGGTATCAGGATCGATCAACTCTTCGCCAACGCGAACCACGATGTAGACATCGCCGGCTTTCACGCCGCCTTCTTTGCCGGCGTTGATAATCACATCGCCGCCACTGAGCATCATCACTTTCGCTTCCCATGCGCCGCCGCCGGCTTGCTCATCGAGCAGCTTGACGATATCATTAATGGCTTCGCGCGTTGCTTTGCCAACAAGGGTCTCATCGAATTGTGCTTCGGAATCGAAACGGATGTCCTCGGTATCGACGCTAATATCGGCCTTTGATTTCTCTTTGCGCACGGATTCGGCCATCAAAATTTCAGCGGTGGAAGTGTTCACAAAACGCACGTCCACAGCAACCGTCGCGGATCTTTTGCCGAGCGAACCACCGATGCCAATCTTTTTTAATGCGCCGCCGGTCGAGACTTTCTTATAGCCGAATTCCGTGACCGAGCCCATGATTGCGAGCTCGACGCCCAGAACTTTTCCCGCTTGCGCTGCGGTTTGCGGTGTGACCGCACCGGACATGGCGAGACCTTGCTCTTGCAAAATTTTATCCATCTGCGCACGTTCCATTACGCGATAGCGTCCGCTCTTCACCAACGTGGTGGTCAGCATGTCGGCCATGCCATCGCCAACGGGCTGGCCATTCCACCAGTGCCAGTGATGGTCGGTCTTATCTTCGAACACAAAAACCGCCACACGCTTCTTCCCCGATTTTTCCTGTGCGCCGGCCGGTAGCAACATGCTTGCTACGAGCAACGCAGAGAGCAACAACAAATATTTTGCTTTCATAGACTCCTCAATTAGGGAAAGTGATTGTACTTCTTGCATATTGTTTCGTCATCCTCCCCGCTCCCGCCTTACAAGCAAATTCTGTTTGCGCACACAACCATACGATCGCGGAACAGTACGGCTTTTTTGCAGAAGCGCCCGCGGGTGATGCCTCTGTTAGCGGTGGAGTAGCGCAGGCGTCCCCGCCTGCAGACAAGATGTCTGCGCTACGTTTTCCACCAATAACTGAGGCATTACGCCCGCGGCTAGTTACTGCTTGAATCCGGTTCCGCGTTCATTTCTTCCGCTGGCGGCGCCGGTTGCGCCAGCTTGATATCCACACGATTAGCGGCGACATTGAGCACCTGCACGGTGAAAATTTCCAGGTTCTTGTGAGAGAGCTCGCGCGCCAACTGTGGCGCGGTGCCGAGAATCTTAACATCCAGCACCGCAAAACCGCCGGAAGTGCTGCGCTCATACACATTCTTCACGCCGCGCAGATAATGCTTCATCGTGCTGATGAACTTTTGCAGCTCAGCATAGTCTTTGTGGCCGCGCACTTGCACGGTGATGCTGTTTTCGTTGTAGAAATTCTTTTGTGCTTCGGCAATGACTTTGCCGATGATCGTCTCTCCGCTTTTCTTCGCGGCTTTCTCAATCGCCATCGTGCCGCCGGTCATTTCATCGATGTGCGGATGCGCGGCATGCTCGCTCGCGGTGGCGACGATCCGCGCATCGCCCGCCCGCACCACGCGCACCGTAATATTCGCCTGGCATGATTTCATGCCGCCGAGATTGAAACCCGTGGCGACCTTCGCAGCCGCTTTGCCCGTAACAATCAACTCGGCTTGTTGCGCTGCCGCAATCGCCGCGGCTTGCTTGGCATCGCCTTCCAACGCCGCCAAAATCGCGTCGCGATCTTGATTGGCCTTGGCCTGGCCGGGGTCGATCACTTCAAAACCTTTGCTGCGAAACGCATCGATAATGGCGGTCTCTGCAGAAGTCATGTCAACTTCGAAGTAGCGCAAACGATCAACATCGCCAATATTCTGCTCGGCGATCATGACCATCACGCGGGGATTCTCTTTGTCGAGCAGCTCGGCCAGCGCGTTGTCGTCGTTTTTGAGATCGCTTAAGTTCACCAGGGCGCGCATCTCGACCTCGTAGGTGTCGTACTTGCCTGCGCCTTCGCGCAGAATGTCGTACTTGGTGACATAGCCCGACGACCACGAAAGAATGCGATCTTCCACGAGCTGATAATTTTTTACCAGCGTTTCGGATTTGATGTTCGTGCCGAGCGCTTGTTGTACGGCTTTGCGCATGGCGTCGTCAATCGCTTTGTCGCGCGCCGCAGACACGTCGTTCGCGAGAATGGAGCCTAAGCCGGTGACGGTGATTTCCACGCCGCCGGGCTTTGCGGTTTGCGCATGGCTTTGTGGTAGCCCGAGTAGAAATACCACGGTGACAAGTAATCGGCTGATGCAGTTGAGAGTTGACACGGGATTCTCCCTCTCAAAAAAAACTTTTGACGTATCATTTGAATTGCAAAAGCATCCACCCTACGAGCTGTCATTCTGATTTCTATGACAGAATCAAGCTCTTTTTAACAGCCTTGGGTTGA
>JBBILN010000149.1:0-6236 GCA_037444905.1 bacterium | reverse complement strand
TTTAACCAAAACAGCAGGCGGATGCACGCTTTCAATTTGCTATAACAGACAACAGGATTGCCTTCTAAAAACCAGACGGGATGCGCGTGCCATATATTATTTTCCGCCTCCGGCAGATTTTGGTCGATGCTTTCCTTTTCAAAGTGGCTCACTCAAATTCAATCCTTCCTGAAGTTGCTTCTCCACCTATCGGCGACCAGACTTCTCGTCGAACAAGATTATGGCCTTGGATAATAAATATTGCTGCATAACTTTCACCAGCGTAGGCGCCACCACCAATAGACATAAAATAGTTTTCGCCTGTTCTTGATAGGAAAAATTGATCGGGGCGATCATAGTTAATGTTTGCTAAATCCGAGTAGGCGATGATGGGAATTTCCACTTCTTGCCCATGAATGGCAAACGAAAGCCGTTTTATAATGCTAAATTCTGTACTAAAGATACCAAACCGGCCTACCCATGTCTCTTCGGAAGAAATACTATCAAATTCCACCTCGATTGTTAAATCATTGTCTACTAGTGTCACCAGTTTACCCGCTCGTTCGTACTTTAATTGCAGTACTTCATCGCCACTGGGAGGTGATAGGAATTCTTCTGAACCTTCAAAAGGGACAGAGAAGAATTGTGCTCTATCACCAGTTATTGATTCAGTGATTTGTTGAGATAAAATTTGAGATGATCCAGCGACTGTATCGGCGTTTGAAAGTGTGTCAACTTCTTCGTGTCGTTTCTGCTCCTTGAATTCGAAATCGATTTCAGAGATGCATGTATCGTCAAACTTTTGCCCTTTGAAAACCTCCAGAATTTCCAGCTTGACGAACTTCGTCGGTCGGTCGCGATCGATAATGATGCGCTGAAAATCATTCACGTCTTTCAACTCCGCGATCTGCGGCTCGCCATCCGAAAAGATCACCTTCAGTTTCTTCACGCGATTGTTGTTTAAATAGACGCCTTCGGTTTTCGCGTAACCGGCCAGAATTTTAATCGCCTTGATTTTCCTCGGCACGTCAAAGCTGAATTTGATCCATTCGCCGATGCCGGCGCCGTCGGTGCCCTCCGCCCACGCCGTTGCATTATTCCCATCGGTCAAATTTTCTGCTTTGTAAGTATCCGAAGGTCGGTTTCTTTCGATAAGCTGCGAGGAGACAATAATATTAGTCGGCACTTCCCTGAAATCATCTTCAACGCCAGTAACCATCTCTGACAGCGGACGCCGCCACACACCGAAGTGCCCAGTTCCCGCAAAGAGACACGAGCCGCTCACGACAAGAGAAGATACAATAGCACTCGGTAAGCCGGTATTGACGGCGGCCCAGCTTGTGTCACGCGAGGCGGGATTGGTGGAAAGAAACACGCCGCCGTCATAAGTTCCCACAAAGACATTCGAGCCGTTCACGGCAAGAGACCAAACAGGAGTGTTCGACAAGCCGGTATTGACCCAGCTTGTGCCGTTGTTGGTGGAAAGAAACACGCCGCCATAAGTTCCCGCAAAGAGATTCGAACCGTTCACGGCAAGAGACACGACATGAGTGTTTGTCAAGCCGGTATTGACGAGCGTCCAGCTTGTGCCGTTGTCGATGAAAAGAAACACGCCCTTGTCTTCCTCAACCTCGTCGTCGTGGTCGTGTTCGTAATAGCCTGCCACAAAGAGATTCGAGCCTTGTACGGCAAGGGACGAAACACCTAGATTCGCCAAGCCGGTATTCACGATCGTCCAACTTGTGCCGTTGTCGATGAAAAGAAACACGCCCTTGTTAGTTCCCACGAAAAGGTTCGAGCCGTGTACGGCAAGAGAAAGAACAGAAAGATCCGATATGCCGGTATTGACTGGAGTCCAGCTTGTGCCGTTGTTGGTGGAACGAAACACGCCGCCATCAGTTGCGGCAAAGAGATTCAAGCCCTTCACGGCGATGCACTGAATATAGCGCAAGAGTCCACTGGTTTGAATCCACTGCGCCTGGAGGCTTTGTGGTCCAAGCAGAACGACGGTAGCGAAGAAAGAAAGCAAGCGTTTCATGTTTAGTGCTCCTTATTGAGAGAGAGAACTTCACTATCATTCATTCCCACCATGGCTAACATGTATGATGCGGCGTCCAAATTGGCAACCGCCGCACGACTGTGCAATATAAGATGGAGCCGCGTTCTCAGAATAGCAAGTATCGCGCTTGCTCAACTTTGCCATGCGATCACTGGCCCGCTGGTGGTTGCCAAAGTTCGAGCTTGTTGTCCTCCGGATCAATGACCCAGCCGAACTTGCCGAACTCCGACTCCTCGACTTTATCGACGACGTTGCACCCTTCACTGCGCAGCGCCGCAAGCACAGCGTGCAGATCGGCGACGCGATAGTTGATCATGAAAGGCGCTGAACTCGGAGCAAAGTAATTCGTGTCGGCCTTGAACGGACTCCACACGGTGGTGCCGACGCCGGTCGGGTTGTCGGGAGATACCCAGCGAAACGCGGCGCCGCCCCAATCCTCGATATTCACGCCCAAGTGATCTTGATACCATTCCGCCAAAGCCTTTGGGTCTTTCGACTTGAAGAAGATGCCGCCAATGCCGGTCACTCGTTTCATGTTTAACTCCGTTCTGTTGGTTTGTTTAAATGAATGACGTATGAGGTAATCTCAACCAGTCGCCCCTCCGAAAATTGCAAGACATCACAACTGGCCACGCCTGAGGTTTTATTTGCCTGATCTTGAAATTGTGCCGCGCCTTCCACCACGACAAACGTCTCCGCGCGATTAATTTTCAGCTTCGTAATGGTGGCTGTGACCGTCTCGAGGAATTTCGCCGCCGCCGTGCATCTCGCGATAACGGCCTCTCGACCAATGAAATCTTCCCGGCCGACGATGTTCCATTTGATTGCATCGGCCATGTACGGATAGGTCTCGACGAATTTATAGCTGCAAAACGCTTCTGCAATTTGTTCAATATTTAGACTCATGTAAAGTCTCCTTATCGTACAGATGTGTCTTTCAGATTTTTTGCAGCGAAACGGGTCATTGCCGCAGAATTTTCTCCATCTTTTTTCCTTTGGCTAGCTCATCGATCAGCTTGTCCATATAGCGAATCTTTTGCATCAGCGGATCTTCGACTTCTTCCACGCGCACACCGCACACGACGCCTTTGATAAGCGCGCAATTGGGATGCATGCGCGGCGCTTGCGCGAAAAAGATTTCCAGATCGTTTTCCTGTTTGATTTGCTGTTTCAATCCCGCTTGGTCATAACCCGTCAACCAGCAAATGATTTGATCGACTTCTGCCTTCGTGCGATTCTTGCGTTCCGCTTTTTGAATGTACAGCGGATAGACACTTGCAAATTTAATGGCGAAAACGCGATTCTTCGTCATCTTCATTCCTCCTGTGGATCGGGTACAATGCGCATGTTAGGTGCGACCATGCTGTCCAAAGCGTCGCTTCACTTCTGCGACCGAATTCGCTACAAGCTGCTCGAGCACCGAGTAATCAAGATCGGAGAGTCGCTTGAAATACAGACAAACTTTTCCCATCTTGTGCTTGCCAAGCTTGGACAACAATAACTTCTGTTCTTTCCCTTCTACTAGCACGTAGAGCACAAGCTCTCGCCCTCGGATGGCAAAGCCCGCCAATGGCGCTTCACCTGTCCGCCCACTCTCGTAGGTGTAACGATAGGAACCATAGCCAACAATGCTCGGCCCCCACATTTTCGGGGATTGCCGAGTAACTTTCTTGAGCAATGTCATCAGTCGCCGGCAGTCGGCATGTTGTTGCTCGCTCGCTCTTGATGCGATGTAGTCATCCACGCTAGCACTCGTGGGCTTTGTTTTATTCTCAGCCATGAGAGGCTCCGTCATTGTGTGAGTTGTGATGCTTCATCTAACTTGCGACATCTCCGGCGCTGCAGTGTCCGCGAGCAAGCCGAGGTTAGATGCTGCTCTGCGCAATCCCATATCGTACTGCTGCTGCAAGTATATCAATGTTTATATCTTTTAGCGTTTTGAACTTGATACAATACCCCGTTACACTTGCCTTCCCGAGTTCTTTGCTAAATGTTCGGGCTAAGTATTTCTTGTCTTTTATTCCAAGAATATACACAGAGATTCCGGTTGTGTTTGCGCTCATACCAATTTGATAAAACTCCCGAGTTTTTCCATCGGCATATTTTATCGTCTGAGTTCCATATCCTATATTCGGGTTAGAAACAGTTTTGCCTTTCTCGTCTTTGCCATCCAAGAACCACAATTTGCATTTTGGCATCAACTTCAAAATGATACGATGCAACTCTTGCATGTCGCTGCGTTTCGGCTCAGGTTGAGCGGCAATATACTCTTTGATTTGTTCGTCAATGTTCATATAAAAAAGTTTTGCGCGAAAAGTCTGCTTTCAACTCCGTTAGGAGTGCAATGTTTCCAGCAAACGAGCACAAAATCCGAACAACTCCGTTAGGAGTGGCATGTTTGATTTCACAACGAAAGCCGCGCCAATTAATAAAATTTACATGCCACTCCTACGGAGTTCGGGAGCCCCCACGAGCCTCGCTTTCTATAAACATTTCACTCCTATCGGAGTTGTGCAAAGCACGCCATTGATTTCGACCTGAGCTACCTGTGCGCAAAATTCAGGTAGAAATGAAGGAGATTGTTTGAGGTTAAGCCGGTCTTTCCTGAGCAGCAATCTTTCCGTGCTGCATGCGAGCTCCAATCTGAATTCCCAACCAAGCCATGGGCAGGTATGCGGCCAGCAGGTCAAGTGCGATGAACCAAGTCGGGGCAGGAATCATAAAACTTGCCACGACACCGCCGCAAAGAAAAACGACGCCAATCACGTAAGCAATTCGCGTCTTGTAGCTCGCGGCGATCAGATAAGCTGCGAGCGCGCCGGCGAGGGCGCCAAGTGCGTGCGCCAGGAAAGGCATGATGAAATGCCGCGGCTCGAAAAGATGCATCGCGTTGCGCAGGCTTTCGGCGCTGTTTACATCCACACCCGCAGGGGGCGGAATGAGCGACGGACTGAGGGCGACGAGCGCCGAGTTGACGCCTCCGCCTATAACGATTCCCGCGAGCAGCGCAAGCGCATTTCGAAGTAGGTTGGGCATGGGTGATTCTCCTGAGAGGTTAAACATCGATTTCAGCCGTGCGACATCACAGCCCGTCATTGAAACTCATGCTCACGTTGTTGCGCCGGCTGCAGGCCGCTATTAGCCCTTCGACTTTTCAGTCTTTTGAATTAATTCCTGCATCAATTTTGTAGCTGCAGTCATTACTGGCCCGCCAATTTCATCCGATGCAAGAGCTTCGAATGGCCCCTGACCAAAATATAATCCGTTTGGAGCGAGCATACTGATTCTGACATGCCCTTTAGGTGGAGCAGCAGGACGAGGCCCTTCCCAGGGTCCGATATTTTCTAGAGCATGGCGTCCTGCTTTTAGCAATTCCTCTATCTCTGCGTTCAAGCTGTCATCTGGCTTCTCCCAGACAACACCAGCTCCACTATAGTTGTAATAACGCGCAGTGTGATCTGAATAAGCTGCCACAATATCCAGACCACTCTTTAGCGCTACTTCTACCACTACGCCGCACAATTCCTTTTCAATGTTCGGAGGCGGCTTAACACCAAGCTGTCGAAGAAAGTGCCAAGCTTGAAGATGGTGCCGTGGTTCTACGCCATTCATTGCGGTAATCTTCAGAAGAATACTTAACGCTTCTTGAGTTCGGCCAGATTCAGAGCACTTACGTGCGTTAATAAAAGATAACCACGGCTCTTCAGGCTGCAGGTTAACTTCGTCTGGAGGCCATTCCGACCACGGCATGTCACCGAAAAGTGTGTCTCGTATTTCTTGGGGTCGCTTTTTTCCAAATAAGTTGAGCATAGGAACTCCCAAAAAGTCTATCCTAGTTTATGCATCACAGCGGGCATTTCTGGCTACTGGCAATGTAAGATAAAACCGAAGCCTCTCATTGCTTTTCAGCGCAACGTCTTGGGTTGCTCATGATGATCAAGAGCCTTCGCAGCCTGGGGCAAACCTGCGTGAGCGTGGCGGCTTGCACTTTGGCCCAAGCCTTGTATTCGGATTTCGCGGCTTGGGCAAGATCAGCGCGTTGGAATCGGAGGAGAAAAAACATTGAAAGGCGGGAAGAATGCCAATCTTGCGGCGGGTATTTGCAAAAGAATTTTTCTAATGTCAAGCTTGAATTGGGGCAGTTCGTAATGCCTCAGTTATTGGTGGGCGGACTTCAGCGTTTTCGGGGTGGGGGAGC
>JBBILN010000148.1:0-7182 GCA_037444905.1 bacterium | reverse complement strand
TTAAAAGAGAAAAGCGGCAACTTCGCGAAGAAGGCATTGCCCTTGGCATGGAGAAGGGCATGGAGAAAGGCATGGAGAAAGGCATGGAGAAAGGAAAATTTCTGAAGGAAAGAGAAATTGCCCGCCTCATGCTGAAGAACGGCGAGGCCGAGGAGAAAATCAAACGCTATACGGGGCTCTCAAAAGATGCTCTCAGGAAATTAAAATTGGAATTGCAGAAGAATTGAGTCCGGGCGCGCGCGAGTTGCGCCCTACGCGCTCTCAAATACACCAGCCGGACTTCGCCCGCCGCCATATCGCGCAAGTCCGGCGTCACTCGTTCTACTAACACCTCAACCTCAAGGAGGCTGTGATGAAACGCGCATTCCGTTTCCCGCAAGCCGCCCGCGCGGCGCTCTCCTCTCTTCGCTCCATGCCCCTTGCCCCTTGCTTCTCTCTCTCTCTCTGCATTAGTGAAATGACCTTCGCCCAAACGCGCTGGGTTTGGCAAAACCCGCTGCCGCAGGTGAATACGCTTTATAGCGTGAAATTCGTTGATGCCAACATCGGCATGGCAGTGGGAGAATTGGGAACGATTATTCGCACGACCGACGGCGGCACAAACTGGACAGTGCAAACATGCGTAGCCGACCAGGATTTGCTCGGGCTTGCTTTTGTTGACGCCAACACTGCCACAGCCGTGGGCGCGAACGGAACCATCCTTCGCACCAACGATGGCGGCATGAGTTGGTCGTCTCAAACGAGTGGAACAACAAGAACGCTGCGCTCGGTTTCCTTTGTGGATGCCAACGTGGGATATGCCGTGGGCGACATCGGCACGATTCTGCGCACCACCAACGGCGGAAACAATTGGACCAGCCAGCCCAGCGGCACAACGCGAGATCTCTACGGCGTTTCTTTCACGCATGCTGATACGGGAACGGCAGTAGGAGCAAATGGAACGATTCTGCGCACGACGAACGGTGGGATGACGTGGACTCTTCAAACAAGCGGAACAACAAGTTCTCTGCGCGCTGTTTTCTTCGTCAATACTAACATTGGTACGGCAGTAGGAGATGTTGGAGTTATTCTTCGCACCACCAACGGAGGAAACAATTGGTCTAGTCAATTTATCGTCCTCGGCAGCATTACCATTCATGATGTCTTCTTTAACGACGCTAATATTGGAACACTAGTGGCTGCTAACGGAAGTATTTACCGCACCAGCAACGGTGGAGGAGGTTGGGGTTTCCAAACCAACATACCTGGCGGGTTGTTCAGCGTTTCTTTCATTGATATGAACACCGGCACCGTCGTCGGCAGCAATGGCATCATTCGCCGAACGACCAACGGCGGCGCAGTGTGGACCTCGCAGAACTCCGAAGTAACGACACGTCAATTAAATGATGTTTGGTTCACGAGCCGAGACATTGGAACTGTGGTAGGCGAAGGTGGCACAGTTGCCCGCACAACCGATGGAGGGCTGACATGGATTTCCCAAAACTACGGCGCAGGAGCTACACCTTTGAGAGGTGTTTCTTTCATAGATGCTAATACTGGAACTGTTGTCGGAGGCTTTGGCTCACCCAATGCGACAGAGTGCATTATTTTTCGCACGGTTACCGGGGGAACAAACGTACGTTGCCAACGAACCGGTAGCCAGGCTTTAAACAATGTATTTTTCTTTGATTTTAACTTCGGCATTGCTGTGGGCAACGCGGGCCTTGTTCTCACCACAACGAACGGCGGTGAGGTATGGGTTTCGCGAGCAGCTAGCACCGGTGAGAACTTATACGGAGTATTTATTAACGGTACCAATACGGCTACGGTGGTTGGGGGCAACGGTGTGATTCGCTTTACCGTGAACGGCGGATTTGATTGGGGCATTCGCACAAGTGGCGTAACGAACACGCTGTACGACATTGTCTTTACCGATGCCAACACTGCAACCGCTGTGGGAGCAAACGGCACCATTATTCAAACGCGCGATGCCGGTTTCAGTTGGACGCGCCGCAACACCGGCCTGGGCAACACACTTTACGGCGTTTCTTTTGCCGATAATGCAAATGGTCTTGCCGTGGGCGAAAGCGGCATTATGCTCCGCACCACGGATGGCGGAGCGACTTGGGCCGTAGCGCCAAGCTGCACGCGGCAAACCCTGCGCAGCGTTGCTTTCATCGACCTCAACACCGCCACCGTCGTGGGCGACAACGGCGCGATTCTGCGCATGGAAGCAAGCGGAACTGCGCCCTCGGCGCCAACGCTGGTCTCGCCCGCCAACGGCGCGACGCTGGTTTCTCTGCTTCCTACTTTAAGCTGGAATGCCGCAGACGGCGCAACGACGTATCGCGTTCAAGTGGCAAGCGATCCCAATTTCTCTTCACCCGTGGTTGACAAAAGCGGCGTCGTTGCCACCACGTTCGACGTGGATACGCTTGCGGAGCGAACGCTTCATTTTTGGCGCGTGAACGCATCGAACAATTTCGGCACAAGCCCGTGGTCGAGCACTTGGTTCTTCACCACGGGAACCGTCGCCGTTGCGGAGCGCGACGAAGATATTCCGCGCGAGTTCAGCCTCAGCCAAAATTATCCCAACCCCTTCAATCCCACCACGAGCATTGTTTACACGCTGCCGCGTGCGGCGCACGTGGAGCTGAAAGTGTTCAACGCGCTCGGCCGCGAAGTGTTGGTGTTGGTAAATGAGAAGAGAGAGGCAGGAAGCTATGCGCTCGGGCTCGATGCGTCGCGCTTGGAGAGCGGTGTGTATCTCTATCGCCTGCGCGCGAGCGGCTTGGTGAGAAGAGGCGAAGCGGCATTTGTGGCAACGAAGAAGTTTGTGGTGATGAAATAAATGCAGTCGGACTTGCGCACAGGGTTTTTCAATCGCGACAAAGATCTCGGTGCGTAAGTCCGGCTGGCCCGCTCCCAGGCGTAATTTTTCCTGCAAACCGTGTTTTCAAAGCTTGCGCTAGTGCGGCAGAGGTTGTACATTAAACCAAAAGAAAAGACCGCAGGAATCCCCAAAAGACAGAAGCGCGTATTCACCATGACCACGGGAGATCGAGCCATGCCCAAAGACGTGAGAATCAGCATCCAATTAGAAAGCCGCTTGCGAGACGAAGCCGAAGCCGTTTTGAGAACCGCGGGCATTTCCTTGAGCGAAGCCGTGAAAATATTTTTGCGGCAGGTGGTTTTGCAAAAAGGATTGCCTTCCGAGGTGAGTCTTCCCAACCAAGAAACAATTGACGCCCTCCGACAAACGGAACGCGACAAAAAAGGATTAAAAACCTACGACTCACCCAAAGAGCTTTTTGTAGAGATGGACAAGTGGTGAAGCGCCTGAAACTCGGGAAGATCAGCAGCGCGAGCGCCTTGAAGATTAAAGAGGGCTCGTCTTTTCGGAGAGACGTGCAACGCATGAAGAAGCGAAGCAAAGCGCTGAATGGTCTCAAAAAAGCCATCGAAATACTGGCTGACGGCGTTCCCCTTCCTGGCAACTACAAAGATCACAGTTTGGCAAGAGAGTGGTCGGATTACCGCGAATGCCACATCGAAGCCGATTTTCTTTTGATCTATAAAATTGAAGGGGGCTTCTTGCTCTTAGAACGCGTTGGAACCCATTCCGACTTGTTTCAATAATCTGCCTTCCGCCTAATTTACGCTCGCTTGTAATGCCCAACTCCGTCCGTCGGACTTGTGCAAAAAGGTTTCGGTTGTTATAAAGATCGTCGTGCGCAAGCCCGGCTTCAATCTGCTCACCCCACCATCTCACCCCTCAAATTTTTAACCTTCACCAACGCGCTGTGGCCGTTGGTTTGGCCGAAGCTCAACGTGTCCATCGGGCACACGGTGACGCAAATGCCGCAGCCGATGCACGAACTGGTTTCGTTGTCGAGCACTTGCTGCTTGAGCGCGTAGCTCATCACATCGATGCCGACCTGGCAATTGCGCGAGCATTCGTAGCAACCGATGCACTTGTCGTTTGCAACGATTTTGAATTTGCCCACCTTGAGTTTCGCGAAGAACGCGGACTGCAAGTGCATGAGCTTCGCGAGCGGACACCAATAACGGCACCACACTTTCCCGCCGAGAAACGGATAGAGCGTCACCGGCAAAATGCCCACGAGCCACACGTCCGCATAAATACGATACGTCGTGATGCCCCAATCCGCCACGCCGCGCACCGCGGCGTAAATATCTTTCACCAGCATGAGCACCGTGACGATGGTCGCGAAAATCAACACCGCGAGATTCATCCATTCCCACTTGATCGAGGTCTTGCCCTTCGGCGCGAGATGCCGCCAGCGGTCGCCGAAAGTTTCCGCAAGGCCGCCGCAGCCGCAAATCCACGAACAGTAACGCTTGCCGTGAAAGAGCACGAAGATCGGAATGATGACGAACGTGAGCAACACGCCCCACACCACCCACACTTGATGCGGGCTGTAGAAGAACGTGTAGAAGAACAAAGGCCATGCGTAGATCAAGCCATAACTCCGCCACGCTTGCTGCGTGAACGTCGGATCGCTTGCGAGTTTTTCTCCCACCCATTGATACTGCACCGCCATTTGAAAAAGAAATTCCGGAATGAGGAAAAAGAAAATCCACTGAAAGCTGAGGAGGCTGACGTAGCGCCAGATTTGAAATTTGTCTTTGCGTTCCAAGCCCCAACGTTTGAGCGCTTCCAAACCGAAGAAGGTCATGAGCGCGGTGTAGAGCACGGTATACCAAAACGACCACGGCCGATCGAAGAACGAAAGAAATTTGTAGCCCCAATCTTTGTACGGCCAAAACTCTTCGCCCTTTCCCACCTTCGCGCCGTAGATCGTGTACCAAACGAAGAATGAAACGCCGAGCCACGCAAAGCGGTCGCCGCGCGCGCCGAAAAGGATCAATCCCAAAAAACTCAAAGCCCATAGCGCAACGCCGCTCCAACTCGGCATGAAAGAGAGATCGAAGCCGAGCACATGCGCGTGCCCGCCGAGGCTCGCGCCGAAGATGGAAAGACCGATGTAGCCGAGCACGCTGAGAATGATCGTGCGCACCAGGCTGCCTTCCCACTCGTTCTCCATTTTGAGGCCGAGCGACTTGAGAAAATCGCGCGGCACGTCCGCGCCGATGAGCACGAAGGCATGATGGTATGGAATCTTGCGCACTTCATCGCTGCCGCCGCGATTGATTTTCAGAACGGCTTCATGCTCGCCGAACTCGGTGATCTGCGAATTGAGCAACGGCTCGATGCGCTTTGCGGCAATGGCTTCGTTGAGCTTGCGCTCGTTGTCCTTGAAGATGCGGCTGAACTCGCTGCCGCGATAGGAGAGATGGACTTTGTTCTGCTCGCTGAGGGTGAGCGCGGCTTCGACCGCGCTGTTGCCGCCGCCCACGACGATGATGTTTTCGTCGTGATATTTGCGCGGCGAATACAGCCGATGATACACGTGCTCGCGCTCTTCGCCTTTGACTCCGAGCTTGCGCGGGTTGCCGCGCTGGCCGGTCGCGAGCACCACGCGCTTGCTGCGATACGTGGCCTTTGGTGTTTTAATAAAAAAAACGCCGTCCTTCTTTTCAATGCCGGTTACGCCTTCCATCGTATGAACTTGCAAATCGTTCTCTTGAATCATGTCGTGCCAGCGTTGCGTCAACTCTTCTTTCGTTGCGCCGTCGAGCCACAGTTTGCCTTTGGGCGGCTGCGTGTCCGGCTCCGCATATACCCATTTGCCCTCGGGAAAATTTTCAATCGTGTTCGCGATCTGCTCTTTTTCAAGCACGAGATAACGCAGGCCGCGCTCCTTTGCCTGCAACGCCGCATTCAAGCCCGCGGCGCCCGCGCCGATGATGATCACGTCGTGCAAGCCGGCGTCGTCACCTCCGATAGCATTGGGCAAACTCGCGATGTGCTCGATCACTTCGTAACCGTGCGCCATGGCATACTTGATCACCGGCGCGCCCGCGAGATCGCCGATGATATACAGGCCGGAAATATTGCTCTCGTTATTCTTCTTCAAAAACGGCCGTTCGTTCTGGCTGCTGCCGGAGTGGAGAATATCGACAAGCGCTTGCTTTATTTTATTGCCATAAGAAGCGAGGCTTTGTTTGTCGGCCATAATTCAGGCTTTGTATTTTGTTGGTGAGAACAGCGTTTGCTAGGGATTGTGGTTTATTTTGCAATCCCCTCAATCTGTCATTCTGAAAGAATATTCTCTAGCGCTCGGAAGAGCGCCGAGTCCTAGAGAAGCTCCTTACAGCATGACATTCAAATGGAGGGTATCACAATTTGCATTCAAACAGCAAAGGCGAATAGCACTCAATACCTTCTCCCAATATCCCGATACCCCAATACCCAATCTTCATTTTCCCACTTCCGATGCCACAATCGGCTGCAACTTTGCGCCGCAGCCCGAGCATATCTTTGCAGCGGGATGATTGGTGTAACCGCATTGCCCACACGCCACAGGCTCACGGGTCGTGTGCACTTTCACGAAACCACTCGGCACCTCGCCGGAGGGCGCGGCGCGCGGCCGCGTGAGCACATAGAGATAACCCAATGCGCTGAAGATCAAACCAATGAAAAAGTGCGGAATGGGATTCAGGCCTTTCGAGACTGCGGTATAGCCGCTTAAGCCGCCGAAGAAGAGCGCGAGCAAAACATACATGCCAAACAAAAACCAGCCGAAGTCTATTTCTCCGGTTTCCGCTCCGCGTTGTTCCATGGGTTCATGAAAGAGCGCGCTTTGGGGTTGCAGTTGCGCCAAGTATCTAGTGGAATCCGCGATGAAGTCGCGGACATGCTCGCGGCGAAGGGGCACTCTGCGGCCGCGGATGAGATAGACGACATCGCCTTGCAGCAACGCCTTGCCGGAGACTAGGCACACATCGCCCGGTCTGAGTGCGGCGTTTTTGTAGGGCAAATCGGGCACGGGATCTTGCGCTCCTCCGCTGGCCGTGAATGCCAGTGTTGCGAGCATAATTGTAAACAGACGCTCTCGTCTCAAATCAAACATATTGCCCTCGCTTGTTGAGGAAAGTGTAACTTCTAAAACTGTTTTTCGCAATGCGAAATTCCATCGGAGCAAGAATGGCATGCACTTTAGCGCCTCTCTCTTGACATTGCGAGGAGACCGGTACTAAACGCAACAGCGTGGACACTGAAGTCTAGCCCAACTTCCGCAGTTGTCAGGGTTAAGCTTTGTGTTTTCAATGAAAATT
>JBBILN010000147.1:0-7694 GCA_037444905.1 bacterium | reverse complement strand
GCTTCATATTCAAACTCCTCGTATTGAGTCATGCACAATGTAGAGCCTGTCGTTCAGAAGGAATCTTTTTCAGCACACCACTCTATCCAGCGCTTAAAAGGATTCCTTCTGAATGACAGGTTTGGAGGGCGAGAGCCGAATTGAAAAAGCAGAACTCATGAGAGCTCCCCTACGCACGCACGTGTGTTGAGGCCGCTTTTTTGAATTTGGCTCATTATCTTTTTTTGGCTCCTTGCTTCATTTGATGATCGCGAACTTCCCGATGTGCGTGCCCAAGGTTCCCGCTTCGACGTGATAAACATACAAACCGGGCGCGACTTCAAGATTGTCTTTGGAACGCATATCCCACGCGACGAAGCCGAAGTCGGAGCCGTCGTGTTGCAGCGTTTGCACGAGTTCGCCGCGCACGGTGAAGATGCGTACCGTTGCGTTCTGCGGCAGATTGCGAAACTCCATTCTTCTCTCCCCTCGACCGGAGATGGCGAAACGCTCGCTCTCGAAGCTTGCGAGGCCGACATAGGGATTGGGCACGACGTATGGTTCTTGCGCGGCCAATGTTTGTGCGGCTGCCGTGTTGACAAACTCGCCCGTGGTGGTGAAAGAAAACACTTCCCCGTGCTCAAACGGATAGACGAGCTTTAATTCATACACATCACCGGTCGTGGGAATTTTCAGCGGACCGCGTTGCGCTTGCCCGGTGGTGTCGAGTTCGACACGCCAGGTTTCATATGCCCGCGTGTCATTCGGGAGATACGTCACCACGTCGATAAACTCATCCGGGAACGGCAAATTCAAAGTGTTGTTGTTGTCTTTATCCAAAAAATAAAACTTCACACGCAGATCGCCGCTCGGCGTATGCGCGTGAATGCGAAACTTGCTCGGACGCGAGCGCAGCAAACCGAAACCGCGCAGCGACGTGTCGATCGGTACATCGCTAAACGTGATCGTCATGTTATCGGGGAAGGCGGGGCGTTTCAAATTGATCGGCAGCGGATTGCGATACGTCACTTTCAAACGGCCATTCGTCGCGCTCGCTGCTGTGAAGCCGCTCGTTGGGCTGACGGAAACGATCTTCGGAGTATTCGCTATTGGCAACAAACCCGCGGCCACAAGGCCACTGCCTTTGCCCTCCAAATCATAGCCGTTGCTGAAGAGCGTATCATTCGCGGTCACATCCACGAGATCGAAAACTTGCGCGCGAATGCTATCCTCGAACAGGCTGCGAAATTTCACATTGAACGTGTGATTGTCGGGCACGAGTGTAGAGTTGACGACTTCCACCGCAACCGTGCCGGAGCCGCGACCGCTTTCATGTTTCGTGTTCGAGGCCGTGGCTTTGGTGAAGCCATGCACTTTCGGATTTGGGCGCACGGCTACAACGTTCTTCGGAAGTATCGTTCCGCCGCGCGGCGTGCGTGAAACCGCAATGGAGTTTTCCGAAGGATAGAAACCGAGCGAGTCCGAGCCGAAGTCATATGAAGTCACGGCGTAATAATACAACTGGCCGTTCGTCACGGTGGTGTCGATGAACGTATGCGCGAGCCCGCTGTTGTTGCCGAGATAATACGCGACGCCTTCCACCACTTGCGAGGAAAAACCCTTCTTATCATTGATCATATCAAATTGCGCGAGCGGTTTGCCGTTGCCAATCGGGCCGGTGCCGCGCCCCGTATTGATCAACTTGGGATCGCGAAATTCGGGATCGGTCGCGCGATAGATGCGATAGCCTTCGAAATCGTTTTCCAACGTGACGGGATCAATGCCGCGCTCGGCTTGATCATCCCACGACAAGCGCACGTAACCATCGCCCGCTTCCGAAGTGAGTGTGGGCATCGGCGGCGGCACTGCGAATTGATAGTTCGCATTGTAGATGAGTTGCACGATCTTCACCGTGTTTTCCAATTCATCCAAGTCCGCGCCGTAGGCGAGCGCAAGGCTAAAGCGCTCGGTCTTTCCGGCTTTCAAAGTAAACGGGCCCGAAGCGAACACGAAGCCGATGTTATAATTCAAAGCGAGCGGCGCATCAAAACGTTTCGCGGGATCGGGGTCGGTGAATTGATTGTACAAACGCTCCGGCCATTTCTTGCCGTCGTCGAAAAACACGATGCCATCCACTTCTTGATTCGCATTGCCCGCGCCCGCGCGAATGCGATTGAATTTGAAACCCGTCAAACCGATTTGATCGGACTCATGCAAATCCGTGCGATCAAAATTGCTTTCGCCTTCGGTAGGCATGCCGTCGCCCTCGCCCGTGTCTTTCGTGCCGAACACGCCGTCGCGACCCGCGTCATGCAGTTCCGCGACCCAATCGAAATCTTCATCGCCGGTCCACCAACGCCCCGCGCGATATGCCGAGCGACTCTCGACCGTGCCGTGCGCGCTTTCAAATCGCGCTTGGTTGTAATTCGCGAGGAAGTATGCTTTGATATTATCTTGGCCAGTGATGAGTTGCCCCGGACCGGCGTCACGTTTTTCATCGACAATGCCGTCGTTGTCATTATCGACGCCGTCCTCCGGTTTGCCCGGCGTTTCCAAATAACCATAACCGAGATAGCCGGTCGGATAACAATTCGTGCCGAGCGCTGCGCCGTGACTGCCGCGATCCCACGTGTACACGAGATTGAGATCGCCGCGCTTGGTATAAAACGCATTGTCATCGTCCGACTCTGCGATGCCATCGCATGAAATGGAAGAGCCGCCCACGCCGGAGTCCATGTACAAACCGAAGACGATGTTCTCGTTGTAATCCGTCGTGCCTTCGTTCGTGATGTCGTAGTGCCAAAAGATCACATTGCCCGATTGCGGATTGGCCCATTGAAAGCCGCGCACTTCGACGCGCAAACCGAGGCCGCGTCGCGTGGTGTCGCGGTTGTCGGGATAAAAATCCCACGCATCGTAGAAGTCGTCGTCCATCACGGTGTAACTTTCTTGATCGGCATTGGGCCGTTTGCCAAAGTAGCCGTTCCAACTGCCGGCCCATCCCGGATCGTCCGGGTCGTTCGTTTTATCCGGCCAGGCATTCGGCCACGTGCGCGGGTCGTTGCTGATTGCCGGCGAGCGGCCTTTGTTGATGGAAGGATCCGCTTGAAAAAAATCCGGACGCGGCTCGAAACGCATCTTGCGATTGCGATAGGGGCTGTCTTGCTGCCTTTCGCGAAAGCCCGTTTCCATAATGTGAAAAGTTTTGCCGGCGCGATCCGAAACCCTCGCAAGCACGAACGGCGTGATGCCGTCGCTGTAATTCAAACCGCTGCCTTTGGGCACCTCGCAAGAGTGAAATACGCTGAGGTCAACGTTGATCGGATCCTCGGGATAATGCCCGACTTGTCCATAGTTGCGGAAGATGGTGCGGATATTGGCTGCATCATGAAAGCCGTCACGTTCAGCATCTACTCGCCCTCTCTTCTCTTGAGGGACAACAGGTTGAAGTTGAGAGAAAGCCGTGACAGCAATTACTCCACTCCAGCTAACCAACAACTTGAAGAATAGCGTTTGATGTTTCATATCGATGCTCCAAAAATTAAAATTTATATCAGCGAAAAGCCGTTGCAATTGATTTTCTTCGATGAGGAAAGCGCCCCACCTCAGTTAAAATTGAGTAAGCACACTGAATTTGAAATCATATTTTTGACCTGGTTTTCATTTCGCTTGGGAGCTAATTTTCGATTCTATAATTCTATATTAAGTGATGCCCACACACGCCCATCTCGCCAAACAAAGCTTATATGTAACTCGAAAAGAAGGTCTGCTAGGCTTAATGCGCCTAGCAGATCCAATTCACAGCCCATCCATTCTTCGCAGCAATTCATAAAGCCAGATGCGCGTTTAAGAACATGGGCTATAGGCCCTCATCGTGACCAAGGGATTGCTGATGAAAATGGATTGAGTTGTGCCGTTGTTTTGAAATTTTATACCAATCTTATCAATGCCCGGGACCGAATACCTAAAGTCATAGGTTTGATAGTATGAAAACGTTCCCCAATAATCTCCCGGAGACATTTGGGAGTAGGTGTTGCCCGGACTATAAGATGAGGTATAATCGTCTTCCCAATAGCTCTGCATGAAAAACGAGCCTTGGTAGCTTTCATTCACATAACAATGCGGCCTGTTCAACCAAATCCAATGACACGTAAACCCGGCGTCAAGCTGATAAAACTCTGCCTGAGTACTGGGGGCAATCTCAAAATAAGTTGCTCCCCAGCCATAGGAGTAATCGGTCAGAATCTTGTTACCACCTCCAAGTTTTGCAAGTTCACTGGGCACATCATGGGAAACACCCAGTTTCATAAGCACCGGCCAAAATTTTTCCGGCAAGTCGAATTCCTTTTTGACGGATGATTCGTAAACGGTGCCGTCCCCAAATACTATTTTACCCTGTAGTATCAGTTTGCTAGGGATTTTAAAAGCAGTTTCGTTTGCCCTGGTAAGCTCTTCATTGGTGGCACTTTCCGTCGGGTTTTTGCTGCAACTCAACAGAATCAGCAACAATCCCACGAGTGCGCAAGTGCTGAATAACCGTTTCATAAGTCCTCCTTTTCAAGGTTAGAAGGTTCAGTTTACATCATGAGATGAATATGTTGGATAATGATTTCATCAAATTGACGCCGGAAGCCACGTTTGCGCGAGTTTCAAAGCTTGCTTTATTATCCCGGCTTGGTTAATTTTCTTTATGATCAAAAGCGGAGAACAAACCATGCAAACCGCTCTTTAAAATGATCGAACAACCAACATCCCCCTTCGAAGGGGGGACTTCTCTCGCGCTTCGCGCGTTCGGGTGACACGCATGCCTCTCTTGAGATGGGTGTTGCTTTCAACTATCTCGAACCGCATCAAACTCATCAATCCACGCTGCAATCCTCTGCAAAACGCCGTTCATGTTTCTCTTCACGTCGCTGTCAGTAAATCTCAAAAATCGAATCCCCAACGACTCCAATCGTTTTTGACGAACGGGATCCTTTTCAATCTGCGCTTCGAGATTGTGGCTCTCGCCATCGATCTCAATGGCAAGCATTAGTTCAGAGCAGAAAAAGTCTACGATGTATTTATCAATCGGTCTCTGCCGCAGGAATTGATAGCCGCGCATTTGTTTGCGCTTCAATTGATTCCATAACAGAACTTCCGAGAGCGTGCTGTGTTTTCGGAGATCGCGTGAGTGCTCTTTCAGCTTGAAGTCGTACGGAATTATTTCTCGGCGCGACATTTTATTTCGCCTTTCTTTGTGATACCGAACGACACCCCCCTAACCCCATAGGTGTCAAGCTAAGGTAGCGTCGCCCGAACAATTCCCCCCTTGAGGGGGTTAGGGGGGTGTTCTCTAGGATGGCGGTGCTATTCAAATCCAGCATCACACGCTTGAATACTGTTCAAATTGCTTTTCACTTGGCTCACGATACCGAGCGACACCCCCCTAACCCCCCTCAAGGGGGGAATTTAAAAACAACCTCATCTCGTCCCCACCGTCACGCCCACCTCGATTCTCCTCGGCGGATAATAGCGGTTCGGGTTGGCTAGCGTCGTGCGGTCGGATTCGGGATTCAGCGAATAATCCGGGCTGCCGGTGTTGCTGAACACAAAGCCGTTGGAGTAACGCGCATCGAGCACGTTGAAGCCGCGCGCGAACAAACTCATGTCGAAGCCCGCGAGTTTGAAAAATTTCTCCGCGCGCAAATCCACCAACACAAACGCGGGCTTGCGTCCGGAATTGGCTTCCAAATCCGCGCCGAAGCCGGAACCGATTTCCGGCGTGTAAGGCTGGCCGCCGCCGTAGCGAATGATCGTGCTGATGGAAAAATTATCCGGCTTGTCCAGCGTTATCGTTGCGTTCAACGTGTGGCGTTGATCCCAATTCAGCGGCACTTGCCGAGGCCGAGGGTCTTCGCCCGCGGAAGCGCGCGTCGCGGTTTCGCGCGGGTCGCTGGAATTGCCTTGCGCGCGTTGCCACGTGTAATCGAGCATGGTGCTGATCAAACCGAGGCGGCGTTGATCGAGCGCGATGGTGAAGCCGAGCACGTTGCCGAAATCGACATTGGTCAAGCGCGCGTATTCTGCGGCAGCATAAGTTGAAATGAATTCCACGCCGAGCAAGTCGCGAATGTCTTTATAAAAAATGCTGAAATCGAGCCCAAGAAAATCTGTGATCGCATGCTTGTAGCCGAACTCATATTGCACCGTGCGCTCGGGCTTGATATCAGGATTGCCAAACACGCTGTAGTTGCTTGCGCCCGCTTGCAGTTCGCCGAGCAGCGAGTAATCGGAATTGTTGAAGAGCTGGCCGAGGCCGGGGTATTGATAGAAATGCCCGTATGCGAAGAAGAGCGCGGCGGTCGTGGAGATGGGATACGAAACGCCGATGCGCGGCGCGATGGAAGACTTCGCGGTGGTGGCTTGCGGAACCGACTCCGGCGCGCCTTGAATCGCGTTCGCGGGATTTTGCAAATCGCTCGGCAACGTGGCGCGCGCGTCGAAGTATTCCCAACGCGCGCCCGCGCGCACGATCAAATCCTGCCATTCCATTTGATCTTGCCCGTAAACCGCAAGCGTGATGGGGCTGTACTTTTCAAACTCTTGAAACGGGAACAGCACGGTTCTTTCCAAACGGCGATCCACCAACGTGCCGCCCGGGCTGAAAATCAAACCGGGCACGCCGAAGTTCAGCCTCGAATATTGAACCTCTCCGCCGAACTTGAGCAGATGATCGCGCGTGACCTGGCTTGTCAACGCGCCTTTGAACACGAGACTGTTCGTGCGTTGCTTGAAGCGCGTGAAGTCCACGCCCTGCACGGTGAGGCCGATGTTGTAATTGGCGTCGCCTCGCGCCGGGCCCGCGGCATCGTAGCGCGTATCGAAAACGTCTTCGTAAACGAAATCTTGATAGTCAAAAAGATTCTGGCGGAAGCTCAAATTGTAGAACGTGCTCTTCGAAACCGTGTGCGTCCAATCGAGGCCATGCACGAGCGAATACGTGCGCTGCAGCGAAGCGCCGTCCGGATTGTAAAGAAAGCCGAAATTGTAGCGCTTGCCCTCGATCCAATTGCCGAGCGCTTGATACGAAAGCTCGATGCTGTTCAATGCGCGGTTGGTGACTTTGACCAAGCCCGACCACTCGCGCGTGTATTCCATCGGCACTTTCGCGCTGTCGCCGGTGGGCGTGAACACGCGCGCTTCGAAATCCGCGCGGTCCGTGGTGTTGAACGCGCGCGTGCCATAGATGTAGCCGTCGTTCACGTAGCGCCGGCCGCTCACGATGAAATAAGTTTTCGGCAAACCCGCCGGGCCGCTCACGCTCATTTGATAATTCTGCAAAGAGAGCGGGCGAAATTCGTCATCGACGCGGCGGCGCTCCGTGCTGCTGAAAACATAGTCGCTCACAAACGCCTCGGTGTTCCACTTGAAACTCTCCGAGCCGGTTTTGAGCACGGCATTCACCACGCCGCTCATGGCTTGCCCGTATTCCGCGTCGAACGTGCCGCTGATGACTTGCACTTCCTGCAACAGCGAACGGTCGATGCGCAACGTCGAAGAGTTATCATAAGGATTGTTGACCGTGACGCCGTTGATTTGATATTGCACCTCGCCAATACGGCCGCCGCGAAAATGACCATCCACCACACCGGCTTGCAGATTGACCACGTCATTCAATTCCTGCACCGGCAAGGTCGCAATGTTCTCGCTCGTGACCGTGGACACGGAGCTGG
>JBBILN010000146.1:0-7740 GCA_037444905.1 bacterium | reverse complement strand
CCGCGATTTTAAAGCGTTCTTTACGGTTTTTTGATTTTTCAGGAGTCCCGAATTAACAAGTCAAATTCTGAAATGATGCTCGGCTTACCCAATCAAATCTGAAATGGTATCATTCTTGTTAAGAAGATTACAACTTGCTCGTCTTCATTTATCCAAAGCTGAAAAACCCACACCACTCAAGAGCCGTGGGCCGTGCATCTACGCGCGACAGTTTTGTTTTTTTGCAACGATTGAACTCACCAGTGATGAAAGAGAGACGATGAAACCAAAATGGTTTTTCCCGTTTGCGCTACTATTGCTCATTAGCCTGCTCGGCGTGATTTATCCGACCGCAAAACAGGAAAGCATCGGCGGGCCGATCAACAGCGGCGACACCGCGTGGATGCTCACTGCCGCCGGTTTGGTAATGCTGATGACGCCCGGATTGTCGTTTTTCTATGGCGGCATGGTGCGAACCAAGAATGTGATTTCCACCATGCTGCAAAGCTTCATTGCTTTGGGCGTCGTGAGCCTTTTGTGGATCGTCGTCGGATTCAGTCTGGCGTTCGGCGATAGCCTCGGCGGCCAAGGCACGGGCTTGATCGGCAATCCTTTGAGCTACTTCATGTTTTCGGGAGTGGGCGCTTCCACACACCCTGAGCTTGCGCCCACGATTCCGCTCATTTTGTTCGCACTCTTTCAGCTTAAGTTTGCCATCATCACACCCGCATTGATCACCGGCTCGTTTGCCGAGCGTGTGCGTTTCTCCAGCTATCTGTTGTTCATTTGCTTGTTCAGCATTTTTATCTATTCACCGATTGCGCATTGGACGTGGCATCCCAACGGTTTTCTGCGGCAATGGGGCGTGCTTGATTTTGCCGGCGGCAGCGTGGTCCACATGTCCGCGGGATTTGCCGCGCTCGCCGGCGCGCTGGTTTTAGGGCGCCGCAAAGATTATTCACGCGAACCGCATGTACCCGCGAATATTCCTTTCGTTATGCTCGGCACCGGCATGCTGTGGTTCGGTTGGTTTGGTTTTAATGCCGGCTCCGCACTTGCCGCTTCCGAACTCGCAGCCGCGGCCTTTCTGACGACGAACACAGCCTCGGCGGCAGCCATGCTCTCATGGATTCTTTTTGATGCGGTTCGCGGTCGCAAGCCCTCGGCCTTGGGCGCATGCATCGGCGCGGTTGTGGGTTTGGTTGCAATCACACCCGCGGCTGGTTACGTCAGCGTTGGCGCGAGCATTCTAATCGGCGCCATTGCCAGCATCATCAGTAATTATGCCGTGCATTTGAAAACCAAAGCGACGCTCGACGACACGCTGGATGTCTTTCCTTGTCACGGCGTGGGCGGCACGGTGGGCATGATTGCCACCGGCGTTTTCGCCGGCGGCGTCGGTTTGATTCACGGTGATCCCAAGACTTTCTTGTATCATCTGCTCGCCGTGGTTATCGTGGGCGGTTACAGCTTTGTGAGTGGCTATCTGCTTTTCAAGCTTACGGATAAAATTATTCCATTGCGGGTTTTTCCAGAGCACGAAGAAATCGGTTTGGATCTCAGCCAGCACGGCGAAACCATGGCGAACGGATACACCAATGGCAAACACACATCGCCTCTTGTCAAGGAAGGGCTTGCTTTGTAAGTCCGGCAGTGCTGCTCGCCAAGAACATCTTGAAAAGTGCTGAAGATTTTTTATCTGCCAACAAAGGAGGCTTTTGAACGCTCAAAGAGGGTGGCTTGAAATAATCTATCCGAACGAATTCCTCGAAGTAGCCGGCGCCGGGTCGGCGCTCATCGTAGTTGCTTCATCACAATCCCGCGAGCGTGCGTTCAGCTTGGCGGGATTTTTTGTTGGAAAAAGCCGCAGCAAAATTTCGCGCGAAACGAGATGAATGGTGCGTATTGCCGAAAATTGCGCGTAAAAGACGGCCGCTTTACATGCAATTTACATAGCTTTCACAAGCGCATGACACTTGCACGATTTTTGTAAAGTATATTGCCGTGACACAGCGAAAATCTCTCGGATAAGGTGATTGCCGTCTTCGCGTGGGTATTTACTTCCACTAAAGTCAGGACTTCTATGAAAGAATTACTCTATTTTGCATTTGCCGACCTGATGGTACTGGTCGAATATGAGCAACGAGTCAATTCCTTGAGCTACGCAACGCACCGCAAAATCACTGCTCGCGAACGGGCAGTCCTAGAGCAATATTTGCTGGCAAGTGTTGCGACGAAGACCGATTATTTCAAGGGGAAGCAATCGCGTTTCATTTATCTCGGAGTCGAGGCACAACTGGGCAAACGCCTCAGTGATTTTCATCGCACAACCACACATGAAAAGGAGATCGCGTCTTCCGTGGAAGAATTGATCAACCATTCTTTAAAGAATTTCTATTTCGAACAGATTGGGGACGCTATTATCGCGATGCGGCGGGAATTAAAAAATGGTGCTGTCGAAGCGCAAACTATTTCGCAGCGCCAGAAGATAGGAAATTTGGTCGCGGCCTATAATCACTATACGAATCAAAACCTCCAGCTCGACGAAATTCTTCCCACTGAGTTGAAAGCTCATTTCGATCTCTAGCATCCGCCTCGACGGCAAGCTTGCAATGTTGACGCGATCGACTAGGCGCTCACCTCATTTGTCCCATCGCGACAGAGCAAGACAACGCTTCTGTGCAGCAGTCAAAAAGTGATGCGCAAACGCAGCGTCTTAAGAACGTCATCATTTTTTGTGAATGAGAGACCGACCTTGTTGACGTTCAACTAATTGAGACTATCACCGCGGGCAACGGCGCTCCCTTTCCCTCCTAGACACCCCCAACACTCACCGCGGCTTTCATCTTTTTATGCCCGTTCACCTCGAGAATTGCGTACGGGGTGTCTGCTCGGCAATTCCCAAAAACGCGACATACATACGCGTTTTCTCTCGAAACTAGTAAGCCTGGCTCTTCATCTCTAAAGTGAAATGGAATATTTGCTCAAGATTTTCCTGCAATAAAATCAAAATAGGATTGCACAAAATGGTCAGCATATTATTTGCACATTTTGAGATGTTTCTTCGCCTTTGAACTCATGCAGGCGGCGGATTTGCTTAAATGAAAAAGCTCATTTTGGTCAGATAAAACCAATGGAGGAAGCATGAATCTCAAAAGCCTGCTCATGAATTTTATCGTCACCTTTGTCATCGCTTTCATTGTGGCTGCAACTGCAACCTTGCTTTGGAATTTTTTTCAGAGTGGAAGCGCGACCGTGGCTTGGGCCACTTCTTTGCGCACGGCACTCATACTCGGCATCGCTTTCCCGCTGGTGGATGCACTTCGCAACAAATCGAGATCGAAAAATGTTCATTGAAAACTTTCATGACCTTTGCCGCCGGGCGCAACAACTCGGGCCCAAACGTGTGGCCGTGGTTATGGCTGATGACGAGGTCGCGTTGTCGGCTCTGGCGCATGCGGTGGCTATGCAAATTGCCGCGCCCGTGCTGATTGGCGAGATCGCGCGCATTCAAGAAAAGCTTGCGCATTTGGCGGAGCGAGCGGCATTGACTGATGCCGTTTTGGTTGCCGCACCGGATGTGCAGGCTGCGGCTGAAATCGCAGTCTCGCTTTGCCGTCGTGGCGAAGTTGAGGTGCTGCTCAAAGGCCATTTGCGCACTGATCAGCTTTTGCATGCGGTTTTGCACAAACAGCGCGGCCTGCGCACCGGGCAGTTGCTCAGTGATGTATTGCTTTACGAAGATACACTTTTCGGTAAACGCCGTTTGGTGGGCGTGACTGACGGCGGCCTCAACGTTCTGCCCACCCTTGAGCAAAAAAAAGCAATCATTGCCAACGCCGCGCTGGTGATGCGTGCGCTCGGTTTCCAGAGGCCGCGTATTGCCTTGTTAAGTGCGACCGAAGCTGTGACCGAAGCGCTGCCTTCAACGATTGAGGCCAAAACCCTGACCGAAATAGCGGCGACGGGCGAGTTGGGTGAGTGTGAAGTTTTCGGCCCGCTGGCATTGGACAACGCATTGTTGGAATCTGCCGCACAAGCCAAAGGCATAACTTCTCCGGTTGCGGGGCGTGCCGACGTCATGGTTGTGCCCAATATCGAAGCGGGCAACATACTCGGCAAGGCAGTGAAATATTTGGGTGGCTCGGCATGCGCGCACGTTGTCGTCGGCGCCAAAGTGCCGGTGCTCATTCCCTCGCGCGTCGAGAGCGCAGAAGATAAGCTCAATTCCGTGGCGCTGGGAGTGATTTTGCATGACATGCAAATCAACTTTTAATATTCTCTCCAACGCGGATGACATGGATTAGACGGATGAAAACGGATTCTTGAAATCTGCGGAAATCCGTGCCCTCACGTCATGCGCATTCAATTCTCCTTTCTTTCGATTCTTTATGAACGATCGCATTTATCAAATCTTGATTGTGAATCCCGGCTCGGCCTCGACGAAGCTCGCGCTCTTTTCAAACGAGCACGCGGTGTTTAATGAAACGCTGCGCCACAGTGAGGCGGAGTTGTTGCCTTTTTCCAAATTACCGGTCGTCGCACAGTTGCATTTTCGGTTGGAGAAAATTCGAAATGCGTTGCGCGAGCAGCAAGTTGCTCTGCAAAACCTCGACGCTGTCTCCGGGCGTGGCGGCTTGCTGCGGCCGCTGGCGAGTGGAACCTATCGCGTCAACCCAGCCATGCTGGATGAATTACGCCGCGCGGAACGCGGCGAGCATGCTTCCAATCTCGGCGCATTTCTCGCGTATGAGCTTGCCGCGGCCGCCCGATGCCCGGCTTTTATTGTCGACCCCGTCAGCGTTGATGAATGGCCGGCAGTCGCGCGCTATTCAGGTTTGGCCGGTATGGAGCGCGAATGCCTTTCACATGCGCTGAATACCAAAGCTATTGCCAAACGCTTTGCGCGCGAGCATGGCCGCTCTTATCGCGCTTTGCGACTCATCGTTGCGCATCTCGGCAGCGGCATCTCCATTTCCGCACACGAGGATGGGAAAATGATCGACGTCACCAATTCGCGCGAGGAAGGAGCTTTCTCCACGGAGCGCGCCGGTGCGCTGCCGGTTATGAAAGTTGTCGATCTTTGTTTCTCCGGCAAATATTCACGCCGGGAAGTTGAAACAAGAATCTTTCGCGAAGGCGGAATTTTTTCCTATCTCGGCGTCAAAGATCTCGCGGCAGTGTTGCATCGCATGCAAGCCGGAGAAGAGCAAGCCCGGTTGGTGTTTGAGGCGATGATTTATCAAATCAGCAAGGAAATCGGCGCGATGGCCGCGGTGCTCTCGGGGAAAGTCGACGCGCTCTTGCTCACCGGCGGCATGGTGCATGCAAAGGATGTGGTCGAAGCCTTGCAAAAACGAATCAACTGGATTGCGCCGGTCTTTGCCTATCCGGGCGAAGATGAAATGCGCGCGCTAGCCGAAGGCGTGTTGCGCGTGTTGCGGGCGGAAGAAGACGCACTAGAGTAGGCTTCGCCAAACACAATGCTCCGGAAGATCGCAAGGCCGGGCCGCTAGCGAGTGCGAGGGAGGCGCCCTGGAGCCATCCGATCATTCTTTGCGACCTGCTTCTCTACCCCCCGTAGGCAAGTCTTCATATACTTCTATGTCTGCACTTTGTCACATGCTTGGTATATCTTGTGAGTATTTATCATAACACGTAGGTGCAATCGCAAGGTTTGTTGGTCATAATCAGAGTTGCGATTGCGCCTTGTGTTTTCGAGCCTTCGTGGATTCATGTTGCGGCGGTTGGTGAAGCCAGTCTCTGCAATGTGAGACTCACTTGAACAGAAGGGTGAGCAAAGTTGCAGCACGACCTTGAGCGTTATTATTGGATGCTTTGTCAGGCTATAAAGAACTCTGGCCAGCTCTCTTCCTCATCCCTCTTTGGTGATGGTTTCGCTTTGTGAAACCATGCTCACCCGAATGAAGAAATTCCACCTCCGTTTTTAAAAGTTCATGTTCCGTATGGCGTAAATCCGCAAGCGATTTTTTGTCTGCTTTGGAGGCAAAGATGAAAGGAATTCTGGAGGCACGACGACACTTGCCCGTGCTGCTGGTGTTGGTATTGATAACAAGCGCGCTTTGGGCGCAGTCCCAACAATCTAAACCGAACGCTGGCGTCGAGGAAGAGCGCAGCGAAAAGCCGGCACGAAAGCGCGCGGCGGCGACTGTGGATCCGAATATAAACGGGCTCTACGAGCAGGCGCGCAAATATGCCGCGCGAGGAAATTTGGAAATGGCGATTGCAAAATATGAAGAGCTTTTGCAGCAAGCCGATCCACCTCAAGATGCCGAAGAGCGACTGCTCGCATTGCGGAGCCAGCTTGAACAAAAGCAGCTTGCGGAAAGAATAGAACGCAGTTATGCCGCAGGCTTGACGGCGCTAAAAGCGCGCGATTGGACGCGGGCGGCGCTGGAGTTGGAGAAAGTGGTAGCAAAGAAACCCGGATTTCGCGACGCCGCTGCGCGCCTGGCAGAGGCGCAAGGCAAGCTTGCGCGCGAAGGGGTGGAATCCGTGGCCGTACGCTACTATGCCATCGGAATGGCGGCGATGGAGTGGCACGACCTGGAAGAAGCGCGCATTGCTTTCGAAAGAACCAATGAGCTGAAGCCCGGCTACCGTGACGTGACGACGCATCTGCAAAAACTCACGGAGGTTTTGGAGAAGTCCTCTGCAACAAACGATACCACGGCAGAGCAAAGTGCGAACGCCGATTCTCTCTATCAGATGGCGAATCGCGCTGCGTCCCAGGGTGATTGGGAGCATGCCGCAATTCTGTTTGAAACACTGCACGTGGTTGCTCCGAATTATGGCGACGTGGTTGATCGTTTGGCTCAAGCGCGCGCCGCGGAGGCTGCAGCGCCGCGACTAAATTCCGCGGGCGCGAATGTCTCCTCGAGCTCAAATCTCGCAGTGCTGCAAATCGGTGGCAAGGTGGCGGCTCTGCTGCTCGTGCCCGCGATGGGCTGGTTTCTGCTTTCACCATCGCTGCGCGCACGCCGCTTTCTGTCGCGCCATGATTATCGGTCTGCGGCGCGAGTCTATGAAAAATTGCTAGCCCGCTACCCCATGCGGGTGAAGTATTTCCCCAGACTCGCAAGCATCTACTTGCAGGAAGGGCGCAAAGACGACGGCGCAATGAAGGTCTACCGTACCGTACTGCAATTGAATCTCGCTACCAACCATCGTGAGGAGATCAACACCGTCGTCGCGCAACAATACCTGCAGGAGGGCCGCACGGACTCCGACGCCATCGAGGTGTTGGAGAAACAACTCCAAGCCGAGTTGCATCGTCAAAATCGCGCTTTAGTGAAGGCCGGGTGAATTGCGACTTTATGCAAGCTTGGTGATAGAGCCGCATGACGGCGTTCCTCTTGAAGAAGCAAGTTGGAGCCAGTTGGGGTAAAAGAGGCTTTTACTCAGACTTTCAGAGAATTTTGCGCGTTTGTTCCGATTAGCCTTAAGGGTTTTCTTCCCCGACCATGCAAAGATTGTGTTTTTGTTTAAAAAAGTTCGATTAAGAACAAAATTTTCCGCATCTCTCACGCTGTTGTTTGTATTCTAGGCAGGTGTAAGAGGTGAATAACAAGTAGACGAAAGCAGAAACGCAACTCGCCTTTAGTATGGGAAGATATACCAAACTGTCTATGCTCGTCAGGCCAATTTTTAAGCACGGCTACGCGCGAGGCCAAACCGGGTTTTAAAATCTAGCCCAACTTCCGCAGGAAAAGAATTTTTTCGGGCTTTTTCGCGTGCGGG
>JBBILN010000145.1:0-7971 GCA_037444905.1 bacterium | reverse complement strand
TCCTGCACCGGCAAGGTCGCAATGTTCTCGCTCGTGACCGTGGACACGGAGCTGGTGAGATTGGTCTCCACCACCGGGCGCTGCGCCACAACCACGACTTCTTCCGCGGCGAGCGTTTCTTCTCCCAAATCGGCGCTGAGCGGCGTCGTCTTATCGCTGGTAATGAGCACGTTCTCGACGATATAAGTTTGATAACCGATGATCGAGAATTGCACGCGGTATGTTCCCGGCGGAATGTTGAGGATGCTATAGTAGCCCTCGAGGTCCGCGGCCGCGCCCAACGCCGTGCCCACAATAATCACATTCGCGCCGGGCAGCGGTTGCTTCTGTTTATCAAGCACGCGGCCGGAAAGCTTGCCCGTGGTTCCGGCAAAGAGGGCAAGGGGCAAGAAGCAAAGGGCAAGGAGCAAGAAGCAGAGGGAAAAGAACAAACGCCGTGTGACCGCGCGAAAGATTCCCCCCTTGAGGGGGGTCAGGGGGGTGTCGCTTTGCGTTGTCAAATTCACTATTGCTGTTCGACGAAACGACAACAACCCCCGGCTTCCCTCAAGGGGGGAATGATTCGTAAGCGTTCGATGAGTCATATCGCGCCTCTCCGTCTAAATTATTATTGAAGTGAAGCGCCACGCACTTATCAAGCGCGCAGCACCTCCAGCAACCTTATTTCGTGACGATCATTTTGCCATAACGTGTTGCGGCAAAGCGCTTCGAAACGTTCGCAGCCATTTCCAAGCGATAGAAATAGATGCCCGCGTGCAGCGACGCGGCGAAGCGGAATTCGTGATAACCCGCGGACTGCATTCCCAAAGCAACGGCGGCCACATTGCGGCCCAACACGTCGAAGACTTTCAGCGTCACCGCAGCCGCAGCAGGCAGGCCGTAACGTATCGTCGTGGAGGAATTGCCAAACGCTCTGTTTGCGGAAAACGGATTCGGATAGTTTTGCAACAGAACAAATTCTTCCGGCGCAACTTGCGGCGCGCGCGGCTGCGCAACGCCGGTAATGATGCCGTGACCCTCGCGAATCTTCACCAACTGGTTCGCGGCGAGATCGCCATACTTTTCGCGCCTGCCCGAAGGCCAGAAGATGAGCAGCGAGTCCACGCGCGTGCGCGCGCCCAGGCCGAACTCGACCGTGAGATTGCTCTGCGAATTGTAGCCGCTGCCGGCGCGCACCTCATCGACACGGCGCCAATCACCCGCAAAGGCTTCCAGCCGCGCGCCGACCGCGGAACGATTGCTCTGCACGCCCTCAAGCTTCACATTGAGCCAGTGATTCGCGCCACCGTTGTTTTTGAAAAACTCGTTTTGTGTGGTGCTCACGTTGTCTGCGACCACGATATCGAGCCACCCATCATTATCGAAATCCAGAGTGGCGGAACCGAAGCTGTCATACGAGGTGGCCAAGCCGGCTTGCGGCGCAACGTCGGCAAATGTGCCGTTGCCTTTGCTATGAAAAAGCACGTTGGGATAGATCGCGGGGAGGAGTTGCCAAAACTTGCTTTGATTGGCGATAAAAATATCCAGCCAGCCGTCGTTGTCGCAGTCGATAAAATTGCAGCCCCAACTCATGCCCACGCCGGGCAATTGCGCCGCGCTGGTGAGGTCGGTAAACGTGCCATTGCCGTTGTTGCGATAGAGAATACTTTTGTGATAGTTGGTGATGTACATATCGAGCCAGCCATCGTTGTCGCAATCGCCGAAGTCCACGCCCATGCCGTCGCCGGCAAAATCCACTCCGGCCTGCGCCGCAACGTTGGTGAAACGGCCCGTGCCGTCGTTTTGAAAAAGATGATTGGCCTGCCCATAATCATGCACGAGATACAGATCAACGTCGCCGTCTTTGTCATAATCAAAAAAGCCCGCCCCCATGGCCCTGCCATTATAGCCCGCGCCCGAGGCGGCCGTGACGTCCGTGAAAGTGAGATTGCCATTGTTGTGATAAAGACGATTGCCCTGGTTGTTGACGGTGAGATAGATATCCAAAAAGCCGTCGTTGTCAATGTCGGCCATCAGGCAGTGAAGCGTGTTGACGTTGAGTTTTAGGCCGGCAGAGGCTGCAATTTCACGAAAAGTTTTGTCGCCGTTATTCAAATAGAAACGGTTGTCACGCCCGAAAAAGCCCGCGAATAAATCGAGATCGCCGTCATTATCGATATCGCCCCACACGGCGCTATATCCGCCGCGCACGGTGGCAAGCCCCGCCGCGGAAGTCACATCCTTGAATTTGCCATTGCCTAAATTTTCGTAGAGCAGATTCGAAGAGCTTTGGCTGGAAAAATAAACGTCCTCGTCGCCGTCGTTATCATAATCTCCAACGGACACGCCGAGATACGCGCCCACGGCTTGCGGCCCGATTGAAGAGGAAATGTCTTGGAACGCAAATGGTTGCGCCATTGCGGAGGTGAAGGCGAAGCACATGGCGCAGAGCGAGCACAACACGATTCCCACGTGAAGGGGGGTGTTCTCCAATTTCTCAGCGACAGCGCCAACACCCTCCCGATCCCAATGCCGTTTCCTTAAATAGTCCCACCCCCTTGTGGGGTGCTGTAACGTGTGCAGAATCATCGGCCCACAAGGGGCCGGGACTACAAAAAATCGCTTAAGGAAGCGGCCTGGCTCCTGATCCCCTTCAACAAAGAAATGTTTTATAGCCTGCAAAAACATCTCGCACCTCATTCAGCCAAAAGGGGAGTTGCTTAAAAAATCTCCTACCCTTGCTCTGAAAATATTTTCACAAGCAAGAGTAGGAGTTTTACTTCAAACCAGCTAGCAGTAACCAGTATTCAGCAGGTGACTGGCCACTGACCACTGATCACTGACATCGTTATTTGATGACCATCATTCTGCCGTACAGCGTGGAAGAATTTTTCTTCGCGCCGGCAGTGGTCATGTGCAGGCGATAGAAGTAAATGCCCGAAGCGAAATCTTTGGCGTCGAACACTTCCACCTGTTTGCCCGCGGCTTTGACGCCGAGCGCTTTCGTTACCACGTTGCGGCCGAGAATATCAAACACTTTGAGCGTGACGAAACCGGCTTCCGGCATGCCAAAGCTGATCGTGGTCGAAGGATTGAACGGGTTCGGGTAGTTGCCATAGAGCGTGAAAACTTTGGGAATACCGCCTTCCACGTTTTGTTCTTCCACGCCGGTGAGAACGGTGTTCGGATCCATATGCGCCCAAGCCGGACCCGCATTGTTTTCACGTTCGCGCATCCACCACACGCGATTGCCGTAGTTGTCCGTGGCGTTCGCGAACTCGTCGCCGTCATACAACGTCGCGCCGATATAGAGCACGCCATCGCCGCGGCCCGCGGGGTAGCCGAGCTTGGTGAGATCGAGAGCCAGCTCGATTTGATAGCCTTCATCGATGTCGTTGAAATTGCCGACCGTGGTATTCGGCTTGAGCGCGAGCGCTGCTTGTGAACCGGCGGTGATCAAATCATTCAAGAAATCCCCAACGGCGAGACCACCGGTTGCGTCCACGCGTGCAGTTAGAATTCTAGCAAGCAGAACATGATCGCCGTTGAAGGCGCCGCGATCGTTGATGGTGAATTGAATACCGTCCCATTGATCTTGGTTGGCATTGCCCCACACGCCTTGATCGCGCACGTCCACGCCGAGATAGAGCCAATTGTCTTTGAAGAACCATTTAATCGTGGCGTCCGCGGGGTCGAGCACGGCTGCGCTCACACCGCCGATCGGGGGTTGGAACTGGCCGCTGCGGAACGGGCCATTGCTGGGATAAGAATTGCGCAGAACCTCATCGCCATAACGCAAATCCAACCCTGGCGCCTTGCTCCAAACGGATTCATCGAGCTTGCCGTCAATGGTGGGAGCCGGATTCGCGCCCGCACTCGGAACGACGATCTCTGGTCCGATGACTGGCGCTGCGCCGGAGTTGACGGTCACGTCCGGTTTCGCGTGAATGCGCACAACGTTGAACACTGAAGCATTGCCCCACGGACCTTGCAGCCACGTGCGGTTACTGCTGTAGCGCGCAACGTCGAGCGGCCATTGCCAATCCGCGTCATAAATCGACATATTGAATTCGAGGATGTCGCCTTGGGGTCTCAGAATATCGTAACCGCGCTTGGTGAGATTGATCGCAATCTCGGAAGTGTAGCCTTGATCGGGCGTGGCATCATTATTCGAAACGCCCTGCACGGTCGTGGCCGCGTTCCAAATTTGGGAGTTGGCAGAATCGCGTTTGCCGCCGGCAAAGCCAAAAAAGCCGGGCAACGCGCCTTCTTGCGCTAGCGTGGTATCGGCCCAAGGCTCGGCCACCCACGCGTAAAAATATTCGAACGGCGGAGCCGGACGATTCGCGCTGGCGTGATCGCGCAGGTTCATGAGAAAACCGTCGAAGCGATTGAACAATCCGCCGCCGACGGAGGCGTCTTTGACGGTGATGCCCAAATACAGCCAATCATCCTTCGTTAAAAATTTAATCGTGGCGTCGGTCTTGTCATCGGCAATCACGCCGCCTTCGTTAAACCAACCGCTGCCGGGGATCATGGCGCTGCTGATGGGATACTGCACTCGAATAGCTTCGGCTTTGCTCCACGCTGCTTCATTCAAGTTGCCATCGAGAGTGATGGCCGCGCCGTCCGTGGAGCGCGCCCACACCGCGTCCAATCTGCCCGAAGTATTCGTTGGCGGATCAACGGGCGGAATGAGCGCGCCGGGATCCATGTAGACCCACGCGGGTGCAGCATTGCCTTCACGTTCGCGCATCCACCACACCCGGTTGCCGTAATTGTCCGTCGCGTTGGGAAATTCGTCGCCGTCATACAAAGTGGCGCCGGGGAACAACACGCCGTCACCGCGACCGGGAGCATAACCCAGCTTGGTCAAATCCACGGCCAGCTCGATGTAGTAACCTTCATCCACGTCGTTGAAGTCGCCGATCGTAGTGTTTGGTTTCAGCGAGAATGCGGCTTTGGCGCCGTTGACGGTATCGGACAAAAGCGTTTGCAAATAATCGCCGACCGCAAGGGTGCCGTTGGCATCAACATGGGCTGTGAGCGTTCGCGGCGTGAGCACCATGTCGTTGTTGCGTGCTTTGCGGTCGGTGAGAGTAATTTGTATGCCGTCCCATTGATCGGCATTGGCGTTGCCCCACACTGCTTGGTCGCGCACGTCTGCTGCGATATAAAGCCAGTCGCCTTTAAAGAACCAAAGGAGCGTGGCATCCGCAGGATCAAGAACCGCGGCGGTGCCGCCACCCACTTGCGGTTGAAATTGGCCGCTGCGAAATGGTCCGATACCGGGATAAGAATTGCGCAGCGCATCGTCGCCATAACGCAAATCGATCTTGTACGCCTTTTGCCAGGCAAATTCATCCAACACACCGTCAATCACGGGATCGGAATGAAACGCGGCATTGGGAATGATGGCATCAACCGGGATGTCGGGCAACGAGGCGGTATTGACGGAAATATCCGGGCGGGCATGAATGCGGAGAATGCCATAGGAGGAAGCATTACCCCAGGGGCCTTGCAACCACGTCCGGTAACCGCTGTACCGCGCGTTATTGAGCGGCCATTGCCAATCCGCATCGTAAATCGACATATTGAATTCAACGATGTCGCCTTCCGACCTCGTCACATCATAACCGCGCTTATTGAGATTGAACGCGATCTCGGAGGTGTAGCCTTCGTCGGGCGTGGCATCATTGTTCGAAATGCCTTGCACGGTCGTGGCCGCGTTCCAAATTTGGGAGTTCGCGGAATCGCGTTTGCCGCCGGCAAAGCCGAAGAAGCCAGGCAGCGCGCCTTCTTGCGCAAGCGTAGTGTCGGCCCAAGGCTCCGCGACCCACGCATAAAAATATTCGAACGACGGCGCGGGACGATTCGCGCTGGCATGATCGCGCAGGTTCATGAGAAAGCCGTCGAAGCGGTTGAACAAGCCGCCGCCGACCGAGCTGTCTTTTACGGTGATGCCAAGATAGAGCCAGTCACCTTGCACCAGAAACCTGACCGTGGCGTCGGTGACATCCGTAGGCGGCTTGAGGCCGTTTTCCAAATACCATCCGCTGCCGGGAATGATTTCGGTGTTGGTGGGATGCACCACGCGGATGGCTTCGGCCTTGCTCCATTCCGGCTCATCCAATTTGCCGTCGAGCGTTATGACGCCGTCGATCACGTTTCTTGCCCAAACGGCATCCGCGCGTTTTACTTGTCCGAAAGCGTTGAGGGCCATGGCCAACAACAAGCCTCCGGCAAGCATCGTAAAAAATTTTGTCTTCATGAGGTTCCCTTCGCTGTTTTGAGTTCTTGCTTCGCGCTGTTTGCACAACAAGGCCGAGAAGCTTGCATCCCTCTTTCGTGTGTCATTCCGTAGGAATTGCCACGCCGCGGCAACGACACGCGAGCATGATGAAAATGTAGTCCTGCCCCCTTGTGGGGCACTGTAATGTGTGCAGAATCAGCGGCCCACACGGGCCGGGACTACGCATTTTCGTTTTAAGCTTTTTCAACGCCGGCGAAACACTCCATTCGGAGTTTGCGCCTAGCGCTTGAAAAGATTCTTTCAGAATGACAAATAGAGGGCGTTAGCAACTCAAACCTCGCCATGTTTCCAACCCTTCACTGCCACTGCATTCACGCCATGCACTTCACCTCCTTGCAATCCGTTTGCACCACAACAAAAGCCCAAGGCAAAACTATTTCCGACAAAACGATTAACAGAGCAGTTTTGACAGTCATCGTTTTGTCTTATTGGTTGCGGCTCAGGTTATGAGATTTGCTTGGAACAACCGCAGGATTCGCGCAAAACCAAACTGGTGGGCACCAGCGCTTGCTGCTTGACGTGCGCGTTCTTTTCCGTGAAAGCATGTATGAGCTTTTGAATTGCGATCGCGCCGAGGTCGGTAATGGGCACGTGCACCGTGCTCAACGCCGGCGAAAGAAAACGCGAAATCGGCACGTCGTCAAAACCGGCGAGGGCGATTTCCTGCGGCACGGCCACGCCCATTTCGCGCAACGCGCTGAGCGCGCCGAGCGCCATGGAATCGTTCGACGCGAAAATCGCGGTGGGATGCGCGCGCAGCGTCAAAAGCTTTTGCGCCGCCTCATAGCCGGAGCTTTCGGAAAAATTGCCGAAGACCTCCAGCTCGGCGTGTAACTCGGCGCCCGCCTCCCGCAACGCTTGACGATAACCGCGCAAGCGCTCCTCCGCGTCCAAATTTTTTTCCGTGCCCTTAATGATAGCAACGCGTTGATGCCCGTGCTGCACGAGATGCCGCACCATTTCATATGCACCGGTATAATTATCTATATTGAAGGAATCATAAGAGTCGTCATCGACGAGGCAATTCAACAAAACCACGGGAAGGGATCTGGGAAGATTCTCTTTTAAGGAATGCTCATCAATACTAGGGGACATGACGATGAGACCATCCACACGACCGCGCATCACTTGCAGTGCGGATTGCAGCGCCTCACGCGTCGTGTGCGAGCTGGAAACAAGAAGATGATAGCGATTCTGCTGCGCGGCTTGATCCGCGCCGCGAATCACTTCGGAGAAAAACTCGCCGTGCAGATCGGGAAGGAGTAGGCCGATGGCATCGGTGCGCCTCGTGCTCAAGCCTCGGCCGAGGGCATTGGGGGTGTAACGCAACTCATGAGCCACCTCTCTCACGCGGCGGCGCGTTTCTTCATCCACCACACCCGCATTGTTAAAAACGCGAGAAACAGTCGCCGTGGAAACGCCTGCCTTCTTTGCCACTTCTTTAATCGTGACGTTCATGCCCGGCCTATTCAGCCAAATGTGAAGGTTCGAGGAGGCTCTTGTTCACATCGTATGTAAACGGTTACACATTCGGGCAATAAAAAAGCGAAAGAGATTCGCCTTTTGTGTAACCGTTTACATAATAGCAAAGAAAATGATTTTGTCAAGAAGATTTTAAGAAAAATGGTAATGCCTCAGTTATTGGTGGACAATGCGATCTACTTGGCCGGCATGAAGCC
>JBBILN010000144.1:0-8170 GCA_037444905.1 bacterium | reverse complement strand
CTGCCTGCCAAAGAATTGCCTGATACTTTGGAAGAAATGGAGCCGCTGTTTGCGGCAGTGGCGCATGGGTGTCTAGGAAGGAGATGTTTGGAAGTTTTGGAGGATGTATATTCGAAACGGATCGTGAGGGGAGAAATGCTTTTCATTCAAAATAAGCTCGGTGCATTAAGCGCTAACTTAGAGCTTCTATCCAATTTTTTTGAGGTACCTTGGATCAAACCATCTTCCGATTTGACTGATGAAGACAAAGCCTGGATTTTAAGTTCAGCTGGCTTTAGTTTGCGCGCATTAGGACGGTTGCGTGAAGCTGCGCAGCCGATGCAAGTCGGAATGCATTCACGTGCCAACCAAGAAAACTGGAGAAATGCCAGTATTGATGCTAACAACCTCAGCGAACTTCAAATGACATTAGGTGAGGTAAAGCAGGCTGTGGACTATGCAGAACAGAGCATTGACTTTGCTGAACGTAGCGGTGAAGTGTTTCTACAAGAGAGCACGCGTTCCGTCTTGGCAGCCGCTTTGCATCAAGCTGGAGCGATCGTGGAAGCCGAGAAACTGTTTCGCGAATCAGAGGCAATGCAAAAGAGAAGGGTACCAGAGTATTCCTATCTCTTTTCACTCCGAGGCTTCCGGTTCTGCGATCTTCTGCTGCATAATGGAAAATTTAGGGAAGTCCAAGAGCGTGCGAGGGAGACGTTAAACAACGAGAAAGAAGGTTGGTATAGTCTTCTTTCAATTGCTCTTGATAAACTATCTCTTGGTCGTGCTATCATGCTTCAGGCTCAAATAGAGGGAACCAGAGATTTTAGCCATGCCTTAAATTATCTGCATCAGGCGATTCAAGATTTACGACAAGCGGAAAGGCAAGATTATTTACCTCGTGGTCTATTTGCACGAGCAGTTTTGTATCGCAGCCAAAACGAATTTGCCCTCGCCTGGGCTGATCTCGAAGAAGCACGAGAAATTGCCGAACGCGGGGAGATGAAATTTTATTTGGCGGATTATCATTTGGAGGCTAGCAAGTTGCAAATGGCAAGTGGCAAAAAAGAAAAAGCAAAAGAGCATTTGGAGAAGGCGGCGCAGATGATTGCAGAAATGGGCTACGGCCGCCGCAAACCCGAGGTGGAGGAGTTGCGCCAGCAATTGCAATCAATCTGAGTGCAACGCCGTCATTCGCGCTGTGCCATAAGAAAATCCCGTAGGGATGCCATGTTTATAGAAACGGCCCCGCCTGTCGTTCATAAACCGCGTAGCGGTGACATGTCACACCTTCGGTGTTTCGTTTGCGGAGACGACGGCTCTACAAACATATCATCCCTACGGGGTTGCGCGCGACAAAAAATCCCGTTGGACTTTAGTTCGAACATTGCTAAACTACGTGAGCACGATGCTGCCTGAGTTTGACATTAACAAAAATTCTTTGGAGACTCATCCCATGGCAACTGAGTTGTTGACGGTCCAAGGTATTTACGACGGCAAGGCGATCAAACCGCTCACGCGCCTCAAAACGAACAAGAAGCAGCGCGTGCTCATCATATTTTTGGATGCAATCGAAGCGCCCTCCGAACGCAAGAAGGCGGCCCTCCCCAAACGCCGCAAACAAAACGCGCGCGGCAAGAAAGCAGAGCTTGCAGCCGAACGTGAAGATTGGCGGCAATTGGCATTACACTCTTTGGCAAGAGCATATGGCGATGACGAGCCGGAATATTCCTCGGAACTGATTAAAGAACGGAACCCGGAATATGAAAGAAGGTAGCGTTGTCATCGCAGCCATTCCGCAGGCCGCAGTGAAGAACCGGCCGACTATTGTTTTGCGCGAAATGCCTCTCTTTGGCGATTTGCTCCTGTGCGGCGTAAGCTCACAACTGCATCAACAAGTGAAAGGCTTTGACGAAACGATCACTCCCGATGATGCGGACTATGCTGCGAGCGGTTTGCTCTCCCCGTCTGTGATACGGCTCGGTTTTTCTGTCGGTGATCCCACGCAAAGACATTGAAGGCACGATCGGCAGGATTTCGCCGCAGCGTCACCGGCGGTTATTAAAATCGCTCAGTGACTATCTTGTCGGAAAGAGATGATCGAGCAAATGGGCTACGGCCGCCGTAAGCCGGAGGTGTTGCGGCATGAGTTGAAAGCACTCCAAATGGAGAATGAAAATTTGTAATCCGGAATTTGCGGTTCTTCCCGCGCGCTTCGGGCTTTGCCGGTATTGAAGACGGAAGCCAAACACATCTCGATCGGAGCGCGAACCATGTCCAGTCTCAAGCTCACCTCTTTTGCTTTCGCATTGTTAATTCCCTTTCATAGTCTGTCGCAAACCGCGGCCACGCCCGCGCGCACATATTTTCACAGCGCGAAAGCGTGGAGCGCGCAACACGATCCCGCGGCGCGCGCGATCGTATTGCAACGCAGCAATAAGACTTTTGCGCAGCGCAGTCAAACGTGGCGGCAAGCAGGCTACTCGGTTTGGGGCAGCACACCGCTCGCGTGGGGAAATTATTTGGACTACATCACCGGCACTTGGGAGGGCAAGAGCCACTTCGATGAAATCCAACTCAGCGCGGAAGGCAAAGAGTTCGAACACGCTGGCGGCGGCTACTATCTCGTGCCCAGTGCGAGCTATCGCGATTATCTCAAGAAACAAATCGAAGCGGCAATTGACGCGGGCGCGGAGACGATTTGTTTGGAACAGCCGTTCTTTTGGAGCCAAGCGGGCTACAGCGACGGCTTCAAACGCGAGTGGGAAAGCTTTTATCAAACCGAATGGGAAGCGCCGCAGCAAAGCGTCAGTACGCAGTTTCAAAGCGAGCAGCTCAAATTCGAGCTGGAGCTGCGCGCGGTTTCAACACTGTTGACGCATGCGAAAAGTTATGCGCAGAACAAGGGCCGCAGTGTGAACTGCTATGTTTCGATTTTGACTAACGTGCAATACGCGCGCGCCGGCAAAGTCGGGCCGCACGCGGAATTGCTGAACCTTCCGGCATGCGACGGCCTTATTGGCGAAGTCGAAGCTGAAGTGCAACCGACGCAATACGCGGGCGTTACGCAAGCGCGTCCATTCGAAAACGCGTGGTTCGACTATGGTCTGTTCGCGCAAGCAGGGCGCGGGCACAATAAGGAACTCATCTTTAGTTTTGATTGTGGCCATGCGGACTCGTGGGGTGAGCACGAACAAGCTTTTCAAGCACAAGTGGCAGCGGCGATGTTTTATCCCGAATGCTCGCGCTATGCATTCAAGACGCCAGTGGAAGAGCTTTTTCGCAGCCCCAAACGCACGTTTAGTTTGGCGAGCACAAATGGCGGCGGCGCTGCACTCGCCACGGAGAGCACGCCCACGAACGAAGCAGCGGTGCAAGTGCTCATTCTCAATCATGCCCTGCAAAATCTGCCGCCCGGGCCAGGCGCTTTGGAAGCCGGCGAGCGCGGCGTTGGCATCTTGATGAGCGATGCGATCACGTTGCAGCGCGTTGCGCCGGCAACAAGTGACACTGCGCTTGCCACTTTCTATGGTCTCGCGCTACCGTTGTTGCAGCACGGTATTCCCGTGCAACCGCTGTTGTTGGAGAATGTCACGCTCCCGAATTATCTCACCGGCTATAAAATTATCTTTCTGAGTTATCGCGCGATGAAGCCGCGGCAGCCGAAGTGGCACGAGCGCCTGGCGACTTGGGTGAAGACCGGCGGCACGCTCATTTATGTTGATGATGAACAGGATGCTTTCAATCAAGCGCCGGGCTGGTGGCGCGAGCCTTCGTACAATCAGGCGCAGCCTTCCGGACATTTGTTTCAAGCTTTAGGCTTGAGCAACGGCGCCAATCCGGGCCGCAACAAGGCGGGCATGGGAACGCTGATCTACGTCGTCGAGGATCCTGCGCTTTATGCGTTGAACGCGAGCGGTCCGGATTCCGTGCTGGCGCTGTTGGATGCCGCGATGCCGCACGGGCGACAAGCGAAACGCCAAAATTATTTCAAACTGCAGCGTGGCCCTTATGTCATTGCGGCCGCACTCGCCGAGACGGCATGGTCTGCTGCATTGCATCTGCAAGGCGATTGGATTGATTTGTTCGATGCGCGGTTGCCGCGCATCTCGCACAAAAATCTTCAGCCGGGCGAAGCGACGTTGCTCTTTGATCTGACCAAACGCGACAGTTCGAAAACGCAAGTGCTCGCAGCCGCCGCGCACATTGCGAATGAACAATATGAAGCGGCGCATTACAAGTTCACCGCAAGCGGCCCGGCGCACATGCCCGCGCGCATTGTGATTTCCTCGCCGCAAGGGAACGCGCCGATCTCTGCGCTGTGCAACGGCAACACCGTGCCGGTGCAAAAAAGAGCCGATGGCAATATTCTGTGGCTGGAGTTCGAGCTGCAAGAGCAACCAGTTGAAATCAAGATTGGTGGCTGAACACGAGTGCCTGTCTGAGTTCATGATCATGCTGTGCGCAGCATAAAAACATAGCGGCCCAATCCCTCGCACCTCTCGACCCTCTACATAACTTGCGGTCTTCCGTTTTGATCCGGCGCTTGCTTTCGGTAAGAAAATTTGTTATCATTTCCGCGCGTTTAAGGGCTTTGCGCTTTCATTCCCGATTACAATTTTTCTCTTGTGATGGGATCCGAAGCCGAAGCGAATAAATGTTCCCGAAAAGAATTGGCTGTGCTATAAATCTTCCTTAGATCCTTAGCGATTCAGCGTCATTCCCAACAGCAGTACGGTCTCGATAGCATTGTAAATTTCTGGTGCGCCGTTTGTGTTTCGGCAAAGTCCGAACGGCTAGGTAAGCTCATTTGACAACCAAGGCGGCTCCATGTATCGACTGAACTTGCTTTTGCGGCTAGCGTTGATGGCGTGCCTTCCTGCTGCATTAGGGGCGCAAACTCTCTCCGGTCGTCTCACCAGTTCCTTTTACGCCTATGAACGCAGCGACTCCAGCGCTTTCACTTCCAATGATGTGCGCGCTTATCAGGCTTTTCAATTCGATTTTGCCGGAAAAAATTTTGTCGTGCGCACTTACGGCCAGCTCGATCGCGACTTCGATTCGAAGTTGGCGGGCGACGGCAAAGCGCGGCTTTACAATTTCTATCTCGATTGGAAAAATATTGGCCAGCGCGTAGACGTGCAAATCGGCCGGCAGCCGATTTTTGGCGGCGTGGCCGTGGGCGCGATTGACGGCGCGCAAATTAAAGTACGCGCCGCACACTGGTTGCGCTTGAAAGCTTTCGGCGGCGGCTTGCTGCCGCCGGACCGGCGCATTAAGCTCACCGATGATTTCGACCAGAATTTTATGGCCGGCGGCCAAGCTTCACTCAAGCCGAATGACGATTGGAATGTCAGCGTGAGTTTTTTCGAGAAACGCCAATTGCGCCCCGGCTATGAAGCGCTGCGCGCCGATTCCATCGGCAATGTCTTCACGCAGTTCGTCGAACCCAGTGATCGCGCATATCGTTTGGGGGCGATCGATGCTTCGTGGTATGCGAGCACAAAGACTTCCTTTTATGGCCGCAGTGATTATGATTTTCACGCCGAACAAATCACGCGCGCCGAGCTTTCACTCCGCTCCGAAGTTTCTTCTCAAACCATCCTCAATGGCAGTTACACATTTCGGTCGCCGCGCTTGCCGTGGAATTCCATCTTTGCAGCGTTTAATGTCGAAGATAATCACGAGGTGGAAGGCGGAGTGTATTATCAATACAAACCAGCTTTGCGTTTCTATGGCAATGCTGCCGGCATCTTCTATTCCGGCGGCGACAATTCGTTGCGCTTTACGGTGGGCACGGACGTGAAGTATGGCGGCTTGAACTTCGTGCACCGGACCGGATATGCCGGCAATTTGGACGGCATCAATGCTTCTTGCTATTATCCTACACTCGATGGCAAGCTGATGCCCAGCTTGCAACTTTCTTGGGCCACGTACAAACTGGATTCTGAGCAGAGCGAGCGCGAGTCGTTGTATTCCGGCGCCGCGGGTTTATTGGTTCGCCCGGTGAAGACCGTCACCATTGATGGTCAACTGCAACTGCTGCGCAATCGCTACTATTCCAATGACACGCGCTTCTTGCTACGCTTGCAGTATTGGTTCTTTAACAAGTTGGGCGCAGCGATATAGTATTGCTCTGAAAATATCTTCGTAACGCCGGCGCTCATGGCCTGCACGGCTTGCTGCGCTGCGAAGAGGAAGGAAAATGCTTATGCTATGGCGCATGTTGGCATTCTTGCTGGTGTTGATGCTGGGCGCGGTTGCCGCGTATGAAAGCGAATGGGCGCGTGAGGTCCGCTCCTCGTGGGATGATCCCATCGCACAGTGGGAGAAGATTAAATTCTCCCACAAGAAGCACGTGGAAGAATTAGGCTCGGAGTGCAGCGCTTGCCATGCAGTCGCAGCCACTAGTGAAAAGGCTGCGGATTTGATGCTTCCCAAGCATGCCGAGTGTTCCGGCTGCCACACCGAAGTGGAAAGCGAGGATCCCGCGGCGTGCCAATATTGCCACACGGACGCCGAAAATCCGGAAGCTTTCGCCGCACCGCTGCGCGACAACATCATCTTCAGCCACAAAGCGCACATTGAAAATCAAAAGCTCGAATGTTCCGCCTGTCACGCCGGAATCGAGGCATCGGAAAAGCCCACGCTGGCATTCCTTCCGACCATGGCCTCATGCAACACTTGCCATAATGATGTGAAAGCGAGCAACGCCTGCGAATCGTGCCATCCGAAAGCGGAGATTCTGGTTCCACTCACTCATCGCCAAGTCGATTGGGCGAAGGAGCACAAGCGCCTCGTGCGCGCTGATATCGCTTCGAATGATTGCGCCGTGTGCCATAGCGAAAACTTTTGCCAAACCTGCCATGCGGAAGTGACCACCCAACTCACGCGTGGCGAGTGGGAGCGTGGCGTTTCCGAGCACCGGCCCATGCCTTCGGGCAAGAATCCGCTGGTCAAACAAAAAGTGCACGAGTTGAATTATGTGTTCGTGCACGGCATGGATTCGCGCGCGAGGAAATCGGATTGCTACTCGTGCCACGATCAGCAAACGTTTTGCACCGATTGCCATGCGCGCAATCAAGAAGCGGGTTTTGCCTCGCCGTTTCCGCTCTCGCATCGCGCCGCGGATTTTGTGCGTCTTGGCCCTGGTAGTGACGGCGGCCAACATGCCGTGCTGGCGCGCCGCGATATCGAGTCGTGCGCGTCGTGCCATGACGTCGAAGGCCGCGATCCCGCTTGTGTGCTGTGCCATGCGAACTTGGCGCCGGGAAGAAGATGATTTGCAACATGAATATTGCGCTGCCAATTCACTCTTAACGTGTTTACTACCTCGGCACAGAATCTCAATATCGACGCTCTGGTCAGCGCTATGACGACAAAAAAATCTCTGCTCAACGTGATTGAGAATGCCATTGAGAAGGGCAGGTTGCAATGAAGAGATCTGAGATAACATGGTTGTGGCTAATGTTGCTGCCAGTTGTAGGCTTGTTGATGCAGGCGTGCAGCGATCCGAAGAATGCGCCCACTGAGCCTGAGAATAAAGTCTTGGTGCACGGAACCGGCTGGATGAATCCCACTTCCGACGAGTTTCACGGCAAAGTGTTGGCGGCGCAGAATTATAAAACCGAAGACTGCCGTCCATGTCATGGCAGCCAGTATGACGGCGGCATAACGGGTGAGTCTTGCAAAAAATGCCACACGACGTTTCCTCACCCCGCGGGTTGGCAGACTGCAAGCTCTCCGGAATTCCATGGCAAGCTGCTCGCAGTGCGAAGCTATAATTTGTCGGAGTGCCAGATTTGTCATGGCAACTCTTTTGACGGCGGTACTTCGGGCGTTTCGTGCCGAAGCTGTCACGCCAGCTATCCGCACACGGCAGACTGGCTGAATCCAAATTCTGCGAACAATCACGGCGCCGTGCTCGCCGCGCAGAATTATAATGCGCAAGCTTGTCAAGCCTGCCATGGCAGCGATTACAATGGCGGCACTTCAAATGTTTCGTGTCGAAAGTGCCACGCCAGCTATCCGCATTCCACCGATTGGCAGAATGCGAGTTCTTCAGAGTTCCACGGCAAAGTGCTGGCAGCACAGAACTACAACGTGAGCCAATGCCAGATTTGTCATGGCAACAACTTTGACGGCGGTACTTCGGGCGTTTCGTGCCGTACTTGCCACGCGAGCTATCCCC
>JBBILN010000143.1:0-8260 GCA_037444905.1 bacterium | reverse complement strand
TTGAAACCGAGCAAGTGGCAAAAGGCAATCGGCAAAAAAGCAAAAGCCACAAGCTCGACATTCGTAACGCGCACGATCTTGCCCCTTGCAATTTGCCCTTTGCACTGAGTGCATTGAAACCGAGCAAGTGGCAAAAGGCAATCGGCAAAAAAGCAAAAGCCACAAGCTGCGACTCTGATTGCTTTCGAGTGACTTGCCCTTTGCAACTTGCCCCTTGCTTGGAGGGAACCATGACCTATGCAGAATGGCTTGCCGATGTGCCGGACAATATTAAGAGGGATCGTCTTTGGGAATTTCCGGCCTATCAAAAAGCGCTGCTGCTGTATGATCTGGCCTGGGAAGACTGCGAGAAAATGTTACGAGAGGTTCGCGGTCGTGGAAATGCCGACCAACTGAATCGCAGTGTTGGCTCGATCAGCGCGAATATTGAAGAAGGCTATGGCCGTGGTTTTGGCAAGGAGTATAATTATTTTTTGCGCGTGGCTCTTGGTTCGGCGCGCGAAAGTCGCGGGTGGTATTATCGCAGCAGACGTTTTTTCCCTTCCGCCGTTTTGCAGCATCGCTACTCCCTTCTCGATGAAATTATTGCACTGCTTGTGAGCAAGATTCATGGAAACAAAGCCCCGGAGTAAAATAATCTCCACATACTAGATTTCTTCTTGCCCCCCTTTGCAACTTGCCCTTTGCAACTTGCCCTTTGCAACTTGCCCTTTGCAACTTGCCCTTTGCAACTTGCCCTTTGCGCAGAGTGCATTAAAACCATCCGAAACACGCCGCCTTGATCGCCGGTTAGCCTCCTGCTTCCGCCGCGGAACTTTTATCCTCTGCTCGGCGTGTATCCACCGAAGCCGCCGAGGCATTCGGAGGACGCCGGTTTTCGCGCGCGCTTTCCGCTCCACGCTTCATGTCCTTCCGAATCTTTTCTCACTTCCCCATTTCGATTTCAAAAAATTCCGCGTCTATAGCAGTAGCAGCCCAAGCCGGACGGTTTTGCCGCCGCACGTGCAAAGGTTTTGCCCGGCGTGCGTGCAAGACCGTCGTGCGTCCGTGAGCAGCCCGAGGCCGGTTTGCGCCTCCTCAGGCTCATTTTGCAACTTTTCCGGCAGGCCCAAAAGTTTGAGGCTTCGCCCAGCTTGCGCCGGGCGGAGCAAAGCCCGAGACACAAGCCCTTCTGAGAGAGGAGCGGCGCTTGTGTCGTGCCATGCACGTCAATCCCTTGTTGCAAAATGAACCTGCTAAGGAGCGCACTCTATGAACCCCAACTTGCCTCTACGCCGGTATGTGACGCCCCTGGTGGATTGGGCCAGGGACGGCCCGGAAGAACGCGAGCGTATTCGCGCCGTCATGCATCCTTTGGGGGAATTTTTCCGCTGGGTGGACGGCGTGATTGCGCCGCTTTATTGGCGCAGTTTGAACCATGCGCGAGGAATGACCATGCCGCAATTCATCGATGAGTGCCGCGAGCGGCTGTTCCTTTGGGCCAAAGAAAACGCGGCCGAAATGTCGCAGCCGGAGTTTGACGATGGGCGCTTGCGTAAGGTGCTCGCGACCATCGCCCGCAACACGCGCATTCTGATTTGGCGCGAAGTCAAGCGCGCGCGTTTGGAGCGCCTCGATGACTATTTCGAGAACCGGCGACCGGGCATGCCAGACGACCACTCGCATCCGCCGCGCACGCCGAAGAGTCTGCAAACGCCCTCCGCGGAAGACGAGGTGATGGAAAAGATCGCGCGGGCCGAAGAGGCGCAGGCTGTGGCGGCTTTGCTGGCGCGGTTCTCGCGTTCGTTGCGGGCGATGAGAATCATGCGCGAGTTGTTGGCGAGGCTGTATCGCTTGGGTCGGAGCGAGGGCAAACGCGAAAAGCTTTCCGCGCATTGGTTTGTATGGCGGCTGTTGCGCCGGCCGAAAGGGACGCAATTGCCGCGGTACATTCGCGAGGATTTGCGCGCGCGTTGGCCCGAGGTGGAATACGATGTCATCAATGCCCGCGTGCGTTGCCTGCGCGCCGCGTGGAAAAATTTTCTGTTGAAAATATGAATGCGGTTCGAAGTAACCGCGCAAAGGGTTGGCCGTGTGCCGACCCTTTTTCGGCTGGAGCCGAGTTTGATTGCGGCAATACAATTTTGGAAAAAACTTTTCATTCCTCCGACGATATATCGGTTACAATCTTCCTCCTGACGCTTTCATTCAGGAGGAATCTTTGTGCTCGCTGGAGATTCAACCGAGCGCTTAAAGAGATTCCTTCTGCATGACGATACAAATGGAGAATATCTTATGCGAATCCTGTGTTTTACGATTGTCGCGTTCGTCGTGATCAACAAGCTCTGGGCGAGCGCGGAAACCAAGTAGGAGTCGTTCATGAATCGCATTCGAACCGAGCCGCGCGCACGAACCAACCCCTTGCGCAGAGGTATGCCCATGCGAACGCAAATTGTGCCGACGAATTTCGATCCGGAGACGGTGTGGGGCGTGGAAGCGCTCGACCCGTTGCAGCAGCGCGCGTGGGCGGAGGATCGGTGGCGGGAATGGTATCAAACCGAACCACGGCGCAAGCCGCTGCTTCTGTGCTATCATCCTGCGGCGGAGCGCGCGGCCGTGCGCGTGTTGAATTCGTTTGCGCGTTTGAGCCGAAGCGCAGAGTGCGCGCCTTGGGTCGTGCTCGCCGAGTCGCAGCGCGTGCCCTGGCTCGCGCCGCCGGTTCCCGCGCTGAGTTTGTATTTGATTCATCATGCGAGCCGGATTGCGAACGTGAAAGCATGGTTGGCCGGGGCGCTGGCCGCGCCCGCGTGCCGCGTGGCGCTGACCGCGCCTTATGAGGAAGCAACTCTACTAGGAGCAGCCGCAGATTTCGAAGTGGTGGAGATTCCGGGGGAGGAGGCAAGCTATTGTGACGCGGTTGCGGATGAAATTCTCGCCCAACATTTCGGCGCGGGCGCGCCGCTTTCCGCGCTCGAACGATTCGTGATCGCCGCGGGCGTTGCCGAGATTGCGTTGCCGCTCGGTCTGCTTGCGCGACGATTTCAAATCGAAGCGGCAACGTTGTGTGAAACGATCGCGCGCTCGCGTATGCGGGAATTGGTTACAGTTGCAAGCGAGCGCAACACGGTCGCCTTTCGCGGAGCCTGGCTCGCGCGCAAGCTCATGGCGGAGCAGGAAAGCGTCGCGCATGAAACGTTGTTCGAGCTTGTTTCCGTCGCGGACGTGCGCATTCCGAACGAGCGCGATTTTTTGTTGCAACTCTTGCTCGCGGCGCGCGCACAGGGAGGGGCGGAGTCGGCGTTCGAGCAACACGCTGAAATTTTTCGCCGGGCGCAAGAACATGCGGAAGCGGGGGAAGAAGCGCAAGCTTGGGCGAGCGTGCATGCACGCCCATAATCCCCGAGGCCGATCGCAAAACGCTGAGAGAATCGAACGCACAATAAAATTCTGAAAGTTTTTTGGGACTGCACACGAATCAAATGCACACGCGGAAAAAGCCACTCGGTGTGTGCTCTTGCTCCGTGTGCGCCGCCCGAACGGCTTCGGTTTTCGGCATGCCGGAAAATCCGATGAAGTCCATTAAAAGTTGGGGCTCTGCTGTGAAAGCATTTTTTTGTAAACGGATACGGCCCGGACTTTATCCGCTTACCCAAAAGCTTTTTGCCTTCGGCTCGAACGCGTTGTGGCAGAATGATGCGAAATGATTCCGCCGAGCAATCATTCTACCTGAGTTTTTTCTCCCACAGAGGGAAGCACCCAACCGTTCGGCATGGCAAATCCGTTGTGTTCTTCTATCCGATGGAAAAATTTTCTGCCCGCCGTTTTTCCGTCCGCGCTTTTGAAAACTTGTTCTCTCCGCCGTTTCGATTTTCTTCCCCTCGGCGTCTTTAGCAATAAGACCGGAATGTAAACACCAATACCTTGCGCATGATTTTCTTTCACCCACTTTATAACGAACTGTGCTCCGACGCCAATCTCAATCGCGCGTGGCGCGCGGTGCGCAGAAGCCGCCATGCCGCGGGCCTCGACGGCATGACCGCCACGCACTTCGAAGCGCGCGCGTTCATTCTGCTCAAACAACTGCAGGAAGATTTGCGACGCTTCAAATATCGACCGCAGCCCGTGAAGCGCATTTTCATGAAGCGTGAAATCGGCCCGCCGCGACCGCTCGGCATTCCCACGTTTGGCGATCGCATCGTGCAGCGCGGCCTCGTGCAAGTGCTCGCCCCGCGTTTCGAGCTGCATTTCGACGAGTGCAGCCATGCCTATCGCACCGGGCGCTCGCCGCAAACCGCGATTGCGCAGGCGAAAGACTTTGCGCGCAACGGCGGCGCCTGGGTGGTGAAGCTCGATCTTTCCGATTGCTTCGGCCACATTCCGCACCGGCCGTTGCTGCGTCTCGTGTATCGCCGCGTGCCTGATGGCGCCGTGCGCCGTTTGCTCAGACGCATGCTCGCCGTCGAAATCGTCACGGAATCCAACAGCGGCATGCGCCAAGTGAGCAAGCCCGAGCGCGGGATTCTGCAAGGCAGCCCGCTTTCGCCGTTGCTCGCGAACATTTATCTCGACGCGTGCGACCGCGCATTTCGCCGCTTGCATTTGCGCTTCGTGCGCTACGGCGACGACATCGCAATCTTTTCATCAACAAAACCGGAAGCCGAGGCTGCGCTTGCAACCGCCGTGCGTTTGCTCGAAGCCATGCACATGCCGGTCAATCGCGAGAAGACGAAGCTCTATCATCTCCGTGAAGGATTTAAATATTTGGGGGAGTGGTTGAGTTGGAGGAGGGAGAAGAAAGAGAACAGATAATGTTACGCTGGCAGAAAGATTCCAAGGCGATGGAGATCTTGGACAACTTGCGAATATGAAGTCATGTAGCCGCGCTTCTCCGCCGGTTTGAGAATATCCGTGGTGAAGAAAGGAGCGAACCCTAAAGCCCTGGCTTCGTTACGGGCTTTCTTGTCGTCCATAATCAAGGCTTCGGCCCCCATTTCCAAAGCTGAATTCAAAACGCCGCGTTCTCCTTTACCCAAGTTTCTTGAAAAGGAATGGCGCGGTTGCGGATCCAGCACGGCGACGAAATCACCGATCGCCTTCAAAATGTTTTCTTTTTGCAAGGGGATGGTGCTCTCTAAAACAACTTCCTCATAAACTGCGCGCGGAATGATCACGTTGCCGAAAAGCTGTTTTAAGATATGCAACCGATCCACGCGGCTCAGTGCGATCATGGGGCTGGAATTACTAATGACCATCATGATCGTTGTTGTTCCATGAGCGTTTCAAACCTTTGATAACTTTCCTGCAGTTCGTTCTTGGGCGCATTTACAAACGACAGGCCTTTTTTGCCTAGCAGGCTGAAAAAATCGGAGTAACTCACGCCCAGCAACTCCGCCGCGCGTCCCATGCTGATGTTGCCGCATTGGCGCTGTGCAATGATGAAATCTTCGAACATGGCGCGCCGGGCTTGCTCCACGTCTTCAAATTGCTGCAACAGATCCTCCGGAATTTCCATTGTGATGGTAGCCATTTTCACCTCGCGTATGAATAATCAAAACCACGGTTCAAAAAACTTTAATCGTCATGTCTTTCAAATTGAAAATTGCTTCCTTTTCGAGCAGCTTGGCCGTCCCCATGAGCGCGGTGTGCGCGCATAAACCTCGTTCAGCAACGGCTCAAGATCGGCCGTGATCATGCGCGCGCTCTGCGCACAACGCCGTGATGGGAATGTGCCGCGAGATAACCAATCCGTTTCAAATAGAATTGTTTATTGGGAAATTCCCTCTGCGCGCGGATAATTGCCTTAATATCGACGTCATCGATGAAGTATTTCCCGGAGTCCACGTCGATTGCAACGAATTTGCCTTTGCACTGTTCCTCCGAAATCTCCGGCAAGATTTGATCGCGATAAATTTCTTCGCCCTTTTGAGCGAACGGCGACAATATCAGTTCGGACATGACATGCTCCTTGTCAAAAAGAATAACGTTCCGCATGAAAGCGTTCGTCACCACAAACGCGAAATGCCGTAATCATCAAGCCTGCTGTCTATACTCACAATGGAAAGGTTTTCGGCGAGAGCTTGCGCAACAATCAACCGGTCGAAGGGGTCACGATGATGAAACGGCAGTTTTACAACTTTTGCCAAATGCTCGACTTCAATCGAGCGCAGAGCAATAGCGTTGCGCTCAAGTTGTCGCGGAATAAAGATTTCAAACGGCTCCTTCAACTCAAGTTTACCCAGGCTATTTTTAACGGCGATTTCCCATAAACTGGCGACACTCATGATGCGATCATTTTCCGGATCTTCCATCAGATTTTTCGCCCGCGAGCTGAGCTTGGGAGCGTCGGTAATGAACCATAGAAAGGCATGGGTATCGAGCAGTAGCCTCACGACATGTACTCCTTGAAATCCTCTAAAGGCTCGTCAAAATCGTCGGCAATTTTAATAAGCCCTTTTGCGCTCCCGGCTTTTATCCGTTTTTTGGGCTTGGGGTTGGCAAGCGAAGTCAATTTAACAATCGGCTTTTGATCATGGGTAATGATAATCTCTTCACCGGCCATTACCTCCCACAGAATGCGGGAAAAAGACTTTTCCGCTTCTTCAAGGGTCAATTGATTCACGGCTCGGCCTCCTGAGTTTGTAATGATGGTATTGCTCGGAAATTTTTATTTGCCGCCTCGAATCTAGCATTCTTCATCATTCAAACAAGCATTTTTTCCATCCATCAATCCAAAATTCCACCAATCCAACAATCCAAGAGCCTCGCCATGCCCTCTCTCTACATCAACGAATACGGCGCCACGCTCGGCCTGGTCAACGACCGCCTGCAAGTGCGGCGCAACGGCAAGCTCGTGCAGGAAGTCCCCACGCTGCACCTCGAGCGCGTCGTGCTCATGGTGCCCGCCAACGTCACGCAGCCCGCAGTGCGCTTTCTCATGGAACGCGGCATCGACATCGCCTATCTCTCGCCCAACGGCACGTTTTACGGCCGCTACAGTGCGGGCGCGGGCAAATCCGTGGAGCAACGCCTCGCGCAGTTTCAAAAATTTTTCGAGCCGAAGTTTCGTCTCGCGCTCGCCAAAACTTTCATCGCCGGAAAAATTGCCAACATGCTCGCGCTCTGGCGTGCACTGCGCTGCGAAAATTGCAAAGAACTTGAAACCCTGCAACGAATCGCGCGCGGCCTCGACGGCGTTTCGAGTTTGGAAAGTTTGCTGGGCAACGAGGGCGCCGCCAGCGCCGCGCACTTCCAGCTCTTCCGCCGCTTTCTGCCGCGTGCGTGGCATTTCCCCCGCCGGCAACCGCACCCGCCGCCCGATCCCGTCAACGCCATGCTCAGCCTCGGGTATACGTTGCTCTATTCGCGCATGCAGGGCCTACTGCACATGCACGGCCTCGATCCTTATCTCGGCTTTTTTCACGAGCGCAAACACGGCCACGCCGCGCTCGCTTCCGACATGATCGAAGAATGGCGCGCTCCGCTCGTGGATCTGCTTGTGCTCAAGCTCGTCAACCTCAAACAAATCGCACCGAGCGATTTCCACAAAGCCGAAGGCGCTTGCCGCATGGCCAAACCCGCGTTGCAAAAGTTCATTGCCGCGTTCGAACAACGCTTTCAAGAATCAAAAAACTGGACCGTCACGCAAGATTCCGGCGATCCTCTCGGCGGCATGGAAGGCCAAGTGCGCCAACTCGTGCGCGTGTTGCTCGATAAGCAAACACAGTATGCACCGATTAGAATGCCGGAACGATGAGTGTGGATCGAGGATCGTAGATCGAGGATCGTAGATCGAGGATGGTGGATCGAGGATGGTGGATCGTGGATGGTGGATCGTGGATGGTAGATCGATGATGGTAGATCGATGATGGTAGATCGTGGATCGTGCTGCCCTAGTGCCTAGCGCTCCAACAATCCATCACTCCAACAATCCATCAATCCATCAATCCAACAATCCATCAATCCAACAATCCATCAATCCAACAATCCATCAATCCATCAATCCAGTATCCAGCATGAAAACTTTCATCGTCGCCGCCTACGACATTAGCGACGACAAACGCCGCGTGCGACTCCACAAAAAGCTCAAACGCTATGGCCTCGCCGTGCAATATTCCGTCTTCGAATGTTTGCTCACGCCCGAGCAATTCGACCAAATGAAACAAGCGGTGGCCGAACTCATCAAACCCAAAGCCGGCGACCGCGTGCGCTACTATAAACTCTGCGAAGCCTGCCGCCAACGCGTCGAAGCCACCGACACCCTCGCCCGCCAAGACGCCCCCGC
>JBBILN010000142.1:0-8335 GCA_037444905.1 bacterium | reverse complement strand
ATTTTCATTGAAAACACAAAGCTTAACCCTGACAACTGCGGAAGTTGGGCTAGTGAAAGTCAAATCTGCGCGGAGAAGGTTATGGTTGGCCCCCTCCCACGGGGAAAATTGCATGCGTGCCCTACAGCAGCATCATTATCCCAATCACCCAAAGAGTGAGGAGAAATATCGCGAGAATTTATTTTTATGGTTCTCGTGCCTAAAGAGCCCAATCTGTGCAAAATAAGCAAAGATTTTTACACGGAGAAAACGGAGTAAACAGAGATTAAAAAGTCAAAGAGAATTTCCCAATCATTGTAATGCCTCAGTTACGGGTGGAGTAGCGCAGGCATCCTGCCTGCAGACAAGATGTCTGCGCTACTTTTTCCACCAATAACTGAGGCCTTACCCTAACGCCCAAAAACAGCTTGACTTTTCGGGCATGAAGCCATACTTTTCGCGGCTTGAAAATTGTCGGAATAAATCCTTTTCCAAAACGATAACTTAGAAAGCGAGAGCCCCTTCATGAAGAGAACGTTTCAACCGCACAACCGGAAACGCAAGGCCAAGCACGGTTTCCGCGAACGCATGAAATCCGCGGACGGTCGCCGCGTGCTCAGCAGCCGTCGCGCCAAAGGCCGCAAGCGCCTCACAGTCAGTGACGAGAAATAAGCGACAGCGCTTTTTTCTGCCCAAACGCAAAATTCTGCGCGGCGAACGGACGATTGAAAGCGTTTTTCGCGAAGGGACTTTTGTAAGGGGCAAATGGTTTGATGTGGTTTATCTCTGCCATGAGGACTTGGGCGAATTCACCATCGCGTTTGCAGCCGCGCGGCGCGCGCGCCATGCGGTGGAGAGAAACCGCATCAAGCGCAGATTGCGGGAGGCGTTTCGCTTGGAGCAGATCGCGTTGCGGCCACACTGCTGCGCCCTCGCGATCGGCCATACCAAAATCCTGCGAGCCGGTTTTCAAGAAGTGCGCGCCGAAATGCAGCGGGTGTTTGCACAGGCGGGACTTTTGGTGGCCGCCGCGGAGGGTTGATTGGCATATCGCCGCGCACATGTCGAGTGAAGTTCAAATGAAGCATCTGTTGGTTTTCCTGATTCGAGTTTACCAAAAACTCATTTCGCCTCTCCTGCCACCCTCTTGCCGATTTTATCCTTCGTGTTCCGAGTATGCATGTCAGGCGATTCAAAAACACGGCGTAATTAAGGGAGCGTATCTGGCAATGCGCCGCCTCTTGCGTTGCCATCCCTGGCATGCGCCGGGCTATGACCCAGTACCCTAGCTTTCTTACTCATGTTTTCGGAAGATTAAGATGGAATTCGATAAAAAAACGATTTTCGCGTTTATTCTCATTGGCTTGATTTTGGTGGTCGTCAATACTGATTTTTATCAGCGCATGGTTTATGGCGATCGGCCCAAATCTTCTCCGCCCGCGCCGGCTCAGACTTCGCCTGAGAAAACGCAAGACGCTGCACGGAGCGCGCCGTCTGGTGAGAGTGCGGCTTTTTCCCAAGATGCGGAGGCGCGCACGCAACCAACGGGCGGGGATTCTCTTTATCTAGATACCACACCGGAGAAGGAGATTGTCGTTGAAACGCCGCTCTATCGCGGGGTGTTCTCAACGCGAGGCGGGGATATCAAAGAATGGACGATCAAGGGATTTGTCACCAGCCACAAAGAGCCCTTGACGCTGATTAAGGACGGTGTCAGCAATCTTTCGGTGGCGTTGCCGACCGAAGCCGATACGCTTTACACGGGCGCCATGAATTTTGCATGCGCCGATAGTCTCATTCAACTGGCCGCGGGCCAAACGCGCAATTTAGTGTTCGAGCGCGAGGTTGCGCCGGGCAAGTTCCTGCGCAAAACCTTTCAGCTCTCCGGCGATGCGCACACACTCGGCTTGAAGCTTGAGATCGAAAATGCCAGGGATTTGATTGACGGCTACTACTACACATTGGCCTGGCATTCCGGCTTGGCGAGCACGGAAAGAAACGTGCGCGATGAAATGTCCGACACGAAAGCCTACTACTATATTAATGGCGAAGTCTTCGATTTCGACGTCAAGGACAACAGCGCAGATAGCAAAGCAGAGCAGGAGCGCGATATTGTCTGGGCTGCGATTCGGACGAAGTATTTCGCGCTGGCCCTGATTCCACGCACGGCCCCTGCGCGCGGCGCTTTGTTTTCGGGAAGCACCGCATTCCTGCCCGGCACGGATACGCGGCTCAAAAGTTATGCGATGGAATTGCAAATGCCGGTGGCGCGCCAGGGCAATACCGTCCAGGAATTCGATTTGTACCTCGGCCCGCTCGCGCTCGATAAAGTCAAGGCGCTCGGCGTGAATTTGGAAGCTATCATGAATTGGGGTTGGGCGCCGGTGAAACCGTTCAGCCGCTTGGTGCTGTGGGCGCTCGTATGGCTGCACCAATTTGTTTCCAATTATGGCGTGGTCATCATCATCTTTTCGATCCTCGTCAAAATCATTTTGCATCCGCTCACCAAGAAGAGCTATGAGTCGATGAAGCAGATGCAGGTGTTGCAGCCCAAAATGACGGAGCTGCGCGAGAAGTATGGCAAAGATCCGCAAAAGATGAACACCGAGATGATGAAGCTGTATCAAGAATACGGCGTCAATCCGCTCGGCGGGTGTTTGCCGATGTTGCTGCAAATGCCGCTGCTCTACGCATTGTTCATCGTTTTTCGCTCGACCATCGAGTTTCGGCAAGCGCCATTTTTCGGGTGGATCAGCGACCTCTCTGCACCGGATTCGATTTTCATGCTGCCGTTTTCGATTCCCTTGTTTGGCAATTCCGTGAATGTCTTGCCGCTCATCATGGGCGTGACCATGTTCATTCAGCAGAAGATGTCGGTTACCGACCCGAAACAGAAAGCCATGGTCTACATGATGCCGGTGCTTTTCACCATGATGTTCAACAGCTTCCCTTCCGGCTTGAATTTGTACTACACGCTCTTCAATGTGTTTAGCATTGCCCAGCAAAAATACATCAGCAAAACGCCCGCGACGCTCGCGCCGCCGAAGAAGAAACAAAGCAAGTTTAGCCTCGCGCAGATGCGGAAGCTGGGCGTGAACGCCGCGTTGTCGCGGAATCGCGCGATGAAAAAGTAATACCTACTAATTTGTTAGTAGGTATGGCGCTTTGTGGCGCGCGCGATAAATGGCGCGGCGTAATTTTGCCCGCAGCAACGCATGCAGTCACCACGCATTGGCGTCTTGCATTTGCTTCTTTTTGAAAAAGACCTCAGCCCCGCACGCGGGGCTATTTCCGTTTATGGCGCACCGTATCGAGCAAGAAACTATCGTCGCTTTGGCGACGCCGCCCGGCAAAGGGAGCCTCGCCGCGCTCCGCATTTCGGGGCCGCAAGCTTTTGCTTGTGTTAATGCATTGTTGCCGCGCGGACGGGCGCTGGAAAATTTTCAAAGCAACCATGTCGTGGTCACCTGGTTGCATGCGCCGCATGGCGAGACGCTCGATCAAGTCACGCTCGTGCGCTATCAAGCGCCGCGTTCCTATACCGGCGAGGATATGGTCGAAATTTTTTGCCACGGCGGCCGGCTTGTTCCCAATCTCATCATCGAGCAGCTCTGTGCGAATGGATGCCGCCTTGCCGCACCGGGCGAATTTACACAACGCGCGTTGTTGAATGGCAAGCTCGATCTCATTCAAGCCGAGTCCGTTGCCGATCTTGTCGAAGCCGAATCGCCCGCATATTTGCAAGGCGCGCTCGCGCATCTCGAAGGCGCATTCTCCCGCAAGCTCGGCGAGTTGCGCGAAAAACTTTTGCACGCCTGCGCGCTGCTCGAGCTCGGTTTGGATTTCAGTGAAGAAGACGTCGAGTTTGCCGATCGCGGCGAGATCAAACGCGAGCTGTTGCAACTCGATGCGCTGATCACGAATTTGCTCAAGGGCTTCGCACGCGGCCAGGCACTGAAAGAAGGCTGGCGCATCGCCATCATCGGCAAGCCCAATGTCGGCAAATCGAGTTTGATGAACGCGCTCTTGAAATATGATCGCGTGATCGTCAGCGACATTCCCGGGACCACGCGTGACACAATTGACGAGCGCCTCTTCATTAACGGCTTGCTCTTTCGGTTGATCGATACCGCGGGCATTCGCGAGCACGCGGGCGAGATTGAGAAGATCGGCATCGCGCGTTCGCGCGCCGCCGCGGAAAACGCGGACGTTATTCTCTTCGTCACCGACGATTCGCTGAACGGCGACGCGAGCGATCACCTTCTTGCAAACGAATGTCTTCATCTTCAGAATAAAAACCGCCGCGTCGCGGTTATTCACGTCAGAAATAAATCCGACCTGCCCCTCGCGGCAAAGCCTTTTTTGTTTGATAAAGAGACGGCGCACGCGATTCGCGTTTCGGCGATCAACGGCGCGGGCCTCGATAAACTTGAGGCTGCGATTGCCGCAGCCGTGATGCCGCTCAACAATTTGAGCGGCGCGGAAGTGCAGCATATCAATCTGAGGCAAAAAGTCTGTTTGGAAAATGCGCGCTCGGTATTATCCGGCGCGCTTTCGTCATTGGAGAAAAATCTCTCCGCGGAGTTTATCACTATCGATTTGCGCGAAGTCATTCATCAACTCGGCGTGCTCATCGGCGAAGTCACGAGCGAGGACGTGCTCGGAGAAATTTTTTCGAAGTTTTGTATTGGAAAATGATCTGTACCGCGATTCACGATCTACGATCCACAATCATCGATCTTCAAAAGATATGAACGATCATTTCGACGTCCTCGTCATCGGCGCCGGCCATGCCGGAACCGAAGCCGCACTGGCGGCCGCGCGTATGGGCGCGAGCACTTTGCTCATGACCATGAACGTTTCGACCATCGGCCAAATGTCGTGCAATCCCGCGATCGGCGGCGTTGCAAAGGGACAGCTTGTGCGCGAACTCGATGCGCTCGGCGGCGAAATGGGTTTGGCCATCGACGATGCGGGCATTCAATTTCGTATGCTCAACAAGAGCAAGGGCCCGGCAATGTGGTCGCCGCGCGCGCAAGCCGATCGCGCACAGTACGCCGCGCGCATTCGTTTGGCCTGCGAACAGCAAGAGCATCTCGAGATTCGGCAAGACATGGCGTGCGGGCTAGTAGTATCAAACGGAAAAGTCTGTGGTGTAAAAACGCGAGCAGGAGGGACGATTACATCGCGCACCGTGATCATCACTGCGGGAACTTTTTTGAACGGCGTTATTCATGTGGGATTAACCAACTACGAAGCCGGTCGCGCCGGAGAGTTTGCCGCGAAGGGATTGACCGAGTCGCTGCTCGAATGCGGCTTCGAAACCGCGCGCCTCAAAACCGGAACCCCGCCGCGTTTGAACGGCCGCACCATCGACTATTCGAAAACCGAGATCCAACCCGGCGATGAGCCGCCGTTGCCTTTTTCATTTCGACACGACTCGTTGTCCATTGAGCAGTTGCCTTGCTATCTCACATATACGAACGAGCGCACGCATGAAATCCTTCGCACGGGTTTGGATCGCTCGCCCATGTTCACTGGCAGAATCAAAGGCGTCGGCCCGCGTTATTGTCCTTCCATTGAAGATAAAATCACACGCTTTGCGGAACGCAACCGCCATCAAATCTTCCTCGAACCCGAAGGCCGGCAAACCACGGAAGTTTATGTGAATGGCTTCTCGACGAGTCTGCCGGAGGAAGTTCAAATCGCAGCAATTCGCACTGTGCCCGGTTTGGAAAATGCGCAAGTCGTCCGCACCGGCTACGCGGTTGAGTACGACTTCTTTCAGCCTACGCAGCTTTATCCTTCTTTGGAAGCAAAGACGGTTGAAAATCTTTTTCTCGCGGGACAAGTGAACGGCACGACGGGTTATGAAGAAGCCGCGGTGCAGGGATTTATGGCGGGCGTGAATGCGGTTTTAAAATGCCGCGGCGAAGAACCGTTCGTGCTCAATCGCAGCGAAGCATATATTGGTGTGCTTATAGATGATCTTGTGACGAAGGGCACGATCGAGCCTTATCGCATGTTTACTTCCCGCGCCGAGCACCGATTGTTGCTGCGGCAGGATAATGCGGATTTGCGCTTGAGTGAATATGGCCATCAGTTCGGATTGATCGACGAGACATTTTATGGCGAAGTGAAATTCAAGCAAGCGCAGATTGCAAAGACGATCGCAGCATTGCGTGCAATAGTCGTGAGTCCGGGCGAGGTGAATAGTAAGCTGGTTGCTCTCGGCTCTTCGCCGTTGGAGGAGCATGAAAGTTTGCTCAAACTGCTCCGCCGTCCGCAAATCGCGTTGAAGGATTTGCGCGATCTCGGCCGGCTTGATTTGTGGGAAAATTGGGATCGCCGCGCGTGGAAGAAAATAGCCGAGCAGGTTGAAATCGAAGTCAAATACGAAGGCTTTATCTCCCGAGAGAAAACTGCAATCGATCGCGCTGATCATTTGGAGGGGAAGCGCTTGCCGGTTCATTGTGATTATATGAAATTGACCGCGCTTTCCATGGAAGCGCGCGAAAAGCTGAATCGGATTCGCCCGGCATCCTTTGGACAAGCGAGTCGGATTTCTGGAATTTCGCCCGCAGACATTACGGCGCTACTCGTTTATGCTAAAAAAGGTTTTTCCTCCGTTTCACGTGAAACGGCTGAAGAGGTCGAATAGCCCGTTTCACGATAAAGGATACTGAATGTCAAACAGAAAATCGCCCCAACCCATCGCCGAGCTAATCCAATCTTTGCCAGAAAGTTTCAAGCTCGATTCCTCTCAGCTTGACCTGCTCCATGTCTACATTGATTTGATTCTCAAATGGAACAGCAAGGTTCGGTTAATTTCGTCGGCCGATGAGTCCCGCATCGTGAAGCGTCATATTGTCGAGTCTCTGGTTTTGGTCAGCATTAATCGCATCAACTCCAATGCAGAGGTTTTGGATTTAGGCGCAGGCGCAGGCTTGCCGGGTATTCCCTTGAAGATCGCGATTCCATCACTGCGCATGACTCTGCTCGATTCTCGCCGCATGAAAAGCCTTTTTTTGGAAGAGGCGGTAAAGACTCTGGCGTTATCGGATACTCAAGTCGTGCATGATCGCGCGGAGAAGATTGTCGAGAAATTCTCGGGAAAATTTGATGTCGTCGTCGCGCGCGCGGTCTCCAGTTTGTACAATTTATGGCAGTGGTCTTTTCCTGTTCTAAAAAAGGGCGGAGCTTTGTTGGCGCAAAAGGGTGGAGACCTTTCGAAAGAAATGGATGAGTTGGTTGCTGCCTATCCAGATTTGAAAACAGAAAAGCTCGAGTACGATCCTGCATGGCAAGTTGAGCCGTCGCGTTTTGTTATCGCAATTCGAAAGGAAGTATGAATGAGCCGCCGAGTTTTTGATGAGATCGAAAACCTCGTCACCGAGACGCGCAACCCCCGCACAATGGACATCGATGCGAAGAGCACCACCGAAATTCTTCAACTCATCAATGCCGAAGACAACGCCATTCCCGCAATCGTCGCTGGAGAGATTCCATACATTGCGCAAGCAACAGATTTGGTCGTCGAGACTTTGAAGCACGGCGGTCGTCTTATTTATATCGGCGCAGGCACGAGCGGCCGGCTCGGCGTGCTCGATGCTTCGGAATGTCCGCCGACATATGGCACTGATCCCGACATGATTCAGGGCATCATTGCGGGCGGATACAAAGCGCTGCTCCGTTCGCAAGAAGGCGCGGAAGATGTTTTCGAAGATGGACGAAAGGATTTGGAAGAGATCGGCTTCAATGCAAAAGACGTTGTGTTTGGAATTGCCGCGAGCCGGCGCACGCCCTATGTGTTGGGTGCGCTCGCGTATGCGAAAGAGATCGGCGCGAAATCCATCTATCTCACTTGCAACCCGCGCGAGGAAGTCACGATTGAAGTCGATGTTTTGATCTGCCCCGTCGTCGGCCCCGAAGTGGTGATGGGTTCGACGCGTATGAAAGCCGGCACCGCAACCAAGCTCATTCTCAACATGGTCACCACTGCCGCGATGATTCGTATGGGCAAAGTGTATGGCAACATGATGGTCGATCTGCGCATGACCTCGAAAAAGCTCGAAGAACGCTCGAAACGCATCGTCATGATGGTCGCGAATGTTTCATATGAAACAGCCAGTGCGTTGCTCGAAAAAGCGGACGGGCATGTGAAGACGGCATTGGTGATGGCGCTCGCGAATGTGAGCGCGGAAGAAGCGCGGGTGAGAATTGAAAAGGCGGATGGGTTGATAAGAAAGGCGATTGCTTTAGCCTCTACAAAGTGAGATTGCTGTTTTAATAAAAAAAGATTTTCCAACGGACTCACTATGTCAATCTAAAAAATGCTTTGTTCAAACTTTTTGAT
>JBBILN010000141.1:0-8680 GCA_037444905.1 bacterium | reverse complement strand
GGTAATGGACTTTCACAAAACCGCCTTTATGGGTTTTGTGTGACCATTGCCCCATTAATCCATTACTCCACCACTTCAACTAGCTTCATCATTCCAATCATCCAACAAACACAAACTCTCCGCTCTTTCCTCCCGTCTTCTTCAGCAAACGAATCTCACCGATCACCATCGTTTTATCAACCGCCTTGCACATGTCATACAGCGTCAGCGCCGCCACGCTCACCGCGGTGAGTGCTTCCATTTCCACTCCGGTCTTGCCGTGGCAGCGCGCCGTCGCTTCAATCTCGAGATGCGCACTCGCCACCGTGATTTGCACGTCCACGAAATCCAAACCCAGCGGATGGCATAATGGAATCAGCTCGCCCGTGCGTTTCGCGGCCATGATGCCGGCGTAGCGTGAAATCTCTAACGCATTTCCTTTCGGTAGCGCATTGCGATGGAGCAGCGCGATGGTTTCAGCTTGCATCGAAATTCTCCCACGCGCAACCGCCTCGCGCGCGGTCACCGTTTTCGCACCGACATCGACCATCGTGGCCTGGCCGCTCGCATTGAGATGGCTGAACGTTTTTTCATCGGACATGTAGTCGCTCCTTTTTGAAATCTTTCATACGAAAACCAGCACGCGTGACAAGTTCATTCATGCTGGTTTTTTCGCAGAATGACATGGTGAAGGACTGCCGGCGGCAAAGCCTAAACATTGCTTGGAATGGCCGCGCTCTTCACGCACTCTGCCAACGAATCATCCTCCCTCCGACATACCGACAAGCGCATCTTTCAACTTGACGGACTGGTGTGACAATAATTCCAAGCGCGAAAACAAGGCTTTTGCTTCGCCTTTCGAAAAATCAAAAATTTGCTGCGCCGCTTCGCGTTGGCATATTGGTTGCGAAGATACAAAGCGGTCGTTAAACAAATTGCACACTGAATCATAAAACTCAAAAACAACGGAGGTCTCATATGTCACTCGTACGTTGGTCGCCCGCGCGCGATCTTTTGAACATGCGTTACGAACTTGATCGCGTTTTCAATCGTTTCTTCGATCACGATGCGCTCGAAACTTCTTATCGCAGTGGCGCGTGGGAGCCGGCTGTGGATATTAGCGAAACCGCGGATGAATATCAAATCCATGCTGATCTGCCCGGCCTCACGAAAGACGAAGTGAAAATCAACTACGAAGACGGCGTCATCTCGATTCGCGGCGAGAAGAAGCAGGAGAAAGAAGACAAGCAGAAAAACTACCATCGCCTCGAAAGAAGCTATGGCATGTTTGAGCGCTCCTTCCGCCTGCCCAATCGCATTGAAATCGGCAAGATCGAAGCGAAGTTTAAAGATGGCGTGTTGACCCTGCGCCTGCCCAAGTCTGAAGAAGCCAAGCCCAAAGAGATTCCGATTCGCATCAGCTAATCGCGCAAACCACGAAATGATGGAAACGACCCCGCCTCGTTCACGAGGCGGGGTTTAACTTTGGGAACCTTTCAGCCAGGATGTTGCCATGCCGATTTACGTGTATCAATGCCAAGCTTGCCGCAACACGCACGAAGCTTTGCAGAAATTCTCCGACCCGCCGCTCACGGTTTGCCCCTCGTGCAACGGCGCGCTGCAAAAAGTCATCACTCCAGAATTCGGTTTGAGCTTTAAAGGCAGCGGCTTTTACATCACCGACTACAAAAGGAACGGCAGCGGCGCGAACTCACCGTCCTCGCGCGCGGAAACCAAGAAAGAAAAACCTGCGGCTCTTCAAGCAGAGGCCGCATGATTTTTTGCAGCCCTGCTAACGGCGCAACGATTTTTATGGTTTGTCGCTGCTTCACCGCGGCGTCATCTTTGCTTGTTTATCTCACCTCTATTTCTCCGAATGAGGAGACTTGGAGTCACGCTCCTCACCTCACCGCCACACTTGGGCTTTCACGCTACGACGACGCTCCGCCGGCAACTCTATTGCATGAGGCGACGCCATTCCGCGCCAGCATTGCCGAAGTTTCGCATCTCCTCCCTTGACCTTTCTCTGAAAAGTGCCTATCATTCTCAACGTGAATGGAATTTCTTGCAGTGTGCAGGTTTCTACAAAAGTCTGTGAGGGAGGTCGGTAATGCCGCTTCATCGCCATCGTGTTTTGTTATCCAGTTTTTTGTTGCTTTGTTTTCTTTCCACTCTCCTTGCCCAATCGAAAACGCCGCAACACGGCAAGCGCGTCAATCAACTCGTCATCACCAATGCCATGCTGCTCGACGGCAACGGCTCGCCCGCTGAGGGTCCGGTCGATCTTCTCATCAAACAGAATCGCATCGTGGGCATTGCTCGTACAAACGCACACGCGGACTATCTCAGAACCGCGGATGCGATCATCGATGGTTCGAACCAATACCTCCTCCCCGGTTTCATTAACATGCACGCCCATTTGCAAAATGAGCGCGCCGGCAAGCCCATGCCCTTCGACTATCAACTGAAACTCTGGCTGGGCTGCGGCATCACCACCATCCGTGACGTTGGGAGTGATTACGACAAAGGGCTCGAGATTAAACGCAAAAGCGCTGCCGGCGAAATCGCCGCACCGCGCGTGTGGCTTTACATGTGGTGCCCCGGCGGAACGAACGAAGCTGACATTCGCGCCAAAGTGCGCGAGCTGAAAGCCAAAGGTGCGGACGGCTTGAAGTGTCATCAATTGGATCGCGACACGTACATGGTGGTTGCGGACGAAGCGAAAAAGCTCGGGCTCAAACTCGCGCATCACGCCGGCGTGGAAGATGCGAATGCGTGGGACGATGCGAATGCGGGGACCGCAACCATCGAGCATTGGTATGGCGTGCCCGATGCCGCGCTCCACGGCGTGCAAAACTTTCCTGCGGATTTTAATTACAACAACGAGCTGCACCGCTTTCGCTATGCCGGGCGCTTGTGGCGCGAAGCCGATCCCGCGAAGTTGCAAAAAGTTTTGCAGCGTTTGGTGGAAGCCAACGTCGCGTGGGATCCGACGTTGTGCATTTACGAAGCCTCGCGCGATTTGCAGCGCGCCATCGGCCAACCGTGGTTCAAAGAGTATCTCCATCCCGCTTTGGAAAAATTCTTTGCGCCCAATCCCGAATTTCACGGCTCGTTCTTTTTTGGATGGACCAACACCGATGAAGTTTTTTGGAAGGAGAACTATCGCATTTGGATGAAAGCCGTGCGCGACTTCGCGAATCTCGGCGGCATTGTCACCACCGGCGAAGACGCGGGCTTCATCTATCAAATGTACGGCTTCGGCTATTTGCGCGAATTGGAACTGCACGAGGAAGCGGGCTTTCATCCGCTCGAAGTGATTCAGCACGCGACCGCAAACGGCGCGAAGGTGCTCGGCCAGGCGCATGAACTCGGGCGCATCAAAGTGGGCTACCTCGCTGACCTGCTCGTTGTGAACGGCAACCCGCTCGAGAACTTGCACATTCTCTTTCCCACGGGCATCGATCCGGTATTGGATCGCCAACGCGAAGGCCGCGGCGGCGTGGAGTGGACGATTAAAGACGGCATTCCCTATCACGCGCCCACGTTGTTTGCGGAAGTGCGCGAGCTGGTGAAAGCCGCGCGCAAAGAGTGAAAGCGCCATGATTCAAGCAGAAGCGTGAGACGGAAGTACTGCCTCAGTTATTGGTGGAAAACGTAGCGCAGACATCCTTGTCTGCAGGCGGGGACGCCTGCGCTACTCCACAGGTAACTGAGGCATTACAGACGGAAAAATGTTGGGCAGAAAAGTAAAGCTTGGGTTCGGATCGGCGAAGTTGATGTCGGCACATTAAAGAGAATAACCGGCATCTATCTGTCTTCCATCTTTCTGTCTTTTAAACGCTTTTAGGATGTGCATTCAATTTAACCAGGTAGAGAGAAAAAATGCAGCGTCTAAAAATTCTATCGTTATTTGCCGCTTTCGTGTTCGCGTTTTGTTTTCTGCCGCACGCGCACGCGCAAAGCGTTTATCTCGATTTCAAATTCGGCGCGTTTTATCCCAACGAATTGCCCGGCGGACTTTATCCCAATCTCGCGTTGCACAAAACGCTCGACAACGACGGCGTGTTCAAATGGGATCTTGGCGTGGGCGCGGGCTATTATCGTCGCAGCTATCGCGAGTTGGTGTATGTTGCGAGCGCAACGCAGACGAATGCCGCGGAGCAAATCGACTTCACGCGCAAAATGACGCCGCTGCACCTCAAGCTCACCATGAAAATCTCTCTCATCGAAATGAACCTGCCTAGTTTCCCAGGCGCGAGGTCGATTGCGCGCAAAGGCATGGCAAAGACCACCGACCTTAAAGATCTCGGCTTTCTGTTGCGGCCTTATGCCGCGCGCTTCAAAATCACGAGCACGGAAGAGAATGGCGCGTTGCAACAGAGCGTGGAGCGCGAATATGAAAATTGGGGCTGGGGCGCGGAAATCGGAATCTATTTGACCACCGAGCAAAACATGACGGCGACCATCTCCGTGCTTTATAATCGCGCAACGGCTGAATTGGCGCAACGTGAAGTCTTTACGCCGGCGAACTCGGATTTCAGCGGTTTACCTAGTGCGCGCGAAGTGAAACTGCACGGCTATGCCTTCATGTTGAGCATAGGCTGGGGCTTTTGAATAAGCTCGTAAGGCTCGTAGTAACGCCTTCAGGTTTGTGGCGCTGGTTAACGAAAACGCCTGAAAACGTTATACTCGTTGCTGGTTGGCTTCTCACTCCTCTCAAATTGTCATTCTGAAGAACCTTCCCTCGCACTGGAAATCAATCCAAGAACTAGAAAAGTTCCTTGCAGGATGACAATTCAAAGAAGAGCGCTACAAATTAAACCTGAAGCAGTATGCTCCGGACGCTCTTTTTCGCGCGTTCCGCATAATCTCGAAGACAACAATGCACGAAACGCTTCTCCACATCGACAGGGACATATTTTTTCTCGTCAATCACGGCATGGCGAACGCGGTGCTGGATTGGCTCATGCCGGTGATCACCAATCAGCGCAATTGGTATCCGCTTTTTCTCGCCGCCTTTGTTTGGCTCGTTTGGAAGGGCGGGAGCACGGGCCGCACGGCCGCGGCGCTGATCATTTTCGTGATCCTGTTGAGCGACCAACTCTCATCCGGTTTGCTCAAACCGTGGGTGCATCGCTTGCGGCCCTGCACGGCGCTCGAAGGCGTGCGCATGCTGCCCGGCATCACCTGCGCGAATTATTCGTTTCCGTCATCGCACGCGACGAATGCATTTGCCGCGGCGATATTTTTCGCGCATTATTATCCCAGCGTGCGCTGGCCGTTGTTTGCATTCGCATTCCTGGCTTCGTTCTCGCGCATCTATCTCGGCGTGCATTATCCCTCGGACGTCATCGCCGGCACGCTGTTGGGCGCATGCTGCGCGTGGCTGGTGATTTATTTTTATAACGCGGCGGTGCGTCTTTATCAAAAGAAAAGCGTTCGGCAAGGTTAATAAACGCACTCATCACCTTTGTCATTCTGTAAGAACCGTCCCTCGTGCTCGGCACAATGCCCAGTTCCAAGGAAGGTCCTTCCCAGGATGATAGGGTTGTGGCGGCGTTGAACTCAAACAGCAAAACTGACACATGTCCAATCTCGATCTCGTCATCTTCGACATCGCCGGCACGTTGATCCAAGACACCGGTTTTGTTTTCACCGCATTCCGCGCGGCAATGCAAGAAGCCGGCGGCGCAATCAGCGCGGAGCAATTGCAGCAATGGCGCGGCGCTTCGAAGCGCGAAGTCTTGCAGGCACAGCTTGCACAGCGAACCGGCGAAAGCGCGGAGGCAATCGCGGCGCGCTTGCAGCGTTCGGAAGAAGCTTTTCGCGCGAGCTTGCAAGCTTCGCTCGCGCAATCCGGCGTGCGGCTCATTGCCGGCGTCGAAGAAACGTTCGCATGGCTGCGCGCGCGCAAAATCAAAATCGCATTGAACACGGGCTTCGACCGCACGGTGATGGAAGCCCTCATCCACGCCGCGGGCTGGAACGAGAACGTGCTCGACGCGGCAGTGTGCAGCGACGACGTGGCGCACGGCCGGCCTGCGCCCTACATGATCTTCCGCGCGATGGAGGCCACGCAAGTGTACGACGTGCGTCGCGTCATGGCGATCGGCGACACGGTGAATGATTTGCTCTCCGGCCACAACGCAGGCGTGCGCGGCGTGATCGGCGTGCTCAGCGGCAGTCACAGCCTCGAACAACTTCGCAGCGTGCCGCACACGCATATTGTTGAAAGCGTCGCAGCTTTGCCGGAGTTGATAGAAAGCGCGTTTGGTTGATGCTGCTGCGTTCGCCCGCGATTTCCTCGGGATGTCATTCAGAAGGAATCCTTTTAGGCGCCGGAAAAACAATTTAATTTCAGGCTCGTGCCGAGTGCATAAATCGGACGAGCCGCAACCCAAAGCTTCACCACGAAGGCAAAAGGATACAAAGAAAAGCCTTTGTGAGCTTTGTGCTTTTGTGGTGAAAAGTTTTTGCTTGTATAACACAAAGCGCATTTTTTAGATATTGAAAGAGGTTCTTCCGAATGACGGCACTCGGATTCATTCGCAAGCAGCAGCGCCTTCCCGCCCGTACCTAGCTGTTATAAAGCTCAACCCAGGAGTCTTAACATGAAACGTCTCGCTTCTTTCTCTCTCCTCGTCTTCAGCGCATTCATGCTCTTCGCCGCGGCGCCCGACGAGGGCATGTATCCCATCAGTGATATTCTCAAACTCGATCTGCGCGCGAAAGGTTTGAAGATTGATCCGAAGGAAATTTATAATCCCGAGGGCGTGAGTTTGATCGACGGCATCGTGCAAGTGGGCGGTTGCACCGGCTCGTTTGTTTCGGCGCAAGGCTTGATTCTCACGAATCATCATTGCGCGTTTGGCGCGGTGCAAGCGGCGAGCACGACGGAGCATGATTATATCGCGAACGGTTTTCTCGCGCGCACGCGCGGCGAAGAAATTCCCGCGAAGGGTTACACCGTGCGCCTCACGGATTCCTATCGCGACGTTTCCGCGGAGGTGTTGAGCGTGGTGAGCGACACGATGAACTTCGCGAGCCGCAGCAAAGCGATTGACAAGAAGATGAAAGAAATCGTGGCGGCGACGGAGAAAGAAAATCCCGGCAAGCGCGCGGAGGTGTCGGAGATGTTCATCGGCAAGAGCTACGTGCTTTTTGTTTATACCAACCTCAAAGACGTGCGTCTGGTTTATGTGCCGCCGCGTTCCATCGGCGAGTTTGGCGGGGAGAATGACAATTGGGTGTGGCCGCGTCACACCGGCGATTTTTCTTTCTTGCGCGCGTATGTTGCGCCCGACGGCTCGCCCGCGGAGTATGCGCCGAACAACGTGCCGTACACGCCGCGCAAGTTTCTCAGAGTCGCGGCGGAAGGCGCGAACGAAGAAGACTTCGTGTTCATTCTCGGCTATCCCGGCAGCACGTTTCGCCATCGCACGGCTTCGTATCTTGCATTTGAAGAAGAAGTGCGTTTGCCGTACATCGCGGATTTGTATCAATGGCAAATTGAGACGATGGAAGCCATGGGCAAAGCCGACCGCGCGATCGCGCTCAAACATGCGAGCCGCATCAAAAGCCTGGCGAATGTGATGAAGAATTATCGCGGCAAGTTGCAGGGCCTGCGCCGCTTGCAGCTTGTGGAGAAGAAGCGGCTCGAAGAACAAGCGCTGCAAAACTTCATCAACGGCGATCCCGCGCGGCAGAGAACCCATGGCAACGTGCTCGCGGAGATCGACAAAATCTATCAAGAGATGCGCAGCCAGGCCGAGCGCGAGTTGATTTTGAGCAATCTCACGAGCAGCTCGACCATGCTGCGCTTCGGCAATGCGCTGTACGAAGGCACGCAAGAGTTGCAAAAGCCCGATCTCGAACGCGAAGCGCCGTACATGGAGCGCAATCTCAATGCGACGAAACAAAGTTTGCAGCAAGCCGCGCTGAACTACTACGAACCCACCGATCGAATTTTTCTGCGCGAGATGCTGCTGCGCGCGGCGAAGTTGCCGGCAGCGCAACGCATTCCCGCCGTTGAGGCTTTGTTGAAGGAAGGCACGGCGGAAAAGAGCGTCGATAAATTTCTCGCGCAGGCGTACGCGAAAAGCAAATTGGCCGATGAAAAATTTCTGCTCGACGCGCTTGCGCAAAAGCCCGAGCAGATCGCAAAACTGAAAGACCCGTTCGTCGAATTGGCGCGCGCGCTTTATCCTTCGTTCAAAGCATTGCGCGAAACCCGACAGCGCCGCGACGGCGCGTTGAACAAACTTTCGGCGCAATTCACGGACATCAAACAACTCTTTCTCTCCGCGGATTTCGTGCCCGACGCCAATCGCACGCTGCGTTTGACCTTCGGTCGCGTGCGCGGCTATCGCCCGGCGGACGCGGTGTATTATCATCCGCTCACCACGTTGCGGGGCGTGATCGAAAAGACCACGGGCGCGGAACCGTATGACACGCCGCAGAAGCTCATTGATCTCTTCCACGCGAAAGATTTTGGGCAATTCAAATTGCCGAACGCGAACGACGTGCCTGTCGCGCTGCTTTATAATCTCGACACCACGGGCGGCAACTCCGGCAGCGCGGTGTTGAATGCCAACGGCGAAATCGTGGGCGTGAATTTCGACCGCGCGTTCGAAGCCACGATCAATGATTATGCGTGGAGCGAAGATTACAGCCGCTCAATTGCGGTGGATATTCGCTA
>JBBILN010000140.1:0-8898 GCA_037444905.1 bacterium | reverse complement strand
GACGGGAAGACTTCTTATACCTGCTTGGGTAACATTTTATTTTGAGGCAACGGGTCATTTTTTAACCGCGTGAAGACGAAAAGCTCTGCAAAGCAAAATTCCGCGGAGGCGGCGCAGTTTCACGGCGCTGAAGACGGCGAAGTGGCCGCCGGCGAAACCGTTTGCGGGCAGCCGCGCGGAAAGAGGAAGAACATGACCACGAGAATGAAGATAAAGACGGCGAGGGCGGGGAGCTTGCGTTTCATAAGAACCTCCGTGCTTGGCTCTAGTTGCTGCGTTTGTACGGCGGCATGAATCTGTGCAAGTTTCGCTTGAAAAGCAAGATGAGCTTGCAAGCGCCTTCTCCGCGAATGCACGGCGCTGCCGGTACAGGCATGGGTTTACAATGCAAGAATTTCCTGCAATGATTGTTTTCAATCTTGCATTTAAGCCGAAAGCTCGTTACGTTGCACGCCATTTTTTAACCATCATCCACCTCGACAATGTTAAGTTGACTTCTTTAACCGCAAAGGCCGCCAAGCTGACGCTAAGAGCGCAGAGCGCTTGACACTTTCTTTTGAATCTTTGCGTGCTTTGCGCCGCCTTCGCGAGCTTCGCGTTTAAGCCAACATTGTCAAGCTACTTCATGTTTCGTTGCCACGAGGCTTGCCATGCTCAAAGAACTGCTCGGCCCCGACATTCAAGAATTGATCCGCAGCAAGGCCTACTCCGGCGTGAAAGACGGCGTCTCGGAATGGGAGGCTCCTGAAGTTGCAGATCTTTTGCTGAGCCTGCCGGAAGAAGATCAGCCCATTCTATTTCGCCTGTTGTCGCGACGGCGGGCCGCGGAAGTGTTTGCCTATCTCCCTCCCGACGAACAAGAACGCCTCTTGCAAAGCCTGACCACAGAAAACGTGCGCGCATTGCTGCACGAACTCGCACCCGATGATCGCACCGAGCTGTTCGAGGAGTTGCCGGCGCAAGCGACGCAACAACTACTCAGCCTGTTGCCGCCGGAAGATTTGAAAGAAGCACGCCTGCTCTTGGGCTATCCGGAAGAAAGCGTGGGCCGCTTGATGACGCCGGATTACGTCGCCATTCGCCCCGAGTGGACCATCGGCAAAGCGTTGGAGCATCTCCGCAAATTCGGCAAAGACGCGGAGACTGTGAACCTCGTTTATGTCGTGGATGATCAAGGCAAGCTCGTCGATGACATCCGGCTGCGCAAATTAATTCTCGCCGATCCTTCGGAAGCGGTGGCTTCCATCATGGACAGCCACTTCGTTTCGCTCTCGGCTTATGACGACCGCGAATTCGCCGCGAAACAGATGCAAAAGTATGATCGCGTTGCGTTGCCGGTCACGGATTCCGAAGGCGTGCTACTCGGCATCGTCACGGTCGATGACATGATCGACGTCGTCGAAGAAGAGGCCACGGAAGACATTCAAAAGATGGCTGCAGTGGAAGCACTCGACGAGCCGTATATGAACACCGGTTTCTGGCCCATGATTAAAAAGCGCGGCGGCTGGCTCTCGCTGTTATTCCTCGGCGAAACTTTGACGGCTGCGGCTATGGGATATTTCGAGCACGAAATTCAGCGTGCGGTGGTGCTTACGTTGTTCGTGCCGCTCATTATCAGCAGCGGCGGAAACTCCGGCTCACAAGCGGCTTCATTGGTGATTCGCGCGATGGCATTGGAAGAGATTCGCTTGCGCGATTGGTGGCGGGTGATGCGCCGCGAGATTTTTTCCGGGCTGACTCTCGGCGCGATTCTCGGCACTATCGGCATGATGCAAATTTTATTGTGGCCGAATCGCGATACGCGCTACGGCGAGCACTTCTTATTGGTGGGTTGGACACTCTCTTTTAGCTTGATCGGCGTGGTAATGTGGGGCACACTGGTGGGTTCGATGTTACCATTTATGCTGCGGCGCTTGGGTTTCGACCCGGCCGTCTCCTCCGCCCCCTTTGTCGCCACGCTGGTGGACGTGACGGGTTTGATTATCTATTTCTCGGTGGCGTTGCTGTTTTTGAGCGGCACGTTGCTATAGTTTTATTCGAGAACTTCCAATAGCACAAAGCGCCGGCAGCACGAGCAAAACGAGGACGGTCGAGCTTGCCATACCTCCAATCGTAGCTAGCGCCAACGCATACCACAGTCCAGTCTTGTCCGCAGCAACTACCATTGGCAGCAACCCCACAATCGTCGTGAGCGAGGTCATGAGAATAGGCCGCAAGCGGTCGCTTGCGCCCACGATGATCGCCTCCGCTTTCCCAGACCCGCTGCGCCGCAATTGATTGATGTGATCGACCATGATGATGGCGTTGTTCACGACGATGCCGCCGAGCAGCACCACGCCGATGTACGCGGAACGATCGAAAGGCTGATCCGTGAGCCAAAATATCGTGAACACACCGATGAGCGCCATGGGGATCGCCGTCATAATGAGAAAGGGCTGCTTGAGCGATTCGAACAACGCTGCCGTCACCATGAACACGAGCAGCAACGACAAACCGATCACTTTCCACAACTCCTCTTCCTCCTCCACATTACCCCACCCCCATTCCGGTTGCTCCAGCTTGTAGCCCGGCGGCAGATGCGTGTTTTTGACGATGCTCTCGACGTAGCGATTGCCGAGCTTCCACGGCCCGCGAAACTCGAACGTGATCCAGCGTTGATACTGCTGATTCTCGCGCGCGATGAGCGACTGCGTCGGGCGCTCTTCAATGTGCGCGACGTGGCGCAACTGTACGGGCCGGCCTTGCTCGCCACGCAATGTGAGACGAAAAAGCTCCTGCAGCTCGAAGCGCTCGAAGTCCGCGAATTTGAGGCGATAGATCATCGGCTCGCCTGCGAGCTGAAGCTCTTGCCGCGTGAAATTTTCGCGCAGATGCGCGCCGAGTTGCGACATCACCTCTTGCACGGTCAAACCATTAGCCGGCAGCTTATTGCGATCGATTACCAATATCGTTTCAAAGCTCTCGCCCGCGGCATACCAGCCCGCGCTTGCGGTATTGACCTCGCGCACGCGCGGATGGCGCGCGAGCGTGCGGCCGATTTCTTCGGCAAACCTTTTCACTTCGTTGAAGCTGTAACCCAACACGCGCAAGTGATATTGCGGCGCAGTGCCCCCGCCTCCGATTGCAAAACCAGGCCCAAAGCCATAGACGCCGATGCTGATTCCGGCAAAGCGGCTTGCCAACACCGAAAGCTGCTCTTTCATGATGAGTGGATAAGCGGAAACCTGCGCCGCTTGGGGAAAGGTGATGCGCAGATTCGCATACTCCGCGGAAACGCGCGTGAACACGCGCTCGACTTGCGATTGGCCGACAACACGGTCTTCAAAAAAAATTGCAATCGCGTCCGCACGCTCCAATTGCGCGCCGGTGGGCAAGCGCGCCCACACCACGATGTAAGTTTCCTCGCCCCATTTCCACGGCGAGCCGCGCGTAACTTCGGTGAGAAAAAGATGCGTTGCGCCGCCGAAACACCCGACTGTGAGAAGAATGACGAGCCAGCGCCAACGGATGAGGTGAGCAAGGAGGCGTTGGTAGAGGGATTGAAGGGGCGAGTGGGTGCGGGGGAGATTGGGAGACGGGGAGAGAGGGAGATTATGAGAGGGGGAGAGAGGGTGAGTGGGGGAAAGGGAGAGTGGGGGAAGATGGTTTGCAGCACCGTATTGCTCGAAGCTTTTCTTGCGCCGCGCGAGATGAGCAACCAATGTCGGCGTGAAGGTGAAGGCGACCAGCAAGCTCGCGGTCAGTGCTGAGCACACGGCGAGGGCGAACGATTGATAATAGTCGCGCAGTTCGCCCGTCATATAAAGAAACGGAATGAACGCCACGACCGTTGTCAAAGTAGAAGCAAAAATCGCAACGCCCACCTCCGCGGTTCCCCGCGCCGCCATTTCAATTTCCCCTCCGCCTCTCTCCTCTCCCTCTCTCCCCATCTCCCCGTCTCCAAATCTCCAAGTCTCCCACTCACGCTCTCTCTTGCGCTGAATATTTTCCACGACCACGATCGCATTATCCACCAACATGCCGAAGCCGAGCGCAAAACCCGCGAGCGTGAGCAAGTTGAGCCCCAAGCCCAACACGCCGAACAAATTCAGTGCAAGCAATACTGCAAAGAAAATCGTGGCCATGACGATTCCGGCCAGGCGCCACGAGCGCAGAAACAAGAGCAGCGTGATTAAAACCACGAGCAAGCTGAAGCCCGAGCGCACGAGCAGATCGCGCAAATCCTCGCGCATGCGCGTGGTCTCGTCTTGCGCTTTGAGCAGGCGCAAGTCGCCGGGGAAAATTTTTTTCAGCTCTTCTAATTTTTGATAAACGGCATCCGCGACGCGCAAGGAGTTCGTGCCGGGCTGCCGCAAGATGCGCAGGAGCACCGCAGGCTCGCCGTCGATGCGCGTGATGGTGAGCGGCGGCACGGTTTGGAATTGCAGCGTCGCAACGTGCTGAAGATTGAGCGCGCCGTTTTTAATAATGGGCAATTGCGCCAGTCCTTCAAGCGCGCTCTCAAAGTTTTCGACAATCAAATCGACGTGCTGATTGCCGTTTGTCAATCGACCGGCCGCACGGCGCAATTGCGCGGAAGCGAGCGCTTGCTGAATATCCGCCAACGTGAGTTTGTAAGTTTCGAGCTTGGCGCGATCGACCAACACGTGCAACTCGCGCTCTTCGCCGCCGAGCACTTCCACCTCCGCGATGCCGTTGAGCGAGAGTAGAGTGCCGCGCAATTGCTTCAAAGCAAACGTGCGCAGCTCGTGCGGCGCCAAATTGCCCGCGAGATGATAGCTGAGAAACGCCTCGGTTTGAAACTCTTTGGGAACGTATTTTTCAATTTGAGGAGAGGAAACCCCGAACGGCAAATCGCGCGTGAGATAGCTCAACTTCTCGCCCAATTCGAGTGCGATGAAATCCATGTCCGCCCGGCGATTGAACTCGATCTCCACGCGCATGCGCCCCTCGCTCGACTCCGAGCTGACTTTGCGCACGTGCTGCAGCGTGTGCGCCACGGCTTCGAGGGGCGAGGTAACGAACGCTTCGACATTCTCCGGCGTGCTCCCCGGCCAGCTTGCGGAGATTGCGAGCCGAGGCAAATCCACCTCCGGCGTAAGCTCGAGCGGGAGATGAAAGGCTTGATAGAGGCCCATGGCTGCCGCGGCGAGTATGAGCATGGCCACGGCAACCGGGCGTTGGATGATGGTGTGGAAAAATTTTAGGAGCATTGCGGGGGATGATAATGAGAAAAATTATTGGGGGCAAGATGGAAAAAGAGTACCCGAATTTGCTACTAGGGATAATTATTTGGATGGCAGGGGCATAGCCATTACTTTTTCATTAAGGGAGAACAATCGCTTGTTTGGCCAGTAGTCGAAGTAGGATGGGTTCACCAAGAGAACATTGATCCTCAACATGTTGTTGATAGTGCTTCAACTCTGTACAAGCATGAAGTTCTGGCAGCCTTTGGAAATTGATTCTCGGGTGGTGTTCGCGATAGGTTCAAGTTAGTGATTGTGTATCGGCAGGATGGAAAACAGATAAGTCTAAAAAACATGCATGTGCTGGTACAGGCAACGAATATAGAATAGAAGAAAACTCGCGAATAAAAATAAAGATTATGCCTATATCGAAAAAGCCCGAGTATTCTTTTCAGAGAAGCTCGGGCTTTTAAGCTTGTTTGTGCGTCAGTTTGGTTGACCGCAATCTGCTGTAGTGTGGCAATTGGTATCAGAACAATCGCAGGTAACCTGCCCTCCGCAACTCGCCGCTCTAGATGAGCAATTATTTCCCTCACATTTACATTCTCCGGAAGGACAAGCGGTTGGGCATTTTTGTGAAGTTGATCCACCGCCGCCAGTTGCATTTGCTTCATCGACGGTAAGAAAAGTAAGGTTTAACGCCAATGAGCTTAGAACCAACATTACTAGAACAATTTGGGTACGCATAAAGCCTCCATTAGTTAGTTGGATTGAACTTGAACATGGTAACTTTGTCGTCGTAAATGTTTGCTGAAATTAATCTGAAATCATCGAAACATGCAAGGGATCCTAAGATGATTTTTTCTGTCGCTTCTTTTGGGGCGATTTTTTTCAAAACATTTCCATTTTGGTCAAGCTCATAGAAGACCGGTCCGATTTCAGTGCTTGCCACAAGATTGCCGTTAGGTAACAAGGCGAGGCCATAAAAGAAAATCATCCATCCTATCATGCCATGCCCCGCTTTTTTCTGGTTCCGCTCCAATGCCTCGAAAGCCAGACGAGTCTCCTTCCCGACAATTTTTTTTGTCATTAATAATTCACCATTCAGTTTGTATTTTTGAATTATCGGTTTTGCCATAAATAAAAAGTAAAGTATATTTTCACTCGGAGCATAAACCAAATATCCAAGATTGTATAAAAGAGTTTCTGATGGAGAGGAGTATTGTTCAATTGTCCCGAATTTCTTCAGCAGGACACCATCATTAGAAGAGTATGCGGAGATCAAAGACCCAGCCACAGCGGTGTTGATGAAAATCATTTTCTGATCTGTGACAGCAACGCTCACCTGTCGATATGTTGAAATGGGATCAATCTTAAAATTTTTGATATAGTTCCCCTGCGAATCGAAAATTTCAATCCGATTGTTGCCTCTGTTGGCTATATACACAAATCCTTCATTATCGACATCCAGATCCGACGGATCCAATAGCTCGCCAGGTCCTTGCCCGATGCTTCCAATTTGTCGAATGAATTTACCAGCGGAATCATATTGCATAATGCGATTGTTGCCACCATCAACAATATAAAGACGTTGTTGATAATCTATTTTCACTGATGATATTCTATGAGGTGAATAGGCCTCATAAGAATTTTGTTCCTTTTCATTCCACAACGGACGATGGTCAACATGCAAAAGCTGCGCTTGATCGGTATTGGTGACAACTGAATCATTTACATTTCCTGAGAAATACATATAGTATACTAATGCTATCACAAGAAGAATGACGAATGCCATCCCCCAAAAAACTTTTTGTTTCCTTTTTGATACTGTCATTGTTTTATCGCGATTCTTTGGTTATAAGTTTCTAATTGAGATTCGACAAGCTGTTTGGTCATAAAACTATCCAACAAGTAAGGCGTTACAAATCTAATGATTCCCGTCTCGTCAATGATTACCGTCGCCCCACAACAATCCTTTAAGTGGAAAAGATTGTGTATAAATAGAGCTTCATCATCAATAATAATTGGAATTTCAAAACTGCCTAAAAATGCGTTTCTATTAGCTTTTGGTGCCGTTTTCGCAACAGCTAAAGTCTGCAGGACATTTTTAGAGTAACTAGCGGCCATTGTATTTATAAAAAATATTGTTTCCAAATGATGATCATCATCAGGATTGAAAAAATTTAATAACACAATTCTACCTTTAAGTGAGTCAGATTCAATTATCCCATCCGATATTGAATTTAACATATAATGAGGAGCAACCTCTCCATATTGATATTGACTTACTCTTGAAGTTTCTGCTTGACCTACCTTGTTTTTATTTTTGTTCAGCCAAATAATCACAGTAGTGAGATTGATTAAAACTATCACCAATAGTGACGTATAGAAAAAGCCTTTTTTCACTTGAATCACCCGTGTTTGTAAGGAAGGTTTTGTTGTTTTACGGCAATATGCTTTATTACAAACTGTGCGCCATTGGTCGCTTACTTTGATTTTAAAAGCACTTCGATCTTATAAGTGCTCTACATATTCATTCAAAACGAACGAGCGCATCACCCAATCTCCAAACAACTGAATAAAATCCAGCCGCTTGCCCCACTCGCTCAAAATGAGATAGTGAGCATTTCAATTCCCAGCCAATCAAATGAATTTTCACCGCTTACCCCATTCGCTCATTTTGAACGAGCTCCTCCAACCCATACTTTTGAACTTTCCTTGCCAGAGTGCTGTATGCCACTTTGAGAATATCGCTGGCTTTGGCCAAGTTGCCGTTGGTCTTCTGCAAAATCATTGCAATGTATCGCCTTTCCATCTCCTTCAAACTGAATCCTTCGTTTTTGCCGTTGTGCTCCAAAGCTTCACGTTGCGTTTCAAAAGCAAAGCCCTTCGGCTGCAATTCTGGACCGCTGCAAAAGGCGCCGGCTTGGTAGATCTCGTTGATCAGCTCTCGCACATTCCCAGGCCAGGGATAATTGCGCAACAGACTTTTGACTTCTTCTGAAAACCTAAGTTGCTTCTGAAGGTCGCGGCAACAAGCTTGCAAATAAAAATCCGCCAACGGCAGAATATCTTCTTGCCGCTCGCGTAACGGAGGAATAAAAATGGTTGCTTGCGCAATGCGAAAGTGCAGGTCCTTTCGAAAACTGCCTGTTACAATCAACTCCGGCAAATTGCCATTGGTCGCCGAAACGAGGCGAAAACACGAGTGCATCTCCTGCCCGCCTCCCACGCGGCGGAAACTGCCGCTATCCAGCACTTTGAGAAATTTGACTTGCAACTCCAAGCTCAGATTTTGAACTTCATCAATGAAGAGCGTGCCGCCATTGGCCCGTTCGATCAAGCCTATTTTTTGTGTGATAGCGCTTGTGAACGCGCCTTTTTCATGGCCGAACAGCTCGCTTTCGATCAATGGCGGGGGAATGGCGCCGGCATCCACATCAATGAATGGGCCATCCTTCCTCCCGCTCAATTCGTGGATATATCGCGCGAGCAGGGTTTTGCCCACGCCGGTTTCTCCCACGAACAAGACGGAGACATTTGTCGGCGCAACGTGTTTGACTTTTTCCAGTGCGGCTTGCATGGCGGGACTTTTGCAAATGAGATGGGCTTCCATCCATAACCTCCCTGATAAATGGTTTTGCACAGCGCTTGCGCCGAGGGTGAAAGGGTGAAAGGGTGAAAGGGTGAAAGGGTGAAAGGGTGAAAGGGT
>JBBILN010000139.1:0-9051 GCA_037444905.1 bacterium | reverse complement strand
CAAGCGCCATGAGGAAACGTCGCCCACCGCCAACGGATACGGTTTGCGTGAAAAGTTTTTTCATGCTGACCTCCAGTGCATTTGAAGTTTGTGAAAGCTCGCTCTCGCCGCTTGCGCGAAGCGGCTTTCGAGGGATTGGGATAAAATTTTGGCGCCTCGGACTTGGTCTCAGAGATTTTTCAAGTTTAGAAAAATATTCTGCCCAAGCCCGGCGGCAGGCACGAATGCGCCATCGACTTGGGACTTTTTACTTCACCCACTCACCCCTTTCAGCGCTCACCCGTCCATAACAAAAAGCTTTCATTCGGCACACCAGCCGGATAATGCCAGTCCGGCTGGAGCATGAGGCCGCCTGGCTCGCGCCACACGAAATCCATGGCGGCCTCGGCTTGCGCCGGATCGCGAACGTGCACAACGAACAGCCGCTTGCCGCTGAAAAAAGCTTCCCGCACCTCGCACGAAATTTTCTGCGATTGCAAGGCGCTTTGCACAACCTCGGCTTGATAGCGGTCATACGTTGCCCAAACCGCGCCCTCCATGCCGTGCAAGTAATCCGGCGCTTCGAGCACGATGGTCACTTTCATGGCCGCGCCGGGGAGAATGTGCTGCGCGACAAGCTCGACGCATGTCAAAATTTCCCCGCTCGCCAGCCGGATTTTGCCGGCGTCGAGGTAGGTGCCGGAGAGCGTAAAGGTGTTTGCGGGCATGTGACATTCCGAAATCGTATTTATTCACCGCGAGGGCACAAAAGCCGCAAAGGCAAAGCTTCTCCCTTTGTGTATTTTTGTGAGGTTCGTTTTTTCGTTCGTGTCGCCGGAAGAAGATAAGAAAAAGGCGGGGGCGATTGCTTTCAACGCTGCGCCAAAATCGTATGGCAGCGTTCCAAACGCGGCAGAAGGGAAAGGCGGGTTATAGACTCACGTTCCAAATTTATACACTGGCGTTCCAAATGCGCCGGGGGGGGACGGTGGAGGGCGGGAAAATGAGGGAAAGCCATGATAGAAAATGAAAGGCAAACATGGCGTTAGCGCATTGCGCCGGGCTGTTTCATTTTGCCCATGGCATCTTTGAGTTAATTCAGTGCAAGAGACAAAGCCTGGCCTGCCGCAGGGCGGGAATTTTTCCAGCGGATTGAAGAACCCAACTGATTACGCTTCTTGCATCCGTTGGGTTTTTCTATCCGTTGGAAACTTTTTTGGGGGCTGCGACTTGTTCGCATTGTGAGCATGTGACCGACAAACTCCTCAGCTTGAGGCCTGTGAGCCTTTAGCCTTCTGCTCTTCGCGCTTCGCATACTCCTTTGGCGTCACGCCAAATTCTTCCTGAAAGCATTTGGTGAAATACGGCTGGCTGCTGAAGCCGACCATGTAGGCGATTTCCGTGACGTTGCCCGCGCCTTGTTTGAGCAACTGCGCGGCGCGCTGCAAACGAAACGTGCGCATAAACTCCCGCGGGGCTTGATTGACCAGGGCTTTGAGCTTGCGGTGCAACTGCGTTTTGCTCATGCCCACGGCCCGCTGAAAATCTTCCACGCTGAACTCTTCGTTGCTGATCTGCTCTTCCATCACCGCGAGCGCGCGCTGCAAGAACGCTTCGTCACGGCTTTCCACTGTCACCTCGCTCGGCTTGAGCGTGAGCTGTCGCGCAAAACGCTCGCGCAGCTTGCGCCGCAGCGCAATCAAATTCTTTACGCGCGCCACCAGCTCCTGGCGGTCAAACGGCTTGCTGAGATAATCATCCGCGCCGGTTTCCAGGCCTGCAAGCTTGTCGGGCTGGTCGGCTTTCGCCGTCAGCAAAATCACCGGAATGTGGCTGGTGCGTTCGTCGGTTTTCAAGCGGCGGCACAATTCATAGCCGTTCATCTTGGGCATCATCACGTCGCTGATCATCAGATCCGGAATTGCCTCCAATGCTTTCTCCCAACCGGCCTCGCCGTCGCCGGCTTCGTGGACGCGATATGCCGGCTCCAATTCCTGCCGCACGAAGCGCCGCATCTCCGCGTGGTCTTCGACGAGGAGAATGAGGTCCGGCTGCTCGTTGCTGGTTGCTGGATGCTCGTGGCTGGATGCTGGATGCTGGTCGCTGGTTGCTTGTTGCTGGCCGATCGTAGCTTCATCCACGATCTTCAATCCACTATCCTCGATCTTCGCTTCTCGGTCACTGCTCACTGAATACTGTTCCGCGACCTCCAAAACCTCCTCCGGCGCGAGGTGATCTTTGCCGAGCGGAAGCGCAACGGTAAACGTCGAGCCTTGGCCTTCGGCGCTGATAACGCTGACGGTGCCGCGATGCAATTCCACCAACTCTTTCACCAGCGCGAGACCGATGCCCGTGCCTTCGTATGCGCGCGTGGGCGAAGCATCCACTTGATAGAAACGATCGAAGACGTGCGGCAGCTTCTCTGCGGGGATGCCGATGCCGGTGTCTTTGATTGTGACAAAAGCAAATGCGAGAGGGAGACTAGGAGAGAGGGTGACTTGGAGAGTGGGAGACGGAGTGACGGGATGAATCTCCCGCTCACCCACTCTCCCGCTCTCCCCATCACCCGCTTTCCCCATCTCCACCGTCACAGACCCGCCCTCCGGCGTAAACTTAATCGCGTTCGAAAGCAGATTGCTGAAAATCTTTTCCGCTTTATCGCGATCGAAATAAACCAAAAGCTTTTTCTCTTTTGCTTCAAAGCGCAACGCAATGCGTTTGCGCTCGGCCAGCGGCGCGAACGAAACGGCGAGGTTTTGCAGAAACGCGACGAGGTCGCCCTCTGCGGCGCGAAGCTGCATTTTGCCGCTTTCCAGTTTGGAAAGATCGAGCAGTTGGTTGATCAAGCCCAAGAGCCGTTGCGCGTTGTTCTGCACGAGGCGAAGCTTGGGGCGCGCTCTTTCTTCGATCACCTCGCCGAGAATCTGTTCCACCGGCCCGAGAATGAGCGTCAGCGGCGTGCGAAACTCGTGCGAAATGTTCGCAAAGAAGCGCGACTTCAGGCGATCCAGCTCCGTTAGCCTGGCGGTTTCCAAATTTTTTTTCTCGGCCTGCAAACGCTCGACTTCCACTTGATGTTTAAGCTGCTGCCGGTTCATTTCATAACGACGCAGGCCGTATAAAATAGCCGCAAAAGTCAAGACGTAAAGCGTGTAGGCCCACCACGTTTGCCACCACGGCGGCGTTATCGTAATTTTGATCGAAGCTCCCTTCTCATTCCACACGCCGTCGTTGTTCGAGCCTTGCACGCGGAAAACGTATGTGCCGGGATTCAGGTTCGTATACGTCGCCGTGCGGCTCGTGCCGTTCTCGCGCCAGGCTTTGTCGAAATTCTCCATCATGTAGCGATAGCGATTCTTCGCGGGATCGGTGTAATCCAGCGCCGCAAACTCGAACGAGAAAACGTTTTGATCATGCGCCAGCGCCAGTTCCTTTGTCTCATTGATCGGCGCGCGCAGCAAAGATTTTTTTTCCTTGAACGAAACCGGCCGGTTAAAAAGCTGAAAGTCCGTGAACACCACCGGCGGCACGTGCGGGTTGTCGCGAATGTTTGCGGGATAAAACGCGTTGAAGCCGTTGATGCCGCCGAAAAACAGCTCGCCGCTCGCGCTCTTGAAAAAAGAAGCCGCATTGAATTCGTTGTCCTGCAGGCCGTCGCCGGCGTCGAAATTTCTGAACGCGAGCGTGCGGGGCGTGAAACGCGATAGTCCGTGATTCGTGCTCATCCACAAGTTGCCGTCATTGTCATGCAAAATCGCGTAGATGACCATATTCGGCAAGCCGTCCTTGGTGGTGAAATGAGTGAAGTTTTCGGTTCTCATGTCAAAGCGATTGAGGCCGCCGCCCGCGGTTCCGATCCACAGAATGTTTTCGGGATCATCGGGATCCTCGCAAATGGCGCGGACGAGGTTGTGGCTCAAGCTCGCAGGGTTCTTCGCATCATGGAAATAGCGCTGGAAAGCCTCGCCGTCTTCCGCGCGCGTTCGCGGATCAAAACGAAGCAGGCCTGCGGCGGTGCCAAGCCAAAACCTGCCGCGGCGGTCTTGATGGATGAAGGTGTAGGTATTCTGTTTGATGGCGGCAAGATCGTTAGAGGCATAACGGTAGGGCACAAAACCGTTCGTCGCGCGGTCGAAACGCAACAGATGCGCGCGTGTCGCAATCCAAATTTCGCCGTCGCGGTCCTCGAAGATGTCTTTAACCTCGTGCAAAGGCATCCCGGGGAGATCTGGTTCCGGCTTGAAATAGGAAAAGGCGCCGGCTCGCCCATCTTTCCATTCCATACGGAACAGCCCATGATGATTGCCGATCCAGAGCGCACCGCGTTTGTCTTGCAGCATCGCCACCACGACGCCCCAGTTTGGAAATTCGCGCGGCGGCGGCACCAGGCTCATTTCACCGCTGCGGCGATTCATGCGGTAGAGTTTGTCGTTGGCGGTGCCGAGCCATAAGGCCGCGGGCGAATCGGTTTCGCACAAAGCTCTGAGACTGGTGCCGCGCCAAACGCTGAGACGGTTATCCGTCCCGCGTTGCGCAAAACGGCGGGCTTGAGCATCCTGTCGAAACAAACCATTGCCATTGGAGCCGAGCCACATCACCCCGGCCTCGTCCTGAAGAAAAGCCCCGATCCCGGATTCCGGTGCGCTGTTGGGGTTGCCGGGTTCATGCTGATGAAACGAGAAGCTGTTGGCAGAGAAGTCGAAGCGCGCCACGCCCTTCCAGGTTCCGATCCAAAGCCTGCTTTGCGGCGCAGCCCACTCTTCATACATAGTCAGCGCAGCCTCCCATTGGAAACCAGGCGTCCGTTCGAGCGGCAGCTTGAAGTATGTGAACGCGCCCTGAGCCGCGTCCCAACGCGCCAGCCCGAAACCGGTGCCAAGCCATACCGCGCCGTTTTTCCCGGGCGCCAGCAAATAACGCTGCGACGGGCCGTCCAACGCTCTTTTCCAATCGGGATCAGGGGGATCGAGTGCGACACGATGACTTTGGTAAGCGCCGGCCGCGAGCCGAGAAATTTTATAAATCGCGGAATCGGTTGAAGCCCACACCGCTCCGCGGCCATCCACGGCCAGGCGCGCGACTTGATTGCGGTCGAGACGATTCGAATTGTCGGGATCGAGGTGGAAATGCGAGTATGCCGCTTCGCTGAGATTGTTTGCGCCGGCCGGCAGCATCAGCCTCTCCAACCCGTCAAGAGTGGCAATCCATATCGCCCCCTCGTCGTGGGGATTTTCCCGGATGTCCATAATCGTGGCGCGGCTCAAGCTTTTGGGATTGCTAGGATTCTCGCGAGCGAGGCTGCGGTCAAATGCTTCCGTGGTGCGGTCGAAGAGATTTAGCCCGCTCTGTGTGCCGACCCAAATGCGGCCTTCGCGATCCTCGCACAATGCCTGAACATGATTGTCCGAAAGTGAGGTCGAATCATAAGCCTCATGCCGATAGACGGTGAATTTGTAGCCGTCAAACTTATTCAACCCATCCGGCGTGCCGAACCACAAGAAGCCCTGGCGATCCTGCAAAATGCAGGTGATCAAATTCTGCGAAAGCCCGAGGTCGTTTGAGATGCGCTCGAGGTGCAAAGGCAGAGGCGTGAGGGTTTGGCCGCGCAACGGAGCGACAATCAGCAACGGAAGAAGCAGGGAGAGGCGAAGGCGTTTGTTCATGGCAGAGCAAATGGAAACTTTGTCTTTTGTGGAAGCTCTTGGGCGCGTCCGCCGCGCCTTTTAAAATATAACACAAAAAGCTTCGAAACCAAGCCTGCCATGAAAAGAAAAAGGCGTGCTTAAGGATGGAGAATTGAAGATGGAGAATTGCCCTTGCGATTCTCCATCTTCAATCTTCGATCTTCAAAACTCACTTCATGAGAATGAGCTTGCTCTGCGCGGTAAATTCGCCGGCTTTGATCACATACAAATACACCCCGCTCGCTACACGTTCGCCGCGTTCGTTCGTCGCGTCCCACACAAAGCTGTGCCTGCCACTTGCAAACTTGCCGCTTGCCACTTGCTTCACCAATTGCCCGTTGGTGTTGAAGATCGCCAGCGTCACGTCACTGTTCACTGGCAACTGAAAACGGATCACGGTGCTCGGGTTGAACGCATTGGGATAATTTCATCGCCGCGCTTGATTTTGTTGCCGTGATTTTTTAATTATGTGCCGCAACTTACCGTCAAGGAGCTTGAGCCATGACCGAATTTGTTATCACGCTCACCACGCGCGATAGCCAACGCCTTGAGCAAGCGGCTCTGCGCAACGGCAAATCGGCGCAGACGCTCGTGCAAGAATGGATCGCGCGTTTGCTGGATTCGAATGCGGACTTTGACATCGAGCAGGATCCGATTTTTCAAATGCAGGGCTATGACTCGCAAGCACCCTCGGACTTGGCCGCCAATTTGGATCATTACCTCTATGGCAAAGGGCTTTCGCAATGAAGCAGGCCTTTGCAGACTCAAATGGGTGGATCGCGCTCAACAGCAAACGTGACCAGTTGAACCCTTTGGCAGTGCAAAAGAATCGAGCGCTTTTACAGAGCGGCTGCCGCTATCTCACCACAAACTTCGTGCTGGATGAAACCTATACCGGGTTAATGGCCAAGGTCGGACATTTCGCAGCCGTAGATTTTGGCGAAAAAATCCGGGCAGCAAGAACGGTTCAGATCATTCACATCACTCCCGAAATCGAAGAAGAAGCGTGGGCGTTGTTTAAGCAATACTCCGACAAGGATTTTTCATTTACCGATTGCACTTCGTTCGTGGTCATGCGCAGATTCGGTTTGGGAGAAGCCTTCACCAACGATCATCATTTTGAACAGATGGGGTTCGCCGCGCTTCTAAAATAGGCCCTCGCGCACTTCGCGCTTTCATTCCATCACCACAAGTTTTTTTCTCGCCCATTCCTCGCTTTCTCTTAAAAAATCTTTCCGCCACGGCTGGGCAGTAGAATGCTTTGCAATTCCAACCAAAAGCAAGCCACAGCCAAGCCGTGTTTGAGCAAAAAAGCACCCCCTGCGAAAGCCTCAAACCTTCGCAAGGGTTGCGTGGCAGACTCACTTCATCAACAAAAGCTTGCGCTGCGCGGTAAATTCGCCGGCTTTGATCACATACAAATACACCCCGCTCGCCACGCGCTCGCCGTTCTCGTTCGTCGCCTCCCACACGAAACTGTGCCTGCCACTTGCAAACTTGCCATTTGCCACTTGCTTCACCAATTGCCCGCTCGTATTGAAGATCGACAGCGTCACTTCGCTCGCTTGCGGCAAGGCAAAGCTGATCGTCGTCGAAGGATTAAACGGATTCGGATAATTCTGCTTCAACTGATAACTGGTCACTGGTGACTGATCACTGTCAACTTCTTCATCATCTCCAGACGCCTTGGGCAAATTGCCGGGTCCCGGCAAGGAGCCGGGCGAATCGTGGTGCAAGAACAAGCAGTCATTGCTCACGACGATTTCCTTCGCGCAAATGGAGCCGCGCAGTTGTGAGTTCTTCACGAGCGTGACGATGGCGTTCGGAGCGTTGAAGGAGCCGAGAAAATATCCCTCGCGGCCCCAATTGGCATTTGTGCTTTGCAGCGTGTTGAACGTGACGAGCTTGCTATCGCTCTCGCCATTGGGCAAAAGCACAATCGCCGCCTCATGCCCGAGTTGCAGATTGCTCACAACATTGATCGTAACTGGATCGCCGCTCGACAGATCAATCTCAATTGTTCCTGCTTCAATCGTGCTCGCATAACGCAGTTCATTCATGAAATACTCGCCGCTCGAAAGTTTGAGCGTGCCGCCATTGCTCATCGTAACGATGCCATACGAACCGGGCGCAAGTGTGAGCGAACCGCCGAGAGGAACGGTTTTGTTCGATCCGCCGGCGGAGTAACTCAAGCTCGGCAGCGGCTCATTCGCTACGGTGCCAATTGTCGTCGTGCCTGTGATCGTGCCAGAATTGCTCACGCTCGTTTGCGATTTCACGTTGCCGTTGATCGTGTTCTGCTTGTTGATCGTAATCTTGCCAATCGCGGTGAGATTGGAGTTGTACGTGCTCGGCTTGCCTTTTTCCACGACCAACGTGCCGTTGGAATGAATATCGCCCGCAGGCGTGCTTTGCTTCGTGCTCTTGAGCGTCACTTTGTTGGCGAGGAAGACGAAGGGTTTAACTTCCACCTCTGGTGAAGCGGTATAGACCCAGGTCTCGTCGTCACTAGAACCATCGTTGCCGCCAAACAGCAGCACTTGGCCGCCGCCAAGCGAGGCCATCGCGGAATATCGCGCGGAGGGTTTCGTGGACGGGCTTTGCAAGGCCCAGGTGTTATCGCTCAGGTCATAGACCCAAGTCTCATCGCTATTAATACCGGGAAAAAATCTCCCGCCAAATAACAACACCCTGTCGCCGCCGAGGGAAGCCATCGCAGGATATATTCGCTCCGTGGGCTTCGTGGCCGGGCTTTTCAGGGTCCACGTGTTGTCGCTCAGGTCATAGACCCAGGTCTCATCGTCTTTACCACCCGCATCGTACCCGCCGAATAACAGCACTTGGTCGCCGCCGAGGGAGGCCAGTGCATGACCATATCGCGCCGAGGGCTGCGTGGCCGGGCTTTTCAGGGTCCAGGTGTTGTCGCTCAGGTCATAGACCCACGTTTCATTGTTCGAACTGAATCCCGCATCTTGCCCGCCAAACAGCAACACCTGGTCGCCGCCGAGCGAGGCCATCGCATGAAACTGCCGCGCCGAGGGCTTCGTGGCAGGGTTTTGCAGGGTCCAGTCATCCTGGGCATGAAGGGTGGTTGCGAGGAGCAAGCTCAACCCGCAGAGAACGGTATTCAGAGTTTTCATAAGCAGGCCTGCTTTTGATTTGAAACACAACGGTTGTTCGAGCATCGAGGATGGAAGATCGACCTACGATTCTTTATCCTCCATCTTTGATTCTCGTTCTTCGAAAATCACTTCATCAACACGCACTTGCGCCGCGCGGTGAAGCCCGAAGGGCGATTGGCAAAGGGAGAGGGGAGAAAGGCGCTCGCCCTTCGCCTTTCGCAAACTTATTTCATGAGGAGAAGCTTGCGCTGCGCGGTAAATTCGCC
>JBBILN010000138.1:0-9228 GCA_037444905.1 bacterium | reverse complement strand
CAAAAAGTTTGAACAAAGCATTTTTTAGATTGACATAGTGAGTCCGTTGGAGATTAAAAAGAGTCTGTCAGCGGATAGATGAGGCCGAAAAGCTCAGTTGTCGCGCTTTTCATCAGCCGGAGATTCCCAACACCTCTTTGGCCTTTCGCAACAGCGCATCGGGATCGAAAGGCTTGGTCATATAAACATCCGCGCCGACTTCGAGGCCTTTGTGTTTGTCAAATTCCTGGCCCTTCGCGGTCAACAACACGATGTGAATGTCCGCGAGCTGCAATTCTTTTTTCACGGCATGGCACACGTCGAAGCCGCTCATCTTCGGCATCATCACGTCGAGGAAGACGAGATTCGGTTTTTCCGCTTTGATCATCTCCAGCGCCTCTTCGCCGTTGCTGGCGGTCAGCAATTCCACGCCTTCGTCCTGCAAATCTTCCAGCGTTTGCTCGATCAGCATGCGCAAATGCGCTTCATCATCAACGATGAGGATTTTTTGGCTCATGGCTCTCCTTAGAAAAAGATTTTTCCAACGGATTGAAGAACCCAGCGGATTTAGCTTTCATCAGTTGGGTTTTCCCATCGGTTGGAGATTAACTTCACGCGCGAACGCCGGTGATTTGCAATTCTTTCTTGCCGAAATTTACAAGCAATCCGATTTGGAGATGCAAGGCACGCAGATAGGTTTGCATCTTGGCGATGTCATAAAATTCGATGTGCTTCTGCAACGCTGTAACACCTAAAATAAATCGGCCTGCAATGATCGGAAGATTCATTTCAAAATTTCGAATCGGCCGGCCCTCGTACTCAACCGGAATGATCGTTTTCGGCTCATACTTTATTTCTCTATGCCGCAATTCGGCTAAAACTAAATGTTGGCAAACTGATTCGCCATATCCCAAACCGTGCATTTCAAACACCGTTAAAATTGCCTCTCTCAGATTCTTCAAGTGCTCTCGATCCGCAGGCGCAAGAATGCCTTTGATGTAATCGTAATTCTCGCTTTTCTTTTTGCCTTTTTCTGAAAACGGAATGCGCTTGATCTTTGCTTTCGGCAGCCCAAAGTTGACCAAAAGCCCGAGCTGTTTTTGCCAAAGCTTCAAGTACGAAAGGATCTGAACGAAATTGGGTTGCAAGAAATCGGAGTGCAAGCTTTTTAGCTCGAGGACAACCTTGTCATCGGCGATCATGTCAAGCTTGAACTCATCAACCTTTTCTCCGCGATGCTCGACGAAGCGAATTTCCTGTGATCGAAACGCAATGCCGCTCTTTTCTACTCGAATATTCATGGCTTGATGATAGGTTTCTTCGTCATAACCGGTTCCAAGCGCGTTGTGAACCTCAAAAACACACCGTCGCAACTCTCGCGTCAATTCTTCATAAAGAAGCGCCATAAAACCATCCGAACTGTTTTTAAAGCCTTTTCCAACGGATAGAAGAACCCAACGGATTTGGCTTCATCAGTTGGGTTCTTCTATCCGTTGGAGATTAAAAATTTTTTCCCAACGGATTAAAGTAACGACGCACCTCTCGTCTCTAAAAACTCCTACGGAGTGACGCGTAACACGCTGTTGATTTCGCCCCGAGGCTATCAACGTGCAAAATTCAGGTAGAAGAACCCAGCGGATTGGGTTTTATCAGTTGGGTTCTTCTATCCGTTGGAGATTAAAAATTTTTTCCCAACGGATTAAAGTAACGACGCACCTCTCGTCTCTAAAAACTCCTACGGAGTGACGCGTAACACGCTGTTGATTTCGCCCCGAGGCTATCAACGTGCAAAATTCAGGTAGAAGAACCCAGCGGATTGGGTTTTATCAGTTGGGTTCTTCTATCCGTTGGAGATTAAAAATTTTTTCCCAACGGATTAAAGAACCCTACGGATTAGGTTTTCATCAGTTGGGTTTTTCTATCCGTTGGAAATTAAAGCTCATTGATAAACCAAAAACAGCACATCCTCCAGCCCCTTCTCAAACCGCAGCGTCCTGACCAGCTCCTGCTTGCCCGACAGCATCGAGTTCAAAATAATAATATCCGGCTTTTCCGCCACCGCCTTTTTCACGAGCTCCAGGCCGTTGGCTTCGACCACGTGATAGCCGCGCGCTTGCAGCACCTCGCTGAGCGTCTTCACCGTGGAAGCGTCTTCATCCACGACCATGACTTTGCGATACGACTTGCCTTGCTCCAGCAGCGCGCCCACTTCGCGGAACAGCGCGTCGGTGTCAATCGGCTTGGTCAAGTAACGATCAACGCCGAGACGATAGCCGCGCTCGCGGTCTTGCACGATGGACAGAATGAGAATGGGAATGTCCATCGTCGCAGGGTCGTTCTTCAGCACCGCGGCGACGTCGAAGCCGTTCATCTCCGGCATCATCACGTCGAGAATGATGAGATCGGGATGCTCTTGGCGGACTTGTTCGAGCGCCTCGCGGCCGTTGCTCGCCGTGCGCACGTGATAGCCGGCCTCGTGCAAATTTTGATTGAGTAGCTCGCGAATCGAAGCTTCATCATCGACGACGAGAATGCTCGGCTTGCCGTTCTTCGATTTCATGGCCGTGCTCTGCACGCGCTGCGTGAGTTGCGCCATGAGCGCGGAGAAATCAACATGCGCCAACTCTCCCTCGCGCGCGGTTTTGCTTTTGATCGGCAACGCAAAAGAGAACGTGCTGCCTTTGCCCAACTCACTTTCCACCCAAATGCGGCCGCCGTGATGCTCGACAATCTCTTTAGAAATCGTCAAGCCCAAGCCCGTGCCTTTCGGCTTGTTCGTGAGCGTATCGCCGACTTGCTTGAACTTCTCGAACACTTTCGGCTGATCTTCCGGCGCGATGCCCATCCCGGTGTCGATGATGCTCACCACGATCTCGCCATTGCCCTGCTTGGCGCGGCAGGTGACCGAACCTTTCTCCGTGAACTTCACCGCGTTGGAAATGAGATTGATCACCACTTGAATCAGCTTGTCCTTGTCGCCGACGATTTCCGGCAGGGTCGCATCAATCTCCTTCTTCAATTTCAAGCCTGTGCTTTCGAACAATGAGGCCGTGGCTGCGGTCGCGCGCTCGATGATATCTGCAACGCTGACGTTCTCCATGTGCCATTCGATTTTGCCTGCTTCGATCTTGGCGAGATCGAGGACGTTGTTGATGAGCGAGGTCAAACGCTCGCCCTCGGCCACGACGACGTTGAGATTCTCTGCCACTTGATCGACCGTGCGCTTGACTTTCGCGTCTTCGACTTTGAGCAACGGAAAGATTTTTTCCTCCAAACGCTTCTTAATAATCTTCGCGAAGCCGAGCACGGAAGTGAGCGGCGTGCGCAGCTCGTGGCTGACCGTGGAGAGAAAACTACTCTTCGCTTCATTCGCTTCTTCGGCAACGGCGCGCGCTTCTTGCGTTTCTTCAAACAAGCGCGCATTGTGCAGAGCCACGCCGACATTGGCCGCGATCGTGTTGAGCAAGCGCAAGTCGGCCTCGGTAAAACGATTGCTCTGCTCCGAGCTTTGCACGCTGATGACGCCGACGACTTCATTGCCCACCGGTATCGGCACGCCGAGATACGACTCCGCGGGCGCGCCAGTGTCGGCGATCCCGAGCTTCGTATAACTTGCGTCAACATCTTCGTTGATGAGCAGCGGCTTGCCGGTTTTGATGATTTGCGAAGTCAAACCTTCGCCAAAGACGAGTGGCTCGGCGTCTTCGCCGAAGCTGTAGGGGAAATGGATCATGTTCGTGGCTTTGTCCAGCAGCGCGACGTAGGCGATGTTGGCGCGGAACACTTGGCGAATCTGCTCGCCCACCAATTGAATGAGGTCGTCTTGCTTGAGTTGCGAGGCCAGCGCTTCGCTGATGCTGTTGATCGTTGCCAGCTCTGCGGCGCGCTGTTTCGTGTCCGCGAGCAGGCGATTCGTTTCATGAAAGAGCCTGGCATTCTCCAACGCCACGCTCATGCTGTTCGCCAATGTGGAGAGCAAGCGCACGTCGGACTCGCTGAAAGCATTTTCGCGATCAACATTTTGCAAGCTGATCGAGCCTTTCACGGTTTCGCCCACGAGCAGCGGCATGAACACTGCGGACTTGGGCGGTTCGCCGACGGTCACGCCCTTGCCGCCGAATTTCTGCGCGGTCTGAATGTAGTTTTCGTTGATGAGCATCGGCTGCCGCGTGCGAATCAGCTCGCGATTGGCCCAATTGAACGGGCGCGGCGCGCTTTGCAAGCGTTGGCCTTTTTCAAACGCAAATTGCCAATGCTCCAAACCGGCCTCATGATCGAACGTGCGAATGATCACCACTTGAATATCGAACAACGTGGTGAGACGATTGCCCACCAACTCGTAAATCGCCTGCATGTCCAGCTCGCGCACGAGGCCTTCTTGCACGCCGTTGATCACCGCCAGCTCGGCGTTGCGCGACTCGGTGTCTTTGAGCAAGCGATTGGTTTCATCGAAGAGGCGCGCGTTTTCGATGGCCACGCCCATGTTGGAAGAAAGCGTGGAAAGCAGGCGCACGCTGCTGTCATCGTAAGCGTGTTGCCGATAACTTTGCACGCTCACCACGCCCAGCACCTTTTCGCCGACGATGATGGGCACGCCCATGTACGATTCGGTCTTGTCGAGTTCTCCAATGGTTTCATCAAAGCTCGCCCCGTGTTCGAGCTGCTCTTGAAATGTGTGCATCAGCACGGGCTGGCGCGAGTTGATGGCCACGGAGGTGAGGCCTTCTCCCAAAGCAAACGGCTCGACGGTTTGATAGCCGCGAAAATATGAAAACGGCACGTGAATGAGATTCGTGTTTTGATCGAGCAGCAAAATCTCCGTGGCTTCGGTGTTGAAAATTTCGCGCACTTTGTCGCCCACGATGCGCGTGACCGTTTGCACGTCGAGTTGCTTGGTCATCGCTTCGCCCACGCTGTTGATGATGGCCAGTTCCGCGTTGCGCTGCTCGCTTTCTTTGAGCAGGCGTTTGGTTTCATCGAACAAGCGCGCGTTTTCCAACGCCACGCCCATATTCGAAGCCAGCGTTGCGAGCAGGCGCACGTCGGGCTCGCTAAAAGCATGCTCGCGATCCAAGTCTTGCACGGTCACCACGCCCGTGGCCTCCTGGCCGAGGATGATGGGCACGCCCATGTAGGATTTGGGGAACTCGCCGGCAATGACTTCTTCGCCGGTGCGCGCCACCATCTCCTCCGAGGTGCCGTAAACCAGCGGCTTGCGCGTTTGAATGATTTCCAAGCGATCCTGATCGCAAGCTTGCGCTTTATCAAAATAAAAACGCTCGCCGCGCTCGATGACATAGCGATGATGAATCGTCTGCGCTTTCGGCTCATAAAGAGAAATGCTCACAACTTGCGCTTTGAACACTTCGACGATTTTGTCGCCGACCAAGTCAATGATGCCCTGAAAGTCAAGCTGCTGCGCCAGACCTTCGCCGACTTTGTTGATGATGGCCAGTTCCGCGGCGCGCGCTTCGGTCTCTTTCAACAGACGGTTGGTCTCGTCGAACAAACGCGCATTCTCCAACGCTACACTCATGCTATTCGCGAGCGTGGTGAGCAAGCGCACGTCGGAATCGCTGAAAGCATGCTCGCGGTCGATGTTCTGCAAGCTCACATTGCCGGTGACGGCCTCGCCGACAATCATCGGAACGAAGAGGGCGGACTTGGGCGCCTCGCCATCAGTGGCAACCTGTTCGGAAAACCGGCCCACATATCCGGCAAAGTTCTCGTTCAACAACAGCGGCTTTCTCAGGCTAATGAGATGTTGATCAAATCCATCCCACGGGCCCGGCTCGGGATAAAACCGCTGCCCTTTTTCCACCACAAAGCGGATGTGCGAAAGCCCCGCGTTTTGATCATAAGTGCGAATAACCACCACCTGCGCATCGAAAATGTCACGGACTTTGTTTCCCACCAAATCATAAATCGCCTGCATGTCCATCTGCGCGACCAGGCCTTCTTGCACGCTGTTGATCACGGCGAGTTCGGCGTTGCGCTGCTCGGTTTCTTTGAGCAGGCGGTTGGTCTCGTCGAACAAGCGCGCGTTTTCCAGCGCGACGCTCATGCTGTTCGCGAGCGTGGTGAGCAGGCGCACGTCGGAATCCGGAAACGCGTTTTCTTGATCGAGGTTTTGCAAACTGACGACGCCGGTGACCTCGCTGCCCGCGATCATGGGCACAAAAACGGCGGATTTCGGAGCTTCGCCGATCACAACCTCGTTGTCATATTTGCGGCTTACCTGCTCTGCGCCGTGATTAATCACCAACGCTTGGCGCGTCTCAATGACGTGCTTTCTGAATCCCTTCGGCTCACGCGGGCCAAGCAGCGTGGTATCGCCCTTTTCGAAGGAGTAGCGATCTTCAATCAGATTCGCTTCGCGGTCGTAAGTCACGATGTCGATCACTTGCGCGTTGAAGATCGTGCGGATTTTTTCTCCCACCAAATCATAAATGCCCTGCATGTCCATCTGCGCGACGAGACCTTCTTGCACACTGTTGATCACGGCCAGCTCTTGCATGCGCTGCTGAATTTCATGCGTGCGCTCTGCGACGGTCTTTTCCAACGCGCGATGCTGCGCTTCAAGTTGGCGCGTGCGGGCTTTTATCAAACCAAAAACAAAACCGCCGGCAGCGAGCAGATAGAACAGATAGGCCCACGCGCTGCGATACCACGGCGGCAGAATCTTGAATTCATACACCGCCTCGCGGCTCTCGTTTTGATAGATATTCTTCGCGCGCACGTGGAAACGGTAGTCGCCTTCGGGCAGATTGGTGTATTCCTTTTGCGTGTGGCGATGCCACGCCGACCAGTCTTTGTCGAAGCCTTCGAGGAAGGTTTGATATTGGGTTTTGTTTTCCTGCTCGAAAAAAGGCGCGGCGTATTCGAAATGCAGGGTGTTGTGGGCGAAAGCGAGCGTGGAGCGAGGTTGTTCATCTACAAAAGAAGCTCCTTCTGCCGCCGTCGCGCCGCCAAAGAGCAATGAATCTTCGCCGACGAGCACGCGGCGGATGAGTGCGGCATAATCGGCGTCATAATTTTTTTGCACATTGGAATCATAACGAATCACGCCTTCGCTGCCGCCGAACCAAACGATGCCATTGTCTTCGGGGAGAATAGCAGCCATGGCCACGTCGGCAAAAGGCAGAAACGGCGCTTTTTCGACGTGATAACCGCCGCCGGCTTGTGGCAGCGCAACGGCGCTTTCCCGCCCGAAACTCATCCACACGCGGCCGCGATTGTCGGCGACCATTCTGTATTCATTCGCGTCGCCGCCGTGCGAAATGCTTTGAAAAGCGGAATCCGGCGCCAGGCGTTGTTGGCTGTCATCAAAGCGGAAAATGCCTTCGAGAAAAACGAAATACTCCCGGCCATTGGCGCTCAATGTCGCGGCGCCTCCTTTCGGCAAACCCTGTTCGGAACCAAACCGTTCAGCGCGGGCGTTGCGAATGCGCCGGAGGTTGTCGCCTGCCTGCGGAAAAGTCACACGCATCACGCCGCCGGCAGAAGTCCCCAACCACAAATTGCCGTCCGCGCTTTCCGTGATGTGATAGCTTTGTTCCGTGACGCTGAGAATCTTCCCTTCATCAATCCACTCGTCTCCGTTGCGGCGCATCACGCCGATTCCGTCAAACAGCGCAACGAAGAGGTAGCGCGGATCTTGTCGCCAGAGATGCATGGCCGCGACTTGGTAGTCGCCGGCAACGGAGAGCCGTATAGCCTGCGCGCGATCGCCAGTGATTTTGTAGAGACCGTCATTTGCGCCTGCCAGCAGCGTCTCTCCAATGGAAAGCAGAGCAAAGGTCTGACTCCCAATGCCGTGAACCGGCTGAAACATGGAGGTGGAAGGATTCAGCCACACGGCGCCAATGGAAGTGCCAATGTAAAGTTTGCCCTGATGCCGGGCAATCGCCAGCACCGCGCTGGTGATGCCGGATTGCGCCTCGTAGTGACTGAGAGGCGCGGTGATTTCCACGCACGAAATGCCTTTGTCCAATCCCAGCCAGAGCTGGCCGGTGGCGCGATCGGCCAGCACGGAAAAAACACCGTTGTCCTGCAAGCCGCTCGAGCGGTCGAGATGCCGCAGCAGGCGGCCTTGCGCATCAATGATTGCCACCCCGTTTTGCGTGGTAGCCAAGACAAAGCTGCCGTCTGCCAGCACCGTTCCTTTGTAGAGCGTTTGATTGGCGAGAATCGTAGCCACATTCACATCGACGCGGAAGGGCGCAAACGTGCGGCCGTCGAAAGTAAACAACTCGCCGCTGAAAAGTCCGAGCAGATATTTTTTGCCGTCGGGGAACGGCAACATCACTTGCATGCGATCATTTCCCAAGGGCTCGCTGCCCGGCAGCAAATGCAGTGAGTCCGCTATCATCTTCATCAAACCGACGCCGCGTTGGTGCACATAGAGCGTGGCGTCGAGGTAAAATGTAAACATGAAATTCGTCTGCGGCTCCCAGGTTTTGACGCGCCATTCAGAGCCTGCCGCTACTGGTGTGAGGCGAAACAGCCGCTCGCGCGCTTGAAAATAGATCCCCTCGCCGGTTGCGTGCGCGGTCCAGGTGTCGCCGAAATTGCGCTGCGCTTCGGGAACGAAGTTGAGCAGCGAAACATAGCGCATCCGGCCGGTGCGATCGGGATCGAAGTAGCCGAACTCGCCGATGCCGCCGGCGTAGAGGCGGCCGTTTTCAGCCAAAGCCAGCGTGCGCGTGGTCGATTTGTTGGGCAATTGCAGCAGCCGCCAGGTGGAACCGTCGTATTCGAGCACGCCGAGGCCGTTGCCGAAATACATGACGCCGCGCTTGTCCTGCGCAATGGTCCAGTTCTGCGCATGGGCGCCGTATTCCTTCGGGCTGTAGTTGCGGATGAAGGGCAGGCCGGTTTCGTTGCGTTCCTGCGCCGGCAGTGCGCATGTCATTCCCAGCAACACGACGAGAATGCCGAGTCTTTTCATGTTTGCCTTCCGAAGTATTTGAGAGGGTGCAGCTCGTTTCAGTCAATCGAGACCAGCAGATAAATTGTAGAAGATGGTTGTTGAATTACAATCCTACGGACAAAAAGTTGGCGGTTTGTTCCCAACGGATCGAAGAACCCGGCAGGTTTCGCTTCAGCAGTTGGGTTCTTCTATCGGTTAGAGATCAAGAATTTTCTCCAGCGGATAGAAACAAGCCGGCGGACGAAAGAGCGCTTTTATCAGTTGGGTTGTTTCTATCCTATATGTTATCTTGATCCTGTTCTTTGTCTTTTATTCAA
>JBBILN010000137.1:0-9420 GCA_037444905.1 bacterium | reverse complement strand
ACATTATGGCTGGAGTTGCTAGCCCTTTTTGAAAATTTGTGAATAATCCAGGTTGGAGAAGTATCGCAAGTGCCAGGGAAGGTTCTTCCAGAATGACAGCCGGGAGGAGGCCGTTGCTTAAAATGATAGCCATAAAAATTTGCTATAAACCGAATCCAGCAAAACGGATCTTCAGATAGGAACCGAGGAAGATATGGATCACGTTTCAGCCACAGCAGAATCAAAAATCACAGCCGCACCCGCGTTTCGTCTTGAAACCATCGACGACGTGGGCATGCTCATTATCGACACGCCCGACGAGAAAGTAAATATTCTCTCTTCGCCGGTGATGCAGGAACTCGCGCAGCGTCTCGATGAACTGCACGGCCGCCGCGATTTGAAGAGCCTCATTCTCATCAGCGGCAAAGAAGGCAACTTCATCGCCGGCGCGAAGATCAGCGAGATTGAAAATCTCCGCGACCCGCGCGAAGCCGCGCAGAAAGCGGCGCTCGGGCAGGCGGTGTTCGATAAAATCGCGGCGCTGCCCATGACCACCATCGTCGTCATCTCCGGCGCATGCGTGGGCGGCGGGCTCGAGCTCTCGCTCGCATGCGATTTCCGCATCGCGCACGACACCGACAAAACGCGCCTCGGCTTGCCCGAAGTGCGACTCGGCATCATTCCCGGCTTTGGCGGCACGCAACGTTTGCCGCGCCTCATCGGCATTCAACGCAGCCTGGAATACATTCTCACCGGCAAAACCGTTGACGCAAAACGCGCGTATCGTTCCGGCATTATCGATCGCGTGATTCCTTCGGAGTTTTCATTCGACATGCTGCGCAGCATCGGCCACGCGTTTGCGATTGAAGCCCGGAGCCCGGAATTGCGGCGCAAAGTTGAAGCGCGGCGCAAACGTGCGAATGCGCAATCGCTTCTGCTCGAAAAGAATTTTATCGGCCGCAAAGTTTTGTTCGAGCAAGCGCGCAAGCAAACACGCAGCGAAACCAAAGGCCATTATCCCGCGCCCGAGCTTGCGATTGAAGCGGTGGAAAAAGGCTTCCCGCTCGATCTCAAAGCCGGCCTCGCCATCGAAGCGGAACTCGCAGGCCGGGCGATTGCAACCGAGGTTTCCAAAAATCTCATCGGCATTTTTTATCTCACCGAAGAGATTAAAAAAGACAAAGGCGCGGCAAACTTCACCGGCAAAACGCAAAGCTTCGAGCGCATCGGCGTGCTCGGCGCGGGCATCATGGGCGGCGGCATCGCGCAGCTCATGGCGCACAACGATCTGCCCGCGCGCATGAAAGACCTCAACTATGCCGCGATTGCCAAAGGCACGGAAGCCGCGGCCAAAGTTTTTTCCGAGAGCGTGAAGAAGCGCCGCATGACGCCGCACGACATGCAAAACAAAATGGCGCTCATCACCGGCACGGTGGATTACGCCGGCTTTCATCGCGTCGATCTTGTGATCGAAGCCATTGTCGAGAACCTCGACATTAAGAAAAAAGTTTTTGCGGAGCTTGACGGCATCGTTCCTGCGCACGCGATTCTCGCGAGCAACACCTCCTCCCTTTCCGTCACTGCGATGGCGAGCGCGACGAAGCGGCCCGACAAAGTGTGCGGCCTGCACTTCTTCAATCCCGTGCATCGCATGCCGCTAGTGGAAGTGATTCGCGGCGAGCACACCAGCGACGAGACGATTGCGAGCATGGTGGCGTTCGCGAAGAAAGTCGGCAAGACGCCCATCGTGGTGAAAGACGCGCCCGGCTTTCTCGTAAATCGCATTCTCAGCGCGTATCTCGCCGAGGCCTCGCGCATTTTGCAGGAAGGCTATAGCATTGAAGAGATCGACGAGGCGCTCGTGCAATTCGGCATGCCCATGGGCCCGTTTAATTTGGTGGATGAAGTCGGCCTCGATGTGGCCGCAAAAGTTTCGCACATCATGATCGACGCATTCGGCGCGCGCATGAACGCGGGCGAAGGGCTCGACAAACTCGCTGCGGACAAACGTCTCGGCAAAAAGAACGGCAAAGGCTTTTATCTCTATCAAGGCAAAGACAAGAGCGTTGATCAAGGCATTTATGATTTTCTCAATCTCAAACCGAGCGGCGCGAAATTGGCGAAGAGCGAAGCGCAAGAGCGCTGCGTGCTGTTGATGATCAACGAAGCCGCGCTGTGCTTGAGCGAAGAGATCGTGCGCCGTCCGCACGATGTGGATGCGGGCATGATCTTCGGCACCGGCTTCCCGCCGTTTCGCGGCGGTCTGCTGCGCTACGCGGATACGCTCGGCGTCGCGCGCGTCATCGAGCGCATGGAACATTACGCGAACAAACACGGCGAACGCTTCCAACCCGCGCCCATGTTGGTTGAAATGAAGGCGGGCGAGAAGAAGTTTTATCTTTAGCAAACGACATCCCATGAAGAATGTGATTCTGGGAAGAACCTTCCCTCGCTCTGGGAAAAGTGCCGTGTACGAGGGAAGGTCCTTACAGGATGACATTTTGAGGGTGTACTCGCTCGAATGAATGTCTCGTCCGCGAGTTGATGCGGCGCGCCGATGTTTATGTTACTCTGTAAGAGCTCGTTGCCAGCGGCTGCTTTGCCAGCGAGGCGGACGCGCTGGCTCATGCGGTTCGTTCTTTACAATATGCCCAACCGGAAGCTTAAGAAGATTCTGCGGCAAGATATAATAGCCGTTCTTTTTGCTCGGGAGAATTATCGTGCTGCTACTCAACGCTTCGGATCGAATCATTGCCGCGGCTGACACCGGCCCGCTTCTTTCTGCGTTTCAAGCTGATTGTCAGCCTATTTTGCGGCGATACTTTGCCGGCGTATACATCGCGCAAAGCCAGCTTGCGGAATTTCAGAAACACGGAGCCGCGGAAAAACTTCAAGACCTGATTAACGATGGCTTTGTATCCGTTATTCAAGGATTAACAGAAACGGAGCAAGCGGAGGCCATGCGTATCGCGCATCGAATTTCTACGGCCTCGCCTTCTCGCGATCCGATTCCAAGAAATCATCTGCCCGAGGCTGAGTTGATGGTTATTGCACAACGAGTCGCCTTGGACTGCGAAGCGATTTTGTTGGATGAAAGAGCAGCCAAAGAGATTGCAGACGAGATGGGTTTGCAGACCATCGGTTTCATGGGTATATTAGGGCGTGCCGGCTTGGACGGAATCTTGACAAAGGATGAGATTCGGCGCTTGCTACGAATTTGCCAAAGCCAGGGCACACATTACAAAGACAGTTTGATTGAATTTGTCGCTCAAACCTACGGGAGATAAACATGTCGATTATTACTCCACACGAATCGGATGCCGATCTTTTGACGCCCGAAGACGTACAGAAAGACGTCGCCGCATTCACCAACGTTCTTCTTGAAAAACAAATCAAAAATCTAGTCCGCGACTTGATGCGGCGCAGCGACGTTTTTGTTGCGCTGCAAGAGCTTGTTGCCAGCGGCCGTTTCGCTAACCAGGCGGACGCGCTTGCTCATGCGGTTCGTTCTTTACGATATGCCACGCTCGCGCAACCGGAAGCTTGATTCGTTTCCTTGAAAAAAATAAAAACCGTTTCGAGGTCCATATGCCATCCGACGACAAAACCCGCAGCTTTTTAAAATCCCTCTTTGCCGGCGAGGTGCAGCAGAGCATCGTTTTCCCTTATCCTTTTTTGAAAAAGGAAGAGCGCGAAGACTTGCGCACAATCATCGAGGCTTTCAAAGAGTTCGCGCGCGACAACATCAATCCGCGACAGATCGATCAACAAGGCTACATCTCCAAAGAAGTGTTTGCGGGCTTGAAGGAGCTTGGCTTTTTCGGACTCGCGATTCCGCAAGAGTACGGCGGCGCGGGGCTTTCGCAAACCGCGTACAGTCGCATGTTCGAAGAGATTTGTGTTGCCGATGCTTCGCTCGGGGTGTCGCTCGGCGCGCATCTTTCCATCGGCACGAAGGGCCTCATCATGTTCGGCAATGAAGAGCAGAAGCAACGCTACCTGCCGAAGCTCGCCAGCGGCGAATGGATGGCCGCGTTCGCGCTTACGGAAGCGGGCGCGGGCAGCGACGCCGCGGGCATTCAAAGCAAAGCCGTGCTCTCCGCGGATCGAAAATCCTTTACGCTCAACGGCGGCAAAATTTGGATCACCAACGGCGGCATCGCGGACGTTTACACCGTGTTCGCGAAAACGGTGATGGATGAAGGCGGCGAGAAAAAAGAAAAGATCACCGCCTTCATCGTGGAGCGCGGCTTCAAAGGTTTTTCCTCGGGCAAGCCGGAAGAGAAGCTCGGCATTCACGGCTCGAACACGGCTTCGCTCAATTTCGACAACATCAACGTGCCGGTGGAAAACATGCTCGGGCCCATGGGGCGCGGCTTCAAAATCGCGATGGAGATTTTGAACACCGGTCGCCTCGGCCTCGCGAGCGGCTGCCTCGGCGGCTGCAAGATGCTCGTGAAAATGGCCGCAGAGCACGCGAAGAATCGCAAGCAGTTCAATCGCCCCATTGCGCAGTTCGAGATGATGCAAGAGAAAATCGCGACGATGGCCGCGGAAACGTATGCCGCAGAGAGCATGGTGTATCTCACCACTGCGCTCGCCGATCGCAAGAGCCTCGATTACTCGCTCGAATCCGCGGCGAGCAAAATTTTCGTGAGCGAGACGCTGTGGCGCACGGTGAATGAGACCATGCAAATCGCGGGCGGCATCGGCTATTCGAAAGATTATCCCTATGAACAAGCCCTGCGCGATGCGCGCATCAATCTCATCTTCGAAGGCACGAACGAGATTCTGCGCGCGTTCATTGCGCTCGCAGGCATGGAAGTCCCGGGCGAATATTTGAAGAAGATCGGCAAAGCGCTGCGCGATCCCATCAAAGGTTTTGGCTTGCTCACCGGTTTCGCCGTCGGAAAAGTGAAAGACACGGTCGCGCACGATCACCTTTCGAACGTGCATCCCAAGTTGAGCGAGGCCACCGGCAAGTTCAACGAGTATGTGAAAGAGTTGCACTCCGCCACGGAACGCGTGCTCATGAAATACGGCAAGGACATCATCCTCAAACAATTCATCCAACGCCGCCTCGCGGACATGACGATTGATTTGTACGCCATGGTCGCCGTCATCTCGCGCGTGGATACGTTGCTCAAACAGAAGAGCGCGAACGTCGAGCAGGATTTGTTGCTCGCAAACACGTTCGTGGACGAAGCGTGGCGCCGCGTGCGCCGCAACGCGCGGCAGATCGATGACAACATCGACAAAGAGCGCAAGCAAGTGGCGGAGATGATTTATGAGAGCGGGTATCCGTGGACGACGAACGTCTAGCTTGGATTGATGGAGTTGTGGAGTGTTGGAATGGCAAAGCCCAAGAAAGCGGAGATCAAAAGTCTCTATTACATCACCCACGTCGAGAACCTGCGCTCGATTTTCGCGCACGGCATTCTTTCGCATCGCGTGGTGGAAGAGCGCGGCGTGAAGTATCGCGCGATCTACGACGCCGAGATCGTCGGGCATCGCAAGCTCAAACAGACGCCGGATGGCCGCAGCCTTTGGGAATTTGCCAACGTCTATTTTCAAGCTCGCAATCCGATGCTCTATCGTGTGGTTCACGAGAAAGAGCGCAGGGAGATCGTGGTGCTTGGGCTTCAGCCTCGCGTGTTGGAGATGCCCGGCGCATATCTCACCGATGGCAACGCCGCAAATAACGCCACGACATTTTTTGATTATCAAAACGGCGTCGAAGCGGTTGCCGGCATTTGGAGCACGATCAGCGGCGAATGGTGGAACTCGGTCGATGGCTCAAAAAGAAAAATTATGGCCGGATGCCTTGTGCCCGGAGAGATTCCGCCTGATCTCGTTCACAGTGTTTATGTCACGAGCCACGAGGCTGCCGAGCAAGTTCGAGCGCTCGTTCCTGCGCGCGTCGCGGTCATTCCCGAGCCGAACATGTTTTTCATCCCGGTGCGGCGCTATCGCGTGACGAACAACTTGTTCCTCGCGGAGGGCGACATGTTCTTTTCAACCATGCAGACTTTGACGGTCAGCGTCAACACTGTCGGCATCATGGGGAAGGGGCTGGCCTCGCGCGCGAGGTATCAGTTCCCGGATGTTTATGTGGTTTATCAAGACGCCTGTCGCAACAAGCAACTCAAGATGGGCACGCCGTTTCTTTATAAACGCGAAGCTTCTTTTTACGATGAGCTGATTGATGAGCCTGGCGCGGTCGCGACGCCGAACGGCATCAAGTGGTTTCTTCTTTTCGCAACGAAGCGCCATTGGCGCGACAATTCTGATCTGGAGGGAATCGAGGAAGGGTTGAAATGGGTTGCGGCGAATCACAAAGCTGAGGGCATAAAGTCCCTCGCGCTTCCCGCGTTGGGCTGCGGCCTCGGCAAGCTCGCGTGGAAAGACGCCGGCCCGGTCATGTGCCGCCGCTTGGCTCCGCTGGAAATTCCGGTTGCCATTTATCTTCCGAGGGAGAGAGATATTCCACAAGAGTATTTGTCAAAAGAATATTTGCTTGGAGAAAAAGCAAAGAGCGCAGCTTGAAATAAAACTGAATCATCACCAAAGGCGGCCCATTTGAATCTGCGAACAACTTTTTATGAAGAGCTTGCGAACTCCCTCACGCACGGCTTCGGGCTGTTGCTGAGTTTGATCGGCGCGCCGTTGTTGATCGCGGCCGCAACTGTGAGCGGCAACGCTTGGCACTGGTTGAGTTGCAGCATTTACGGCGCGAGCACGGTTGCGCTGTACACGACTTCGACTTTGTATCACGCCATTCCACGCGACACGCTCCGCAGACTTTTTCGCACGCTCGATCACGCGGCGATCTACGTCATGATTGCGGGAACGTATACGCCGTTCTTGCTCATCACTTTGCACGGGCCGTTGGGTTGGACTTTCTTCGCGCTATTGTGGGGCTTGGCGCTGTCGGGTGTGGTGTTCAAAATCTTTTTTATCGGGCGCTTTAAAATTTTATCCACGCTCGGCTATTTAGGCATGGGTTGGTTGGCGGTCTTTGTACTCAAACCGCTGCTCGCGCACATTGCGTTCGAAGGCTTCTTGTTGATCGTCGCGGGCGGAGTGGCGTATAGTTTGGGCGTCATTTTTTATGTGTGGAAAAGCTTGCCGTATCATCACGCGATTTGGCATCTCTTCGTGCTCAGCGGCAGCGCATGTCATTACTTCGCGATTTTGTTTTATGTCGTGCCGTAAAGCACCACGCAAGCTTTCTGACAAGCTGAGAACTTGGCCCTGCGGGCAGCACAAAAATTTTCCAACGGATGGAAACAACCCAACTGATAAAAGCCTTTTTCATCCGTTGGATTGTTTCTATCCGTTGGAGAAAAGTTGGCATTTTATTCTAAGTTTGAAAAGCCGGTCGCTAAAAACATTTTTTCTGTCCTCCCATCTTTCTGTCATAGTTCTTTATATGAACAATAGGAGCGCACTGTGAAAATCGTTCTCTGCATGAAGCAAGTTCCCCTCAAAGACTCGCAACTCAAAATCACAACCGACAATCTTTGGGTGGATGAAAAGAATCTCAATTTCGAGATCAATGAAAGCGATCACTACGGCCTCGAAGCCGCGTTGCGTTTGAAAGAGCAGCACGGCGGCGAAGTGATCGTGGCGAGCATCGGCGGCGGCCGCGCGAAGCAGGCGATTCAACAAGCGCTGGCCAAAGGCGCGGATCGCGCGATTGTCATCAATCACGAAGCGCCGCTCGTTGATCCTTTCACCACGGCGAAAGTTTTGGCCGCGGCAATCAAGCCGGAGAATCCCGATCTCGTGCTCACGGGTTTGCAATCCGACGATGCGGGCTTTGGGCAAACGGGCGTGGTGCTCGCGGAGTTGCTCGGCATGCCGCACGCAACTTTGGTGATGGAGATTCAAGTGAATGGCAGCCAGCTCAAAATCAAACGCGAGTTGGAGAGCGGCTGGTTTCAATATATCGAACTACCCATGCCCGCGGTGCTCACGGTGCAATCCGGTTACGCGCCCATTCGTTATGCCACGATCAAAGGCATTATGGCCGCGAAGAAAAAGCCCATGCAGGAAATGACGCTCGCAAGCACCGGCGTTGATCTCAACGGCGGCGGTGTGAAGCTGCACAAAATGTACGCGCCCGTGAAAACCAAACGCACGCAAATGCTCACCGGCGATGCCAAGAGCGTGGCCGCGCAGCTCGCGGAGAAGTTGAAGAATGAAGCGAAGGTGATCTAAAATGGATTGATGGATTTCTGGATTGATGGAGTGTTGGGCCCATCAATCCACAAATCCAACAATCCAACAATCCATCAATCCAATAATTCGCTCATCCACTTTGGAGATAGACATGGCAAACGGCATCCTCGTGATGGTCGAACAGAACGACGGCAAAGTGAGCCGCATCGGTTGGGAAGCGCTGGCCGCCGGGCAGGAAATCGGCGCGAGTTTGAGCGCGGAAGTGCATGCGCTCGTGCTCGGGCAGCATGCGGCCGCGGCGGCGCAAGACATCGCGACGGCGCAAATCAAAAGCGTCGCGTTCGCGGAGAATAAAGAACTCGAGTATTATACGCCCGACGGCTTTAGCGCCGCGGCGAAAATGTTTATCGAAAAAAACTCGCCCGCTTACGTGATCGCCGGTCACTCGTATCAAGCGCGCGATTACTTGCCGAAACTCGCGACGGCGTGCAATCGACCCTTGATCGGCGATTGCATCGGCTATCGCAACGAAGGCGGCGCGCTTGTGCTCGTGCGGCAGGCGTTTCAAGGCAAGATCAACGCGGATTATTCTTTCACGAGCAATCCGCCGTATTTTGTGAGCTTCCAAGCGGGCGCAATCAGCAGCGATAAATTGCAAAAAGGCGGCAGCGCCACGGTCGCAGACGCGGGCCTCGATCTCTCCGGCGTGAGCGTGCGCACGAAGGTGCTCGAAATTTTTGAAGGCGTAAAAGGCAAAGTCGATCTCACGAAGGCGGACATCATCGTGTCCGTCGGGCGCGGCATTAAAGAGAAGGACAAGCTGCCCATCGTCGAAGAGCTTGCGAAAGCACTGGGCGCGGAACTCGCGGCTTCGCGACCTGTGTGCGACGACGGTTGGCTGCCCATTGATCGACAGATCGGCTCCTCCGGCCAAACCGTGAGTCCGAAGCTATACGTTGCGGTCGGCATCTCCGGCGCGATTCAACATCTCGTGGGCATGAAAGGCTCGCGCACGATTGTGGCGATTAACAAAGACGAACGCGCGCCGATTTTTGATCTTGCGGATTACGGAATCGTTGGCGATCTTTTCGAAGTCGTGCCCGCGCTCACCGCGGCGGTGCGGGAAGCGAAAGGCTAAACGCGAAACGCATGGAGTGTTGGATTGATGGGGTTGTGGATTGGTGGAAAAACATTACTCCAAGAATCCATCAATCCCGAGATGGAGACATAATACCCATCATACTCCCTCGGTTGAGT
>JBBILN010000136.1:0-9725 GCA_037444905.1 bacterium | reverse complement strand
CAACCCAAGGCTGTTAAAAAGAGCTTGATTCTGTCATAGAAATCAGAATGACAACATCAGGAAGAGAATTATCGGACGCCTCCTAATCTTTCCCAAGCACCACAACCACATGATGCGCCTCTCCTTCTGCAAACACCGGCAGGCAATTACCCGCGTGCCGCGCGCCGTCAATCCAAACTTCTTTCACGCCGCGATTCACGTGCTCGGGATTCTGCACTTCAATGTTATAAGTCGCGCCGCGAAACGTGCGTCGCGCGGTGAAGCCTTTCCATGCCGAGGGAATGCATGGATCAACCACAAGCCCATCAAACGTCGCGCGTATGCCGAGTATCCATTCCAGCCCGACTTTGAAGAGCCACGCCGCGGAGCCGGAATACCACGTCCATCCGCCGCGACCATAAAAGCGCGAGCCCGGGCCGTCGATGTTGCCGGGCGTCACGTATGGCTCCGCGACATACTCGTCCGGCTTCTTGCCGCGATGCACCGGATTGATCTTCGAAAACATTCTGAACGCATTTTCGCCGCGTCCGAGCAACGCTTCGGCAATCACCGCCCACGTTGCTGCATGCGTATACACGCCGCCGTTTTCGCGCATGCCCGTGGCATAGCGTGAAAGGTAGCCAATGTATTTGTCCGGCGTTTTATAGCCGGGAGATAGCAAGAGAGGTCCGGCTTTGTGTTCGAGATGTTGCTCCACCATGTTCATCACTTGCTCCGCGCGCTCGCCTTCCGCAACGCCGGAGATCACGGCCCAGGTCTGCGCATTGAGATAGATGCGGCCTTCTTCGTTTTCTTTGCTGCCAATCTTCTCGCCGTTGTCTTTGGTGGCGCGATAGTACCATTCCCCATCCCATGCGAGCTCGTTGATCTTCTCTTTCAATTGCCGCGCGCGTTCGCGATAATTTTGCGCGCGTGCATGATCGTTGCGCTGTTCCGCGATCACGGCAAAATTGTTGAGTATGTAATGGAGAAAATGTCCGAGCCAGACGGACTCGCCCTTCATCTCCAGGCCGACGGCGCTCAAGCCGTCGTTCCAATCGCATGCGCCGATGAGCGGCAAGCCGCGCGCGCTGAAACGTTCGAGCGCTTTATCCAACGCGCGGCAGCAATGGTCATAAAGCGAAGCCGGTTCCTTTTCATCAACAAACGGCTCACGATTTTCCAGCAATGCAAAGTCGTTCGTCTCGTGCAAATAATTCGTGAGCACAAACGGCAGCCAGAGCAGATTATCGCTGATCGTCGTATGCAAACCGATTTCCGAAATCGGATGCCACCAATGATACACTGTGCCGTCTTGAAATTGATGCCGCGCGTGCAAGAGAATTTGCTTTTTCGTTTGCGCGGCATCTATCGGGAGAAAAATTTGGCTGTCCTGCAATTGATCGCGAAAGCCGAACGCGCCGCCGGTTTGATAATACGCCGTGCGGCCCCACAATCTCCCCGAAATGGCTTGATACTTCAGCCAAGTGTTGAGCATCACATTCATCGCCTCGTCGGGCGTGTCAACCGCAACCGTGCCAAGCAAATCGTTCCAACGTTGTTGCACATTCGCGAGTGCCATATCGACTTCTTCGACCGCGCGATACCTTTGAATTAAACTCGCGGCTTCCTCGCGCGCTTGCGTTGCGCCGAGTGTGAACACAATCGTCTTCTCTTCATCAGGAGCGAGCGAGACATTCACTTGCAAACTCGCAATCGCATCGAGCCAATTGCCCACGCGCTTCTGCAGTTTGCCTTCATGCACGGCCTGCGGCGCGCGTTGATTGCCATACATGCCGAGGAAACTTTCTTTGTCGCCTTCGAATGCGCTCGGCTTCACATTGACAGAGTGAAAAGCGACGTAGCCCCAATCCGTGTTCCAATGGCCGCGATCGGTCGGCACTTCCCACAATCGTTTTGTGGCGAACAGCGCGTGCAAATCCGCATCATAGCTGGTTTCGATGAACGATTTGTGAAACTCGCGATGCCAGTCCGGCGCTTGGCCGAGGCCCCATTCAAAAAAAGAAAAGAGACTCAGCTTCTTCGGCTTGCGCGTGCGATTGCGCAGCGTGAGTTTCCAAATTTCAACCGGCTCTTCATTCGGAACAAACATAAGCAGCGTGGAATCGACGCCGAAGTTTGAGGACGCGATGACGCTATAGCCGATGCCGTGTCTGCACTCATAATGATCCGGCTCATGACACACCGGCTTCCATCCGGCGGACCACACGTTGCCCTTCTCATCGCGGAGATAAAGATACTTGCCCCATTCATCTTTGATGAGGTCTTGCTCCCAGCGCGTGAGGCGATTGAGCTGCGCGTGCGTACGCCAACTATAGCCGCTGCCGGTTTGCGAAACGGTCATGCCGTAATCGCCATTGCTGATGACATTGATCCACGGCCGCGGGGTTTGCGGCGTGGTGATCACATACTCTTTGCCGTCTTTGGAAAAATAGCCGTACTTCGTTTTGAAGCTTTTCAAGGGTTCCTTCCTCTTTCAGAACTGTGAAATCGAAGTTGCGCAAAGACGGTTGCGAATTTACCAAATACCTTTGCGCGCAAGTTCGACTTTGCCCTTCTCAGAAAATTGCTTTGATCAACAAAATGGATTTGCCTATATTTTTATAACAAACCGATCACACATATTCAAAACCATAGGGAGTTTGCCATGAACCAATTCGTTGCCGAAACTCGCATTGCCGGAGGGCGCTTGGAACTGATCAATCTTCCTTTCTCCGATGCCACCGAGGTAAAAGTCTATGTGATTCCGAAAGCCGACCTCGGCAAGATGTCTTTTCTCGAAGCGCGGAAGCTAACAAATTCGATCAAAGGCAACCTTTCGGATAGCGTCAACAGAGATAGAAACGAGCGATGAACCTATTCTTGGACACCAATGCGGAAGAACCCATTAGCTAAATATGGAGCAAGCATGAACAAGACAGCCAAAAAACTTACGCGCGAATTATACGGCGGCGAATGGTACGAGTACGTGCCGCTGGGCAAACATATTGTTACCGCGCCGGGCGTCTGCGGCGGTAGGCCGACTTTCAAATATACGCGCTTGGAAGTCAGCGTCATTTTGGATTTGCTGGCCGCAGGACACAGCGTTCAAGAAGTTTTGCGCAGATATTCCCACAGCGACATCACTGCAGACTCGATCAAAGAGGCTGTGCAAATCGCCAAGAATGCTCTTCTCCGCTCTGCCGCATGATCGTCTTCGATGAAAACATTTTTGATCAGGTTGTCATTGATGACTTGAACAGTTGGCACAAAGGCAAGGTTTGTTCAATCAAAGATCTACGACTCAAAACTTTGATTAAAGATGATGCCGTGCCTGTGCTCTTGCGAACCGTCAAGCAGCCAACCTTTCTAACCACGAACGTCTCCGACTTTTGGGGTAAGATGCCCGCGCATCCCGCTTATTGCATCATCTGCTTTGATCTACCGAACGAACGCATCGTCGAAATTCCGAGCCTGCTTCGCCTCGTGTTGCGCTTCGCAGAGTTTAAAACAAAAGCGGCGCGCATGGGCAAGGTCATACAAGCCAAACACCATCGCATTGAATACTACTCCATCAACTCGAAATCAATCTCGACTCTATATTGGCCGGCGCTTTGATGTCTGCCGCACATATTCTCTATCCCATCATGCAGGGCTTATGCACTGGGGCTTGCCATCCTTTCAGCGCAGCCTATTACCGGAGGGTTTGCGGTTACATGATGGGCCAGAAAATACGATGCAGGCACTTTGTTTTCAATTTGCATCATCCTCAAACCCCACCGTCTCCAACATCGGCTTGATCTCCTCATTCGCCATGAACATTTTCCAAATCAATCCGCTGCGATGATTTTCGATCATCACCACGATGGGCAGTCCTAAACACAGGCCGTTTCACTCAAAGCACGCGCGCAGCAAACGCTTCGTCTCTTTCACGACCGTCTTTAGCGGTAGCAAATCTTGAATCTGATCGCCGAGACGGCGCTCCCAAGCTGCGCCGTACTTTTCAATTTTCTGCTGTGCAAGAAACTCTTCCCAGCCGACAACGGCAATGTTCTTGAATGTGCATTTGGCCGCAAAAACGTTTTTCACGGAGGCCAAATTCATCTCTTCTGCATGATCGCGAAGCAATCTCCACACGTCGTAGAGATCGCGCGGCTCGGTGCGTTGCAGAATCGTGCGCATCTTCTCGCCGAGAATCTCTTCGAGCGGATAAGCGAGTGTTTCAAGCGGCGGCGTGATTTCATCCGAGTATGCGCGGAGCAACGGGCGCTTCTCCGGCTGTGACACGATCACTTCGTCCGCCGTGAAGTCGAGCTTGAGCTCGCGCGGTTTTCGAGTTCTTTTCAATGGGCCGATGTAGGCGAGGTAGAGAGTCACGTTGCGCAAGCGCTCGCCGTCAAAGCGCGGCTCTTCTGTCGCAATGCTGATTTCCAGCCCCGCGGATTTCATGCAAGCAGCGCAAATCTCGCGCACTGCGGCAGCGATCGCTTCCGAAGACCACGGCGTTGACAACGTGAAATCCAAATCTTCAGAGTAGCGCCAATCACTGTAGTAAAGTTTCTTGAGCGCCGTGCCGCCTTTGAGAAGGGCTGAGGTTGCCAATGAAGAGTGGCGCGACAATTCCGACAACACCCACGTCAAAACATAATCCCGTTCTATGGATTGCTCCGGCACTTGTTGCTCGAATGCCAGTTTTCGAATCTCACGCAAGCCGATCATGTTTCCCTCCAACCGAGCAACTCTTCTTCAGCAACGTTGACAAGCACACGCCATTTCGCCTCGCGCCGCCCTTTGCGCGGGGCAAGCGGATCGAGCACGGCATATCCCGCGCTCAAATCTTTTTCCAGTTTCGCGAAGAGCGGCTCATTTCCGAGATCGAGCCTTTGCAGCAAATAACCCAACCGCTTGACGATGGCGCGATTCTTCATCTGAAGAGCATAATCAGCGAGTTTGTTCAAATCCAATTCCTTGCGCCCTCGCCACAAAGCTTTCGCTGCTTGAACGATACCGCCGGATAGCTCGGGATAGTCCACCGCATCCACCACGGCTTTCTCTCTTTCGGCCAATGCGACCGGCTTCTCGCCGATCCAAACCGAATGATATCCGAAAAACTTTTCAGAGCCTAAGCGCACGAAACGATACGTGAGGCCATGAATCTTCACGGGTCGCTTTTGCTTTGTCGTGGCGATATAAATCGTGCGCGACGGTTGCTCGGTATAGCCGTAGAAACTGAGCGCCGTCCAATATGAAATGTAATATGGCGAAACCAAGTGCGAGGCAATGATCAACTCGTTTTCAGTGTAACGGCCTTGCATGCCCGCGGAAAGCGGCACGATTAAATACTTGCCTTTTTCAAGACGCTGCAGCCATTTCCGTTTCACGAGATGATGAAGCTGCTTGCGAACATCAAACGAGGGCTTGCCCAAAACTTCGGCAGCCAATTGCGTGGTGAAGATGTCATGCCCCGCTTCGCTCAATGTGGTGAGCAAATGGGCATCTGTGTGACTGAGAGATTTGTTGAGACTTATAGTTTTCATGAGCATTGTTCCTTTCAGCGGGAACAATATTACACATTTTGCTCATCATCGCAACCGCTTTGTGATTCACTTCTCCTCAAACCCCACCTTCTCCATCATCGGCGCGATCTCCTCATTCGCCATGAACATTTTCCAAATCAAACCTGTGCGATAATTTTCAATCATCACCACGATGGGCGCTTGATTCAACGCCATGTTAACGTCTTCGAACCAATTCTCGGTGAGATTGAAGCCGTCGCGGAAGCCGTAAATGCCCCAGAGCTTGTTGCCGTGCTCGTGATAAAAATGTTTGAGCGCGGCCATCGACTCTTCGGGAGTATACGGAAACGACGCGAGACTCGCCATGCAATTGATCGTGCCGTTCTCTTCGCGCGGGTTCGGCTTGCCGCCGCCGGAGTTGATGCCCGCGGAAAGTCCCCAACAATTCTCGCCGAAGCCGAGGCGCTGGTTGGGATTCGCAATGCAATATGCGCGATTGATGCGCGCGAGATTGCGATTGTTCTCAAAGTAATTCGTGTAGCGATCTTTCTTGCCGCGCGGATCAAAGCCCATGAACGAAAAGTGCGTGAAGAAAAGATCGCCGCCCGTGCCCACGCCCACGTCGAGCTTGATGCCGAAGTACGTGTTGCCGTTCGTGTAATGATCGCCGTGCGTGGTGCGGCCCCAGCCTTGACGATAGCGCACCGCAAGTTCGGACTGTCCCGCCCAGCCCGTGTGATACATACTCGCGGGCACGCCATGCGTGGGCGAAGCAATCGCGAGCAAGTAAACGATCATGGTTTCATTCCAACCCACGAGCGGATGGCTGATGTGCCACGCATGATTCGGCGACCAATGCCAATAGAGAAAATCGCTGTTCGGCTCTTTGCGATACCAATCCCATTCAACGGTGCGCCACAACTCTGTAATCGTGTCGCGCAGCTCGCGTTCGTCTTTCGTGTTGCGATTAAAATACTGCCGCGCGACGAGCAGACCTTGCACGAGAAATGCGGTCTCAACAAGATCGCCGCCGTCATCGTATTTGCCGAAATACGCAATGGTCTTGCCGGTTCTGCCGTCTAAAAAATGCGGCCACACGCCATGAAAGCGATCCGCAGTTTTGAGGAAGCGCACGATCTTGAGCATGCGTGCGAGGCCTTGCTCCCGCGTAATAAAACCGCGTTCAACTGCGGCGACCAAGGCCATAATGCCAAAGCCGGAAGAGCCGACGGCGATGAGATTTTCATCGCCGGGCAAAATTTCAATGGCCATGCCCGCGTTCGGATGCGCCGCGTCCCAATAATAGCGAAAGCAAGCTTCCTGCACCATCGAGAGCAGTTCTTCGTCGCTCAACTTGCGCGTGCTCGCGTTGGCTGCTTGCGAGAGTGCAGACTCGTTGTCGTGCATATCGACTGCGCTGATTTTGTAAAACGCTTGCTTGCCTTGCGCACCGATGAAATCGACAAAGCGCGTGAGCTTGCCTTTCTGCGTTCCAATCGCGGGAAAATTTTGTCCATCAAATGAGCGATAAATTTTATAGAAGAGCGGGGCTTCGCTGCTGCGTTGCCACGTCAAGTCGATATGGCTGTCATAACCTTTTGCGCTGAGATTCGATGGGGTCGCGGGCGCTTGATTGTCATTCGGAAGATCATCGCTCACGCGCACGTCGTCGATATAAAGCGTATGTTCTTTGCCGTAATCGAGGCCTTGTACGAAAAAAATGCGCGCGAGTTGGCGCGGGTTGAATTTGTTTTCGTCCGTGCCGTTGAAAAGAGGCTTGAACGCGGCGAAGGGCAATTTAATTTGCACCCATTGTTTTGCGGGAAGGATTTTGATCAACGCGAGCAACTTAATATCCGGCACGCCCGCGCCGTTCGAGTCTTGCAAACCGATAAGCGGCGATTCGTCAAGCGATAATTCCGTTTCGGAATAGCAGCGCAGGAAGAGCGTGTTGCCTTCGAACTCGAAGCGTTGGCCGTAACGATTCGCAACTTCGAGCGTCATGCGCCAATCGCCGCCGGTGTGCGAGCGCCATTGCAACCGCAGTGCATTCGGCGGCGTGAAATAATTTTGCTCTGCAATCGGAAATTTGCCATCGACAATTTCGAGCGTGCTCGGCGCAACGGCGTAGCCGCGACTGAAATAGTATGAGCGGTCGGTGAGGCTGTTGTCGAAGACGACGTGATGATCGTAATCGGATTGGGCGAGCATGGTTTGAGGAAAGAGCGAGAGCAGTGTTATGAAAAAAAGGCGGGGGCGCATTTTGATTCTCAATAGGGTTAAGGATGGAGCATTTCAGAGGCGCGTAAATGATCGCCGCGTAAAAACCGCTTGCACAAATCTTATGTTGCCCGTATCATATCGCAGCTAACAAGGAACCAAATGGAGAACCCAGCTATGGAAACGCGTTTCACCCTCGACGACATTATCGAAGACTTGGTCGCGGTCGAGCCTTTGATTTTGAATTATGAAAAGAAATATAAGGTGCGCACTCCAGATTTTTACAAATTCTATAAGCAGGGCAAATTAGAAGAGCGCTGGGACTTCATCGATTGGGCCGGCTTGTATGAGATTAAATTGGATCGCGAAAAGACTTACGAAACCATGGCGATCGAAGCTTTGCTGCACCTTCCGCTGAGGGAGGATTTGCCTTTGCAGGAGGCTTAATGCACCATGACAAATCCGCTCTCAACCGTTGAAAGCTATGAGACTTTTGTTTATTCGCTCCAGCATCAATATTCTGAGATCAAAGTCTCGACGCTCGTTTTCAAAAGATCGGGTAAATTGTTTGGCGAGCTTTCAGGGCAAATCTTTTTTGAAAACGGCATTCGCATATTCGTTCGGGAACAACTCGACTTCAAAAATCAAGTCATCAAAGGTTATGGTTACGAAGCCTGGCAGGGAAACGATAAGCTGTATTGGTACGACTCACAAGAACGCCCCAACGACCCTACGCTCGCCAGCACCCATCCTCATCACAAACACATTCCGCCGGATATAAAACACCATCGCGTGCCCGCGCCCGGTTTATCATTCGATAAGCCCAACCTCGCCTTCTTGATCGAAGAAATAATCAATGAACTTCTGATTTGAGTCTGTGCCCAGCGCTTAAAGGGATTCCTGCTGAATGACACTTCCGCGGGGCTTGCAGGATTCTCTGCTTCTTGCCTCTACTCAAAACTTAAACCCCAGCGTCAACCTCTGCACATTCTCCAACCTGCCGTGATCGGCCCAGGCATAATCGAACTGGAAGCCGTAATCTTCGAGTTCGAATTGTAAACCGGCGCCGAGCGTTATACCTACCTCGCTGTCTTCCAAAAATAAATTTTGATAGCCGCCGCGCAATGCGAGCGTTTTGAGTAACAGCCATTCCACGCCGACGCTCATACTCTCCGTGTTGTCGCTCGGATGAAACGCATTCATCGCAACATGCACCACGTTATTCGCGCTGAAGCGCACGGGATAGGTCAAGCCCACGCGAAAGAGCACGGGCAAAGGATAATTATCCGTGAACACTTGGCCGGGGAGGGCGCTGTTGTCGCCATATTTATCGGGATCGCGGTCGAACACGATACGCAAATCGCGGCCGTCGTATTTCGCGGGCAAGCCGAAATTCGAAATGCTCGCACCGAGGCGCAATCCATTTTCCGAGAGGCGATACACCGTGCCGACATTCAACGCGAAGGTGGAAAGCGAGCTGTGCCAAATCGTTTCTTGAATGTAGTTCAACTGCACGCCGACGGAGAAGCGATCTGAAATTTGTCTGCCGAAACCGAGGCCGAGCGCGAGATTGGAAACGGAATAATTCTCGCCCGTGCCGAGCGGCTGTTCGACGGTGCGCACCGCAATTTCGCCGGAGTTGAGCGCGGTGACGCTAAGATAGATGTTGCCCAACTCGCCCGCTTGCAGTGCGGCCGCAGCATAGTTGTATGAAATATCCGCGAGCCATTGGCTGTGCGCGAATTGCACCCCGTAGCCGCTTTGATGGCCGATGGCCCCGGGATTGAAATAAGCCGAGGCGATTTCATCGTACATGGCCACGCCGGCGTTGCCCATTGCGGCCATACGCGCGCTCGGCTCTATCAACAAAAATTGCGAAACCGTCGTGCCGGTTTTGCTTTGCGCGAACAGTGCGCTGTTCATCAACAAAACAAAAGCGAGTATCGACTTTGCTGGCTTCATATTCAAACTCCTCGTATTGAGTCATGCACAATGTAGAGCCTGTCGTTC
>JBBILN010000135.1:0-9817 GCA_037444905.1 bacterium | reverse complement strand
CAACCCAAGGCTGTTAAAAAGAGCTTGATTCTGTCATAGAAATCAGAATGACAGTGAGAGGAGGAACGCTCACATGAACCAAATTGAATGCGAATGAACGACCTCATCATCATCAAAATCGGCGGCAATCTCATCGACCATGAAGCGAGTCTTGCCGCTTTCTTGCGCGACTTCGCCGGTGTTGCGGACAAAAAGATTTTGATTCACGGCGGCGGCAAAATGGCGACGGATTTGGCGCAAACGCTCGGCATTGAAACGCAAATGATCAATGGCCGCCGCATCACGGACAAAGAGACGTTAAAAGTCGTTACCATGGTTTACGGCGGTTTGATCAACAAAACCATTGTGAGCGGTTTGCAAGCGCACGGTTGCAATGCGTTGGGCTTGACCGGCGCGGATGCGAACACGATACTCGCGCACAAGCGCCGCAACGCGGAGATCGATTACGGCTTCGTCGGCGACATCGATCATGTGAATGCCGCTGCGCTCGCGCAATTGCTCGACGCCGGATTCACGCCGGTGCTCGCGCCGCTTACTCATGATGGCAATGGCAACATGCTCAACACGAATGCCGACACGATTGCGGCCACGCTCGCGCGCGCATTGCAAACGCATTATCACACGCGACTCGTTTTTTGTTTTGATAAAAAAGGCGTGCTAGCGTCGAACGATGAGAACGATGTTATTCCAAACTTAACTTTATCGGAGTATCAACGCTTGCGCGAGGCGGGTGTGATTTCGAAAGGCATGTTGCCCAAATTGGACAATGCGTTTGCAGCGCTTCGCAGCGGAGTGCAAAGCGTGATTATTTGCCATGCGTCCGAGCTTTTGTCCGCTCTCGAGAGGGAAGAATGTGGAACGCGGTTGTGTGCATGAAAACTGCTTGCAGCCTGCGGTTATACGCGTCTACTCGTTACCCGCTTTTCATAGCTTTTCACCTCTTGCAGCCACGCCATGCCCACCGGCACGCCCATTTGCAAACAATAATAATCCCACACCGCGCCACACGGCAGCGTTTTGCTCTCTTCCAACAAAGCGAGCCGACTGCCGTTATCGCCCTCGGCTTCGTATTCCAACAATTTTTGGCGCGGCTCCAATAACGCGACCAACAATGCTTTGAGCGTCGCGCGCGCGCCCAGCACCCACGCGGCCACGCGATGAATGCTCGCGTCGAAAAAATCGAGCGCCAGATGGATGCGTTCCAGCGCCTCGCTGCGCACAATCTCCTCGGCGAGTGCGCGCAACTCGTCGTTGAGAATGACGATGTGATCACTATCCCAACGCACGCCGCGACTGACGTGCAGCAACAATTCCGGGCAGAATTGCAGCGCCGCGGATATTTTGTCCGCCACCGACTCGGTCGGATGATAATGCCCCAGATCAAAACAAATGATTTTCCCCTTCGTCAACGCATAACCGAGATAGAACTCGTGCGAGCCGACCACGTAGGCTTCGCTGCCAATGCCAAAGAGCTTGCTTTCGAGCGCATCCTTCATTTCATTTGAGCTGTGGGTCACCTCAAAAATTTTGTCGAGCGCGTCGCGCAAGCGTGCGCGCGGACTCCAACGATCCGCCGGCAGATCTTTCGAGCCGTCGGGAATCCAGAGATTATGCAAGCACGGGCTTTTGAGTTCGCGCCCGAGCGCCGCACTGATTTCGCGGCAGCGTTGCACGTGTTCGATCCAAAACTCGCGAATCGCTTGGTCGCGGTGGCTCAAGGTGAAACCCGAAGCCGCGTTGGGATGAGCGAAGCACGTGGCGTTAAAATCGAGCGCGAGCTGATTTGCTCTTGCCCAATCCCTCCAGCCTTGAAAGTGCTCGACCGTGATTTCGTCACGGTCAACTTTCCTTCCGTCGAACTCGCCGTACATCGCGTGCAAATTGAAACGGTGGCGACCGGGAAGCAATGCCAAGGCTTGCTCGGCATCCATGCGCAACTCCGCCGCAGTGCGTGCTCTGCCGGGATAGTTGCCCGTCACTTGCAAGCCGCTGCCGGAAAGCGAAGTGTCCGAGATTTCGAAACCGTGGACATCATCGCCTTGCCAACATTGCAATGAAATGGCAATGTCTTTGAGTTTTTCGAGCGCGGCTGCGGTATCGACGCCCAATTCCGCGTAGCGCGCTTGCGCGATTTCGTAAGCGGATACAATCGCGGAGTCCGCCATGTTCGAGCCTTTCGGTTTTCAACAACGCAGTGTTTGAATACTCGCGAACGCTTAAGTTCGCCGGCATGATGAAAGGTCGGATTGAAGTCAGACTTTCGGCGTGCGCAAGAAGGCGAGCACGAACAAGAGGCCGAGCGCCAAATCTATGATGCCAAAACCCACGAGCAAAAATGGCACACGTTGCTGAGCATACAAAATGAATATTGCAATGACGGAGAATTTCTCCACCATCGCGGGCAGCATCATGCTGCGAAAACGACTGGGATTTCCGGCGATCACCAAAAACGCAATTTGCCAAGCCAGCGTCACGCCGATGAATCCATAAAAGTGCTCCGGATGCGTGATGGCCGGAGGAAAGTCGCGGTTCATCTGGTTTTCAGCAAAATACATTGGCGCGATCACGATAAGGCCGTAGATGCCTGCGATCCGAAAGACCCATTTGGCAAAATTCATATTGAGCTCCCTTTATTCATTACGTGGTTTTATGCTTGTTCAAGCTCAACACGGCTTGATGAATTTGCGCGCAGCTAGCGCGGCCTAGCTGCAACCCATAGGCAGAATGATTTGTCGGCAGAATAATTTTTAAATCGTTCTGACGACCATTATTCTGCCTTATCAAGATCTTTGCAGTCGTGAGAGTTTTTCCGGAGTAATACTCTATATCATCTCGCGAGCACCATTTTCTTCGTGGCAACGAAGCCTTCTGCTTCCAAACGATAGAAGTACAAGCCGCTTGGAAAGTTTTGGACGTCAAAAGTCGTTTGGTGCACGCCGGCCGATCTTCTTTCACTCTGTGCCAACGTTGCTACTGTGCGGCCGAGCACATCATAAACTTGCAATGTAATCACACCGGCCTTCGGCAATTCGTATGAGATTGTCGTTTGCGGATTAAAAGGATTGGGATAGTTTTGTGACAAACTGAAGCGCTCGGATTTTTCATCGAGGCGCGCTTCGACCTGGGTTCGTACGCCGCCTTCGCGATATAACGCGAGCCCGCCGGATCCCGTGCCGATCCATTTGTTGCCGTGCGCATCGACTGCGAGCGCATAAACGAAATCATCGGGCAAATCCGAAGTGCTGCGGTGAAAAGTCTTCCATGTTCCTTCCGCGAAACGTGCGAGGCCGCTGCCGGTTCCAATCCACAGCGTTTCGCCTTCCAACGCCAACGACAACACGCCGTTCGCGGGAAGCCCGGAATTGGCGTGGGTATAGACTTCCCAATTCGTTCCATCAAATTTCGCCAAACCACCGCCCGCAGTGCCAATCCACTTGTTGTCATTTTGATCAATGACAATTGCGTCGGCATAGCTCGAAGGCATGCCGAGTTCCCACAATTTGTAATACGTCCACGAGACGTTGTCGAACGTGACGATTCGCCCTTGAAAGAGAAACACGTCGAATGTTCCGATCCATTTGCGATCAGCGCGGTCGAGGGCGAGCGCGCGGCAGTGATTTTCAAAAAGCCCGGAGTTCGTTTCATCGAGCACGTTCCAGTTTGAGCCATCGAAAGTTGCCAAGCCGCCTTCCGTGGTGATCCATTTAAGATTGTTCGCATCGACGGCGATCGCGTAAACAGTGTTATTCGGCAAAGGTGAGTTGGAGCTGTCATAGGTGACCCAGCTTGCGCCATCAAAGCGCGCCAGTCCACCGAAGGGTGTTCCGATCCAAACCATGCCGTCTTTATCGATGCTGATAGCGGAAACGAGTGGAACAGGCAAAGCGGAGTTCGAGGTGTCGTACACGGTCCACGCGCCCGCAGTAAATTTCGCCAGCCCGTTTGCGGTTCCGATCCATGCGACGTTCTCCTCCAAGGCGAGTGCGTACACGGCGTCGTTCGGCAATCCGGAGTTGTTGTGATCATATACAATCCACTCTGGCGTCTGCGCCGGCAATTTCGCACATGCTAAAATGATACTGACCAAACCCAAAGATGTTTTGCTCATCATATGTTCTCCCTGTGTGCGACTGATGAGATTGGTTTTGTTTCGTCAAACGAGGTACGCCGTTCTAACGGGCGATGGACTTGACCATAGTTATGCGATTAGCTTTTCAAACTTAGAATAAAATTCTAAAAGTGTGTGGCAGAATAATTTGCTGGCAGAATGATTTGAAATAATTCTGCCGACGAATCATTTTGCTAAATTTTTTCAGCGCATAGAAGAACTCAGCCGTTTGAGCATAGCAAATCCGTTGGGTTCTTCTATCTGCTGGGAAATTTCTGTGCTGCCGAAGGCCCAAATTTTCAGCTTGTCTGAAAACTTGCGTAGACTCTTTGCGGGTTGATTTGTAATCCTTTTTTGAGATGTCATCCTGTAAGGACCTTCCCTCGCACTGGGCACGCTTTGAGGAGTGACGCGACGAAAAAATTAGCCGTCATTGGAAGGATCGACAAAATCCAGTTTGTTCCCTTCGATGGACAACAGATCGCCTCGCGCATACACATCTTCGGAAGCCTCATCTTCAGCAGAAAATCTTTCTTCGCCAATCGCGCCGCGATTGATGAGCCGTTTTTCCAAGCTGAACATGTCGCTTTCGCGCTCGGTTTCATCCATGAGCATGCGAATGCGCAGAAATTCATCCATGAGGCCGTACTCTTCGTGCGAAACCACGGCGAGAATATGTTCGGCAATGAGCCACGCAATGGCTTCCTCCTCCGCAACTTTGTGTGCGGCGCGTCGCGCTATTCTCGTGGGAAATTCCGGCGAGGCAATCGCGAAGAGATTTTTGAGGGTTTCCAGCATGCCGTAGATTTCAAGCTGATGTAGTGTGGCGTCATAAACATACCCGCGATCTTCATAACAAATTTTGCGCAGCGCGTCGACGAGATCCTTCGAATTGATGACGCCATCGGGATTGCCCTCTTCGTTGGCCACCAAGTAGGTCCCCAACAGTTGCAGCAAATGAGGATGGCCGCCGGAAAGCGCGGCGACGCGCGCAATGACTGTTGGCTGCACTTGCAAGCGCAGACCATTCCGCTCGGCCTCACGCACCACTTGCGCGAGTTTGGTTTCGATGAGCAGTGCGGCTTCTTCCAACGGCATCGGCGACAAAGTAATCGTCTTGGCAAAGAAGCGATTGACGCCCGCGTCTTCTTTGAGCATCATTTGAAAAAACGGACTCACCCCCGCCAACAAGAAGCGGACGTTCTTCACGCCGTTTTGCTGCGCGTGCATGGTGAGGCTGCGAATCAGCCGCGCGAGGGGAATCGGGCATTTGTCCGCTTCGTCAACGGCCAAAATCAGAAGCTGCCGGTCTGCGAGAATCTTTTTTAGAGTCTCGATTTCGATGATCTTTTTGAGTGCGGCAAGATCGTGCCCGGCTTTCAAGTATCCGCAAATTTCGGCGGCTTCTATTGTGCAGACCGTTCTCAAATGAACCGTCAGCGTGTTGCCGGCTTCATTCATTTGAACGAATGACTGCAAAAGCAAGCGCGCGGCCTCTTCAATTGTTTTCACCTCCTTGTCGCCCACGGCAATGACGGATCTCGCGGCGTGCGGCGTGTCTTCCATAAGTAATCGAGCTTTGGAGAGCAGTGAAGATTTTCCCATGCCCATTGGGCCTTGAATCGCGACGGAGCCTTTTATCAGCGCCGACTCAATGAGGCGCAGCTCTTCACCGCGGCCGAAAAAATCGTTCGGCAGGACGGCAATTTCCGCAGGCGTGAAGGGGTTTGATAGCATATTCCAAATTGTCTCCGCTTGTTCCGAACGCACATGCCTTGTGAGGCAAACAGTGATTCAGTCTCTCACAACGGAACTTGAGAAAGCATCCAGCCCAGGCAGGCGCTGCCTAATATAATCCATGCTGCGTTGAGATTCCATATCACCAATACCAAAATCGCCAAGACAAAGATGAGCCAACCGGCGACACTTGCCATGCTCGCGAGTCCAAGAGAAAAGCACACCGCCAACATCAAGCCGAGCGCGCCTGAGTTTACTCCGTCCAAAAAACTGCGTGCAATGGGAGAACCCCGCAATTTCGGAATGAGCGGACTGCTGAGCATTACAAAAATGAAGGAAGGAAGAAAAACGCCGATGGTGGCGACTGCCGCTCCCGGAAATCCGAGCAAGACATATCCGATAAAAGTTGCCGTCGAAAGAATGGGGCCAGGCGTGAACTGGCCGATGGCGATGGTGGAGAAGGTTGTCGACATTTTTCACTACTGTGGCTATAAACTACGTTTTTTTTTAAACGTGAGAATCGGTTAGCGAATCTTCTTATTTGTGGGATTTCGTGCTTGGGATGGAAGCGTCTCATTCACTTTGTGTTATTGTTTTACTGCTATCTACAGAACCTTGCTTTCCGTGAAATACGCGGCATTGTGCTTGCCATTTTGAAACGCAAAATCTCAAACCGAGGTTAATTGTCAACTAAGGAGGACGTATGAGATCAAACTGTTATCAGTTGTTTCTTGGCGTTGTTCTGTTGGTTTGCAGTGCCTTGCTTCTGGCTGGGTCGGCACAGGCCCAATCCAAGTTTGCCGGCACTGAAAACTGCAACAACTGCCACGGCAAAGAAGCCAGCTTTGCCGGCAAGCAATGGGAGACGTGGAAGAATACCCGGCATGCCCAAATCTATCGCGATCCCGATCTGTCGGCAACGGGACAGGCGATGGGGGTCGTTCCGGACGCCGACTTCAAATCCGGACTCAATTTGGGCACAGTCTCCGCTTTTGCGAAATATGGCGCCGATGCGCCGGTTTTAGGTTATGATGCCGGCGTCGGCACAAGCACGACGGACACGACCAGCGGATATACGGTGAAAATCGGCCCGATTACCTACCCCATCCATCGCGCCCACGGCGGCACCGGAGAATGGAAGCAACGCTTTCACACCAAGATCGGCAAGAGTTGGTACATTTTGCCCATCCAATACAATGAAAAGACGAAGGCTTGGGTTACTTATAATCCGCAGTACTGGTACAATGCCAGCAATCAGGCGCTTTATACCAATCCGGCAACTTTGGCGACCGACATCGACAAAGCCCAGTCCGAGGATCGCAAATGTATCGGCTGCCACGCTACCGGCGTCGACCCCACCTTTGATGCTGCCACCGGCGAATGGCTGGGAAATCCCAAAGAGTGGAACATCGGTTGCGAAGCCTGCCACGGCCCGGGCGGTCCGATCTCGCACACCAACTTCGGACTTGCCGGACAAGGATTCAATCCGGCCAAGCTCACCGACCTCAATCGCAAATTGGAAGTCTGCGGGCAGTGCCATACGCGCGGCGAGTCGGTCGGTCTGCTGGGAAACAAGAAACTGGAATATCCCTACAAAGAAGGCGTGGGCATCTATCGCCTCAATGATCTCCTGGCGGATTTTTATGATAGCTTCACACCAGTGACCAGCCCCGGAGTCTTCTGGCAGGACCTGTTTACCTCGAAGTCCCATCATCAACAATATCTCGATTTCGGCAGAAGCGGCCACGGCGCGTACGATCCCGCCAAGCCGTGGGTCAATCTGAATTGCTTCACCTGCCACGAAGCCCATGGCAACACGACGAATGCTCACCAAATTGTCGACAAGCTGGTGGAAGGCGGCGTCACCATTTCCACAAAAGTTGCGGACAACTCGCTCTGCTTGGCTTGCCACGCGGGCCATGGCCCATTTGCCAAAATTCGACCGACGACCGTTGCCAATATGTCGACTCCCGACAGCTTGGCCCTGATCTCCAAAGAAGTCCAACGCCACACGCGGCATCCTTACGATCCCACCGGCAGCACGGCCAGCTCGTGCACCGGCTGCCACATGTCGAAGGTGCAGTCTTCGGCCATCGCGTATGATATCAGCGCGCACACTTTTGACGTGATGCCGCCGGCGAATACGCTGAAGTTCCCGATGCCCAACTCCTGCGCCTTCTGCCATAACAAAAACGCTTATGGCGAAGGCGCTGCGGACACGCTCATTGCGGTGTGGAACAATGCCGAGGATAAAACCATTGCGACGTGGGGCGACAATCATTACGCGATGTTCTCAGCGCCGCAACGAATCGGTCTTTTGGATGCCAGAAAGATTGCCTCCGGCTCTCCCGAACCTGCTCTCGATGGCGTTTCTGATGACATTTGGAATGCCGCGCCGCCCGATACCATACCCATGAGGGTGGCGGGTGTCAGCCAATCCGGAATGTGGGCGGAATTGCGAGCGCTCTATACTGATACCGATCTTTACATTTATGCCAAATGGCCCGATCCCGACATGACGGTGCGGCGCGAGGAGTTGGTCTATCAAAACGGCACGTGGTCAACCACGGCGGAGACCGATCTGACTCGTGAAGATCGCATCGGCATTTTCTGGCCGATGACCGACATCGCCGGTTTTGAAAGCCGCGGTTGCATGGCAACCTGCCACAATACCCGCGAACGCTGGGGCAAATACGTTGCACAAGGCGAATTGGGTGACTTGTGGCATTCCAAGAGCGCGCGCACTTCGCCCGGCGGTTATGTCGATGATACCTTTACTGATGGCAACATCGACTTTGCAGGCGACGGCGGCCGTCATGGCGATGCTTCCGGCTCGACTTCAGTAACACGTGACAACATTCAAGGCGGCGTTCCCCTGTGGATGGGAGCAACCCATGATGCCAACCCCGCAGCCCTTTATGACAACACGTGGAACGCGCCGCCGGTTGCAGGCACCTGGGCGGTTGCGGGCAAGCCGTATGATCCGAATGCGGGATGGCAGAACGGTGATCGTCTCCCGAGATTTTTTATGACCTCGCCAACCGCGGGTTCATCGAGAAATGACATTCGCACCGGCTCGAAGTGGGAAAATGGCTACTGGATCATGGAAATGAAACGCGCGCTGAATACCGGCGACCCGGCCCGCGACGTCATTTTCAATGACCTGAAAAAGGATTATCCTTTTGCGGTGGCTTTGATCGACAACGGCACGCAACCGGCCGGCAGAGTGTTCCCCAATCTGCATTCCAGCCAGGGCGGCGATTATGAGCGGTTGCGCTTCGGTGTTACAACCGGCGTCAGCGAGCCGATTGCGAGCAATCAGCCCAGCGATTTCAGGTTGAGCCAGAACTATCCCAACCCGTTCAATCCTTCCACCAAGATTGAGTTCGCGGTGCCCAAGAACGGCAGAGTGGTCTTGAAAGTCTACAATGCCGTCGGTGTGGAAGTGGCAACCGTGGTGGATGAGCGGATGCCGGCGGGAACGTACCGCGTGCGTTTCGACGGCTCCCGGCTGGCCTCGGGCATTTACTTCTATCGCTTGCAATCCGGCGATTTTGTGACCAGCAAGAAAATGATACTCATCAAATAGGGTCCGAAGTCCGAAGTCGAATGTCCGAAGTCTAACAATAAGGTCAAAGTTACTGACCGGTCACTACAGCAAATTTATGATCCGATAAAGCGGTGCAAAAGTGACCGGTCAGTTGGCCTGAAGTCGTGCGCTTGATGAAATTGCCTCGCCGGTTGATCGGCGCACGAGATGAAGGATGCGAAGCGGAAGTTTCAAGCAACCGCCAGGAATACCCTGGCGGTTATTTTTATCCCGTTGCAAGCTTGTTCTCACCAACAATTCAAGTTTCACCACCCGTTGAGCAATGAAGCAACCTAATCTGAAGATGTACGCAGCCGCTATAATGATACTCATTATCGCCGCTTGTACGTCATACGAGAACGTTTCGAAATTCTCCGTCATTG
>JBBILN010000134.1:0-10405 GCA_037444905.1 bacterium | reverse complement strand
CTTCTTATACCTGCTTGGGTAACATTTTATTTTGAGGCAACGGGATGCCTCAGTTATTGGTGGAAAACGTAGCGCAGACATCCTTGTCTGCAGGCGGGGACGCCTGCGCTACTCCACCGGTAACTGAGGCATTACGCACGCACAGGAATTTTTCACTTGACATTCCTCCACAAATCGCTTAATTGATTCGCACACGTTTCGTGATCAAAGCAAGGCCAAAACTGGCCGAAATTTTTTGCGCTACACTTCAATACGCCGGCGATTTTGCCGGCCTCTCACCGAATAAATAGCATCTCCTGCCAGGACGGCGAAACAGCCATTTGCAATTTAAGTGGTGGAGTCTTTGATGGCGTACGTTCCCAATTTTACAAACGACATTTTCATCAGCTACGCCCACATCGACAACCAGGCGCTCACCGAAGAGCAACGCGGCTGGATCGATGAATTTCATCATGCCCTCGAATTGCGCTTGCAGGAGCTGCTAGGCGACAAACCGAAAATTTGGCGGGATCTCAAACTGCAAGGCAATGATATTTTCAGCGAGACGCTCGTCGAGCAATTTTCCAATGCTGCCATTCTCGTCTCCGTGATGACGCCACGCTATGTGAACTCGACGTGGTGCTTGAAAGAGTTGCAAGAGTTCATTAAGAGCGCGGAGCAGAACAAGGGCTTCGTGATCGGCGACAAAGCGCGCGTGTTCAAAGTGCTCAAAACGCTCGTGCCTCGCGACAAACAACCCGACGCCGTGCGCGGCATGTTGGGCTACGAATTTTATGAAATCGACAAAGCCACGGGCAAACCCAAAGAGTACCGCAAAGATTTCGGGCCGCAAGCCTTTCAAAGTTTTCTATCCATTTTAGACGATCTCGCCTGGCATCTGCGCTTGATGCTGGACACGATGAAGAATCTAAATGGCAATACGAGTAAAGCGGAAAGCACAAAACCCTCCGGCCCGGCGATTTATCTGTCGGAGACGACTTCTGATCTCAAAGCCGAGCGCGAAAAGCTCAAACGGGAGTTTGAGCATCAAGGCTATATCATCCTTCCCGATAAACCACTCCCACTCGAGGGCGAAGAATTCAAGACGGCGGTGCGCGCGTATCTGTCCAAAAGCAAAATTTCAGTGCATTTGATCGGCGAAAATTACGGCATCATTCCGGAAGGAGAAATGCTCTCCGTCGTGCACCTGCAAAACGAGTTGGCCGCGGAACGTAGCGAGGAAACCTCCTTCGCGCGGCTGATTTGGATGCCGACCGGCCTTGAGCCGCGTGATCTCAGGCAAGGCGAGTTCATTGACTTTCTAAAAAATGCTACGGAAGCGCAAAAAGGCGCCGACATCTTGCAAGTATCGCTCGAAGAGTTGAAGACGGTCATACAAGACAAACTCACCGCCAAGCCGAAGCCCGAACCCGCGGCCGCGACCTCTGCGGCTGCGAGCCGGCAGCGCATTTATCTCATCTGCGATCAAGTTGATTTCGAAGCCACGAGCGAGCTCGAAGGATTTCTCTTCGATCAAGGCAGCGAAGTCATTCTCTCGACATTCGAGGGTGAAGAGGCCGACATTCGTGAGGCGCACAAAACCGGCCTGACCGTATGCGACGCGGCGATCATTTTTTACGGCCAGGCAAGCGACAATTGGGTGCGCACCAAAATGCTCGATCTCATTAAAGCGCCGGGTTATGGCCGCGCCAAGCCGATGCTCGCCAATCTCGTGTACGTCGCCGGCCCGGAAACACCACTCAAACAACGCTTTCGTACGCACGAAGCACTTGTGCTCAAAAACTTCGGCAAGTTCTCGCCCGAGGCGCTGCAACCGTTTTTGCAAACGTTGGCTGCAACAAAATAGCCTGCGAGCGCAAAACGCATCATTTTATCATTCTGAAAGACGCTTCCCTGGTTCTGCCAAACCATGCAAAGATTGAAACTTCTCCTCCTTCTGCTGATTGTTGCGGCGATGGCAAACATCACGGCATCGTCGGAAGATATGGCTTCCCCGATTCCGGCCGCCTGCCAACAATTGCTATTGGCCGTCACGCCTTCCTATGAATCCACGCAAGGGGTTTTATACAAATTTCAGCGCGAGAATAATTCTGTGGCGTGGCGAAAGGACGGCGCGGCCCTCGCGATCGTCATCGGTCGCGCGGGCTTGGGTTGGGGAGAAGGGTTGCACACGAGCATTCCAGCAAATCGCCCTCTCAAACGCGAAGGCGATGGGCGCAGCCCGGCAGGCGTGTTTGCATTGAGTACGGCATTCGGTTTTGCTTTGCCCGAAGAAATGCGCGGCTTGCGTATTCCATATCGGCAAATTACGGAAGGCCTCGAATGCGTTGACGACAGCGCGTCGCAGCATTATAATACTTTGGTCGATCGACAAAAACTTGAAACCAGCGATTGGCGCTCTTCTGAAAAAATGTTTGCGATCAAGCATGATTATCGTCTCGGGGTCTTTGTCGAGCACAACACGACGCCGCGCCGGCGCGGCTGTGGCTCTTGCATCTTCCTTCATATTTGGGGTGCGCCAATAGAACCGACCAGCGGCTGCACGGCGATGGCGCCAAATGAGATGGAAGGAATCATCACTTGGCTCCGCGCCGATGCCGAACCAACGTTGGTGCAATTGCCGCAGGAAGAATATGCTCGTTTGCGGGCAGCGTGGCAGTTGCCCGAAATAGAATGATTGAATTTTTTTCGATTCAGTTTGCAGTAAAATTCATACTTCGATGAGCGAACCCAAAACAACTTTCAACCCCTTCCCCGGCCTTCGGCCATTCGAGGCGCACGAGAATCATCTCTTTTTCGGGCGCGAAGGGCAGAGTGACGAGTTGCTCGCACGCTTGCGGCGGCATCGTTTTCTGGCGGTGGTCGGCACTTCGGGCAGCGGCAAGTCTTCGCTCGTGCGCGCGGGCATGTTGCCGGCCTTGCATGGCGGTCTCATGCGCCAAGCCGGCTCGCATTGGCGCATCGCTGTGTTCCGCCCCGGCAACGCGCCGATTGCAAACATGGCCTTTGCGCTGAACGCAGCCGAAGTATTCGCAGCGCAACGCAGCCACGCGCAAGTAGAGCAGCGCTTCACGGAGACCACGTTGCGTCGCGGCAAGATGGGCCTGATCGAGGCCGTCGAAGAAGCGCGGCTTGCGCAGCACGAAAAAGTGCTGCTGGTCATTGACCAATTCGAAGAGCTGTTCCGTTTCAAACAGGCTTCGGCTTCTATCGAGGGAGAGAATGAGGCCGCGGCGTTCGTGAAACTTTTCCTCGCAGCGACACAGCCGGAAAAATTGCCCATTTACGTCGTGCTCACCATGCGCTCCGATTATCTCGGCGACTGCGCGCAGTTTCGCGACCTGCCCGAGGCCATCAACGACAGCCAATATCTCATTCCGCGCATGACGCGCGACCAACGCCGCCAAGCCATCACCGGCCCGATTGCGGTCGGCGGCGGCCGCGTCTCGGCTCGTCTCGTGAATCGTTTGCTCAATGACGTGGGCGACAATCCCGATCAGCTTCCGATCTTGCAGCATGCGCTTATGCGCACATGGGATTATTGGGCCAAGCATCATCGCGGTAATGAGCCGATTGATCTTCCTCATTATGAAGCCATCGGCGAAATGGCGAATGCGCTTTCGTTTCATGCCGATGAAGCTTACGCCGAGCTGGCCGCGCCGCGCAACAAAGCCATTGCCGAAAAACTATTCAAGGCGCTCACCGAGAAAGGCAAAGACAATCGCGAGATTCGGCGGCCCACTTCGGTAAGCGAAGCGTGCGCGCTGGCGGAGGCGGAGGAGCACGAAGTCACGCACGTGGTCGATACGTTTCGCAAGCCTGGTCGCACGTTTCTCATGCCGCCTGCGCATGTGCCGCTGCGGCCGAACACGCTCATCGACATTTCACACGAGAGTTTGATTCGCAATTGGCAGCGTTTAAAAACGTGGGTGGAAGAAGAAGCCAAGTCCGCGCAGATTTATCGCCGCCTCGCGGAGACCGCGAGGCTCAATCAAGCCGGACAAGCAGGTTTGTGGCGCGATCCGGATTTGCAAATTGCGTTGCAATGGCAAAAAGAAAATCGCCCGAATGAAATGTGGGCGCAGCGTTATCACGGCGAATATGCGAATGCAATTTCTTTTTTGAATAAAAGCCAGGTCGCGCGCGACGCGGAAATTGCGGAGAAAGAGGCGATCCGCCAACGCGAGTTGCAACAAGCGCAAGCGCTCGCCGAGGAGCAACGCAAACGCGCGGAAGAGCAAACCCAAGCGGCCAAACGATTGCGCCGCCGGGCAGTGATTTTGGCGCTGGTGGGGCTGGTCGCAGTAATCGCGGCGGCATATGCCTTCTCTTTGTCTGCGAGATTGGTGAAAGCCTATGGCACGGTGGAAAAAATGACCGCGGAAGCCGATAGCATTCGGGCGGTCGCGAATAATGCTAAAGTGGCGGCGGACAGCGCCGAAGCTGCAGCGCAACGCGCGGTTGCTCTGGCCAAAGAAAAAGTCGAGGAGGCCGCGCGTCAAGCCCGCAATGCGGAGCGCCTGCAGCAACTCGCCGCAGGATTACGGCGCGAGGCAAACCGGCTAGTATTACGCGCTGATAGTCTCAAAGGCGTCGCGGCGCTGGCCGCTGCGCGCGAGCGTGACGCGAATGTGAGGGCGGATAGTATTTTACTCGAAGCGGAACTATCACAAAAGGAAGCCGAACGTTTGCGGCGCGTCTCCGCTTCTTTGTTTCTCGCGGCGCAAGCGCCGTTTCAAGAGAATGATACGCTGGCCGTGGTGTTGGCGCATCAGGCGTATCTTTTCAACGAAGAGGCTCATGGCAATGTCGACGCCGAAGTTTATGAGGCGCTGCGTGGGTCGCTTAATCGCCCGCGCTTCAAATCTCAAAACGGCGAGTATGAATATGCCGGCGGCCCCGATACTTTGCGCGGCCACAGAGATTGGGGCCGGGCCGTCGCCTTTCGCCCTTCCGGCCCAATGGTAGCTTCGGGCAGCGCGGACAGCACGATCAAGCTTTGGCATGTGTCGAATCGAAGAAATGAAAACTTGCAGATTGATACCTTGCGCGGACACAATGCGAGCGTGCGCACATTGGCATTCAGCCCGAATGGCCGCCAGCTCGCCTCCGGCAGCGACGATCACACCGTCCGTTTGTGGGAGATCGACAATCTCCGCGCGGCGCCGCGTGTGTTTACGGGCCACCGCAATTGGGTTTGGACTGTGGCCTTCAATCCCGAAGGCAGCATGCTTGCTTCGGGAAGCTTGGACAGCACGATCATCGTCTGGCCGCTCACGAACAAAGATGCGCCGCATGTCCTGCGCGGCCATCGCGGCAGCGTGAGAGCCATTGCTTTCAGTTTTGAAAAAAGTATGAGTCGATGGCTCGCTTCAGCGAGCGTGGATAGCACGGTCCGGCTCTGGGATTTGCGGAACCTCGAGCAGGAGCCGAAAATTTTTCGGCAAAACGCGCGCGTTCGCGCCGTGGCCATCAGCGCGAATAATCACTGGCTCGCAGTTGGAGATGAGGATGACAAAGTTTGGGTGTGGAGCTTGGATGATTTGAATCAGCCGCCGCACGATTTTCGCGGCCACACCGGCGCTATTAATGCCGTGGCTTTCAGCCCGGATAGCAGAGTGCTTGCCTCTGCCAGCGCGGATGGCACCGTTAAATTGTGGAATGTAGAAAAGCCCGAAGTCGGGCCGCTGGCTTCACTGCCGCACGAGTATTGGGTGTGGGCGCTCGCGTTTCGCCAGGACGGCAAACAGCTCGCCACGGCCAGTTCGGACAATGCCATTCGCCTTTGGGTGGCGCAACTCGATATACTCGTCGACCGCGCCCGTCCCATCGTCGAAAAGCGCAAACTCACCAATGCCGAATGGGAAAAGTTTGTGGGCAACGAAGTGCCACGCGTCGAGGCGCGGAGGAGAAACTGAGATTTGTGCAATACTAAATGCCGACGCGACGCAAACGCTTTCCAAAAGCGGAGTGCACGGACATAGCGGATCATCCCATTCGTTCTTCTTGTGCTTTAAAAAATCCGCTGACAAAAATGTTTTCACGCTTAATAGCATGAAGGGCAGTTTCAGAAAATGAAACGCACAATTAAGCACGCGTGTGCGCTTGCCGTCTTCGCGATCTTCTTTATGTTGTCATCTTCGCGCGCGCAAGAACGGGAATGCCAAACTGCGCTGGAAAGAGCGGAAGATCAATACGACGTGAGCAACTACAACGGCGTGATTGCCCTGTTGGACCCATGTGCGGCGCTGCTTCCACAAGAAAGGCGAGCGCGAGCCTACAAGCTCCTCGCCTTGGCGCGGTTACAAGTGCAGGAGAGAGAGTCCGCCAAAACGAACGTGAAAGAATTGTTGGATCTGAAGCCGCGATTCGCGCCGGACGCGGGACAGGACCCGCAAGAATTTGTCGATCTCGTGAATGAAGTGAAGCAAGAGCAAGTGCGGCCGGGCGGCAATAAAAAGTGGTATTGGATCGCGGGCGGCGGGTTGGTCGCCGGCGCAGTCGCGGCTTTTTTGATATTTAAAGATGAGGGTCTCGCGCGCTTGCCCGAAGCGCCGGATCCGCCGCAACGATAAGCGCACACGTGAAATCATTCCCATTGCAGCATGTAGAAACTTTTCAGGTGGATTATGAGCAATTCGCAAACATCTGGCGGTGCCGCCCGCTCGTTGACCGAGGCGGAAAAGGAGCAACTGTTTCAAGCGAACGTTGCGCAAATCAATCTCATGTATGTCGCCGCGGGCAGCATGGTCAAGGGATTAATTATGGAGCTCGAACGCAACAACCGCAATACGTACATTCGCTTGCGCGACGCCGAACCGAACGGGCATGTGGTGTTCTACGACTTTGTGGCGGGCGATCGCACGCTCGTTGGTCGCATTGCGCGCGCGCTGGGTTTCAAGTCCGTGACCGATTCCAAACTGGAGATTCGCCGTGCAGCTTAAAAAGGTTCTGCTGGTCGTGAGCATTTTCGCCGTGGTGCTGCTGGTGGCGCTCTCCTACATTTTAGGCAAGAACGACAATCGCGCGGAAATCATGCGCAATCGCCTCGAGCTGGAGCAACTCCGCGCCTCGCGCGACTCGATCAAAACCGTGGTGGCGTTCAAAGACACGCTGCAGAAAATGCTGCAGCAACAGGTGCACGTGCTGCAATCCGAGGCCAATTCCTTGCGCTCGCAAGTTGATCTTATCGAGCAGCAAAGAGCGCAAAGCCAGCTCGTCGTGCGCCAATTGCGCCGGCCGGAGGACCTCGAAAGGAAATTGCGCGCGACTTTCCCCGAGCTTGCCGACTCCGATTGGGGCGTCACCGAAGTGTATAATGCCGCGAATCAAATTTCGATTCAATACTTGCTCATTCCGCTGTGGTTTAGTGAAACGTTCATCATTCAGAATCAAAATTCCGCCGCCTACCGAGAGCAGCGGGACAAATTACGCCTCGCCGATTCCCTGGGTTTGCGCGTGTCATTTTTGCAAGATAGTCTGTTGGTGCTGGAAGCGCAAAAGGGCGCAGCGTGGAAGAGCGGCTATGACGTCGCGTTCGCGAAATATGAGCTCGTCAATGCCAAATATGATTCTTTGCTCAAGCGGCCGCCGCAATTCAAAATCGGTGTTCCCAATAAATGGGTATTCGTGAGCGGCGCGCTGTTAGGAGGCGCGGGCGGCGTTCTGCTCGGAAAGTAGCAGCGCAAATAGGAGATTCCAGCATGACCAGGAAAGCATATCATCGCGTCACGCGGAGCGCGCTGTTCGTGTTTGTGGCCACGGGCGCATCTTTCTCCACGCACGCGCAAAGCACCTACCGTCAGGAAAGCGCCAAAATTTTCGAAAGCAACGCTGTGGCCATTCTTCGGGTTGAAATTGCGCCGGCGTTTTTGAGTTATATTTTGGATCCGGCGCACGCGGAGAGCGACAGTCTGTTTCCCGCACGCATGATTTTTCAAAATGACTACATTGCCGGCGATACGCTGGAGCCGGTTGGTTTCCGGCTGCGCGGCAACACGTCGCGCCATTCTCAAAAGAAATCATTCAAACTCGATATCAACGAATTCGTGCGCGGGCAAAAATTTTACGGCGTGGAAAAGCTCAACGTGAACGGCGAGCACAACGATCCGGCCCTCATGCGCTCACGGTTGTGTTGGGACTTATTCAATCAAAGCGGCGCGCCCGCTTCGCGCACCGCGTATGCCGCCCTTCACATTAACGGCCAGTATTACGGCTTGTATGTGATCGTCGAGCACTATGATGAGAATTTTATTTTAGACCGCTTCGGCAACAACGATGGCAATCTTTATAAATGCCTCTATCCCGCACCGTTGACATGGCGCGGTGCTGATCAAGCCGCGTACAAATTCATGCGCAACTCGCGCGAGCGCGCATATGACCTCGAGATCAACGAAGAGTTGGATGATTATTCCGACCTCGTGAGCTTCATCAACTTCCTCAACAACACGAGTGACGCGGATTTCGCGCGCGACATTGAGGCGCGATTCAACGTGCGCGCCTTCATCAAATACCTCGCGCACAACACGCTGCTCGGCAGTTGGGATGATTACTGGTATTTGCAGAACAACTATTATCTCTATCATAACACGGCGAGCGACAAGTTCGAGTTCATTCCCTATGATTACGACAACACGTATGGCATCGATTGGGTCAATGGTGATTGGGGCACGCGCAACATTTATAACTTCGGCAATGCGAGTGAGCCGCGCCCACTCGTCACGCGCATTCTCAACATTCCTGCGTATCGCAATTTGTATTCGTTTTATATCAAACAAGCGTTGAGCGGCGTGTTCACGCTTGCGGCGCACGAGCCGAAGTTTTCGCGCTGGCGCGCGTTGGCCGAGCCGTGGGTGCAGAGCGATCCGTATTATCCTCGCGATTATGGCTTTACTTATGCGGACTGGCAGCAATCGCTCGACGTTGCTTTCGGCAGGCACGTGGAATACGGCGTTCGCCCTTTCATTCAAACCCGCAGCGCGAGCGCGACGCAGCAATTGCAAGAAGGCCCGCTGCCTGCGGAGATCGTTGAAGTGCAATGGGAGCCGCAGAATCCCGTGGCGCGACAAGACGTGCTCGTGAAGTGCCGCGTGCTCGATAACGGTGCGAGTGTGTCGCGCGTGGATTTGCTCTATAGCGTTGCCGGCGGACCAAGCGTGCTCGCCGCGATGTATGACGACGGCCAACATTTCGACGGCGCAGCGAACGACGGAGTGTATGCGGGAAAAATTTTCGGCCAGGCGCCGAGCAAGTCGATTGACTTTTATCTGCGCGCGCAAAGCAGCGCAGGCGCGTGGACGATTTATCCCGAGACTGCGCCGTTCAAAAAGATTCGCGTGTTCACGCCGACGCCGGCTTTTCCGCTCGTGATCAACGAGTTCATGGCGCAGAACACCCGCACGATTATGGATCCGGCGGACGGCGATTGGGATGATTGGGTGGAGATTTACAACAGCGCGGACACTGCGGTTGCGATGAACGGCATGTTCCTCACCGACAATCTCGCTTCGCCGCAGAAGTGGCAATTTCCCGATACGAGTTTGCCCGCGAAATCCTTCCTGCTCGTGTGGACCGACAACGAAGCGGCGCAAGGCAAGCTGCACACGAATTTTGCATTGAGCCGCAACGGCGAGCAGATCGGTTTGTTCGCGCCGCTCGCGGCGGGCAATGCGCCGATTGACACGCTGAGCTTTGTCGCGCAGAAGTCGGATACTTCATACGGCCGCACGACGGACGGCGCGAGCACGTGGCGTTTCTTTGCAACGCCGACGCCTGGGCGCTCGAATGTGAGCACGAGCGTGCAATCACGCGATGCGCAACAACCTCTGCCCGAGACGTTTCGCTTGGAAAAAGTTTGGCCGAATCCGGCAAAGAGCTTTGCGAATGTGCGCATGCATTTCAGTCAAGCGGGCGTGTACGAAGTCGAGGTCTTCGACGTGCTGGGCCGCAGCGTGTGGCGGCAAGATCGCCTTCGCGCGGCAGGGGGCTTGCATGATTTTAATTTACCGCTCGCGGGCTTGCAGCGCGGCGTTTATTTCGTGCGCGTGCAGGCAACGGGAGTCATACAGCGCGCAAAGTTTTTGGTAATTGATTAGCATTATCTGTCAGGCGTGATTCGACCGCATCCTTGAGTTGTCATTCTGCAAAAGCCTTCTCTAATGCTTGAGATGAAGTCTGTCTCACGTGCGAGGGAAGGTTCTTACAGAATGACAATGAGGAAGTGAGGCGTTTGAACTTCGAAACTTCATCATCTTCTCACTGTGAGGAAAACCATGAACCAGCCTCCAACTCCAACCCAACCGCCGATGACGCCCGCGGAGATCGAGCAACTCTTTCAAGCGAACGTCGCGCAAATCAATCTCATGAAAGTCGCCGCGGGCAGCATGGTGAAAGGGCTGCTCATGGA
>JBBILN010000133.1:0-10450 GCA_037444905.1 bacterium | reverse complement strand
TTAAATAACGTTCTCATATCGATACCGCGATTCGTCGCGCCTCAACGCGAATGGAAAAGCATGCGTGTGTCTTCGCGTTGATGTGCGGCTCAGAAAAATGGGCAGATGATTTAAACGGTACTCCTTAATCCGCACAAATTGTCGCTAGGCTCTCTCGCTGCTTTTGGGTTGCGGCTCTGCCGTGAGGATCTACGAGCCGCATGTGTTCGGCAAACCAGACAACCGCGCGCCGGAATGGCCGGAACAAGCTTGTCCCGGCCGTTACGAGACGGCGTAATGTCCGGTGCAAGCCTGAATCGGCCATTCGAGATCGCGTAAAGCGCGGCGTAAGCTTGTGCCGGAAATTCCAACGCGGCGTAATGTCCGAAACTGGCGTGTGCGCGGCATTACCGCGCCTCTGCAAGCACGGCACAACCGAGTTCCGGCTTCTGCGGCGTTTTGCAAACCCCGAAGTAAGCCGGCGCCGGCCATTCCGCTGCCGCGTAATGCTTCAGCCCGCTTGTGACGTGCTTTCCGAAGCGGAGTTGTTAGGATCGGCGATCAAATAACTTTCTTATATCGAAACCGCGAATCGTCGCGCCTGAACGCAAATGGAAAAGCATGAGCGCGCCTTCGCGTTGCTTCGCAGTACGGAGAAATATTTAAACGGCGCTCCTTTATCTCGCGAGCAACATTTTTTTGACCGCAACATTGTTTGCGGATTTGAGGAGATAAAAGTATATGCCGGAGCTTACTGGCAGTCCTTGACTATCTTTGCCGTTCCAGATGGCCTCATGCCTTCCCGCAGGCATGGTCGCACCTTCGAGTAGCGTGCGCACCAACTGGCCGTGCAGATTGATGATTCGCAAGCTGATGCGCGCATTCCATCCCGGCGGCACTTCAATGGGAATTCTTGTTTCCGGATTGAAGGGGTTGGGATAGTTTTGTTTGAGCGCGAAAACCGTGGGAAGCGGCAGCGGGTTTGAAACATCTTGCGTTGCCGTTGAATCGCTCGGCGCACGAACGTCTGAGAAAACCAAATCGGCGTAGCTTCCCTCTCCGCCCTCACAGGTAATTTCCGCCGTATTCTGACCCGCCTCTAAGTATTCGCCAATTTCGAGAGAGAACCTGCCGTCACGCGGGATGAAAAACCTGTTACCCTCCCGACCGAAACTCAGGTCGCGGGCGATGAAATGAAGCTCATGCTCATTAAGCAAAATCGTGATGTGCTGCAAACCATGATTATTACCGAGGAGATAGCGGTCACCCGGCGCAAGCTCAAAAGCAAATCGGCCCAAAGACCGTGACGGCTCCAAGCGCACGTAAGCGGGATCGCAAAACATCTCACAACCCGCACGATTGGCAATTTTAAAATTAAACCAAGAAACCTGATTGGGAACGATCTTGTTGCTAGTGAAATGTACCAACGTGTCCCCCACCACGAAAGTATCAATCGTTACCTGGCGATTGATCGCTGCGACGATCGCAACCGCAGCTATGCCGCTTTCGTGATCTCTGATTTCTCCGGTAATTACCGGCAGGTTGTTGAAATCCAACGTACACGTCGGCGGCGAGAGATCGGAGAATGCGTTAACTGAATCTGCACTGAGGGCACGATTGCCCAGCGTATCAACGATTGAAACGCGAGCCGAGATTATGTTTGCTCCGGGGGACAAAGGGACGGTGGCATTCAAAGTGTCGTTCCTAATCGTCGCAGCGATACCATTGATCGTTGCGCTTTCGATACGTGCGCCAAGACCGCCTGAGAAGCGGGCGACTGCAATGACTTCGATACCATCGCCACAAACAAATTCGTTTGCATCTGGGCTTTGAATCGAGAGCGAGCACGTCAAGGCCTCAATCAAAGTGATTTTACGCATGCGAATATTGTTGCTTTCATTGCTTTCTTTCACCTGCCCGGCGGCGTCGATATGATAAAGCAAATACGCAGAGCCTTGCAGCTTCTGCAATGTATCGGGCAACATGAAGGTTATCACGCTATCCGCAGTTTCGTTGGCGTTGAGGCCTCTTTGTAATAGCGGCTCAGGCAATAAGATCGGCACATCATTCGGTACTTGGAGCAATGAATCCCATGAGAAATAGAGTTGATGGGAAAATTTTCCAGTAAAGGCTTGACCTTGGTTCAGAAAGCGAAGTGTGCCGGAATAGCTTTTTCCCGGCATGAGATGAAAGGGAGCCACTAATTGCAGCGGGTACAAATCCGGCTGTTCCAAGGAAATCGCACATACATGTGTCGCCCAGCCATGAATGGAATCTTGTCCCGCATAAGGGCCATATAGCCAAAAAGTGCTGCCATCCGGATCAATCTTGATGTCACAAGCTCTTCCCCAAGGTGCCGGAGAATAGAGTGATGTGAACGGTGTTGTACCAAGTTTACAATATTGGTTTAGAACTGGGAGAGGCAGAGGCTGTTCTGGCGCTGGCAATACTTGTGCGAATAATGATGGAAAAATCGCAAGGGAGTCAGATGCTATGTTCTGGGCGACAGCGAGCCTACCATCTTGGTCCACCGCCAGGGAAGACCCCCAAAGCCAACTTCCATGACGATCGACCAGAATAAGGCTTTTCACTGTATCTTGTTCCACCGGCGATAAAGTGACATTGATGATTTGAAAGCTTGATCCGCCGGCGAAATCATCAGGCGGCTCGGTACCGACCGTCTGAACTCCGTATAATTTTCCATTTTGATAGACGGCATTGGCAATACGAGCGTCGCCGGCATCAAGAGCTGGCCCCGAAGGTTGCCGCGCCGGTGCCGGCGGATAATAAGTTTGCAAGCGATACGATTTTGAGGAAAGGCGAGGAGTATCAATTGCAGCATGCTTTAAGCGCCAGAGTTGCAACTTATCAGCCGAATCGAAGCTTTCGATCTTCGTATTCATCAAATAAGCCAGCGTATCGGACGTTTGTGCGCGGGCTGGGGCCAGAGCACGAGCAAGTTTTGCCTCTGAGTCTTTGAGCGCCCAAAAATCCCACCAAGTCAGGCTCTGATCTTGATCAAACTGAGCCAACTCGAGAACGCGAATTTTGGCGTAGACAAAATTGTCGTTCGAATTCAAGTGATTGATGGCAATGATGAGGCCATTAGAATCAAAACCGACATTGAGGTCTGCGGCATAGTAAGGAATGGAATCAAAGCCGTTGACTTGTGCGTTGAGTTGCCAAGCTCGCCAAAAGGCTTTGGGATCCGAAGCTGAAGACACCGCCACTAAAATTGCAGTTGCCCGAGTCGTGGAGCCGGCCAAAGCCAGAAGCATCCAACGTTCATGAAAATGATCGTAGAACAATCGTGGCTCATGGATGACGGGCATTGCAGGCATGCCGGCAAAAAAGTCCGCCAAATCTGTTTTGAAACATTGTTCTCCCACTTTGTCATAAACCGCCAGAGTGGAATTTACAGCAAGAATGACGTGCTGCGGCCCCACTGCCAAAGTCGGATCCGGTCGCGGCCAGCCCGTGGCGGGGATACCCGCGAAGTCTGCTGACGCTCGGATCGAATCTGAAGTAACGGTTGGGAAGGGAGTAGAGTATCTACCTCCGAAAGTGAACTGGTTGATTGCGGGCTTGCTCGGATTGAGTTGTTGCGCCGTGAAGAAACCGCGTGCGTGTGATTGCAATGGCAGTGCAACCTCACTTTTCAGTGTGGCGTATTTCGGAGGGAAGACGATTACCGCGCTTTCACTCATCCCCCTAGCCGGCCCTTGAAAAGACTGCGCGTGAAGTGATTGCATGAAACAAAGGGTGGCAATAATAGCAATAGAGAGATTTTGTGTGGGCTTTTTCATATTGCATTTCCACGATGATGTCACAGTAACAATACAGTCAGGGAAATGAAAATAGCATTCTACTTTGCTCATCGTGAGCCACTGCCTCTCTCCGTCCCGACTCAATTGCGAGATAAGCGATCAGGGAAAATGAAATCCTTTGCTGGAAGAAGCAGATTGCTTCCTTTAGCGCGTGGGAATGATGTACGTGTGGTAGGCAAAGCTCCGCCCAACGACGCTTGGCAAGATTGGCGTGTCCATAACCTGCGTTTTTTGCAAGCCTCCGGTGTTTTAGGTTTAACCGGTGAAGCTATGCGATCCTACATGGCGACACATTGGAACCAAATGCTGTTGTTTGGGGAAGAAGCAGGTGAGAAGAAATAAATTGTGTATCACAACTCTGTGACAACAATATAAGGTAGGCTCTTTACTTTGTCAAGCCTCGCTTTGAGAATCTTTGGCTGCGAGTGTTGCCATTCAAAAAAAAAGCGCAGAACAAGATTCTGCGCTTTCTAAAAATCCGAGCGTTGAGGGAACCTGAACCTACGCGATTTGAGCGAGTTATTCCGGGCGATAGACGGTGATGCCCCAGTGCACGGGATCGTGCGGCGGGTCGTCGTTCCAGTCACGCCAGGAATGCGAGCCGTCGGAACGGTAGTGCAGCTCGTATTCGCCGGCGTTCAAATGGACTTGCGCATCGAACATGCGATTCTTGCTCGCTCCGCCGGCGTGTTCCGTCATGCGATAGGTCATCTCCCACACCACGCGCCCCGTGCGTGCATCTTCGATCCAACCGTAGTCGAACATATCACCGTCGCGGCCCTCGCCCAGCGCATAGACGCGTACTTCGCCGCTCTTCTCAAGCTTGAAACTGGTTTGCCGGTGTTGGTCGTCGCGCACGTTGTCAATCTGCGCCAGCACATTAGCGTCCGCTTCCGGCACGTAATCGGAAACCTGGCTGCGATCAAAATTTTCGCTGGCAGCCAGCAAGGTGATACCCCAACGTTCTTGCTCAATCGGCGCCGAGGCATTCCAATCGCGATAGGAGTGCGAACCGTCGGTCACGTAGTTTACGAGGTAGCTGCCCTTTTCCAAATGCAGCGCCTCATCGAAGAGGCGGTTCTTGTTGTCACCGCCGGCGTGCTCGGTTTCGCGATATTCCATGGTCCAAACTTTCTTGCGCGTCTTGGCGTCCATGATCCAACCGTAATCGAACATCTCGCCGTCACGGCCTTCGCCCATGGCATAGATGCGCACGTCCATTGGCTGTTTCAGCGTGAAGCCTTTGGTGAGAAACTCGTCGTCACGCACGCGGGTGAGTTCGAGAAAGACGTTCTGCTTGGGCAGATCTTCATACTCATACAAGCGCACGCGCGCACGCTCCGCGGGATTGCCCGCGCGCATGGTCAAGCCCCAATATTCCGGGTCATATGGGGGAGGAGAATTCCACTGACGATAAGAGTGCGAATCATCGGTCACGAAGATGGCGGCATACGTTCCAGCCGGCAGTTTGACATTGCCTTTGAACCTGCGGTTTTTCTCCGCGCCGCCCGCGGGTTTCGAGTTGTCGTAGGTAAACTTCCAAACTTTTTCGCGCGTTTTTGTGTTGATGATCCAGCCGTAATCAAAGTCGCTCTCGTAGCGCGCTTCGCCAATAGCATAGAGACTCAATTCGGTGGGTTGTTCGAGAATGAAGCCCTGACGCTTGTATTCATCATCCCACAGAGCGGACATACTGATGACGGCATCGGACTTTTGGGTTTCGACAAAAGCCCGCAAGGCTTGTTCGTCGAGCCTTTTGCCGTTGCCTTTGATCGTGATGCCCAATTCCTCATATTCGCGACGGTATTCGTCCCAGTTGTAGTCCTCCCAATCACCGTCGCGCCGGCGCCGATCGTCTCTTTCAAACAGTGAATCGTAGAGATACGTCATGGCCTTGCCAAGGTTATTCACGCGAAAGCCGTCGCCGGAATAGGAAAAGGAGGAGTAGTAGACTTCATAGGTTCCCGCGGGCAGAGAGACAGTTCCTTCGAAATCGCGCAGAACGCGGTCGCGTGGTTTGGTGTTCGCTTCTTTCATTTCCCAAACGACTTCACGGGTTTGCGCATCCAGGATCCACGCATTGGCAGTGAAGGGGTGACGCCGGCTGGTGTTAAGCCCGGTTGCTTGAATTTGAATTTCTTGCTCGCGATCAAGTGCGAAACCCTCGACTTTGAGCGTGCGTGGTGAGAGTTTGGTGATTTCCACCAAAAGCTTTTCTTGCGGGAAACTTTGTCCCACGAGAGCGAGGACCACGAACAGGCTGGCGGTGAAGCGCTTTGGCATGGCAATACTCCTTTCGCTTTTTCTTTATGACGCGCGCAAGCTGGAGAAGGTTACGATTGAGGGATAAAACAGGGTGAAAACACGGCGTAGTACGAAAGTTTACGGGCAAGGTTGCAGGGCATACGTGCCAAGCCAAAGAATCATACATTCAACAATTCCCCCTTGATGGGGGCCAGGGGGGTGTCGCTCGGTAGCGTGAAGAGACAAAGAGCAGTTTGAAAGGCACTACAGGATTGCCGGATGAATTTGCAAATTATCATCGCCTTCAAGAACACCCCCCTAACCCCCTCAAGGGGGGAATACAGTATGCAAATTCACTTAGCTTGACACCTATGAGATTGCAGGGATGGAAATTTTCACCCCGCGCTGGTGTTTGCGTTCTGCGAGCCGGTGCGCGCGAAGACGAGGAGCGCAACAAAAGTAAAGAGTCATGGCTGGGTGAAAGCGCACTTTCAAAGCGCACTCTCCGGCGCGATACGGCCATCCAGCAAACTGATGATGCGTTTGCCATAGGAGGCATTTTTCTCGGAATGCGTGACTTGAATGATGGTCGTGCCCTCTTGATTGAGCTTTGTGAACAAGTCCATAATCTCCTCCCCTTGCTTGGAATTGAGATTGCCGGTGGGCTCGTCGGCAAGAATCAGCTTGGGTTTGCTAATGACTGCGCGCGCGATGCCTACGAGTTGCTGCTGTCCGCCCGAAAGCTGGCTGGGAAACAAATCTTTTTTACCGACGACCTGAAAGCGATCGAGAATATCGCACACCATGCTTTTGCGCTCCGCGCTTTTTACGCTTTTATACAAGAGCGGCATTTCGATGTTCTCATACACGGTCAGCTCGTCAATGAGATGATAGCTTTGGAACACGAAGCCGATGTAGTTTTTGTGCAGCTCCGAACGCTGCTTCTCACTCAAACGATGCACCGGATGATCGAGAAAGCGATACTCGCCGGTAGAAGGCTCATCGAGCATGCCGATGATATGCAGCAAAGTGGATTTGCCGGAGCCGGAAGGGCCCATGATCGAAACGAATTCGCCTTCTTTGATTTCGGCATCGATGTCGCTCAGCACGTAAGTTTTGCCGAAGCCGGAGGGATAGAATTTGAAAATGCCTTTGAGATCGATCATGACCTGCCTTTCGCGAAGTGACGACTTCGAAGCGGTTCGGTTTTGAGCTTGTTTGAAAGTCCGCTGTAGTCCTTTACTGCTGCAATCCAATAATTCTGCCAAAACTGTTTTTTAAGTGTTTGATGCCTGCATTCGCGCGCGAGTCGTTCTTCCCATTATCCGTTAGCTTGACACTCGCTGCACGCTGGCGAACAGGCCTGGGGCAAGAGTTAGCCCCAATTTTTCCGGGCAATTCTGCAGAAGTAATGCCTCAGTTATTGGTGGAAAACGTAGCGCAGACATCCTTGTCTGCAGGCGGGGACGCCTGCGCTACTCCACCGGTAACTGAGGCATTACCTGCAGAATGAGTCGATGCTTGACATTGGCAATATTACGCTGCATCTTTGCAAAGAAAAAGCGAAAATTCGCATGCTCACAACGCAACCGTCTCACTAACCGCGGAAGTCAAATGAATGCCTCGCCCGGCATGTGCTTTTCGCTGCTCGGAAGATTTTGCCTTTACGTGGGAGAGCAGGAAGTCCCCGAGGCCGTCTTCAAGAGCCGAAAGGCGTTGAGCCTGTTGAAACTGCTCGCGCTCAAACCGAAACATCAATTGCACCGCGAGCAAGCGCTGGAGTTTTTGTGGCCCGATTTGGAGCCTGGGGCCGCGGCGGCGCAAATGTATAAAGCCATCCACTACCTTCGCAAGGCTTTCGAGACCGCGATTGCCGGCCTTCCTTCCGAAGAGTTGCTCGTTTATAAAGATGAAATCCTCAAACTAACCGCGCCCGCGGAAGTACACACCGATCTCGACGCGTTCGAGCATCTCGCCAAAGAAGCGCGGAGAAACAAAACCCTCTCGGCCTATCAGCGCGCGGTGGCATGCTATGCCGGAGATTTGCTGCCTTCCGATCTTTATGAAAGCTGGACCGAAGAGCTGCGCGCCTCGTTGCAAGAACAGTTTCGGGAGTTGCTGCTAGCGCTCGGCCACACGCTGATCGAGAGCGGCGATCTCGCCGAAGCCGTGGAGGCTTTTCGTCGCGTGCTCGGCGGCGATGCGCTCGACGAGTCCGCGCATCGCGGTTTGATGCGCGCCTTCGCGCTGCAGGGCAACCGCTCCCAGGCTTTGCACCAATACAAACGCTGCGAGGAAATTCTCGCGCAAGAGCTGGAGGCCAGGCCCTCCGCGGAAACGCTCACGCTCTGGCGGGACATTCGCGAAGGCAAGATTCAGCCCGCGCCGCAAATCGCCATTCGGAAAAACCGCGGCGCGACAAACCCCGCGTCTTTGCTGCACAAACGCGGCCCGCTGGTGGGGCGGCAAAACGAATTGCGTCTCATCACGGCGCTGCTCGCGGCGCCGGCGCAAGGCGCGGGCGCAGTGTTGATCATGCAAGGCCCGGCCGGCCTCGGCAAGACGCGATTGGCGCAAGAGATCTGTTATTTGGCGCAGGCGCGCGGCTATCTGCCTTTGATGGGCGGCGCTTATGAACAAGAAAAAGATTTGCCCTACGGTCCGATTATCGCGGCGTTGCGTTCGGCGCTGAATGACGCGCGCGAGCAGGCCCATCTCATTCCCTCCGAGCTGGCCGCCGGCATTCCGGAACTGCAACCCGTGCCGCGGTTATCCTCACAAAACGAGGGAGCGGCGCAGAGCCGGCTTTTTGCCGGGGTGTTGCGTTTTCTCAAGGCGCTGGCCGCGCCGGCTCCGGTGGTGCTGATTGTCGACGATATGCAAAACGCGGATGAGGCCACGATCAAGCTGTTTCATTATCTCGCGCGCAATGCCGCGGAGTTTCCGCTTTTGTTGGTTGGAACCTGTCGTCCGACAGACCAGGAGACTTCCGAAGAACTGGCGAAACTGCTCTCCACATTGCAGCGCAACGCGCTCGCTGACATCGTTTCTCTGCCGCCGCTCTCGGAGGGCGAGCATCAACAACTCCTGCAACGCGCGTTGGGCAAAGGGGAAGTGGAAGCCGCGTTCGCCGAGGAAATTTTTTCCTTTACGGAAGGCAATCCGCTCTTCGCAGTTGAAATGATCGATCAACTCATGAAGGCCGGCGAGATCACTTTGCAAGAAGGCGTTTGGCGCGCGGGCGCGATCGCCAAACCTTATCTGCCGCCTTCGCTGCAAATCTTGTTGGCGCAGAAATGGAATCGCCTCTCGCCCAAAGCGCAAGCGCTTGCGCAAACGGTTGCGGTTGCCGGAAGGCTTGCCGATTTGAACGTGCTCGAAAAAATTTTGCAGCTTCCCGTGGCCGAGATTTTGGCTTTGCTCGACGAAACCCTTTCGGTTCGCTTGTTGAAAGAATCGGGCATGGAATTCAGCTTCGTTCATCCGTTGTTTCATGAAGGCGTATATCAGCAAATGTCGCAAACGCGGCAACGCCATTTGCACGGAGAAGTCGCAAAAACTTTGGAGCATTTTTACAGTGAGCAAGAATCGTTGCCGGTCGAAGCGCTGGCCGATCATTACCTCCGCAGCGACGCGCCCAAGTCCGCGGTGAAGTATCTCATCATGGCGGGCGACCGGGCTGCGGCGCTTTATGCCCATGAGAGAGCCGTCAAATATTATGCACAAGCGCTGGCTTTGGATGCAGGCGCGCAGGCGGCGTGGTTGCGCGAAAATCTGGGCGATCAGCTCGGCATGCTCGGCAAAGAGCGCGAAAGCGCGGAGCATTTTGAAGCGGCGCTCGCGGGTGTAGACGTGGAAGCGGCTCGCCGGTTGCATCGCAAGGCGGCTTATCGCTATACGCTCGCAGGGAATTTGGAAAATGCATGGCAACACATTTCGAAAGCGCTCGCGCTCACGCCGCAAAACCACGACGTGGAATGGGTGCGCTTGCAATACACGCTGGCGCACTATCATTGGCAGCGCAACGAGTTCGCTCAAGCGCTGGCGCTGGCGCGAGAAAGTTTGAGCGTGGCCGAAGCGCTGGGCGCGCATGCCGAGGCCGCGAAGGCATACGAGATGATGGCGCTGTGCTGCGCGCCTCTCGGCGAATGGCGGCAAGGTCTCGCGTATGAATCGCAGCGCCTCAGCCGCGTTGATTTGAATCAATACCTCGCGGACGTTTCCGACGTCCATCTTTGACTATGCGAGTATCACCTGTATGGTGACGAGTCTTATCAAACCGCGTTGGAGTTTGCGCGCAACATGCAAAAGCAGGCGCAAGACCTCGGCGCCAGCCGTGCGCTGGCCATGTGCACGCTTTTCATCGGCACCGCCGAATACTTCCACGGCCGTTTTCACGA
>JBBILN010000132.1:0-10681 GCA_037444905.1 bacterium | reverse complement strand
AACCCGCGATTTTAAAGCGTTCTTTACGGTTTTTTGATTTTTCAGGAGTCCCTAAATAGTCATAAATCGGCGCTTTAAGGCTGTGAAAAAATACCCACGTCAAATGTCCGTAATTATCAATTTTCTGCAAGGTTCGGAACAAACCCTGTAACGAAGAAAGGAGGAGCACTGGCTATGGTAAGTTGTTGATTTTTATTCAAAAAATCCTTTAACAACCTAATCGGAGAAGGAGAAAGAGCCATGCGAGTCGGTACAATTCTTATGAGCTTGGCACTGGTTCTATTGCTGAGTTCGGTGGGTATGTCGCAAGTTTATTCTGCCAGAGAATCTTTTGACTATCCCCGCGGCGCGACAATCGACACGCTGATGGGTGGAGCGTCGAATGGATGGGCTGGCAGTTGGTATAAGATTGTGGCGCCTCAGGCGAACGCGGCAGTGGCAGCCGATACCGGTTTGGTTTATGATGATCTCAATTATCCGGTTTCGCATGTCGGAAATCATCTGGAGGCTGTGCCAGATCCCACCGGCACAGAGCAGCGCTACGGCCGTCATTTGGACAAGACTTGGCCGAACGAAGCAGGCCGGACGTATTGGATCAGTTTCGTCATGAACGTGAAGAATGCCACGGACAACAACACCTGGTTGGGAGTGAAGTATTACAATGGCGACAACGGGGAATTGGGCATGCTTGGCAAAGGGCATGGATTAGACAAATATACCGTTGGCAGTGGTTGGCACGGCGGGGAAGGTCCGGAAGTGTCTACCGTTTCATGGAGCGAGGGACCGGTGTGGCTGGTGGGAAAGACCGTGATGCAGGGCGCGACCAGCACGGTATCGGATACCACTTACATGTGGATTAGTCCGGATCCTGCGGGCGGAGAGCCTGCCATCTCAACGGCAAATGCCATCGCCTTAACCAACATGAAGAACGGATTCAACACGATTCGCATTGAATTTGGCGGCAGTGTTGGCGATGGCCTCAACGTCAGTTTTGATGAACTTCGTTTGGGCACTTCGTGGGGAGATGTTGCTTCCCCCCTTGGGCCAACGGCTGTAGCCCAACGCGATATTGAACTGCCCGAACATTTTGGTTTGCTGCAAAACTATCCCAATCCCTTCAATCCGAGCACCACTATCTCCTATACACTGAAGCGCAACGGCAAGGTTCGTCTTTCCGTGTATGATGTGATCGGCCGCGAGGTTGCGGTTCTGGTGAATAGCGTGCAGCAAGCCGGCGGGCATACCGTCACGTTCTCTCGCACCGGCTTACCAAGCGGAATTTATTTCTACAGATTAGAGAGTTCCGGCACAGCCATCACGAAGAAAATGGTGCTGGTCAGATAATCTCAAATCTTTCTTCAGCAGTTAAGCCCATAACACGCCCGCAGCTTTCCAAGTGTTGCCAGCGTGTTATGGGAAAATTTCACAGGCAAAGGCATCTCTCCGCGCTGCGAAATTGTTGGGTGAAGCAGTATCCCGCAGCGTTGGAACAAGGATGGGATTGGGCTGAATCTCGACGGCCGTGAATGCGAGGCGGTCTCTTGGTGGACTCAACGAGCCGGCGCGGCTGCTGTTGCATGGCGCGCCCTTGTGAGCAGCTCTTTGGCAGGTGCATAAGCAGGATAACGAACAACAGTCTGCTCGAGAAGGCGAAGCGCAGATTCCGGCTTTTCCGAGACTAGGTACGCAAGCGCAAGCATGTAGGCGTTTTCAGGAGCAGTAGCAGGATTTTCGGGAAAGCGCGCCAGCGCTTCATAATAGCGAATGGCAGGCTCTGCGTTTCCCTGCTTGAGATAAACGTCGCCGAGGCCGCGGTAAGCGACTGGAGTTTGCTCGACCTGCAATGAATTGAGAAGCACTGTCTCAGCCTTTGTGAATGCCTTTTGATCGAAATAGAGGCGCGCGAGCGTGAGATATGCATCAACATTGAGCGGGAGTTGGTTGATGATGGTTTCAAACTCTTTCGCAACGTTGGTGTGTTCGCCGCGCCGCAAATAGTATTCGGCAGCACGTTCGTGTGCGGTTACCCAGCCGATCCGATTGTGAACGGCCTGTTCCGCAATGAAGCGCAGCGTATCTGTTTCCGGGATGGACGCGACGGCTTGCGATTGGTTTCTAAAAGGCCATCCGGCGGTGAGCAGTTCTATCTTTCGCGCTGCCATAAACTCATCCACAGCGGTTTGATGGCGCTGTTCCCACAAGAAGTCATCGGTTAAGGTGTCGCGCCGCGCCCATTCTTCGGAAGTCGCCAAAAGGTCATGCTCGCGCATCAACCGCGCGTACTCCTTTGCCATGAGAAAATGTCCCCGCGCATTGGGATGGAGATGCTCGAGAATAAGATTGTGGCCGATGAGAGAATCTGGCGAAAGCGCTTTAAACACCGCCTCGATATCGGCTACCCAGCAATGCTGGCGAGCTTGCATAGTACGAATGCTGTTGTTGAAATTCGTATCGGCCCGGAAGCGCAGCTCGTCGAAATCACGCGCCAGAATGTATTGCTGATGAGCCTGCCGCTTTTTGCCCTTGGCCTCGAGACATTGGGCCAGACGATAGTGCGCCTCAGCGTGAAAAGAATCGACTGCAACAGCCGCTTGCAACGCCACGAGGGCAGAATCCACCGAACCTCTTGACTGAAGCTCCAAACCGTTCTTGTACAACTCTTGAAAGTGGGAGCGTTGTTGTTGGGAGATTCTGGATGAATTGTTTGAAACAAAGGGAATTTGGCCTCGCAGGTTTGAAACCTGTGTGCCGAGGAGAAGTGGAATGCGGTGGGTTCTGCAGCGCTCGGCGAGTTCTTCAAGATTGCGTTGGAATCCATCAAGAGCCTGAACATACAAGTCGCTTCCGAAGGGAACATTCTCTCCTTCCGCGACTTGTTCCATCAACGTGGTGCGGCGTGAATAATCGAGAGGCGCTTTGCCCAACAGACGCATCAGCTTGGATGTGGCCGCCCCAACAAATTGAAACGTGCGAAGATGAATCATGCGAAGATACAGAAGCGTCATCCATCTTGCAGGAGCGATGCGCGCTTTGGAGGCGACGCCTAACGCGCCGTAGAATTCATTATGGCCATCGTAGACAATAAACAGGTCAGGCTCAAGTGCGACCAGCTCTTTGCTAAGGTCCAAGACGGTGTAGCTGTTGGTGGCGGTCATGCCGACATTGACAATTTCGATGGAACGATCCGGAAAAATGGCATCCAGCCGGTCGCGTAGAAATGATGAAAAAGCGCCATTATACCAATATGGATACCCAACAGTGGTCGAACCGCCGAGACAAAAGATGCGAAATGTGCCGGGCGGTTTGGACACTAGAAAATACTCCGGTGAAGGGTCGGGGCTGAAATTGATTCGATTGAAATAGCGATTCTTCACAGAAGGATTCAGAGTGTAGTATGATTTCCCATTGATGCTTTCGGTTTTCAAGAGTGAAAGATCAGGACCGTAATCAAACAACCGCAGAAAGAATTCAAAGAGCGCGAAGAACAGAATGGGAATGGCTAGCGTAATAATTTTGAAGAGGCGTTGCCGTCGTGGCGTGAGGCTATCAGGTTGAGGCCGGTGCGTGCGCTGTTTCAATTCGAATCTCCGCTCCGATTTGGTCAAAAAAGATTCTCTAACTTTTATCGCCGAGGGATAGATTAAGGCCAACGGATGAAAAGATAAAAAGCTTCATTTTCCTGTCTTAATTGCTGTAGCGAAAAAGAGCAAAATGGCGGAATGATTTATCGGCAGAATCATACATCATCATTCTGCCGGAAAATTATTCTGCCTGTCTGGTTGCGTCCTGGCAAAGCTATGAATTTCACTCTGCAAATCAAAGCACATAAATGGCAGTCTATCCCCCGCAAGCGGAGGATGCGTTCAGAAAAGTGCGATCCAATTCCGTCTGTTTGAAAGGAGAGATGGGATATGAACCAACTGAAGAAGTTGATAGCACCGATGCTGCTTTTGACCATTGCAACGGCGAACCCACTCTGGCCGGGCACGACTGGCAAGATCGCCGGCCTGGTAACCGATAAGGCGAGCGGTGCGCCTCTGCCCGGAGCCAATATCGTTGTCGTTGGAACAACCTTCGGCGCGGCGGCAGATCTTAAGGGACACTATACCATCTTGAAAGTTCCTCCCGGGACTTACGAAATTCAAATCTCCGTCATCGGTTATAGAAAGATTTCCATCAATGACGTGCGCGTGTATATCGATCAAACCGCGCGGATTGACGCGGCTCTGGAAGAGGAAATAATCGAGGCGGGCGAAATCGTGGTGGTTGCTGAGCGCGAACTCATCAAGCCGGACGTGGCCACCAGCGTGATTGCCGTTTCGGACAAAGAAGTGCAAGCCTTGCCCATTAACAACGTGGTGAGCGCAGTGGGTTTGCAAGCCGGTATTCGCGGCGGATGGGGCGGCCCTCCGGGCGGCGCAGCCCAACCGACGTTCGTTTCGAACTATAGCCGCGGTCGGGTCAGCGTGCAAGGCGGCTTGAGCATTCGCGGCGGCGAAGGCGATAATATCCTGGTTCAGATGGACGGCGTTACGCTGCGCGATCCGCGCAATAACGAACCGATGACCAAGATTCCGTTAAGCTCCGTGCAGGAAATCTCGGTGGAGCGCGGCGGCTTCAATGCGGAATATGGACAAGTGCGCTCGGGCATTGTCAACATCGTGACTAAAGAAGGAAGCAGGCAGGCGTACTCCGGCGCCATTCAGTTTCGATACAGTCCCCCTGCGCCAAAATACTGGAGAGGCCCGGGCATTTTGGATGTTCATGATCCCTACTCATTTGCCTTGCGGCCTTTTTTTGATCCCGATGTCGCATGGACCGGAACCGACAACGGCGCATGGGATGAATACACTCGAAGCCAATATCCCACGTTCCTCGGCTGGAACGCGGTTTCGCAACAATTGAATACGGACAACGATCCCAACAATGATCTGACGCCGTTGGGCGCGCAGCGTGTCTTCGAGTATGAGATTCGCAAAAGGCAACCAAATGACGAACCCGATTATGATATTGATGCGGGCTTCGGCGGACCGGTTCCTTTGATCGGCAAAAAACTTGGGAACCTGCGCTTCTTCACTTCCTATCGCAGCAACCGCGAGATGCTGCTTTTCCCGCTGACTCGTCCGGATTACCGCGACTACGATTGGAACTTTCAGATCAATTCCGACCTTACGCCCTCGATGAAGCTGCGGTTTTCCGGCCTCGTGGGCAAACAGTTTACCATGCGCAACAACTGGGACGCGACCGGCATTTATTTTTATCCGCGTTTTTCCGGCGATATTGCCGGCGTTGCGAGCGCCATCACCGGTCCCGAAACTTTGGTGGGATTGTTTTCCGATTTCAATTTGAGCCTCGCTGACATTGGGCATCGCTCGCTCGCCGCGAAGCTGACGCACACGATTGGGCCGAAAGCTTTTTATGAAATCTCCGTGGAAAATTTCAGAAGGGACTACAACGTTCGCCCGTCGGCGTTGCGCAATACTTCGCAACTCTATGAAATCATTCCCGGCTTTTTTGAAGATTCGAATCCCTTCGGCTACTGGCCCACGGAAAACAGCCCGGGCGTCATCATTCGAGGCGGCCAGCACGTTTCGAAAGCCCGCGATTTCACCGTCGTCAATTCGACCTCGTTCAAAGCGGATATTTCCAGCCAAGTCAATTTTCAAAATCTTGTGAAGGCCGGAATCGAGTTTGATTATAACGATCTCGATTTCGACTACGGCACGATCCAATCCGGCGGCCAGGCCGCAGAGCAATATCAGAATCGCGTGCAGATGCGCATCTTTCCGATTCGCGCGGCGGCGTACTTGCAAGACAAGCTCGAAGTGAAAGAGTTCACGGCGAACCTCGGATTGCGTTTGGATTACAGCAATTCGAACGTCACGTGGTGGAACTTGAATCCGTATGACCAAACTTTCTTCTCTTCGCGCTACAACAGCGCGCTGGCGTTCCCCACAAAAGACGCCGAACCGCAATGGCAAGTAAGCCCGCGCGTGGGCATTGCGCATCCAATCACGGAAAACTCGAAGCTGTTTTTCAACTACGGCCATTTCAAACAGGTGCCGCAATACGAAAGCTTGTTCCGTGTCGAACGCGACGCGACGCGCGCGGTCACGAGCTTCGGCAATCCCGACCTCATTCTCGCAAAAACCATTTCGTATGAGTTGGGGTTCGACTATATCGTGACGCAAGATCTGTTGGTGCAAATGGCCGCGTTTTATAACGATATTTCGGACCAGCAAGATTTCACTTCCTATCAATCCCTCTCCAAAGGCTTTGCTTACACCAAATCCACTTCCAACAATTATCAGGACATTCGCGGCTTCGAGGTGACGCTGCGCAAGACCTTTGGACGGTGGTGGACCGGCTTCGCAAATTACACTTATCAAGTGAGCACTACTGGGCATTTCGGCAGCTCGCGGCAGTTTGACGATCGCACGCAGCAAAAGAAATGGGACGAGGCCACGGTCAATCTTTATCAAGACCGCCCGATTCCGCAGCCTTATGCGCGAGCGAATCTGAATCTTTACACGCCGAATGATTTCGGGCCAACGTTGTTCAATCATCGCGTGCTCGGCGGTTTCATGCTCAACCTCACGCTGGATTGGCAAGCCGGTTATTGGACGACTTGGAATCCCGGCAACTTGCCTTCCGTGGCGTACAACGTCAAGGCCGATGATTTCTTCAACGCTTATTTGCGCGTTGACAAGACGATCGCTTTCGGAAAACTCCGAACCCAATTCTTCATGGATATCAGCAATGCTTTGAACACGCACCGTTTGTGGAATACCGGCGACTATAACTATTTGGCCTCCCTTCATCTTCCCAAGAACAACGCGTACGACAACATTCCGGGAGATGATAAAGTGGGAGATTACCGCCAGCCGGGCGTCGACTTTCAACCCATGGAACATGTGACTCAGCTTGATCCCAGAGGCGGCAAAGTGCGCGCATGGTATTATGAAGACCAGAGCGGAGGATACTTCGAGTGGAAAGACGTAGAGGGAACGTCGCAATGGGTTCAAGTCGATGGGAACTTGCTGGACAAGGCTCTCAAAGACAAAGCCTACATCGACATGCCGAATGCCTCTACCTTCTGGTTTTTAGATCCGAGGAAAATTTATTTCGGCTTGCGAGTTTCATTTGATATTGGTCAGTAGTAATTGCTGTCCGGACGCGATGAGCGTTCGCACGGCGAGAACCCAAACAGAGGCAACCATGAAAACGCGAACGATGAAACTTGTAGATCCGCTTCTGGCGCTGCTGGCAAGCTTTGCCAAACTTTTGAAGTTTGGCGAAGCTGACGCATTGGTTGTGAATCGCTTGCTAGTGTTGTTCGTGAGCTTTTGGATCTTGAACGGCGTCTCTGCCGGTCATGCTCAAGACATTCGATGGCTGCGCGTCGGTGAATTGCAATCGCCAATCAATGAGATGGGCGCCGAATATGAAGTTGAATTCAACTTCCCCGGCGGCAATTCGAACTTCTATGCGTGGCCCGCGCAATACGGCATCAATCAAAACGTCACGCGCATGAAAGGCCTGTGGATTGGCTGCCGGAATTTCGACGATCCGGTGGAAAAAAAGATAAAGAGCGTCAAGGTGATCGGCGCCGGTCCCAAAGCCGCAGCCACGCCCGATGTGATTTTTCCGCAGGAAATCAAGCTCATTGGAAAATTTCCCCGGCCCAGCGTAATCGTTGATGATGCGCCCGCAAGCGCGCTCGAGCAGTATGATTTGGTGGATGAGTATGATGCGAATTTGCCGTGCGACCGCATGGTTTTGGTGCGTTTCAACACTTCGATGGGAGTTTCGGTCACCAAGAAAGTCATGGCATTCTCGCAATCGGATCACAGCAATTACTACATCAACGACTATGTTTTCAAAAACACCGGCATCATCGACGCGGCTGGCACCGTGAAGCAGCAGACGCTCGATAGCGTGTGGGTTTATTTCCACTATCGCTATGCGTTCGGCGGCGAAACCGTCACCGGCGGCTCAAACTCGACTTGGGGAGCCTTCTCCTCCGCGTGGGGCGCGAGCACGCTCAATCATGCGATTGGAGAAAATCCCAACGCACCGGAATTCACGGAATCCTCCTCTCCTCTATATCAACTGCGCGCATTTTACTCTTGGTATGGTCCACAAACCAGCACACCGCGACCTCCTTATGACGAAGACTGGGGCTGTCCTAATTTGGATGAAAACGGCGTGCTCGGTTCCGCGAAGTACGCGGGCTGCGTGACGCTGCATGCGGACAAGAGCTCCCAAGATCCAACTGACGATCTTTTTCAACCCAGAACCACATGGTTCATTAGCCCGGACATTCCGGTGAACAGCAACACGAGCCCGAGTCAATATGATGAAGTTTATATGAGCGACCGTTGGGCCGCGATGACCGAAGGCCATCCTCCGCAGCAGCACGATGAAGTCGTGGGCAGTAACTACGCGCAGAATTACAGCGATTCGAGAAGGCAAGCGGGCGGCGGTACTGCTATGGGCCAAGGCTACGGCCCGTATCGCCTTGCGCCGGGCGATAGTATTCGCATCGTTTTTGCCGAGGGCGTTGCCGGCATTTCATGGGAAAAGTGCCGCGAGGTCGGCGCGAACTGGATTCAATGGCGCAACGGCACAGGCCAACCTCCGCTCATCATGCCCGACGGCTCGCAAGAACCTTCGAATTACAACGAGTACAAACGTGCCTGGGCGGTTGAGGCTTCGAGAGATTCTATCCTGAAAACGTTTCGCAACGCACGGAACAACTACGGTTCCGGCTATACGATTCCCCAGCCTCCGCCTCCGCCAAATGAATTTGTCGTGACCGGCGGCGGCGACCGCATCCGGCTCACGTGGCCGAACAACGCTGCTTCGCATCCGCATTTTGGCGGATATGTCATCTATCGCTCCGAAGGAACCGTGATGGAGTGGAGAACGGTGTATACGAAAATTTTCGAAACCGATGATCCGAACGTCACGAGCTTCGATGATGTGACCGCGCGCCGCGGGTTTGATTATTACTACTACATTCAATCCAGAGATGACGGCACGCAAGTTCCCGGCACAACTTTGTACAGCAGCATGTTTTGGACTGCGACAAGTGTAGGGGCGGTGTTGGGACGACCGGCAGTCTCGACTCAACTAGATTCCGTCAAGAAATATCTCCGCGTGGTGCCCAATCCGTATGACATCCGCGCACGGATATTTCAATTTGGCGACCAATCACAATATGATCGGATCGCCTTTTATGGGTTGCCGCCGTCTTGTAAGCTGAGAATCTATACTGAGCGCGGCGACTTGGTTTGGGAGAAAGAACATACCCGTCCCACGGGTGACGAAATTTGGGATTCGACGACCTCCTCGGGACAGATCATTGCCAGCGGCATTTATATTCTCTACGTGGAATTGCCTGACGGTGGAGCAGTCCATCGCAAGTTCATTGTCATCAGGTAAGGGTTCATCTAAAAATGATTTTCCACACAAAGTAGTCCCCGCCCCTTGTGGGCGGCTGATTAGAGCGATGAATTCATGTTCGCTACGGCGCCCCACAAGGGGGCGGGGCTACAACGAACTCGGAGACAATCGATGAAAAAGATGATGATGGTTTTGAGCCTTGGGCTGCTCGTTGGAGTTCTCCTCTTAACCAATGTGTTTGCCCAGGAGAATAAAAAACTGGCCCAGACCGGCTTTCAGTTTTTGAGCGTGGTTTCGGATGCGCGCGCCGCAGCCATTGGCGAGGCCATGACCAGTCTTCAGATCGGCTCAAGCGCACTCTTCTTCAATCCCGCGGGCATGGCGGAGATGAACGGCACGTTCGACGGCACCGCCAGTCTCAACAAGTGGATTGCCGATATCAATCACAATGCGTTTAGTTTGGCCTTGCGACCGGCCGAAGGCGATTACGGCGTTTTCGGCCTCAGCGCGCAGACCGTGGATTATGGCGAGTTTTTGGGCACGGTCGTGAATACGACGGACAAAGGTTATGAGGATACCGGATCGTTTGAGCTGAGCGCCATTGCTTTGGGTCTCGGATATGCGCGGCAATTGACCGATCGTTTCAGCGTGGGAGGGCAGATGCGTTGGGTGCAACAGGATTTGGGCGAAAGCGCGATTGCAATCAACATTCGTCCCGACCCGGGCGACTCAACGGGCGTGCGCCGTCTCGCAGACACGAGCAGAGTGGACAATACACTTTCGCCATTGGTATTTGATTTCGGCACGCAGTTCAAAACCGGAATCAAAAGCTTGGTGTTCGGCATGTCGGTGCGGAATTTTTCCAAAGAAATGAAATACGCGGAAGAGGGATTTCAAGCGCCGTTGGTGTTCAACTTGGGCATCTCCATGAACGTGATGGATTTTGTGAATGCCGGCTCGCTTGATCAATCGCTGCGGGTGAGCGTTGATGCCACGCACTTTCGCGATCATCCCGAGCAGGTCAAAGTCGGCATGGAGTATCAATTGCTGAAGACCATTTCGTTGCGCGGCGGATATGTATCGAGCAATGATGAAGACGGTTTCTCGTTCGGCGCTGGCGTTTCGCGTGCGGGCTTTGCGTTTGATTACGCGTACACGCCCTTCGGGGTGTTCGATAAAGTCCAGAGATTGACGGCCAGGTTCTCGCGATGAACCGATCTTCTAGCCCAACTTCCGCAGGAAAAGAATTTTTTCGGGCTTTTTCGCGTGCGGG
>JBBILN010000131.1:0-11268 GCA_037444905.1 bacterium | reverse complement strand
AATCAAAAAGTTTGAACAAAGCATTTTTTAGATTGACATAGTGAGTCCGTTGGAGGCTGATCACCCCAAGGGCCTGCCCATCGTGCCGGCGTTCGGCATCTCGTTTCGGTTTTGAAGAAGCACGTCTTGCTGTCGAACTGAATTTAAACTCCCTCACTCCCTTATCCAAATCTTCACGCTTTGCGCGGGCACTTCGAGTTGCACTGCCGATTCCGCGCGCAGACGGCTATCTTTTTTGCCGGTGATGCCTTTCTCCGGCTCGACGCGCTCGCCGTTGGCAACGAGCTTCCAATTTGAACTGGCCGGCAGCACAACGTTCTCGAACATGCTCGCGCGCGTGTCGGTATTTACCAACACGAGCAAGCGTTCGCCGATCATATATCCCAACAGCTCGACGTTTTCCGGCTCGAACCAGCGCACGTAGCCGGCGGGCGGTTTTTCCGCGAGACGACACACTTCGCCGGCTTTGCTGTTGCGCAGCGCAATCAAGCCGCGCCAGTATTGGTACATGTTGTCGTAATCGTTTTTGCTCCCGCCTTCATCAAGACGCCTACCCTTGTTGTTCCATCCAAACTCGTTCGCCTTGCGCAAATTGTACGTGTCGCGTTTGCCGTGCAAATAAATCGGGCCGGTGCGCGTGTGCTTCACCACTTCTTCGAGCGGCGCGGACGCTTTGCTGCGCATGAGTTCCGTGCCGCCGTGCAATACAATCGGGCCGAGGGCAGTAAACAACATCGCGGTTGCAATTTTGAACGGACCCTCATCCACGCCTTTGCGGCCGTCCCAATCTTCTTTCGCATAACGATCGGCCATGGCCCAATCATCGTGAATGTCCATGTAATTGATGCCGGAAAGCGGCGTGTGCTCCGTGGGAAAATTCGCCGCAATCGCTTTCTTCGCGCTCTCGCGGTCACGATTGCCGCCGGCATAGCCGCGATCTTTTAACTTGTCTTTGGGCGCGCTCGGCGGGCCGTGAATCGCGTTGCGAAAATCGTCGTCGAAATATGTGATTGGTGCGTCGGCTTTGTACCAATCCCAATCCGGATTGTTTTGAAAGTTGGGATCGCTGGAATCGATCCATGGCTCGCCATAGAGAATAATATCCGGCCCGAGCGCTTCGCGCAGCGCGAGCAGAGTTTGTTTATCCGTCAAGCCCGCGAGATCGATGCGAAAGCCGTCCACGCCGTATTCATCCACAAAAAATTTGCACTGGTCAATAATCCAGCGTTGCACCATCAAGCGCTCTTCGGATTTGGTTTCATTGCCAAACACTCCGATGAGTTTGAAGTTTCCGTCGGTGCGATAATAATATTGCGCGTCAAAGGCTTTGAAGTTAAAAACAAAATCGCGGCTGTCGATATTTTCCGCGGTGTGATTGAACACGAAATCGAGTAGCACGGCAATGTTCTTTTGATGAAACGCCGCGACCATATCGCGGAACTGCTCGTTCTGCGCGCCGTGCTCCGTGCCTTTGATGCGATAGCGATTTTCGAGCGCGAAGAAATTCGAGATGCGATAGCCCCATTGATAGTTGTGCTCATTGATGCCGCGCGCGATCATGTATGGATCATTCAAAAACGCTTCCTGCCATTCGTCATCGGGATAGTGCATGAACTCTTGCACGGGCAACAGATGCACGGCATTGATGCCAAGCTCGACGAGATGATCGAAGCCGATCTTCTCGCCCTTCGCATTGCGCAAGCCCGGCTCCACCATGCCCGCAAACGTGCCTTTCTTTTTTTCATCCAAACCTGAAAGCGCAGTGGTGAAATCTTGCACGTGAACTTCGTACGCGATCAAGTCTTTCATGTGCGGACGGCCTTTGGGCAAAGACGGCGGCGGCGAGACACGCGGCCACACGCGACTGCGGCCCTGGGCATCGACATTGACGCGGGCATACGGATCATTCACATTCACGGGCCGTTGCTCATAAAAATAATTTCCCGGATCATTCGCGCCGTGCACGGTGAAGTCATAATACTTGCCTTCGAGATTGCCCGGCGCTGCGATTTCCCACACGCCGTCTTCGTCGCGCTGCATGGCAAGCGTTTGAAAGGCCTCGCCTTCGGGCGTATGATATAGATAGAGCTTCACCATCGTCGCGCGCGGGGAGAACACGCGAAACCAGGTTTGATTCTTTTGCGCCTCGTAATTCGCGCCGAGTTCTTTGTTCGAATACAAATGGCGGAAGTAGCCGTCGAATGAAACCGCGACTTTACATTTGAGCGGGAGCACTTCGAGATAATGCACGCGCTTGAGATCGAGCGGTTGCGTGGGGCGAAGATGCAACTCCGTTGGAGAAATGCGCAACACCTTGGCGATCGCGAGTGCGGAGCCGTCCGCCAATGTCAAACGATAATCGCTCGGCTGCAGCGAGAGTTTGATATTCTCCCCCGTAATGAGCACGCGCACATGCTGCGCGCTCACGAGTTCCGCACGCACCTGCGTGGGCGTAATCTCATGCGCAAACACCAAATTGCCTCCTTTTTGATTCGGCGCGGACGCGGGCGCATCGAGCCACACGCCGTCATCGATACGAAATTTAAACTGCGCGCCCGGCTTTATGTTCGCGAACGCGGGATTGAAGCGCGCGAGCAGCCACACGCCAGCTTCGTTTTGCGAACGCTCCATTCTCCATCCTCGATCCTCCATATTATGATCCCACGCGCGCATCTCACCCTCCACGAGCACGCGCTGCGGCTGCACCCTATAGAGCGCCTCATCGAAAACAAAGAATGTCGTGTCGCCCGCAAGCGCGTAACCCTGCAAGCGCTCGCGCGCCGAAAAATTCCTCTGTGCATTCAGGCTCACATTGAGCGCGAGCACGAACCAGACGATCCACCAATTCCTGCAAGTGCTATTCTGCAATTTTGTGCTCCCTTCAGCTAGTGCAAACTTTGAGCATCCAAATTACAGAAAAGATAAGAAAAATTGGCTGTGAACCAAGCACTTACTGCACGCATGGCTGCAAAAAAAATCTTCCGCGTTTTCCGCGATCACCAAGGATTGCTTTTATATAAATTGCTGAACATCTCGTGTGAGAAGGCTTTCATGCCAGCATGCAACCTCAAAACGAATTTGCCGGAGGTGCATGTTGACCCGAATGCCGTCGTCGAATGAGAAGTTACACGGAATCGTAGCTTACGTTTGATCTGCTTTTCTCAAGGACGGGAGAAGCACCACGAATAACCAATCTATGGGTGTAAAATGTCTCGTTTAATCCTGCGAGCAGCAATGCTGCTCCTTCCCGCAGTCGTGTCCTCTTTTCTTTCCACTGCGAGTTTTGCGCAAGAGGCCGAAGTTGAAGACACCAAGCCTCAAGGCGCAACGCCGTATCGTGGCGCACAATATTTTCTCGGTGATCAAGACGAATTGCTCATGCGCGTGAACATTTGGGGATTCGTCCGCAAGCCCGGCCAATACATGGTGCCCACGGATACCGATCTCATCTCCCTGCTCTCCTTTGCCGGCGGTCCGGTCGAACAAGCCAAAGTCAAAGCCATCAGAGTCGTGCGCACGAATGAAGCGGGGTTGCGTACGACCAGCGCGGAGCCGGGTGCACCTGGCGGAGTGAATCAACATCCAGTCTTGCCTGGCACCAACCTTGCCAAAAAGCAAAATGCACAGTCCACACGCGTGCTGAAAGTTGATGTCAAAAAATATCTCAAGACCGGAGACCGGAATCTCCTTCCGGATTTGCAGCCGGGTGATACGGTCGTAGTGGAAGGCACCGCTTTCAACACCGTCAACAAAGTTCTCGATTTTGCTTCCAAGATCGCCGTGTTCGGCCAGATTTATTTCTGGGTCACGGTTGCGAACAATCGCAATTAAAGGCGCGTGCATACGAAGCTTTGGCTGCGCCAGAATCGCTAGCGCAGTCAGTTCGTTGTTGCTAACACGTGCGTTATTTGTGCCGGGTTCGCGCGCCGGCCAATGTGAGTATTCCTTGGGAGCAAAGCTTGGGCTGACACTCCCTTCGTCTTTCACTTTTGAATAATCAGTAACGGAAATTGCAACCATGGAAGAGCTAAACGAGCGACAAGTCTCGTTCAACGACTACCTGCGAATTTTTTATCGCGGTCGTTGGGTCATTATCACTTCGTTTTTAGTGGTAATGGCGATCACGGTTTACCTCACCTGGACCACCACGCCGGAATTTGAAGCTTCCGCCAAGCTTATGATCGAAGAGAAAGGCATGGAGCACGAGCTTTTCGATATCGGCAGCTTCATGAAAAAGGAAACCATGATTAACAATCAGGTGGAAATTCTCAATAGCCGCAGCCTGGCGGAGACGGTGATCACGCGCTTGCAGACTTCGGAGTTTGCGGACCAGTTGGAGCTGCTCAATCGCAATGCCGAAAACAACATGAGCCTGCTCGCAGATGCGGGCAATTGGATGTTGAGCTGGTTCGGCAGCAAGGATACCACGCAAGAAGAAATCACCTTCGATGACATCGTCGAGGATTTACGCGGCCGCATCAGCATCACGCCGATTCGCGACACGGATATGATCGAAATTCGCGTGAGCGCCGCCTCGCCGGAGGAAGCCACCTTCATCACCAACACCCTCGCCACGGCCTACAGCGAAAAGAATCGCCTCAGCAGCCAGGAAGAAGTGCGTTTGGTGAAAAACTTTTTGGAAGACCAGCTTTCCTCCATAAAGAACCAACTCGGCAAATCGGAAGACGAGCTTAAACACTTTAAGCAATCGGAAAAAGTCGTGGCGTTGTCCGAAGAGACCGAAGAGCTGATCAAGAAGCTTGCCGAGTTCGAAGGACTCTACAACGAGGCGCTCACGGAATACAATTCCAACCAACAGCGCTTGAGCTACATCAATAAACAGCTCGATATGAGCAAGGGCAATATCGACTTGCAGAATATCTCGGCCACGCCCTACTTCGAAGGCGTGAAAAAGCAAATTGGCGAGCTGCAAGGCAAGCGCGCGTTTTATTTGGCCAACTTGATCAATCAAGGCGTGTATCGCGAAGATGATCCGCAGCTTCTGAAGTACGACTCGCAGATCGAAGCGCTCAACAAGCAACTGCGCGAAGAGATCGTTAAGCTCGCCAAAGTCGACGTGCTCGATCCCGTAGGCCTCAGCTCGGTTTTGATTCAGCGCAAGATCGAACTGGAAGCCAATTTGCAAGCCTTGCAGCCTAAGCTCGAAGCGCTCAAAGGCATCGTCGCGGAATACAGCAAGCAGCTCGAAACGTTGCCGGAAAAAAGTTTGCAGCTCGCGCGCTTGGAGCGCGCCGCCACGGTGGACGAGAAGATTTATTTGATGATGGAAGAGAAGTATCAAGAATCGCGCATCACCGAAGTCGGCCAGCTCGGGCAAGTGCGCATTATCGATCCCGCCAAAGCACCGAGCATTCCCATTCGCCCCAAGAAAAAACTGAACCTCATTATCGGCGCATTGATCGGCCTCGGCCTCGGCTTTGGCCTGACCTTTTTGTTCGAGTTCATGGACAACACCGTGCGCTCGATCGAAGACGTCGAAAAGGTCGGCGTGACCGTGCTCGGCTCAATTCCGGTGATCAAAGAAGATGAGGCGATGAAACGCATAAAGATGTTGCCCGCGCACATGAACGGCAAGAACGGCGCGGTCGATCCCAACGAAGCCAAAGTCATGGCCGCGCGTTTGATCACACACTTCGCGCCCAAATCGCCGATCTCCGAAGCCTATCGTACTTTCCGCACGAATTTGCAATACACGAAATTGGACAAAGACCTCAAAGCCCTGCTTGTCACGAGCCCGGGACCGGGCGAAGGCAAATCCACTTCGGTATCGAACCTCGCGATTACGATGGCGCAAATGGGCAGCCGCGTCTTGTTGATCGACTCCGATTTGCGGCGTCCGGTGTTGCACTCCATTTTCAAAGTCGATCGCCGCATCGGACTCTCGAACGTCCTCGTGGGCCGCGCGAGCATCGCAGAAGCGGTGCAAACCACGGAGATCGAAAATCTTTTCGTGATGCCCTGCGGAACCTTGCCGCCCAATCCCTCGGAACTGCTCGCTTCCAGCGCGATGACGCGCACGCTCGAGGAGTTAAAATCCATGTACGACATCGTGCTCTTCGATAGCCCGCCGATTATTGCCGTAACCGACGCCGCAGTGCTCGGCTCGCGCCTCGACGGCGTCATCCTCGTGGTGAAGTCCGGCCAAACCGACCGCGAAGCTGCGCTCCGCGCCGTTACGCTTCTCAAGAACGTCAACACACGCATCCTCGGCGCGCTGCTCAACGGCGTGCAGATCGAAAGCTTGTACGGCAGCTATTACTACTACTATCACTATTATTACTACGGCAAGGACGGCGAAAAGAAACGCAAGCGCCGCACCTCGAGCTCCTCCTCTTCGCACAAGGCGGCCTCGATATGAAAACTAGTTTCATCACGATCGTTTCCGGGTTGCCGCGCTCCGGCACCTCCATGATGATGAAGATGCTCGAAGCCGGCGGCATGCCGGTGGTGGCGGATCACATTCGCACTGCGGATGAGGATAATCCCAAAGGCTACTACGAATTCGAGCGCGTCAAACAAATCGAGAAGGACAAAGAATGGTTGCCGGCAGCGCGGGGCAAGGTCGTAAAGTTGATCTCCGAGCTGCTCAGGCATTTGCCCGGCGATTATCAATACCGCGTGGTGTTCATGCGCCGAAAAATCGAGGAGACGCTGGCTTCGCAAAAGCAAATGTTGATCCGTCGCGGCCAGCCCACGGACGTGATCAGCAATGCAAAGTTGGCCGAGCTTTTTCAACGCCATCTCGAACGCACGTTCGCATGGCTTGCGGAGCAGCCGAACTTTGCCGTGCTCTACGTCGAATATGCCGACGTGCTGCAAAACGCCAAAGAGCAAGCCGCGCGCATTAACGAATTTTTGGGCAACACGCTCAACGTTGAAAAAATGATCGGCGTTGTCGATCAAACGTTGTATCGGCAGAGAAAGTAGACACCCAACTTCGATTTGTCATCAGAAGGATTCATTTCACTCACTGGAGATATTGCCGAGTGCTTTACAAGATTCTTTCTGAATGACATGAATTGAGATTGTTGGTCAAACTCAAACAACGAACCGGCGCTTATCCGCTTATGCAACACACCAATCTTGAAAACAAACCCGGCGTTTGGCTCGCAGGCTATCCGCGCAGCGGCAATACGTGGATCAATTTTCTCTGCTCGTATTGTTTGAATTTGCCCTTTTATGATTTTGATGATCCCTCCGCGGTGCCCGTGCGTGATTGGGTGCGTGCCGCGGTGGCAGGTCAACATGCTTGGCCCGCGCCGCAAGGACTGCACGCCGTGATCAAAACGCACAAGCTGCCGCACGAAATACCGCATCAAAACAGCCGCGTGATTTACTTGCAACGCGACCCGCGCGACGTGTTCGTGAGCCATTCCTACTTCTTGACCCATCGCGCGAAGAAAGGCAACAAACGGTTGCTCTTCCGCGCGCTGGGCCTTGCAGGCAGAAGCTGGCAGATCCGCTGGTTCGTCAAACAATGGCAAAGCCACGTGCAGGCCTGGCAAGCGCTGACACACGCGACCATTCATTATGAGCGATTGCGCCACGAAGGCGCATCGTATCTCACGCAATGCTTGCAACAAGCGGGCTTTGACATTCCGGCGAGTCGAGCGCAAGAGGCGATGGAATTCTTCAAGTTCGAAAAAATGTCGGAAGGCCGCAAATCCGGCGAAGCCGATCAAAAGAGCTTCTTTCGTCGCGGCACCGTCGGTGATTGGAACAATCACTTAAACGCGTCTGAGCAAACGCTCTTCGCGCCCGCGCTGGCTGCGGCTGCAATGACTTCATAGCGCGAAGCCTCGCGCGCCCGGCTGTCATTCTGAAAGAATCTTCTTAAGCACTCGGCAGTATCTCCAGCGCGTCAAAAGATTCTTACTGAATGACATGTTAAAGGGACGCGCCTTAACGAAATGCTGCGATTCAACAGTAACTTTCTTTCATGACCACGAACGCCAAACACGAAACTCCTTTTGCCGAAGCGAAAAACAGACTAGGCCTCGTTGCGCGCGTGCAACGCAAGCTGCGCACCGCGAGCCAGCAAAGAGTGTTCGTCACGCCTCAGCCCGTTGCCATCGCAACGCCGCCCATCTTCATCATCGGCGTGCATCGTTCCGGCACCACGCTGTTACGCTTGGTATTGGATAGTCATTCACACATCGCGGTGCCGCGCGAATCGGTTTTTCTATTGCCGCTCAGTGAAATGTGGCGCGACGAAACCGCGTTGCTCGGCTTGAGCGGTTTGGGGTTCGAAGCGGAGCACGTTTTATACAAGCTCCGTGAGCTTTCGGATTACTTCTTCAATTCCTATGCCGCGGCGCGCAACAAGCCGCGCTGGGCCGACAAAAGTCCGCAATACGTTGATTGCCTCGATTTCATCGAAAAGCTTTATGGCCCGAGCTGCAAATATCTTTTCATCTATCGCAACGGCTTGGACGTTGCGTGCTCCATCGGCACACGCAAAGTTTTCAAACTGGCCAAACCGCACCAAGACGCATGCGGCGATCCCTTCCTCGGTGCGGCGCGCTATTGGTCCGTGCAATGTGAAAAGATGCTGCAATTCGAACAAACGTATCGCGAGCGCGTCTTCACGTTGCGCTATGAAGAGTTCGTGCACGCGCCGGAAACCATTGCACGCAAACTTTTCGAATTTGTCGGCGCGCCGTGGGAGCCGCAAGTGCTCGAGTTTCACAAACAAGAACACGACACGGGTTTTCTCGAAGACCCGATTGCCTCGATGAGCAAGGGCTTTCAGCCAAGCTTGAAAAATTATGAAAAGTTGCCGCCGGAGTTGGTGCAAGGGATGAAGCGCGAAGCGCAAGGGATGCTGCAGCAGCTTGGGTATGAGGTTGATTGAAGCAGGGATTTGCCACATCTCTACATTACGTTCATTCAGGAGGAATCCTTTTGCGCATTGCAGATTCTGCCGAGTGCATAAAAGGATTCCTCCTGAATGACAAGTTCTTTGGGTTAGATAGAGCGATAAAGGATGTTCAAGCATAAATCAAACGGAAGAGTCTTCGTCCTCTCCATCGACGGCGTGCCTTATGATTTCATGCAACAGCAAACGGCTCGCGGCCGTTTTCCGAATTTCAAAAGGCTCGTGCAGAGCGGCTCGCTGCGCCGCATGAACTCCGTGCATCCCTGTATCTCTTCGGTTGCGTGGTCGAGTTACATGACCGGTAAGAATCCTGGCAAGCACAACATCTTCGGCTTTGTCGAAAAAAAGCGCGGCAGCTACGATCTCTTCGTGCCGACTTCGCGCAACATGAAGAGCGAAACCATTTGGGAAATCATGAGTCGTGCGGGCAAACGCGTGTTCGTGATGAACGTCCCCCTCACGTATCCGCCCCGCAAAGTAAACGGCGTCATGATCGGTTGCTTTCTCTGTACGCAGTTTGACAAGCTCGCGTATCCGCCGCGCGTCGCGAAAGAGCTGAAGCGCATGCGCTATAAGATCGACGCCGACACTTCGCTCGCGCGCGCCGATCTCGAAGAATACCTCGAGGACTGCAAACGCACGCTCGAGAAACGCATTGAAGTCATGTTTCATTACATGAAGAGAGAGCCGTGGGATTTTTTTCATTGCCACTTCATGGAAACCGATCGCGTCAATCATTTCTTTTGGGAGTGCGCGGAGAAAGATGAGCTCAAGCATGCGCGGACTTTTCGTGCTTTCTATCAGCGCATTGATGACATGCTCGGCGAAGTGGAATCAAAGCTCGACGCTGATTGCGAGTTCATTGTGCTTTCGGATCACGGCTTTTGTTCGATCAAAAAAGAAATTTATTTGAACCGCTATCTCGTCGAAACGGGTTTGCTGAAATTTAAAATCAAGCGCCCGAAGACGTTGGCCGATATTCATCCCGAAGCGCTTGGCTACAGCTTGATTCCCGGTAGAGTGTTTGTGAATCTGCGCGGACGTGAACCGCTAGGCAGCGTACCGATTGAGCAATACGAAACCGCGCGCGAAAAGCTCACAACGGCACTACTCGAATTTAAAGACGCAGAGACCGGCGCGCCCATCATTCGTGAGGTGCTCAAACGCGAGCAGATTTACGCCGGACCGCATTACGAAGCGGCCGCCGATTTGATCGCCGTGCCGCACGACGGTTATGATTTGAAGGGCGACGTTCGCAAAGAAATATACAGCGAGAAAACCGCGCTCGCGGGCATGCACACCTTCGATGATGCACTGCTCTTCCTGCGCCATCGCGAGATTCAGCGCGCGCACAACGAACTGTGGATCGGCGATCTCGCACCCACGATTTTGAAGATGATGAATCTGCCGATTCCCGGCGACATGGACGGCGTGGCGGTGGTGTAGGCTTGGAGTGGTGGATTATTGGATTGATGGGAATGGTAGTTTCAAGAATCCAATAATCCATCAATCAATAATCCATTTGAGAAACAACTTTGCACTTACATCTCAGGAGAATTCAGGATGAAAGTATTAATCACCGGCGGCGCGGGTTATGTCGGCAGCGTATTGATTCCGCATTTGCTTTCCACGGGCCATCACGTTCGCGTGCTCGATAATTTGATGTTCGGCGGCCATGCGCTGTTGCCGTTCTTCAGCGATGCTCGGTTCGAATTTCAAAAAGGCAGCATTCTCGATGAAAATGCTGTGCGCCAAGCCGTGAAGGGTGTGGATGCTATTGTGCATCTCGCGGCCATCGTCGGTTATCCCGCGTGCAAGAAACATGAACAGCTTGCGCAAGACGTCAACGTCATCGGCTCAAAAATTATCGAAAAAAATCGCGACCGCAATCAGCTTATCGTGTACGCCTCCACCGGCTCGAACTATGGCGCGGTGGTCGGTCAAGTTTGCACGGAAACCACGCCACTCAATCCGCTGACGATTTACGGCACCACGAAAACGCAAGCCGAATTGCACTTTCTCGCCTCTCCCAATACGATTTGCTATCGCTTCGCGACTGCGTTCGGCGTTTCCCCGCGCATGCGCCTCGATTTGCTCATCAACGATTTCGTATATCAAGCCGTCAAAACGCGCAACCTCATCATCTACGAAAAGAGCTTCAAGCGCACGTTCATTCACGTGATCGACATGGCGCGCAGCTTCATGTTCGCGTTGGAGAACGCCGACCGCATGATCGGCGAGGTGTACAACGTCGGCTCGGAGAAGATGAACTACAGCAAGGAAGACATCGCGAACGTGGTGCGCAAGAAGGTTGATACGTAATGTGCGACTCTTTTGAGGCGTTATACTGTGACCAGGCCGTCGAGATC
>JBBILN010000130.1:0-11308 GCA_037444905.1 bacterium | reverse complement strand
CGAAAATACGAAAGAACCCACTTATCCTTCAAATAAGAGTTGCACATTAGGTATTCTTTATCTCAGTAACCACGTTGTCATTCCGTAGGAATCTTTTTTAATATCGAGCACAGTGCTTGTGCGAAAAAAGATTCTTCCAGAAGGACGGGACTACTTAGTCAACTCCACACCAACCACTCTTTCCAACTCGGCGAGTCGTGTCCCGAACGCGGCAAGTGCTTGGTAGTAAGCCAGCTTCATGTCGCGTAGAGTGCGCTGGCTGTCGATGAGCATGAGAAAATCCACCTTGTTGGTTTCATACGCGGCGCGATTGGCAAGCAGGGATTGCTCGGCCTGCGGCACGATGGTATTTTGAAAAATTCGCACGCTGCGGCCGGCTTGCTCGACTTTCAAAAAGGCGCTCTCCACTTCAAAGCGCACCATATTGCGCATGGCTTGCAGGCTGGCGGTCGCCATGCCGTAATTGGCCTCGGCTTCTTGCACGCGCGGCGTTTGTTTGCGCCAGAAATAAATCGGCAGATTGAGCGAGAGCATTGCATCGAAGTTGCGCATCTGATCCGGCATTTGGCGGTGCGAAAAACTGAGCATGAAATTCGGAATATATTCTTTGCGCGCCAAGCGGGCAGAGAGTTGATACATCTCGGCCATCGACTGCATGTTGCGCAACTCGGGGCGTTGGACATAGGCCACTTGCGCGAGAGAATCCAAGGAAAATTTGTACAGGCGTGGATCGAAGAACTCAGCGATCAAAGGTACGGGCGTTTCGCGCGGACGATTGAGCAGGGAGTTGAGCATCGCCGCTGCCGAGCCGCGCTCCTGCGCCAGCATCAGGCTGTCATTCACCAGCATTGAATATTCCACCTGCGCCTTGATGATGTCCGGCTGCAGACCCATGCCGGTGGCATACTTGACGTTGGCGATTTCGATGAATTGCTTCATCAGCATGCGGTTCTCGGCATTGATCTCCAGCTCGCGATCCACGCGGTACAGCATGAAGTAGGTTGCTTTCACATCTTTCAGCACGCGCAAGCGGACGGTTTCAAAGTCGGCGCCCACCGCCTCGGATTCCTTGCGCGCCATGCCGGACATCAGGCCGAGCTTGCCGGGAAATTCAAACATTTGCGAGATGGTGAAGATGCGCTCGCCATTGAAAACATTATTGAGCGGATAAGGCGCGTACATCGCTTGAAACGCAATTTGCGGATCGGCAAGCGTGCCGGCAGGTTTGATGCGGGCTTGAGTCCCCTGCCATCTTTTCTCGGCGGCAAGAATTTCCGGATTGCGCTCGCGCGCTTCACGGAGCAAATCGGCGAGGTGGAACGTGGCGCTGTTTTGTTGGGCAAAGACGGGCGAGGCTGCCTGTGCAGCGACGAGTAGCAGGCCGAAAAGCACTTTGTACATAGGAAATCTCCAAAAGCTTTATTTCACCAACACAATAGTCTTGGAATCCAGCAAACCACTGGCTTGCAGCTTGACCACATAAACCCCGGCAGGAAGTTGATTCCCGACAAAAGGAATTTTGTAAACGCCCGGCGCCTGGCGCTCGCGTACCAGCAAGGCGACCTGTCGGCCAAGACTATCGTATACGCGCAAGTCAATCCACGCATGTTGTGGAGGCGCGATTTCATACTGAATGGTCGTCGCATGCGTAAACGGATTCGGATGGCTTTCGTATAGAAGAGCATAGCGTTGGGGCACAGGCGAATCCTCTTTCACGCCGGTTGTCTGCGCCACTTGCAGATTCAACATCATGCCGTCGTCTTCGTGCTCAAGATTGTGGCAGTGCAGCAAGTAAATCCCCGCATACGCATCGAACCGAATCAGCACGTTGACCGTCTCGTTCGGATTGACGAGCACCGTGTCTTTCCAGCCTTTATCGGCCGGCGCGAGATTGGAATTGCCGTTGCGATCCAAAACTTGAAAGAGCACGCCGTGTACGTGCATGGGGTGAAATTCGTCGGTGTTGTTGACGATTTGCCATTTCTCCAGTTGTTGCAATGGCACGGTTTCATCGATGCGATTGAGTTCGAAAACTTTGCCGTTGATGCGATGCATGCCGGTCATGCCCATTTGCATGGTTAGCGTAAACGTTCGCGTGCGCGCTACGTCGTTGGGATTGTAATGCGTGATGGGAGTCAAAGTCGCGGGAACGTTTCCGCCGGAAGATTCCGAGCGCGCGATATCGAAACGCAGCAAATTCATTTCGACGCCCTGCCGATACGTTCCCATCCCACCTGCGGCAAAAGGCAAAGATTTCAGCGAGGCGGATTGTCCAAGTTGGTTGGAGGAAAAATCGACAAGTATATCCAAGCGCTCGCCAGGAGCCAAGACGCTCGATGTCACTTGCACGGGCGCCTCAAGCAAGCCGCCGTCCGTGCCGATCACATGAAACGCGCGGTTGTCGGAAAACGCGAGTTTATACACCCGCGCGTTGGAGCCGTTCAAAATGCGAAAGCGATACAGCGTGCGCGCGACCTCCAGATAAGCGTCCGGCGTGCCGTTGACCAAAGCGAGGTCGCCGAGAAATCCATTCATTACGTCCATCATCGTGGGATTATAAGTAAACTGCGGTTGCGCCGCGGCGCGCCGATCTTGAATCACCAACGGAATATCGTAATTGCCCGTGGGAAGACCGAGCTTCGCTTCATCGGGATCATCAATAATAAAAAATCCCGCGAAGCCTTTGTAGACTTGCGCCGCAGTTGCCTCGTGCGGATGCGCATGATAAAAGTAAGTGCCGGCTCTTTGGATGATCGGAAAAGTATACGTGTATGAGCCGCCGGGCGCAATCGCATCTTTGGGATGGCCGTCCATCTTTTCCGGAACGATCAGCCCGTGCCAGTGAATGTTGGAAGGCTGATTCACTTGGTTGCGAAACTCCACATTGAGCGTCTGTCCCTTTTGAATGCGAACGGTCGGGCCAGGATACGAGTTGTTGATCGCGATGACTTGGGTTGTCGTGTTCGGCCAAAGCTCCACGTTGCTTTGCGCCAAAGTCATCACGCCGCCGGAAATCGTCGGCGGCATGCGCAGCGCGTTGCCCGAGGGCGTCGCGGTTTTTGCAAACAACTTGGCCGGCAAACCATGGCTCATTGCGATCAAGCCGGGAATCGCTCCCAGCATTTTTTGTAGCGCTTGTCTCCTTTGCATAATTGCTCCTTGTTGTTTGATCAAATGACCACAAGACTATTTGAGCGACATCAGATACGCCACCAACGCCTGTACTTCCTCCTCCCACAAATCGAAGTTCTTCATCGGACCGCCTTGAATGAAGGCCTGTGGATCTCGCAGGAACGCCGCTAAATATTCATGCCGCAATCGGCTTCCCACTCCACTCAAATCCGGCCCCACGTCGCCGCCTTCGCCGGCAATTTTATGACAGCCGTAGCAGGCATATTCCTTATAAATTTCTTTCCCTTCCGCCACGCGGGTCGAGTCAATTTTTTGAAATTCAAACGCGCTCCTTTTGCTGCGCGTCGAGTCGTGTTGCGCGGAGAGATAAACAGCTAGCGCGCGCGCTTCATTTTCACGCAATAGAAAATTCGGCATGCGCAGAGTCGGGCGGACGCCGGTGCTCTCCCAACGCCGGCGATATGGCGTTTTGAGATAAGCTTCAAGCCACGCGGTTTGAAATTTATCTCCGGCATTCGCCAGCGAAGGCGGAATGTTCAAACCCGTGGCCGAAACGTTGTGGCAAAGTCCGCAGCGCAATTCGGCGTAAAGCGCTGCGCCGGTCTGCACTGCATCCGGCGCCGAAACGAGGTTTTGTGCTCTCGCCATCTGTGGTGGAAATAGGTTGATAACGATGCCAAGGCATGCCGGAAAAATAAAAGTGGTTTTCATGAACATTGCTCGATGAAATTGACCGGTCACTCGGAGTGGCCGGTCAATAGTAATTCTGCTCAATGCTGATGCTCTTCGTGCTTGCCGGCGTCGTGCTTCATCATGCTCATCATTTTGTATTTCGAAGTGAAAGTCGCCTCGCTCTCGCCTTTGCCGGGCAAGCCTTTGAGCGTGAAGGTCGCTTTGACGTCACCCTCTTTCACATTTTCGAGATTGACGCTCGCCATAAAATGATCCTGGCTGGACATGAGTTTGTGCATGGCTTCCATTTCTTCCTTTGACATTTTGCCGTGCATCATCTCATGCTGGCCGCCTTCGGCATGATGCTCGCTCATCATCTGCATCTTGCCGGCTTCCATCAATGTGAGTGCAGCCTTTTGTTCCTTGCCGTCTTTGAATTTGAAAACGACTTCACCGGTGACGCCCTTGGCCGCCAGCGGCTTTTGGCTCCCGTCGTAAAGATAGACCATCACATGATCCGGCATCCACACCACTTCAAAGTGATGCGCCCTGGTCATGGCCACTTCGCCGCCGTGAATTTCGGCTTTGGCGTGCGAATGGCCGGCTTGGGATTCTTCCTTGTGCTGATGTTGCGCCAACAACGCGCCGCCGCCCGGCAGGACGAATATCAGCAAGAGAATCAGAAAATACTTTGTGCTTTTCATGTTGTTGCTCCTGTGTTTGGTTATTGCTTGCAGCGCCTTTGGGCGCCGTGTCGTTTCGAACTTCATTTAGCCGATCCGCGTAGCGGCATACAGCGACAGCGTGCCGAAAACCGTCATGAAGCGCTTCGTTTCTCTCACATTGGCAAATCCCGCCTCGCGAAAATATTTTGGCAGCTTGCCTTGCACATTCTCTGTGGTCGTGGCAAAGCCATCGAGCATCTGCACCAAATAAAACGCGCCGCGCATCACGAGATTTTGCGCCTTGCCCCAATCCGCCACGTGCAGCGCGCCGCCGGGCTTGAGCACGCGAAAAATTTCTTTCAGTGTGCGATACTTGTTCGCAGGCGTGAGATGATGGAAAACCAAGCTTGAGAGTACGCGGTCGAATGACGCATCGGGAAAATCCATCTGGTAGGATAAACTTTGCACGAGCGCGATCTCAACACCGGTTTGGGCAATTTTATTTTGCGCAATGCCGAGCGCTTTCGCATCGCCATCGAGGCCAACAACTTCGGCCTGCGGATGCAGTTGTTTGATCAGCAGCGTGAGCGTCGCCGTGCCGCAACCGAGATCGAGCACGCGATGGCCGGGCGCGATATTGGCCTGCTTCACGAGCTGGCGTTTGAATGTTTCTTCGCGCAACGTCAATCGGAGCAGCGGATCATAGAAAGAAGTAAGCCAGTCGTATTTCAACGGCGCGAGGTAGTGATTTTTTTCGAGTGTCGTACTCATGCTGTTATCTGTTTTAACACGACCTTTTCATTGCGTTGCGGCGCAAAAGAATCTCGCGAGTCTCCTCGCATAAAAATGAGGCCGCCTTCCCGCGCGCCTTCCGCCAGCCACTTGACGCGGCCATAATAGAAATAGCTTTTGCGGTCGAACACCACGTGCTGAATGTTCATGGCCTTGGCTTTTGCCGCCAGCGCCAGGCCGACGATTCTCGCGCGATCACTTTTGTCGGCCAGGCTTTTCAATTTTTCGCGCAAGCCCTTGCTGGCTGAAGACACGGTGGTCAAGGTTTTTTTGATCGTGACATCCACCAGTTGGCCGTAGATGTGCTTGTGGCTGCGAAAGACCACCAAGCGCGGACACTCCGCCGTGCCGAAATATTTTTTGCGGACAGGCCGCCGCTTTGGCCGAGGGCGCCGCATCGGTTTATTGAAGCGTTTGTCCCGCATCGTTGAGAAAGATCGATTCGCGTAATTCGAGGCCGGCGAACGTCGAATCGGCTCATCGAAGCGGTTGTCTCTCGACGCAGTGCGCGGTTTTATTCTCCACGTTTTCATAATTCCCTTCCTATTGGAAAAATCCTGCGATCACCAAATAGCGCAGAAAGCGCAGTGTGAAAGCGACCGCGGCAAACAGGCCAAAGTTGATTTTCAAAACTCCCGCCAGAATCGTGATCGGGTCGCCAATCACCGGCAGCCACGAAAGCAGCAGCGACCATTTGCCCCAGCGCTGCGTCATCGTGTAAGCCCGCGCCACGGCTTTCTTCTGCAGATGTTGCTCCAGCAATTTCTCTTCGCCTTTCCAGCCCAACCAATAATTAAACGTCACGCCGGCGCAATTACCGAGAGTTGCAAACAACAGCACCGGCCATACCGGCATCTTCAACGCCAAAGCCGTGGCGAGCGCCGCTTCGGAGCTAAAGGGCAAAATTGTCGCCGCGAGAAAGCTGAATGACATCAATCCCGCGTAACCAAAATGAGTTAGATATTCTGTCATCAGCCTCTCGCGGCGCGCCTCTAATTGTGTAAATGTTCTTCGCTGCAAAGCTGTCATGCTACACGTTGATCCCATCGCGTTGCAATTCTTCGGAAGTTGCAAGTGTCGTCTGCGTGCCGGGCGGATTTTCGTACCAGCCGGGATCTTTGTCATAACTCTCCAAATGCTCGCGCACTTTGAGAATCGTGAACATGCCGCCCATGGTGATGTAATCGTGCGGTCCATAAGAGCCGACCATGGGGATGCTGTTCTTCGGCACGGGCATGTGGCCACTCTCGACGTGCTCGCCGTGATCATCCATGCCGCGATGGCCCATCGTCATGTAAGCGGGCAGGAGCTTTTGGACCTGCGGGTCGAACCCGCGCGTTTCCATGCCGACCAAATTCGGGATACCGTGCCCCATTTGGTTCATGACGTGGTGGGTCATGTGACAATGGCAGGCCCAGTCGCCGGGATTATCGGCGACGAATTCAATCACCTTTGTCGACCCAACCTGGACGAGCGCCGTGGTCTCGGGCCATTGTGCGGCTTCGGGAATGCGCCCGCCGTCGGTTTCAGCGATTTTGAAGTAGTGACCGTGGATATGAAACGGGTGATGGTCCATGGCGCTGAGATTGCCGAGGCGAATCCGCACGCGGTCGCCGCGCTTGACAACCAACGGCGCCGTGCCGGGAAATGCTTTAGCGTTGATCGTCAACACATTGAAGCCTTCCATCGCGTTGGGGTCCGGCCGTTCCGTCCCTGGCCTGATGAGCCACTCATGCAGGAGCAACGCAAAATCACGGTCAACTTTCGGTGTCGCTCGTGGATTGCGCGGATGGACGATAAACATTCCAACCAGTCCCATGGCCATCTGGGTCATTTCATCATGATGCGAGTGATACATGAGCGTACCGTGCTGGTGGAATGTCCATTCGTATTTGAAAGTTTCGCCGGGGCGGATAACCTTCTGACTAAGCCCGCCAACGCCGTCCATGCCGCTGGGCAGCAAGGCGCCGTGCCAGTGGATTGATGTCGGCGCCGGCAGATGATTGGTCACGTAGATTCGCACGCGGTCGCCCTCAACCGCCTCGATGGTCGGGCCATGGACGCGGCCGTTATAGCCCCAGCAATTGGCTTGCAGCCCTGGGGCAAACTCATGACGCACCGGCTCGGCAATCAGGTGATAAACCTTCACGCCGTTGACGATGCGATACTCAAGAGACTCATTATTGGGCGTGACAACCGGAGTATAATTTTTTCCTGGCGCGAGCGGCGGTTGTTCCCATACGGGCCGCGCGGTTTGCCGTTCGCTCTGGACGACCTCCTTTGCCTGCACCTTCTCCGCAAAGTGCAGAATGGCGCCACTCGCAAGAGCAGCGCCGCTGCCGAAGATCATTTTTCTTCTCGATATTTTCATCGTTGCGTTCCTTGACTGTTTGTTCTGTTGATTAATGAGTTTTGTAGTAGTGCCTTCAGGCACCGACCCTGAAGGGTCTACTACAAAATCTATTCTGAATCCAAGCCAAGTGCTCGAATCAAAAAAGATTCCACGAAAATGAAGTAGCGCAGGCTTCCAGCCTGCATGCAGACAAGATGTCTGCGCTACATTTTCATCCTTACGGGTGCCCAAGCGGACATGGCACATTCCTCCGGAATGACAACATGGTTTAGTGAACATTTACATGCAACTCATTCCTCGCCGCCGAATGAAACGGGCCCGAAAGGAACGGGACCTTCTATCGTCTCGATCGGTCTCGGCACTCTTCCTCTGAGCAACAATTCGATCGCCGTCTTTGCCGACCAGTATTCATAGAGCGTGTGAATATAAGCGCGGCCGGCTTCGATCTGTTGCTCGCGGGCGCGCAAGAGTTCCAGCAACCCCACCTGCATCGCGTTGTACTGAAGCTGCGTCTCGTTGGTAATGCGCTCACGCAACGGCAAAATCACCTCGCGATAATGACGCGCCATGTCTTTGGCGGCTTCGAGGTGATTTTGGTATTGGCGCGCGATCGAGCGGATCTCCACCGCGAAAGCGGTATAACGTTCCTGATCCTGGCGCAGTTCCGCGCGGTTGCGGGCAATGCGAGGCCGTCCCTGGTCAAACAGAGGAATTGGAAAGGATAAACTCGGTCCGACTTCCCAATCTGCAGTCTTCTCCGCTTCGACGCCGAGATCGAGCCAGGGGATCAAAGCCGTCGTTTTGGTAAAGCCGAGGCGTTGGCCGGCAGTGATAATGCGCTGCGCGGCCAGCTTGAGATCCAAGCTTTGCTCGATAACGCGCGCCTCCAATCTTTCCACGTTGAGGTCTTCGCCGGGAACTTCTTCGAGACGGCTTGCGATCTTCCAGTGTATTTGTTCTCCGTACAGTCCCATCAATTGATTCAACCGTTCCCGGGAATGAATCAAATCGGCCTCGGCCTGGCGCAAACCAAGCCGCGCCTGCTCGTACAGATCGCGTTGCTGGTTCAGCTCCAGGTCCGTGATGTTGCCGGCAGCGTGTAAACGCCGGACAAAGTCGTAACCGGATTCCATCGCCTGGCCCACCTGCTGAAGCATCTCGACAAGCTGGGCATTCGCTTGCACCTCGTAGAACATGATCCGCGTCTCATACTCAAAGTCGAGCACCAAACCGGCCACGGCGAGTTTCGCTTCCTCCAATTGTGATTTCGCGACGCGTTTGCGCAGCGGGATATAGAATAGCTCCAGAAAGCTTTGCGCCACGCCGAGCTCGAGCGTGGCAATCCCGCCCTCAGCCGGCAAACGATCCAGCCCGCCGAATATCGGGTTGCTCAACAACCCTGCCTGCACCAGGTCCGCTTGCGCAATGCCCAGCGTTTGGTAAACCGCCTGCAAGCGGCGATTGTTCAATAGCGTGATCTGCACCGCGGTCTCAGCCGTCAAATCCTGTTTAAGCAATCGCGCCACCGCTTCTCCGACTTGCCGATCTTCTTCCGCGCTTGAGCGCCAATACAAACTGTCAACGCCGCGTTGTTTCAGCTCGGCGCGGACTTCTTTAAATGCAACCCGTGGCGAGGTGCTGGCGCAGCCGCCGGCGATCAACGCCAATGCGAGCAGCATCATCATTATCGTGTGTGAGCTTTTGGGCATGCTCGTCCTTTCAGTGATCGTGTTTGGATTTTTTCGTATTGCCCTTTTCAGTTGCGAGCGTTTCCGTTACGGAACCGCAGCGCAGCATGCTCTCGCCGTAATAAGGATTATTCACCTGTTCGCGTGGTTGGAGCCAAGATGCCCCGCGGCTACCGAAAGCCATTGGGCAGTGAAGACGGTACACCGGGACAAGATCGCCGCTGCCGAATGCGCGCACGGCCTTTTCCATTTGCTCGGAGAGCGGCGCAAAAGCGGTCCGGGCTGCTTCGATCACCGGGGCCTTGAGAAACTGCTGCGTTGCCTGGCTTGCCGCTTCATAAATCTGTTTCCACTGCGCGCGCTTTGCCTCGGCGAGCAATTTCGGATCGGCCTGTTTCAAGCGAGCCTGCACGAGCTCCATTTTTTTTGTGGCCGTTGCAAAATCATCAGCCGCCAGCGCCTCAGCCGTTTCGAAGTAAGCTTGCAGAACCTGCGCGAATTGACCTTCGAAATTATCCGGCGCCCGTTGTTGAGTTTCCTCGGTTTTGCGCGCGCGCTTTTCGCTTTCCTGATGTTGGCGATGATCGGCGCCCTTCGCCACGGGAGCGGATTCTTCCTTCATCTGGTGCATCAGGTGCTGTTGATGCGAAGTATTCTCACGGCGCTGTCCCGTCCATTGATACGATCGAGCGGGCCGCGGATCAACGCTATCTGCCTCTGCAAGCGTCATGGAACGTTCGTGAACCGGCGCCTCGCTGTTTGGGTTTGCCGGATGTCCGGGCGGAGGAGAAGAAAACTCGTAGGTTGAAGCACAACCCATCGCCGCCAGCAACAAGCCGGCAAGGCTCATAGCTACCACGCGTGTCATTTTAAATTTCCTTTCTCTCTTTTTGCTTAAAGTTTCTGTCTTCGCAGCCTGAGCGCATTCGCAATCACCGAAACCGAGCTGAAACTCATCGCCGCGCCCGCGATCATTGGACTCAGCAACAATCCAAAGAACGGATAGAGCGCGCCGGCGGCAATCGGGATTCCGAGCGCATTGTAAATGAACGCAAAGAAAAGATTCTGGCGAATGTTGCGCATCATCGCGCGGCTCAAATGCACGGCGTTGGTGAGGCCGCGCAGATCGCCTTTCACCAGCGTGATGCCGGCGCTTTCCATTGCCACGTCCGTGCCGGTTCCCATCGCGATGCCCACGTGCGCCGCGGCCAGTGCCGGCGCGTCGTTGATGCCATCGCCTGCCATCGCCACGATGCGGCCTTGCTGCCGCAATTGTTGGATGCGCTCGTGTTTGTGCTGCGGCTCGACGCCGGCTTCCACTTCATCGAGGCCGAGTTTTTTCGCCACCGCTTCCGCGGTGCGCTGATTATCGCCGGTGAGCATGATGATTTTCAAACCGAGGCGGTGCAGTTCCTCAATCGCCGCAGGCGTTGAAACTTTGATCGGATCGGCGACGGCGAGCATGCCTGCGGCTTTGCCGTTGATCGCAACGAAGACGACAGTGTTGCCTTCGGATTGCAGTTGTGTCGCGCGTGATTCGAGCGCTGCGAGACCGCTCACTTTGCGCTGTTGCAAAAAATCGAATTTGCCCACCAAAATTTCTTTGCCGTTGAGTTTGCCGATAACGCCGCCGCCGGTGATTGAGGCGAAATCTGAAATCGCGTGCAGCTTCACGCCGCGCTCTTTGGCACCGGAAACTATCGCCGTTGCCAGTGGATGCTCGCTGTTTTGTTCAACCGCAGCCGCGGCCAAGAGCAATTCACGTTCATCAAAACCTTCTGCGGCAGAAACGGCGACGAGACGCGGCTTGCCTTCCGTGAGTGTGCCGGTTTTATCGACAACGAGCGTATTCACTTTCTCCATCACTTCCATGGCCTCGGCGTTGCGAATGAGCACGCCGGCTTGCGCACCGCGACCCACGCCGACCATGACCGACATTGGCGTGGCCAATCCCAACGCGCACGGGCACGCGATGATCAACACCGCAACGGCATTGACGATGGCGT
>JBBILN010000129.1:0-11408 GCA_037444905.1 bacterium | reverse complement strand
TCACTTGCGGCGCGGGCGTGATGTAATTGATCACGCCGCCGATGGTCTGCGGCCCGAACAGAATTTGCCCTGCGCCTTTGAGCAACTCGATGCGCTCGAAGCGGTCAATGGGCGGGTGATAGTAGCTCGCATTGTCGCCATACGGCGCGTACGCGAGCGGAACGCCGTCTTCGAGCAACGTCACTTTCGTGGTGCGCGTGGGATTCAAGCCGCGAATGCCGATGTTCGGACGCAATCCAAAACCTTCTTCATCGCGTGCGCACACGCCCGGAAGCTTGCGCATTGCTTCGTTCGTGGTAAACGGGCGGCTGACTTCCAGCATGTGCCGGCTCAACACATTCGCGCTCCCCGGAATCGCAACCAAGTTTTCCGTCTTGCCGACCACCACGACTTCGGGCATGGTATAGTTCGCTTCTGCCGTATCCGCAGTGGAAACGACGCTCTGCTCTTGCGCCTTGAGCGTGCTTAGGCTAAAAAGCGCAAACGCCATCAGGTGAATCACACGTCGAGTGCAGAACATGGAACACTTCTCCTGTTTATGTTTAATGGAGCATGGGTTTGCAAAGTTTATTATCAAGGTTGAACATGAGGGCATCATTCGGTAGGAATTATTCACGATAGTGACATGCCAATCATTTTTGAAAAGGATGAACAAGAAGCTTCCAGTTAATATGCGGCTTTTTGTTTTAATACTAAATCATCTGGCCTGAATATAATCTCGTTGCCATGTGAATGCAACAAAAAGTTGTGAATTAGAAAAAAAACTTGTGTCAGTTTGATTGAATGCTTATTTTGAAACCGATGATTGAAGAGTAAAACAACCTGCTAATCGCCGCCGACAACAATCAATTAGCAGAAAGAGTTTATTGTTGATGAAAGAGGTTGACCGTGAATACCTCGGTTTGGAAAGAGTTCGATCAAAACATCATCAGTCATAGCGCCGCGCATCACTTGATGGCGATTGATGGTTTGATTCGGAAAAATGGCTATGCGCGCGTGACGGACGTGGCCAAGTCGCTGGCGATCACGCGCGGCAGCGCTTCGATTACTCTGAAGGCTTTGAAAGAAAAAGGTCTGGTGCAGGAAGATGAAAACAAGTTTCTGCACCTTTCCAAAGAAGGCGTCTCGCTCACGCTGCGGATCGAATCGAAGCGCATCGTGCTCAAGAAATTTTTGAAGGACGTGTTGCACGTTTCCGAAGAGCAGGCCGAGATCGACGCGTGCAAAGTGGAGCACCTCATCAGCGCGGAAACCGGCGAGCACTTGCTCGCGTTTCTGAAATTTCTCTTGTCGGGCGACGAACGCGCCACCGCTTTTATCAAAGCCTTTATGAATTACCAAGGCGCTTGCCAGGGTGAAGAGCTTTGCAGCGTGTGCGAAACCGAGTGCCTTTTGAACGAAGCCGGCCGCGCTTAACAGGCAGAATAATTTTTCGGCAGCATGATGCCTCAATGCCGACACCAAAAAGATAAGCTCCAACTGATAGAAGAACCCAGCGGATTTGGCTTTATCAGTTGGGTTCTTCTGTCAGTTGGAAAAAGTTAGAGATTTTTTTCGCGAAGAATGAACTTGTAAAAGGAAACGATCATGACGAGTGCGCTATCCCGAGAAGCTGCGGTGTTTGCGAAAAATGATTACACCTTTTCGCCGCAGCGTAAGACGTTGGCCGTGTTGCGGCCCGGCGAGGCGGCAATCATTGCCGGTTATCATGACGGGCTTGCGGATGAAAGGCGGCTGTTGGAAATGGGCCTCATCGTCGGCACGCCGGTGCGCATGGTCAAAGCCGCGCCGCTCGGCGACCCGCTGCAATTGCGTGTGCGCGGCTTTCATCTCACGTTGAGCAAAAAAGCGGCGCAAGCCATCATAGTCAAAACGCATTCCACGATATAGCCGCGTCACAATGATAATCTTCGGACGGAGAACGGCGCCGATGCTCACGTTTTCTAAGCAGTGGCGCTCCGACTAGATCTGCGTCCCAAGTGTTTGCCTTAAGCAAAGTTTCTATCACATAACCTCTTTTGAATGGCGATGGCTGTGAGCCTGGTGAATCAAGAGAAGGAAACCTCTGCGCGCTCGACCATGGTACACGCGACGGCGCGCGTGCTCATTGTTGGCAATCCCAATTCCGGCAAAACCACACTTTTTAATGCGCTCACGGGTTTGCACCAAAAAGTCGGCAACTACCCCGGCGTCACCGTTGAGAAGAAGCTTGGCACATTAGAAGACGCACACGGTCGCCGGGTTGAGTTGCATGACCTGCCGGGCGTTTACAGCCTCATACCCCAATCCCTAGATGAGCAAATCGCAGTAGATGAAATTCTAGGCCCGCGGCCTCCCACGAAACAATTCCACTCCGCAGACTTGATCATCGTCGTAGCCGACGCTACCAATCTCGAGCGCCACCTCTATCTTGCTCTGCAAATTCTCGATCTCGGCGTTCCCGCGATTCTTGCGCTCAATATGATAGATGAAGCGGAGCGCTGCGATATCCATGTTGATGTTGCTGGCTTGTCACGGCGTTTGGAGATTCCCGTCATTGCAGTTTCCGCCAAGCGTGGTTTAGGAGTTGAGGCGCTGCGCGCGCAAATTTTTGCTTCGCTCAAAAAAACGTCGAGTGAAACGCGCGGGCCACACGAACTACCAGCGGAAGTGCGGAGTTTCTTCACTCCCGTTGCTTCATGGTTGGTGGACCACCGGCTTGTACCGGAACGTGCGGCACAGGCCGAAGCTTTGCATGTGGTTTCCGACGACTCGGCTCTCACAAAATGGGTCGCGCATCCGCAGTATCAAATCTTATTCACACACGTGCAGCAGGCGCGCGAACAATTGTCGCAGAGGAAATGGGCCTGGCGGCAAGCAGAAACCAGAATCCGTTACGCTCACCTTGATCGCCTGCTCGCCGATTTTGTGCAACATGGCAGCTCGCACAATCTCTCGCGCAGCGAGAAGATTGATCGTGTGCTCACGCACCGTATCTTTGGCCCGATCATTCTCTTGATCGTCCTGGCATTCATCTTTCAAACGATCTTTGCCTGGGCGGAAGCGCCGATGAACGCCATTGAAAATTTCTTTGTCTGGTTAGGTGCGCAGATTACCGCAATACTTCCGGACGGCGTGTTTGCGGACTTGATTGTGAATGGTGCATTGTCCGGCGTCGGCGCAGTCGTCGTCTTTCTGCCGCAAATTCTCGCGCTTTTCTTTTTCCTCACCCTTCTCGAAGATTCGGGTTATCTCGCACGTGCGGCGTTCATGTTGGATCGTTTTATGGTCAAGCTCGGTCTGCGCGGCTACTCCGTAATTCCATTGCTCAGCTCATTTGCCTGCGCGATTCCCGGCATCATGGCCACGCGCACCATCAAAAATCCCAAGGACCGTTTGATCACGATTATGGTTGCGCCGTTGTTGAGTTGTAGCGCGCGTCTGCCGGTTTATGCTTTGATGATCAGCGCCTTCATCCCAGACCTGCCGGTGCTGGGCGTTTTTTCATGGCAGGGACTTACTTTGCTCGGCCTTTATCTGCTCGGCATCTTGATGGCCCTCATATCCGCATATGTGTTGCAACGCTTCGTGATCAAAGGCGCCTCGCAAACTTTCATCATGGAGTTGCCCGCATATCGTTTGCCCTCGTTGCGCACTATTCTTTGGCAAATGTACGAACGCGCAAAACTCTTCGTCATCAACGCTGGCAAAGTCATTCTTGCGATTTCCATCGTGCTGTGGTTCCTCGCCAGTTACCCAAAAACTGAAAGCACGGGTACGAACGGTTCTTCTGCGCGAATTACGCAGACTTCGCCGCCGATTCTGCAAAGCTATGCCGGCCGCTTGGGCAAAATGATCGAGCCTGCCATTGCACCGTTGGGGTTCGATTGGAAAATTGGTATCGGTTTGATTACCGCTTTTGCTGCACGTGAAGTCATGGTTGGCACGCTGGCTACGATCTACAATGTCGCAAACGCGGATGAGACCTCTGTGGATCTGCAGCAGGCGTTGCGCGATGATCGTGATCCCACAACCGGCGAGCCGGTCTACACACCTCTCGTGGCTCTCTCGTTGTTGGTGTTTTTCGTGCTCGCTTGCCAGTGCATGTCAACCGTTGCCGTCGTCCGTCGCGAAACCAATTCTTGGCGGTGGCCGATAATCATGATCGTTTACATGAATGTGCTGGCGTATCTTGGCGCACTAGTAGTCTATCAAGGTGGAAAATTTTTGGGGTGGGGATAAAGAGCGTTTTCGGCACGTTACACTTTACACCTTACACGGTTTGATTCATGAGTTGGCAAGAGCCTTCCGTCTTCATCATCGTCATTGCCGCGGCTGCATACCTTGGCCGTGCTTTCATCCAACAATTCGGCACTAGCCGGGCAACGGAGCAATCTGCGTGCGCGAAATGCTCGGGCTGCGCCCTAACCCCGAAAGCACCGCCACAAACGCTTTTTCAAATTTCACGGAGAGAACATGGCTGAGATTAATCGCATCGTGCAACAGATGCAAGCCGCCTTCAACGGCAGAGCGTGGCACGGCCCGGCCTTGCAGGAAATTTTAACGAACGTGAACGCCGCACAAGCCGCGGCTAGGCCGATCGCGAACGCGCATAGCATTTGGGAAATCGTGCTGCACGTTACCGCTTGGCACAAGTTCGTGATACAAAGATTGGCAGGGAGGGAGGTTTTCGAAGTAAATGAGAAAGAAGACTGGCCGCCGGTGCAGGATACTTCTGCGGCCGCGTGGAAGAGCGCCTTGCAAGAGCTTCAACAACAGCACAAAAATTTATGCGCGGCCGTGGCACTTTTGCAAGATGCTGATTTGAGCGGAAAAATTCGCAGCGCCGAAGGCGACCACTCCATCTATGTGATGCTGCACGGCGTCGTGCAACACGATCTCTATCACGCCGGGCAAATAATGCTGCTGCGCAAGGCGCTATAGTTTTGCGTGGGGGAAAAAAAAGCTTTACTGCCTGAATTTTACACCAACTATAGTCGAATTCGCAATTGGTGCGACTCCGCGCGATGTTTCGATCCACCCATTGGGTGGTGCAAAAAAAATTGCACGAAAGGCTGCCCGCAACTCCGAAGGAGTGAAATGCTTATCGCGCAATGCACGCCTTGTCTCCCAAAACTCCGCTAGATAATGCCATTTGATCTTGGCGATAAAATCCTTGCCGATTCGATGAAATCTACATGTCACTCCTTTGGAGTTGAAGACAAGGGAAACGCAACCTTTGCTATAAACATTCCACTCCTAGCGGAGTGGCCGTGCGGCGCGCTGTCCGCGTTCGAATGAACAATATCAGTGCAAAATTCAGGTAGTAAAGCTTCGTGATTTTACCCCATCCGATAAATCTCAAACCCGGCGTGCGCCAAGAGCGCGGGCAATCTTCTCACAAAATGGCGATCCAACTCGCGAATCTCTTCCGGCAACTGTTCCCACGTGACCAAGTAGGGCGTGGTTTTCTTCTCAAGATTTTTACGGCGCAGCGCCAAAGTCCAGCCTTCACGCCGGCGTTCGGCACACCAGCGCTCGTGCTCCATGCTAGCAAGCTTCTCGATTTCTTTTAGCGTAAACTCGAAGACCGGCAATTCCCAATCGCGCGCCGGGGTCATACCGCATTGAATTGCGCGCAATTTCACGCCGATGTGCGCAGCTTGGCTGCGATTCGATTCCTTTAAATACTCCGGCAGTTGCTCCCATGGCCGGAGGGACGGATTGTTTTGCGGTGCAAGTTGCTCTTCGCGTTGCTGCCGCAAATAGTCTTCATGAATGGCACGCGCCAAAATTTCGCGCGTGCCGGTCAACAGCAATTCCGGCGTGCAAGTTTGCGTGAGCATGCCAAACGCGAAAAGATTTTCGAAACTGCCGGGAGCATCGTCTTCTTCCAACAAAGTGGCCAAACCCGTGTTTTGCACCATGCGCAGTACGATGGGCGCCTTCTGCGCGCGCACCAGCGGCAGCAAAGTCAACGCAACGGAAAGTCCGCGCGCGTCGTCATCCAAGCACACGTAAAACGCCGTGATCGCGGGCATGTCCTCCCGCAAAAACTCACCGCGCTCGAACGCCGGCGTATTGAAATCAATTTGCAGCGGCACGACTTCGCAACGCGCTTGCAGTTTCGGATAGCGCACACTTAGCGAAGCGACTTTGCGTTCCGCCTCTCTGTCCATCACGGTAATGCGCAGGCGTGCCGCGGCGGGCGCGCGATTGTACCATGCCTGCGCCGCGCGCAAAACAAGATTCTCGCCCAAACGGCCCATGCCCAACACGGCGAAGTGCGGCACGACATTTTGCGCGGGCATGAAAGGATGCCGCTCCAGCATCGCCCGCGCTCCACGTTCATACACATTGAAGAACTCCAAACGAAAAGCTTCGTCCGGCCGCAATGAAAGCTCGTGCTCGCGCAGCAATTTGCAAAGCTGCACGTCCACGATGTGCGCCCAACACGTGAGCACGCTGCCGTGCTGCGCATGAAACAAAGCGCGCGCATTCACGGCCACTTCCGCATTCACGCCGTCTTCTTTGCACACCGAAATCAGGTAGCGCGCGTGCGCAACGTTTACCTCGCGCAGTGTTTCGCGGTCCGCGGCATTGCCGATATAAACGATCGCGCCGTGCTCGCGGCAGCGTTGCAGCAAAACGTTCTTTGCGTCATTGTCGATCACCACGACTTTATAGCCGCTTTGGTGAAATGTGCTCGCGAGGGACAAACCCTTTCTTCCCAAGCCGCAAATCACCACGTGTTGACGCAGAAAGCGCAGCCGCATGTGCTGAAGTTGTTCTTTGAAGATCAACGCCAACGCCATCGTCGCGGTATACGCGGAAACCGCCGGCGCCATGAAACGCGCGATCTCCAATTCCCACGGCACTGCGCCCGGCACGGCGCCGGATTCCAACACAAACAATTGCAAGGTGAGGTAGAGCAGGCTTCCGACAGAGCTCGGTTTGCTCATTGCAAGAGCATGCCGCGCGAAACCGAGATAGCCCAATCCAATTGCTGCGAAGCCCGCGGCCCAGACTACGAGCCATTGGTATTTTGACCAAACGGGCCACAGCTTCGTGCGCCGCCATCTGCGCCAACGCTCTGATTTTTTCGAAAGGGGTGAAACGATCATTGCAAACGGTGATAAAATTTTAGACAACATGATGGAACGAATATAAACGCCAGCGGATAGAAACAACGCAACTGATAAAGTGTTTCCCTAGTTCATCGATTGTTTTGTCTCAATCTGTAGAATTTATGATTGTAAAGAATAGCTACTCACTGCGCCATCCTCGACTGCGCCAGCACTTGCGCAAACGTCACTTTCTCATCATCGATCACGAAAGCCGTGGCTTTGGCTTTGTTGCCGAGGGCGTGAAAAATTGCAACCTCCTCCGAAGTGTTCCCAATGCGCCAGTCCACGCTATTGGTTTTGACGCCGCTGCCGGTGTCCGAAGCCTCGGTGAGATATTTTTTGCCGTTGGGGAATTCCAGCACGATGAATACGCGCGCTCGCGGCGGCCGTTTGCCGTTGGCGGCCGCGCGCTTCGTCCAGCTCTCGCGCCGTTTGGAATTGGGAACGGACAATGGAAAGTCCGTGAGGTTCACCGCGAGCGTTTGCCAATCGACCGCCGGCTCGCCCGAGGCGGTTTGGCCGTTGGGATAGCGCATGGCTTCGAGCGGCAAAAACAATTCGCGATTCAGCAAATTGTCTTGAATGAACTCCACACCTTTTTTGCTGCGATACGAAAATGAGTTGCAGTTATAATCATTCGAGAAGCTGCGTTTGCCGCTCGTCCAGCCATACTTGCGCAAGCTTTCGTATTGCACAAAATAATCACGCATCTCCCAGGTGAGCACGCCGGAGCCGGAGTCGAGCACACGATCAAAAAAATACGTGTATTGAAAATCGCGTTTGTTCAATTCGTGTTCGACGAGGCGATCTTGCAAGCAGGGCGGAAGCGAATCGAAATGGCAACGTTGGCTGTGGTCACGCAAATAATAAGTGACTTTCACTTGCTCGACAGTCAAGGGATCGCGGTCGAGCGACTGCAAGTAAGCAAGCGAGTGAATCTCGAAGGGAGGACGATTGGGAATGGCAAGTAGAGCCTCTTCGGAAAATCTCGAAGACGGTGCTGGCTGGCGGGAAAGTTCGGGTTGGCGGGAAACAGTATCGGCACGAACGGCGGTCGTGCTCTTGTCCTTATGAGTGGCTTTGTGTTTCTTTTCGAGCACGCCTTTTCCGCCGAACAACAGCCAAATGATTACACCCGCGCCGGCGATTTTTAGAAAGTCTTCCATCATCACCCCGTGCAGTTTTAGGGTGTCTCAGTCACGCAAGCTGCATTCGGAATCTTCCTGAAAACGAGCCGTGTTTTGCCGCTCATTCTAACGGGCGGCAGCGAGATTGTCAAGTAGAAATTTGCGCGCCAAGCAATTCTTCCTTTACGTGTGAGTGTGGCCGGCGCCCTTGATGCGTAAAGAAATATACGCCGAGTGTGAAGAAGTATTCTAGCGAACTGCCGCGCCGCTCAGAAAGGACTGCGCTACATTCTCCTCCATCGGGAAAGCGTCAATGCGTCGCGGGGAAGCGCCCTTGCTCGCCGGTTAATTCCCAGCGCATCAGCGCAACCGGAATCATGCCCGCGTCATTCAGCTCATCCATGAAGCGCTTGAGCGTGAACGCCTCGCCGAGTTGTTTGGCGCGCTCGGCGAGCAGTTGCTCGATTTCGATTTTGCCGATGAGGTAACTCGTGCCATAGGAGGGTTGTTGCAAGTAGAGATGTTGCTCGAACCAAACTGTGCTGCTCGAGGTTTGCAGCCAGCCACGCGGGGTCCATTCAGAAGCGAAGTTGATGGCTTGTGCCATCGTCCATTCATTGCTGTGCATGTGCAAATCACCGAGCGCGCGGGCGGCGCGTTGCGCGAGCAAAACCCAAATCAACTCGCGCGAGCGCGGGCGCTTGTCCAAAAGCCCGGCGTGCATCATCATCTCTTCAATGCCGGTCGCAAGTCCCTCCGCGCGGCCGGCAAAAATGTTATAGAGCGAAGGCACGCGCCGAATCGGACTTGCATGCGGCTCGTGTTGCATGCGGGCGAGATCGAACCAATGATAGCCGTGCGTGCGCATCACCACGGGGTCGCGATAGTTGATTTCAGAGAAGAACTCGCGGCGGCCGTTGCTGGCCGGGCTGAACGATCCGATGCGCGCACGCAGAGCCGCGTCCATGTAATCTCGCATCGCGATGATTTCGTGTTCGCGCAGGAAGCTCATGTACTCCGTCACTGCGGCGTTGAAGCGGCGATCATATTCTTCCGCGCCGGCCACCGGCGCCGTCTGCGGCAGCTTGCGATTGCGATGCTCTTCCAGCCGCAGCGCCGCATGCGCGCGCGCCAATTCGCGGCGCATGAAGGTGACTTCTTCGTGCCAAGTGTAGGGAACGAGCTGCACGTTTTTCAAATACCAATTGTAATTGTCAATGCCCACGCCGGAGGTTCCGGTTTTGGAGGGCGCTTCTTTCTCCAGCCAAACACAAAATGCGTCCGTAGCCTCGCGCGCAGCTTGAATATCTTTCAACAATGAATTGCCGGCGCTCGCGGCTTTGATCGCAAGCTCGCTCAAATCTGCGCTCTGTTGTTTCATGCTGCGAATGCCGGCAACCCATAGATCGCGCGCATTGCCGACGAGATTGCTTTTGGCTTGCGCGAGCACTGCTGGAATCTTGCGGATTTGCGCACTCAGCTCGCCGGCGCTTTGCGGCGTGAGCGGGAACGAGTAAGCCCACAAGTCAATCGCACCATAAATGACCGGGCCTTCACGTGCGGGCACGTCGCTTTGCTCGGGAAAGATCATCACATAAAACGCGGGATCACGCGCCCACGGCTGTCGCACGCGATGGTCGAAGTCGAGGCCGTTCATTTCGGCTTTGACGAGATGATAGTCGATGCGTTGCGCCACCGGCCATCCGCTTGTGTCAATCGCCGCAAGCCGTTTTTGATACGCGGCCAATTCGCGATGTTGTGTTGCCATCGCCGCAGCGGAGTAGTCAAAGATGCCGGCGACGGTGGGCGGCTTCTGAAATGCTCGCCATTCCTCGAAGAGCTGCACCAAATCTTCATAGCGGCTACTGCGGCTTTGGTTGGCGAAGCCGGCTTCTTGCGCACAAATCATGATCAAAAGGAGGCATGCAAATAGAAAGGCAAGTTTTCGGAAGGCGCACGCGTGGGCCATAGCAGGTCTCCGAAGGGATGAGAGCGGCGTATGTGATTATGAAGGAGCCGAGGATGAAGCGGGAATCCATGTGCAGGAATTTAGTGATGCTCGATTAAAGCACTCGGGCATGACAGGCGAAAAGAGGCACGTTATCAAAACGGCGTTCCTTAGCGCTTCACTGAAGACTTTTTGAGCGCGCGAATTTCCTCTTGCGAAAGCCCGGTTACTTCGGAGATGAACTTGAGGCTCATTTTCTTTCGCAAGAGGGCGGCGGCGAGCTCACGATTTCTTTCCTGCGCAATCTTGGGCGTCAACTCTTGCGTCAGCTTGGGGGTCAATTCTTGTGTCAGCTTGGGGGTCAGTTCTTGTGTGAGCTCTTCTGCCACTTCTTGATAAAAGCGGGATTTTTTGATATCAGAGAGCATGGGCGTGAACATTTTTTCGATCTCCTCTCTTGAAAGCTTGGGCAGCTTGCTTATCAACAGATTGATTAGCAGCTCGATGAAAATCTCTTGTTCCTTTTCGCTCAAGTTCTGCTCCGGCAACTGCCGGACGAGGTTTTCAGCAGTGGCTAAAACTTTCTGCTCCGAATCTAGAATGATTCGCAACAAATTCAACGGGAATTTTTGCAGAAGCTCTTCCGGCAAATCGGCGAGATAGAACCTGCGCAAGCGGCCGCTGTCAAAAAATTCTTGATAGTGCGGAGTAACTCCCGGATCGTAGGCCTTGCTCGGAAACAGCACGATAGCCCGCCGGGGATTTGTCGGGTTTTTCTGTCGTAGATAAATCGCGATCTCGCCGAAGAAGCGCAGGTAAAAGTCGTCTTCAGATTGGAACTGCGCTTCGAAGAAAAAGAGCGAGTCTTCCGGCGCTTGCGGCTTGAAGATGCCGTCAAAGCGGAAGGCCTGCTCTTTCACTTCGACGGAGGTGAATTCATAACTCTCGGCTTTGCGCTCGTCTTCGCCGATCAATTGAAAAAACGCGCCGCGAAATTCGCGAAAGAAGCGATGGATGAAGGAATCGGTTTTCATGGTGAAAATGCCCGCCCTTTTGTGAAAGCTATCCGCTATTAGCTTCCAGCCTTTTCCCAACAAAACGCGATGTAATTTGAAAGTGAGGTGCCACGCACACGCGAAGTGCGTGGCGCCTCTAGTTCTTCTAGTGGAGCCTCACTTCATCAACAACAGCTTCCTCGTCGCCGTGAAGGTTCCGGCTTCGAGGCGA
>JBBILN010000128.1:0-11608 GCA_037444905.1 bacterium | reverse complement strand
CAACCCAAGGCTGTTAAAAAGAGCTTGATTCTGTCATAGAAATCAGAATGACACGCTGAAAAGGAATTACAAATCAAAGCGAGGCAGAATCGCCGACACACCACTGCAAAAACCGTCATTCGGAAGGAATCCTTTTCAGCAACAAGCACGGCTTCCAATTTTAACATTCTCTCCAGCAAGTAAAAAAGATTGCTTCTGAATGACATGCCGCAAGGAAGCGCGCAAGAATCATCTCACCAACAAAAGCTTCTTCGTCTCCGAAGTACGCGCGGTCTGCAAGCGATAAAAATACACGCCCGCGGGCGCAACGCGGCCTTCGCGCGTCAAACCATCCCAAGCGACTTGATACGCGCCGGCGCTTTGCAACGCATTCGCGAGCGTGCGGATCAACCTTCCATTCACATCGAACACTTCCAAACGCACGCGCTCGGCTTTGGTTAGTTGATAATGAATCGTCGTCTGCGCATTCGCGGCAGCGCGCGAGAACGGGTTGGGATAATTCTGCCCGAGCACGAAATCCGCCGGAACGTTCTGCGCTTCATCATCAACCGCGAGCGGCGCGCTGACGTTGATCGTGTAGCTCGCGTTGCCGTTCGGATTGTCATTGAAAGCAACCACGCCCGCAGCAGAGCTTTTCGCCTCTTGCAACAGCGCGCCGTTCTTCAAAATCTTCACCGCCGCGTTTGCCGTTAAACCCGCGATGAGATGCGCGATGTTGCCATTCGCATTGAGCGTGTACTTCGCGCTGTTCAAGCGATTCTCCGTCTTCGCATACAACACGAGACGGTTGTTGTTGATCAATGCGCCGGAGAAATTCGTCGCGCTCACGCTTTGCACTGCGGCCATGCTCGTTAGCGTTTTGCTGTCGCCGATTTGCATGACCGTCAAAAACTCGCCCTCGTTGCTGCGAATTTCCGCGCGCCAACTGCCGGTCCAATACGCGCCCCAATCGAGATACGGGCCTTCTTGCGGCAACGGCTTCCAGTCCGCATCGACAAACCACTTGCCCTCGCCGCCGACTTTGAGAATCTCTTTGCTTGCGGGCAGAACCGATTTCACCAGCATGCGGCCGTGCGCGATGTTGTCAAAGTTGTTCGTGACCGTGATCACGTCGCCCGCAATTTGCGGCTCATAGGCCGTGTGCAGAAGAAACCGCTTTTGATGCGGCGATTTGATCACGTCGTGAATCACAACGAACTCTTCGTTGTTGTTGCCGCGCAGATACGTGAGTCGCCGGCGCGCGAAACTGCAACGCGCAGGATTCGTGTAGGCGCGCGAGTAATCGTAGTCGGCATAATCATATGCGCTCGTCGACTCGAACCCGAGCAGATCGCCGATGTGATTGCGGCCTCCTTTCGCAAACTCCGGCGCTTGCCAATGATCCGCGCTGCCTTCGGGACTAAACTCATAGCTCATGTAATTGAAGCCGCGCTCGGTATTGCTGGGATCATACAAGCCGAGAATGTTATGAAACACCGCTTCGCTCGAACCTTCGCCGTCGGGGAAATCCGCGGCGTTCTTGCTGTTGCCCGAGTCAAGCGCGAGGCTGCCGTGTTTGTAAATCGTGAAGCTCGCCATGTCTTTATGCGCATGCGGCGAGTACCAATATTTCTGCGCCCAAAAAATGATGTGCGTGGAGTTCTCTTTATCAAACGATGACTTCATCACCACTTCGCCGAGGCCGAGCTTTTGTCCGAGGCCGAGACCGATCTGTTGCGGCGTTTTCGCGGCGACGTCTTTATATCCCCAAATGAATTGAATGAAGAGATCATCGATGCGCGGATCGTAGTATTGATACTCTTTCACGTCGAGGCCATAGCCCGTGGTGAGCATCCACTTCGCGAGGCCGGCCATGTCGGGATCGGCCTTGCGCAGCGCGCCCGCGGAGATCGCCATGATGCGGCTCATGTGATGCTCATTCACTTCCTGCAAGCTGTTGGTGTCGTGGCGCGACATGTAATAATAGCCGCGCAGCTTGAGCGGAAGCGCGTTGTAAAGAATGTAGAGCACGTTGCGGCGCAAGATATCCGTTTCATAAAAAAGATTTCGACCCAACGCGCTGCTCGCCGCGCCGGCCATGAAGCTCACGTTGGTGATGCCGAGGAAATAATAACTCGCGCCTTCGCTCCAGCCTGGGCCTTCGAAAATTTTATCGCCGGTGATGAGCGTGCGTTCGAGAAACACGGCATTGAAGTAGTTCAACATCTCCTGCGCTTTGGCCGCGTATGTCGAGCCGAGGTCATCGCCCCAAAGCGCCAGCGCGCCGGCGCAGCCGTGATGAATGTAGCCCGTGACTTGATTCGAAAGTTTTTGATAAGCATTCGGATTCGCATCTTCATCGCGCGTTTCATAAAGCTGAATGAGCGCATCTGCGAGCGCGCGCTTTTCCTCAATGGTTGAAAGCGGAAACGTCCAATCATAAACGACCGCGAGCGCGAGATTGTGATGCGCGCCGTCCGTGCTTTGCAGCTTCGCGGAAGAATGGGTGTCCCCGCCATTCGAGAGCGTGCGCGCGGCCATCGCCAGCTCAATCGCTTTGCGGCCATATTGCGCGCGCGTGTGGCCATGCGTGAAGCCCGTCATTTTGGCGGGATCAAGGAGATAAAGAAACGCATAGTTCTGCGCGTCCAGCAAAAGATAGTTGCGCGTCTTGGCCGAAGCGCTTTCATTGAACGCGGCATCAAGCGCGTTCACGTAGTTTTGATATTCGGCGGAATAAAGATTTTTGAGGCGCTGGCGCAAAGGCGCGAGATCTTCCGCAGTGAGATAAATGCGCGGATGCGCTTTGTTCGCGAGCGGGCTGCCCGCGGGAGGAAGATAATTTTGTGCGGAGGTGGTCGTGACCGTCAATAGAAACGAGAGCAACAGTAACGTCCGTGTCATGGCTTTGTGCCTTCCTATAAACAGCTAAGATCAAAAGCATTGCAAATTTTAAATTGAAAATTTGCAATTGAAAATTTTCAATTCATGCCAATGTCATACTTCACACTGCCGCCGGGCGTGTCTTGAAAATTTAAAACGCCTTGGCTGCTCGTTTTCACATTCAAATGCGGCACGCCGTTTTTGCGAATCTTCATGAATGTGTTCGGCGGCAGTCCGCCGATGAGGTGCGCGACGTTTTGTGTGGAGTTGATTTGATACGAGACTGCGTTCATGGCCGCGTTCTTCTTGCTGAAAATCACCACGCGCTTGTTGTCGATCAACGCGCCGCTGCACGTGGCGGACTCGATCTTCATCACCGGCGACATGTTTTGCAGCACGCGCGAATCGCCGATTTGCATGACGGTCAAATACTCGCCGCTTTGCGAGCGAATCTCCGCGCGCCAACTGCCGGTCCAATACGCGCCCCAATCGAGATACGGCCCGCGCGAGCGAATGAGTTTGCCGTTCGCATCAACAAACCACAAACCTTCGCCGCCGAGTTTGACAATCTCTTTCTGTGCGGGCAGGAGCGACTTCACGAGCATGCGGCCGTGCGCGACGTTTTCAAAATTGTTCGTGACGATGATTTGATCGTTGTTGATCTGCGGCTCGAACGCGGTGTGCAAGAGCCAGCGCTTCTCGAATTGCGAATCAACGAGATCGTGAATGACGACGAACTCGCGATTCTCCGGGCCGCGCAGATACACGAAGCGGCGCAGGGCCGAGCGCGCTTTGCTTTCTTTTTCATCTCCGCTGTACGAGCGGGAATAATCGTAGTCGATGTAATCGTAATCCTCGCCCGATTCGAAGGCTTTCAACTCGCCGATGACGCTGCGGCCGCCGGGCTGAAAGGCTTCGTCCTGCCAATGTTCCGCGTTTTTATCGGGCCGAAAGCTGAAGCTCATGAAATTCGGTTCATCCGCCTCTTCCGGCTCATCGGGATTGTACAACCCGAGAATGTTGTGAAAAATCGCTTCACGCGAAGCGGAGCCGCGCGGCAGATCGTCCGCGTTTTTGCTGTTGCCCGCATCGAGCGCAAGGCTGCCGTGTTTGTAAATGGTGAAGCTCGATTGATCGAGATGCGAGTGCGGCGAATACCAAATGCGCGGCGCCCAAAAAATAATGTGCGTGGAAGTTTCTTTATCAAACGAAGACTTCATCACAATCTCGCCAAGACCGAGCTTGTAAGTCAACGGCAAGTCCGCGGCCTCGGGCGCGAGCGCGCGCACGTCTTTGCTGCCCCACAAAAAATTGAAGAAGAGATCATCAATGCGCGGATCGTAATACTTGTAATCTTCCACCTGCAAACCATAGCCGCCCACGGTCAACATCCACTGCGCCACGCCCGCCATGACGGGATCATGCTTGCGCAGCGCACCCGCGGCAATTTGCAGAATGCGGCTGAAGCTGTGATTGTTGACGTCATCCAAACTGTTCGTGTCATGACGCGAGAGCCAATACTTATCGCGGAGCTTGAGCGGGAGCGTGTTATAAAAAATATAAAGCGCGTTGTGGCGCAAGAAATCATACTTATAAAAAAGATTTTCACCCAACGCGCTCGAAGCCGCGCCGGCCATGAAGCTCACGTTGGTGATGCCGAGCATGTAATAACTCGCGCCTTCACTCCAACCGGGGCCTTCGAAAAGTTTGTCGCCGGTTTCGAGCGAACGTTGCAAGAAGACGGCGTTGAAGTAATTCAGCATCTCTTGCGCTTTGGCGGCATATGCTGGCCCAAGATCATCGCCCCACAGCGCGAGCGCGCCCGCGCTGCCGGAATGAATGTAGCCCGTGACTTGGTTCGAAAGTTTTTCATACTCGCCGGGATTGGTTTCGGAGTCGCGATTGTCGTACATGCGAATCATGGCATCGGCGAGCGTGCGCTTTTCTTCGAGCGAGAGCAGAGGAAACGTCCAATCATATGCGACGGCCAGCGCGAGATTGTGATAGCCGCCGTTCTCGCCTTGCAAATTGGCGGAAGAGTGCCGGTCGCCGCGCGTTTCGCGTTTGATGAACATTGCAATCTCAATCGCTTTGCGGCCATACTCTTCGCGGCGATGGCCGAAGCTGAAGCCGCGCATGGTCGCGGGGTCGATCATGTAAAGAAACGCGTAATTCTTCGCATCGAGAAAAGGCAGACCGCGCTCACGCTGTTCGGGCGCGTCGTCGAAGTGTTTATCCAGCTCATTGACGTAGCGCTGGAACTCTGCGCTGTAGAGCGTCTGCAAGCGTTGTCCTAGTTCGGGCAAATCTTCCGGCGCGAAAAAGAGGCGCGGATGCACTTTGCGAGCGAGCGGACTTTGCACAGGAGGATTGTAGGTTCCGATGGCGACCGTTGCCGCGACGGCTTTGGTTTGCTTCCTTTCTTTTTTCTCCTTCTTCTCCTGCTTCTCTTGTGCTCTCGCGCACGCGGCGAGCGAGAGGAATAACAGCGTGAGCGCAAAGCAATACGAAAAAATTTTAGAGAAAGATGAATGTCGGGACGCGGAGCGTCTGGGCTGCATTCCCACGCGGAGCGTGGGAACGAGTAATTCCCCCCTTGAGGGGGGTGTCATGGTTGCGTGGCGAATTTCAAAGCACATCCCCCTGCCCCCCTCAAGGGGGGAATTGTGCGTGCGTTCATGTGAGTAAATTTTGCAAGCGCGCAGATCAATGCTTCCCACCGCCGGCCTCCTTTTCCAAATGCGCAATCTCCGCGTGCAATTCGCGTTTGAACCAGCCGTTGACATATGTTTGATTGATCAAAGTTTTCATGCCGGTGACTTGCATGAGGCGATCCACTTTTTTGATCAAGCGATTCGTGGCGAGTTTCTTCAAGCGACGATCCCATTTGGCCCAAAGCCAGACGGCGTAATAATAACGCAACAGCGCAGGCCATTGCACGCGACCAAAATATCCCAGCAAGAATTGCTCTTGCAAGTAACGCATCAAATCGCGGCGCATGGGCAGGGCAAAGCCGTATTCGAGCAGTTTGATTTCGACGAGGAAGCGCGCCACGTCGTCGTAAGTCGCGCCGGAAAGCTCGTTGCCGAAATCAATGGGCGTGATGTGATCTTCGGTGACGAAGATGTGGCGCAATTTGAAATCGCCGTGCAGATGCGCTTGCGGCAAAGCGTGTTTGGAAAATTTATGCCGCAACGCGAGCAGCTTTTGTCGAATCGGCTCCGCAACCTTGGTCTTTCCGCCCGCGCGTTTGAAGCGCTCGAAGTAGTGATTGATTTGCTGCTCGAAATGTTTGTCGTCAAAACTCGTTGCCTCGCTCGTGGCAAAACCGCGATGCATCAGAGCCAGCCATGTTCCGGCGCGTTGAAAATATTTTCCGAGCTGCGATTTGCGCGTAAAATACCCGCCGAGCGAATAGCGCGCGGTCTGAATCAACTCGCCGAGATCCGCGCCTTCGGCTTTTTCAATGATCAGTGTGAGCAGATCCGGAAAGTAATCCACCGGGCGGACAACCGAGTATTCCTCACTTTGCGCCGCGAAGAACGCGTAGACTTGTTGATGAAAATTGAATTCGCGTTGGCTCTTGCGCGCAATGTCCTGATCGCGCGCGCCCGCTTTCGGCGTGATGCGATAGGCTTTCGCGATCAAACTCTTGAGCAGAACGCCGGAGCGATTGCGCAGACCCAATTCGAAAATGACCGTGAAGCGTCGCCGCCGCGGCGGTTTGGTGAGCGTAAGCTGCAAATCGTGCTGGTCTGCAAGCTCGGGGTAGTATTGCTGCAGCCCGTTCCGCACACGACTGAGAATTTGTGTCGCTACGGTTTGTTTCCATTGTTCAAGCGCCAACGTGCTTAAAGATTCTGTTGCGATCTCGCCGGTTTGCATTTTCTCTCCACGGGCGGAGGCTCTTCTCCACTGCGCAATGCGGAGACTCGAGCCGGTGGGTTAGTACGGATTTGTCGAATGAGTTGTGGCATTTTTTGAATCAACAAAATTACCAACCAACCGGCGCAATTGGCGAAAGCACATGCTACTTACCCGTCCTCTCTCATCGCGCCCAACGCGCATCCGAGTTTCAAAATACTGTTATCCCGCAACGTTCTTAGCGCTCAACCTCTTCGCAAAATCGGTGCCTGTTAGAAGAAAGTCACATTCATGCGCTTGCAGTCATGAGGGAATGCAAAGCAGCGCGGCGAATCAGCAACTTATGTTTGAGGGAGAAGCTGGGAGGGTGAATCTAGGCGAAGGGCGGTGCAACTGGGAATTACGCAGTCGTAATCATTTCAGCGAAAACGTATTCTATTGAGGCAGGTTCGAAAAAATAACTGAAGCTCGGCTTGCGCGCAATAATTTACGAGCTTAAAATATCCTTCGTTCAAGCCGAGCTTCATCCGATCTATTTAAGCGACAGCTTCGCGCACGGCTTTTTCTCGTGCCAGTGCAGCAACCGACTCATTGCCGCTGCGCCTGGCATCATTTCCAGCGCTGCCGGCTCGCCCATTCCTCCAGCTTCGTGGGGCGTATCCCAAACTCTTTCACGTTTGCTTGAATATCGACATTGTAGCCGACGCGATCAAACCACTCTAGCATGAGGGCGTAATCCTCGCTGGATTTTCGCACCTCTTCAATGGGCACGCGCTCGAACGCGACCTTTTTACCCATAGCCTTGCTGAGGATTTGTGCAGTTTCAGGCATGTTTTTTTCATCGCCGGCAATGTCGATGGCGCGGCCGTTGAGCTCTGCATGTTTCTTGAAAGCCTGCAGGCCGTACTTTCCAATGTCTTCCACCGCGATCATCTGCAAGACCGTCGCTGGCGCAAGGCCCATCATGAGCTTGCCCTGGTCGATGCCGGGCTTGAACCATGGCGAGAGCCAATTCTCCATAAAGAAAACCGGACGGAGAATCGTGTAGGAGGGAAAGCCGAGCCCGCGCACCGTTTCTTCAATGCGGGCCTTGTTGTCGAAGTGAGGGATTCCCGTGTGGCGATGTGCTGACCCGACCGAACTGTACACGAAGTGCTGCACACCCGCGGCGCTGGCGACCTCAGCGATGCGCTTGCCTTGCACTTCTTCCTTTTCCACGCCCGCCTCCCAGGTATTTTACACGGCAAACACGCCCCATGCGCCTTGCACCGCACGCTGCAGCGAGGCGGCGTCATCCAAATCACCTTGAACCGCCTCCGCTCCGAGCTTGGCAAGCTCTTGCATTCTTGCGTTGTCCGGCTTGCGCGTCATCGCTCGCACACGATAGCCATTTGCCAAAAGCTCGCGTGCAACGGCGCCACCCTGCTGTCCGGTCGCGCCGGTCACGAGAATGAATTTTTGATTTGCCATGATTGAATTCTCCGTGTATTCTTTATTTGCTATCATTCGTTGCTGAAGGCGGCAGTATCGCAGCGGATACCTGGCTTTTCATCACAAGCTTTTTTACCAAGGCCTCGTGCGATTGGCTCACGCCACCGCCTCGCGCACAACTTCTTGGAGCGGAGACACGGCCACCCGCTCATTGCCATTCGACGGCGTCACGGCCACCTTGGTAAACCGCGCCAGTAGTGTGTAAACCACGGGCACGACAATCAGCGTCAAGAAAGTCGAAAGCAGCACGCCGCCGACCACGGCGATGCCCAGCGGGCGGCGCGCTTCCGCTCCGGCTCCAAGCCCGATCGCGATCGGCAAGATGCCGAAGACGGTGGAGAAAGAAGTCATGAGAATCGGCCGCAGGCGAATGGTCGCGGCTTCGGCCACGGCTTCAAACAAGCGCTGTCCGCGTTCCTGCAACTGATTCGCAAATTCCACGATGAGAATGGCGTTCTTCGCCACCAAGCCGATCAACATGATCAAACCGATTTGCGAATAAATGTTGATCGTCTGCCCGAACGCAAAAAGCGCGAGCAATGCGCCGGCAACGGCGAGCGGCACGGAGAGCAGAATGGTCAGCGGATGAATGAAACTTTCGAATTGCGCGGCCAACACCAAATAGATAAACACCACGGCAAAGGCAAAGAGAAAATACAACGCGCTGCTCGATTCACGAAACTCGCGCGACTGCCCGGTCAAATCGCGTTTGATGGTTTCAGGCAGGCTGGTATCGGCAATGCGGTCGAGATCATTGAGCGCTTGCCCGAGACTCACGCCCGGCACCATGCTCGCGGTGATCGTGGCGGAGCGCACGCGATTGAAGTGATTCAACTCCTTCGGCGCGACGGTTTCTTTCACATTCACCACGTTGGCGAGTTGCACCAATCCGCTGGCGCCGCGCAGATAGATGCCGTCAATCGTGTTGGGCGTGGCGCGATCTTCGGGTTTGAGCTGCACGATGACGTCATATTGTTTCGCGCCGCGTTTGAAGTCCGTGACCACACGTCCGCCGAGAAACGTTTCGAGCGTGGTGCCGATGTCCGTCACCGAAACGCCGAGCCCGGCGGCGCGTTCGCGATCAATCGTAATTTCAAGCTGCGGCTTGTTCAAACGCAAGTCGCTGTCCAAGTTCACGAGATAGCCGAGTTGCGAGGCCTGCGCCATCATAACGCCGACGGCGCCCTGCAATTCTTCATAAGTATCCGCTTGCAGCACATATGCCACCGGCGTGAAGTTGAAATCCGAGCCGAGACTCGGCGGATTCAACACAAACGCCAGCACGCCGGGAATCGAGAACAGCCGGGGAAAGAGTTCTTGCACGATTTGTTGCTGCGACTTTTTGCGCTCGCTCGCAGGTTTCAAATTGAGAAAGATGAAGCCGTTCGTGACACGGCCGGGGCCGTTGAAACCCACGCCCGTTGCGGTGAAAACGCCGTTGGTTTCGGGCAGGCCGAGCATGATTTCTTCGACCTGACGCATGTAGCGGTCGGTGTAATCAAGTGTGGCCCCCTCCGGCGCGATGACGATGCCGAAGCCCACGCCGCGATCTTCCGTGGGCACCAATTCGCTCGGCAGAAATTTGAACAGCACCACGCTGACCACGATCAACAAAACCGCGGCGCCCATGACCAAAACCCGATGCCGCAACGCGCCGCGCACGATCTTATTGTAAGTGCGCTCCATCCATTCGAAAAACGCATCGAACGAGCGCGAGGCCCAACTCGTGCCGGTGTGGTGCAGCGGCTTCAACATGCGCGAGCACAACATCGGCGTCAACGTCAGAGCAACGAAACCGGAGATCAACACGGCGACGGCAACTGAAACGCCGAACTCATTAAAGAGCCGGCCGATGTTGCCGGTGAGAAACGCGAGCGGCACGAACACCGCCACCAGCGCAATGGTCGTCGCCAACACCGCAAAGCCGATTTCCTTCGCGCCGTCGAGGGCGGCCTGCCAGCGCGATTTGCCCATTTCCATGTGGCGATAAATATTTTCGAGCATGACGATGGCGTCATCCACCACCAAACCGATGGCGAGCACCAATGCGAGCAACGTGAGAATGTTCACGGTGTAGCCGAGAAAATACGCCACCGCAAACGTGCCCACGATGGAAATCGGAATGGCGAACGTGGGGATGAGCGTGGCGCGAAAGCTTTTGAGAAACGCGATGATGACCAAGATCACCAAACCGGAAGCGATGAGCAGCGTTTCCGCCACTTCGTCAATGGAGTTTTGGATGAAGGTCGCAGAGTTATACGCGACGTCGATCTTCATGCCCTCGGGCAGAACTTTTTCCAACTCCGGCAAGGCCTCGACCACGGTCTTCGCCACTTGCAACGTGCTCGCGCGCGTTTGCTTGACCACGCCGAGGCCGGTGGTGGGCTTGCCGTTCCACCGCACTGCGGTGCGCTCGTCCTGCGCGCCCAACTCGACTTCGGCGACGTCACCGAGACGAACGAGTTCGTCGCCGTTTTGCTTGACGATGATCGCGGCAAATTCCTCCGGGGTGGATAAATCGCCGCGCGTGCGCACGGTGAACTCACGATTCTCGCCCTCCACTCGGCCCGCGGGAATTTCCGCGTTCTCGCGGCGAATGGCGTTTTCGATATCCTGCGGCGCAAGACCGCGCGCGGCCATGCGTTGCGAATCCAGCCACACGCGCATGGCATAACGCCGCTCGCCGCCCATAAATATCGAGCCGACGCCGGGCAAACGCAACAAACGTTCTTTGAGCAAACGGTCGGTGGCATCGGTCAACTCGAGATTGTTATGCCGGTCGCTGATTACCGCCAGCCACATGATCGGCTGCGCGTTCACGTCGATCTTTTGGATGATGGGATCATCGGCCTCGCGCGGCAGCAGGCCGCGCACACTCGCCACGCGGTCGCGCACGTCGTTCGCGGCTTGATCGACGTCGCGATCCAATTCGAACGTAATCGTGATCGCCGAGCCTTGTTCCTGGCTGGAAGAGGTGATGGTCTTCACGCCTTCGATGGTGGAAAGCTGCTCTTCCAGAATATCGGTGATCTCGGTCTCGATCACGTTCGGGCTGGCGCCGCGATACAGCGTGGTGACGGAAACCACGGGCGGATCGATATCGGGATATTCGCGCACCGGCAATTGCGTGAATGACACCACGCCGAAGATGATGATCACCAGACTCATCACCGTCGCAAGCACCGGACGCTGTATTGAAATTTCACTGAGCTTCATGCTTAATCTCCGCAAAAATTTTTTTAATGACAGAAAAATGGGTGGCAGAAAATGTTTATAGGCAAGCTTTATTTTTCCGTCATTGCATTTGTTGTGGCGCCGCGGAAATCGGCATGACCTTCGCGCCGGGAAAAAGTTTTTGATGCCCCGCGGCCACGACTTTCGCGCCCGCGGC
>JBBILN010000127.1:0-11727 GCA_037444905.1 bacterium | reverse complement strand
AGTGACGACGACGAGTTTTACCTCTCAACAAACCCAAGTCTAATGGGAAGAACCTGCTCTAGCGCTGGGCACAAATTAATTTTGTTCTTACAGAGACAACGTAGAGGAGGCGCTGGTAAAAGCCAACATCTCATTCCCAAAGCAGAGTACTGTGCATGTTCACTGCCACCAAATTCGTTCACCAAAAACTACGTTTTGAAAAGCTGGCCAAGTTTATCTTTCTCGGCATGGCCCTGTTGATGGTCCTGCCCCTGCTTTTAATTCTCGGATATCTCTTCTACAAAGCCGCCCCCGTCCTTTCTCTCGAATTCCTCACTGACAATCCCGTGAATCGCATGCGCGCCGGCGGCATTTGGGCGCCGCTTTTGGGCACGATCTATCTCGTCGTCATCTCGCTGCTAATCTCCGCACCCATCGGCGTTTTGGCCGCGGTTTATCTGAATGAATACGCCAGAGAGAATTGGTTCACGCGCATCATCAATCTTGCCGTGGTCAATCTTGCGGGCGTCCCGAGCATCGTGCATGCGCTGTTCGGTCTCGGTGCGTTTGTGTTGTTCGCCGGCATTGGCAGGTCGATCCTTGCCGCCTCGCTCACGCTGGCCATTATGACGCTGCCGGTCATCATCGCAAGCACGAAAGAAGCGCTGGCCTCGGTGCCCGTGTCTTTCCGCGAAGCTTGCTGGAACGTGGGCGCAACGCGCTGGCAGACTATTCGCAATATCGTGCTGCCCAATTCGGTCAGCGGCATTCTCACCGGCGTCATTCTGCAAGTTTCGCGCACCGCAGGTGAAACCGCGCCGATTATGTTCACGGGCGCAGTGTTCTTCAAAGCGATCCCGGAGGGTGATCTCTTTGCTTACAATCTTTTCGATCAATGTATGGCGCTCTCGATGCACTTGTTCACAATCTCTACGCAGGTGCAGGGCGTGCCCGAAGCCACGCTGTACGGCACCGCGGTCGTGCTGCTCGGCGCCGTGCTCTTGGTCAATGCGTTGTCGATAGCACTGCGCGCCTATTTGCGGTCACGGAAAAAGTGGTGACGTACTGCGTAGATCGTGGCTCGTGGATGGTAGATCGTCTTTTCACGATCCACGACCAGCTATCTACAATCCACTAGCATCGATCTTCAATTTCCTTCAACACATAAAAACTCAGAATCAAATGTCCTCTCCTCAAATCGCGATCAAAGACCTCACCGTGCGCTATGGCAACAAACAGGTGCTCAACGGCGTTTCGTTGGAAATCTATCGCAATGAAATTCTCGGCGTAATCGGCCCGGCACAATCCGGCAAGACCACCATGCTGCGCGCCATCAACCGCACGCTGGAGCTCACGCCCAACGCGAAAATGCAGGGCACGATTACCATCGACGGGGTGAACATCAAACAAATGAAGAACGTTTATGAATTGCGCCGCAAAATCGGCATGGTTGCTCCTCTCCCCGTCGGCTTGCCGCTCTCGATCTATGACAACGTTGCGTTCGCGCCCCGCATGGCCGGCATGCGCAACAAGAGCGCGTTGGATGAAATGGTTGAACGATGCCTCACACAAGCCGCGCTCTGGGATGAAGTGAAAGATCGTTTGAACAGCCTGGGCACCAAACTTTCCGGCGGGCAACAACAACGCCTCACCATCGCGCGTGCGCTATCCCATCAACCCGAGATTCTTTGTTTGGATGAATTTTCGATTGCCATCGATCCGGTGACCACGATGCGCATCGAAGACGTGCTCAAAGAACTGCGCAAAAGCATGACCATCATTCTCGTTACCAACCTGGTGCAACAAGCGCGGCGGCTTGCCAATCGTACGGCCTTCCTCTTCAATGGCGATCTGATCGAAGTCGATCACACGGAAAAAGTCTTTTCAGATAATCCCAGTTCGCGTGAAACCTACGAATACGTCAATGGAATTTTCGGATGAGCGAGAGCCAAAACTATAGCATCACGACGGACGATCTCAGTTTGTGGTACGGCAATTTTCAAGCGCTCAAAAACGTGACGCTGCGCTTTCGCCACGGCTTGATTACCGGCTTGATCGGCCCTTCCGGTTGCGGCAAAACCACGCTGCTGCGCTGCTTCAATCGCGTGAATGAGCGCTACGGCAACGTCAAAACCACCGGCCAAATCCTCATTCACGACAAAAACATTTATGATGAAGACGTTTCGCTGCCGGAGCTGCGCAAGAGTGTGGGCATGGTCTTTCAACGCCCGAACCCGATACCTATTTCAGTTTACGAGAACGTCGTATTTGGTATGCGCATTCACAGCCCGCGCCGCGACTTGAAAAAATCAGAAATGGATGACGTGGTGGAACAAGCCTTGCGTGAAGTCATGCTTTGGCAGGATCTCAAAGACAAACTGCACACGAAGGCCACCACCCTGCAGCTCGAGCAGCAACAAAAGCTCTGCATCGCGCGCTTGTTGCCGCTCAAGCCGGAAGTCATTTTAATGGACGAACCGTGCTCCGCGCTCGACGCGGAAGCCACGCGCGCCGTCGAAGAATTGATGTTGACTTTAGAGGGCCGGTATACTATCGTCATCGTGACGCACAACATGGCGCAAGCCCGGCGCGTGAGCCGCGAATGCGTGTTCATGCTGCTCGGCGAAATCGTGGAACACAGCCGCACCGAAGACTTGTTCATCGCGCCGAGGAATCCGAAAACCGCAGAATATATCGAGGGGAGGTATGGATGATGCAGATAAAAAAGCTGGTGGAAAGCCGTCGCTATGCAAAGGAGTAAATGCTATGCCCAAACGCAAGGTCATGCCGAAAATAACCAAAGAAGAGTTTCTCGCGCGTGTGATGGCCGTGAGCCAAATCTCGAGCACGCCATCGGAAAGCTGGTAGAACAACTACATGCTTACGAGAAGAAATATCGCATGAGGTCGGAAGTCTTTTTCAAGTTCATTGTGGGAACACCGGCTGAAGATCAAGAAGATTTTCTCGATTGGGCGATGTGTTACCGCCAGTATTTTCGACTGCTCCAATCACAATTGAGCGCAGAAAAGGCCGGCGTTGATGTTGTCGCATAAACTCAAAAGATGGCTCATCACAATCCGTGCGTGGGAAATCTATTCGCACTTACAAAAGCTGGCGCCTGCCGAAGCGAGCATAATCTCCGATATGGAAGAGCAAATCCACCTTGCGATCATATCGGACATTATCCAATTAGATATGGTATGGCCTAGGGCTGATAAAAACTGGCGGTGCGTGAGACCTACATCTTTCCTCAAAATGAACTGCGCATTGATTCTTACAGCTACCCCTTGATCGAAATTGGCAATAAAGCAATCATCCGCGCCGATTCCGCTCCGCATCACAAACGCGACTATCGCGGCAAATTGCTCACGCACTTTCCAGATCATCTTCACGATGACAAGGGCCGCATCTGTTCATTCAGTGGCAAGCTCGAAGACTTCATCAAACTCGCCGCGCCTTTTATTCGCCGGAAATCGGCTTGAGTTTTGTTGAAATTTGACCAATTGGCTCGTTTTGTTCGTTGGCTCCTTATCTTTGTTGCCTCAAACCATGCTCACCCAACTCTTCATCAACGGCAAATGGGAAAATGCCGCAAGCGGTAAAACTTTCCCAACCCTCAATCCCGCCACCACTGAAGTCATCGCGCAGATTGCTGAAGGCGGCGCGGAGGATATTGATCGCGCCGTGCAAGCTGCACGCGCCGCGCTCGACGGTCCGTGGGGAAAAATGAATGCTTCCGAACGCGGACGCATCATTTGGAAAATGGGCGAACGCATTCTCGCGCGCGCCGACGAGCTCGCGAAACTCGAAACCATGGACAACGGCAAAACCATCACCGAGTCGAGCAAGATCGATATCCCCTACTCCGCGGATCTCTACTTCTACTACGGCGGCGCAGCTTCGAAACTCGAAGGCCACACCATTCCCGTGAATGGTCCATACTTCTGTTACACGCTGCGCGAGCCGCTCGGCGTGGTCGGCTTGATTGTGCCGTGGAATTTTCCGTTGCTGCTCGCCTCGCGCAAAGTTGCCGCAGCATTGGCCGCGGGCAATACGCTCGTGCTCAAGCCCGCTGCGCAAACGCCGCTCACGGCCATCGCGCTCGCGGAAATCGGCATGGAAGCCGGCCTGCCTCCCGGCGTGCTCAATGTCGTGCCCGGCCATGGCTCAAACGCAGGCGCAGCGCTCGTCAAACATCCCGAGGTCGATGGCATCGCGCTCACCGGCGGCACTTCAACGGGACAGCAACTCATGCGCGATGCCGCGGCAACGGTGAAGAAACTTCATCTCGAACTCGGCGGCAAATCGCCGAACATTGTGTTTGCAGATGCCGATCTCGAAGCCGCGGCGCGGCAAGCGCTCATGGGAATTTTTTATAACAAAGGCGAAGTGTGCACTGCCGGCTCGCGTTTGTTTGTGGAGAAATCGATCTATGATAGCTTCATGGAAAAAGTTGTGGAGCGCGCGAAGAAGATGCAGCCCGGCGATCCCATGGATCCCAAAGCGCGACTCGGCGCGCTCGTTTCCGAAGCGCAGCTTGCGAACGTGAAAAAGTACGTTGAGATTGGCGAGAGAGAAGGCGCGCGTTTGCTCGTCGGCGGGAAACAACCGGAGCCGATGCCCGGCAAAGGATATTTTTATCAACCCACCATTTTCGACAACGTGCAACCGAACTCCACCATCGCGCAGGAAGAAATCTTCGGCCCCGTGCTCGCGACCTTGCAATTCAACGACGCCGAGGAATTGGTGAAGCTCGCGAACAACACGATGTACGGCCTCGCCGCGGCGATTTGGACGAAGGACATCAAGAAGGCGCATCGTCTTGCGAAAGAGATCAAAGCCGGCACCGTGTGGATCAACACATATAACAACTATGACGCCGCGATGCCCTACGGCGGCTTCAAACAAAGCGGCTTCGGCGTGGAAAGCGGCATGGCCGCATTCGAGTTTTATTCGAAGAGCAAAAGCGTGTGGGTGGATTTGAGCTGATGAGGAAATAGCAATGCGCATGGAAGCGGAAGATTATTTAGAAGGGGCGCGCTTTCGAATCGCCGACGCACACCATCTCTTTAACGGAGAGCGTTACGCATTTTCACTTTAGACCGCTGGGCTCGCCGTCGCATCCTTGCTGCGAGCCTATCGCGTATTAAAAACTGCGGAGTTCGACGAGCGTCATGATTTGCAGCTTCTCCTCGAAGAGAGCAATCTTAAAGCATTCTTGCCAATAAACGAAAGAGCCGAAATCGGCGGCTTAATTCTTTTCGTTTTTCGCCGAGGGAAAAACGATTTTCGTTTTGCTTCCGCTAATCGCTTGCGAAGACGGTTAAAGAAACTTCGCTTTGATCGCGGCGTTCGAGGGGATTATCTTAAAACCAACTGCCGAAAAGTTCTCGAGGCCGTAAACAAAATTGTAAAAATAGGAGCGACCAGATGGCCTCAGAAATGAATCGCATTAGAAAAGCCCTTGCGAAAGAGTTCGCATCGAAAGAAATCGAGCTAAAACGAACTAAATTTGGAAGTGTAACCGGCTGGATTACTTCAGACTCGTTCAAAGGCCAGTCCGAGATTAAGCGCATGCAACGCATCTTCAAGCTGCTCAACGAAAATCTCTCTGCCAAAGATCGTGAGCAGGTTTCGGTGATTTGGCCGATCACACGCTTGGAGCGCAAAATTTTGTTGGAAGACAAAGAATAAAGCTTCTCACGCCCGCTCATGCCGAGGTGCATATGCCGTTCGATCCCGCTGCCGCGATTCAAGACTTGCTCATGTTCGGCGAGTTCGGCGATGTGAATCCTTCCATCACCGATAGCTCGACCTACACGTTCATGAGTCCCGCGAAGATGCAGGAGATGTTCAGCCATGAAATCGAAGGCTGCTTTCTCTATTCGCGCCATTGGAATCCGATCAACAAATATCTCTGCCAGGCGCTCGCCGCGATGGAGGCCACCGAGGCGGCGCAAGTCACGGCCTCGGGCATCTCCGCGATCAGCAGCGCGCTGCTCCAGCTTTGCAACACCGGCGATGAAATCATTTCAAGCTGGACGATCTACGGCGGCACGTATGCGCTGCTCAAAAATTTTCTGCCCAAGTTCGGCATCAAAACGCACTTCATCAATCTCGCGAATGACGACGAGTTGAAGCGGGTTTTGAACGCGCGCACCAAAGTCATTTACACGGAGTCGATCAGCAATCCCCTGCTCGAAGTCGCCGACATTCCGCGCCTGAGCACGTTTGCGCGCGAGCATGGTCTCACGCTTGTAATCGACAACACGTTCAGCCCCATGATCATTTCGCCCGCGCGCCATGGCGCCGACGTCGTGGCGCACAGCATGACCAAGTTCATCAACGGCACGAGCGATTGCGTGGCGGGCTGCATCTGCACCACGCACAAGTTTGTGGAGCAATTGACGGACATCAACGCGGGCGCGACCATGTTGCTCGGACCGGTGCTCGACAGCCTGCGCGCGGCGAGCATTTTGAAAAACCTTCACAGCCTGCACATTCGCATGCAAAAGCACAGCGCGAACGCCATGATGCTCGCGCAGCGACTGCATGAGCTTGGCCTGCAAGTGTACTATCCCGGTTTGCCGCAGCATCCGAATCATGGTTTGATGAAGAAACTCATGAATCCTGGCATGGGCTTCGGCGGCATGGTGGCGGTCGATGTGAAAGAAGAAGAGAGCGCCAATGTGCTCATGACCAAAATGCAGGAAGAGAAAGTCGGCTATCTCGCGGTGAGCCTCGGCTATTTCAAAACGCTGTTCAGCGCGCCGAGCAGCAGCACCTCCTCCGAAATTCCCGAAGACCTGCGCGAGCAAATGGGCCTGAGCAAAGGCATGATTCGCTTGTCTGTCGGCATTGATAGCGACATGGAGAGATCGATAGCGCGGATGGAGAAATGCTTGAAGGAAGTGAACTTAATCTAATGGAGAAAACCCAAGGGCGACATTTACATTGACCTCACTGTCATGAACGACGCAAACCTTCAGCAATAGAAGCAGCTTTCGTTTCTCGCGGACAGCGGCGCAACGCGCGCGGATTTCGCAAACACTCGCGCGCGAATTGGACATTAAAAAAGTCGGCACCGTGCCGATGGAATTGGCCGACGGCAAAATCAAACGCTATCCCTACGGCTCGTGAAAATTCGAATACAAGGGCGAATTGATCAACGGCACGGTCGTCATCGGCCCGCCGAACATCGAGCCGATTGCAGGCACGCACGTCATGCAAGATTTTCGTTTGGTGCTGGATATGGCGAATCACACGGTGAGGCGTTCACGCGCGATGAAGGCCAAAAGGTCTTTGAACATGAGGAGGGGAGATGGAACTTCTCTTCATTGACGAATCCGGCGACGACGGCGTTGTGAAAGGCAGCAGCGAGTTTTATATTCTCGCGGGCGTCGCGGTGGAGGATATTCATTGGAAGGAGACTTTTTGGAAGCTCCGCGAGTTTCGCAATCACATCGCGCAAAAATTCGGCTTGATTGTGAGCGAGTTTAAAGGCTATGACTTGTTTTCACATCGCGGAAAATTTTTCAATTCAACGCTCGGGCCTGATGATCAGAAATGGATATGCGAACAATTTCTCGATTTGATTTGCGCGTCGTTAAAAGTAGACCTGCACGTCTTGACCAAATCCAAACGAGAGTTTCTTAGCCGGCAACAACCGTCGATGCGAAATCTACAAAAGCTGTTTCGGCAAGAAGCATGGACGATATTCCTGAAGAACTATGAGCAATACTTGTTGAGCCGTTCAAAAGCGGCGGATTACCCTCAAACAGGTCTCGTCTTTTTTGATCAGAATCACGAAAAACATGTCAGAAGTATTGTGCGGCAGTTTTCTCGGAAGTTCGACTTGCAAGCCGAATTTCCCGGAGCCGGCTTGATTGAAGACGTCGTTTTTTACCGCTCCGAGATGAGCCTTTTCGTGCAATTGGCGGATTTCGTGGCAAGCGCTTCTTTCCGCGCTTTCGCTGGAAAACGTGACAAAGACCTGTTCGAAGTTTCTCCACAACTTTTACAAAATCTGATCACAAAAATAGAAACAACTATACTGGAATAAAAAAGGCTTCGGGAAAAATTCCCGAAGCCTTGATTGGCGCGGCCTACACCGTCGCATCCGACGGTTCGGTCGTGCGATGAGAGATAACATTTTCAACCTTCAGTGTCAAGCATTTTTTTATTTTTTTTCGAACAAAGAACCTCGAGACCTCACTATGACTCAAGATCTTTTCCTCCTCTCCGCAACGCGCACGCCCATCGGCAAGTTCGGCGGCACGCTGGCGGACATGACCGCGCCGGAGATCGGCGCAATTGCTGCGAAGGCTGCAATTGAACGCGCGAAAATCGATGCCGCGCAACTTGATGAAGTCATCATGGGCAACGCGCGTCCTGCGGGCGTCGGCCCCAATCCGTCGCGGCAGATTGCGAAGCGCGCGGGCGTGCCCAATGAAGTTCCCGCGTACACGATCAATAAAGCGTGCGGCTCCAGTTTGCGCGCGATTATCAGCGCGGCGCAAGCCATCAAAGCCGGCGACGCGGAAGTGGTGCTCGCGGGCGGCGCGGAGAGCATGAGCCGCGTGCCGTATCTGCTCACCAAAGCGCGTTGGGGTTATCGCCTCGGCCATGAGAAGCTGGTCGACGGCATGTATCAAGACGGTTTCCTCTGCCCGCTCTGCGGGCAAATCATGGGCGAGACCGCGGAGACGCTGGCCACGCAGTACAACATCTCGCGCGAGGAACAAGATCGCTATGCAATGGAAACGCAGCATCGCGCTGAACGCGCGCGCAAAGAGAATCGTTTTGTTGATGAAATGATTCCCGTGGAAGTAACAATCGGCAAAGGCGAGAAAAAAATATTCGCGCTCGATGAGCACGCCCGCGACGGCGTCACGATGGAAAGCCTTGCCAAGCTCCCGCCCGTCTTCAAAAAAGATGGCACCGTTCACGCGGGCAACTCTTCCGGCCTTGTGGATGCCGCGGCCGCATTGGTCATTGCCGGCGAAAATTTTGTAAAGGAGAATAATTCCCCGGTGCTTGCGCGCATTGCAGGCTACACGACTGCCGGCGTCGATCCTGCGATCATGGGCATCGGGCCGGTTCCCGCCGTGCGCAAGCTGCTCGCCAAGCACAATCTCAAACTCGAAGACGTCGATCTCATCGAACTCAACGAAGCGTTTGCCGCGCAAGTGCTCGCGTGTGATCGCGAGCTGCACTTTGACATGTCGCGCGTGAATGTCAACGGCGGAGCGATTGCGCTCGGCCATCCCATTGGCGCGACCGGCGCGCGCATCACCGTCACGCTCGTGCACGAAATGCTCAAACGCAAATCACGCTACGGCATTGCGACGCTGTGCATCAGCGGCGGCATGGGCATCGCGTTGTTGCTCGAAAGGGTTTAGTTTCAAACACGCGCTTCTCTTTATCCAAAAAGAAAAAACATGAAAGCCAACGCGCAACTCATTCAAAAATTCTACACTTGCTTTCACCGCCGCGACGCGCAAGGCATGCTTTCGTGTTATCACGACGAGGTGGAATTTTCCGATGCAATATTCACGCACTTGCAGGGCGCGCGCGCGAAAGCGATGTGGCGCATGCAGTGTGAACGCGGCAAAGATTGGAAATCACCGTGAGCAACATTCGCGCGGACGAGAGCTTCGTTGCGGCGCATTGGGAAGCGCGCTACACTTTTTCCCAAACCGGCAGAAAGGTTCACAACAAGATTGACGCGGCGTTTCAATTTCGAGACGGCAAAATCATCAAACATGAAGACACGTTCGATCTTTGGCGTTGGACGCGCATGGCATTGGGCGTGAAAGGGATATTGTTCGGAGGGCTGCCTTCGGTGCAAGCGAAAATCAGAAGAGAAGCGAACAAGAGTCTCGAACTTTTCATCAACAAAAAACTTTGAGCTTTTTGAACACAACCTACTCCGAGCGAAATTTAGGTTCGCCTCCCCTGCTCGCCCTGTCATTCAGAAGGAATCTTTTTGCTCGCTGGAGATTCATCCCAGTGATTCCTCCTGAATGACAAACTTGAATGAGACGCGAAGTGCGGCCTGCTTGCGCTCGGAGCAATAAAACTTCGAATGCGATATGGCAAAGATTCCAAAAGAATGGCACAAATACTTCTGGGAAGTGAAACCCGAGAAGATCAATCTAAAGAAACACGCTTTCTACGTGCTCGGGCGCGTGTTGGAGTACGGCGATGCTCAAGCGGTTCAACGTGTTCGCGAGATGTACGGCGATCAAATGATCAAAGAACTTTTGCTTTCGACCTATTCACGCAGCTTGAGCAATCGCACCATGAGGCATTGGCAAACCATTCTCAAACTGAAGCCGGAAGAATGCGAACAGATATCCTCACTCCGGAGCAAAAATCCGACTTGGAATTATTAGGCGCGATGCCGGAAGTCAAGCGATGCTATCTTGCGGGTGGAACAGCATTGGCTTTGCTGATCGGGCATCGTTATTCCGAGGATCTGGATTTTTTCACGGAACAAAAGTTTGACGCGGAGCTACTTTTGAAAAGGCTGCTCAGCCTTCCCAATTGTCAAAAGCAAAGCTTGAGCAAGGGAACGGTGTATATCGTTTTGAACGGCGTGCGATGTAGTTTCATTTATTATCAGTACCCCTTGATCGATAAAACCATTCTCTCTCCCTGGCAAATCGAGTTCGCCTCCGTCATCGATATTGGCGCCATGAAAGTGAACGCGATTGGCGGGCGCGGAAAGCGGCGCGACTTCGTCGATCTCTACGTCATGGCGCAATCCCGCCCGCTGCCTCTCATTTGGGAAGATTTTAAAAAACGATATGCGAACACCGGCTTGAGTATGGATCATGTCAAAACGAGCCTGACTTATTTTGGCGACGCCGAGATGGAGCCGATGCCGAATATGATCAAAAACGTGAGTTGGAAAAAAGTGCGGGAGTTTTTTGAGAAGGAATCGAAGAGCTTGGTGCCTTAGCTCATCCAATCTGAAATTTAAATGCCGAAGATTCCACAACGACGGCACAAGTACTTCTATTGCTCCCGAGAATGAAACGCGCTATGAAAACATTTTTGATATTTTGCGCGCTTTGGTGCTCTCTCGCGGCGCGCGCACAGGCCCAGCCCTCGCCCCCGATCCCGACGCAGGTGTATATCATACCTGCCGTGCCGCCCGCCATCACGCTCGATCTCATGCAGGAATTGGAAGCGCTATTGGCCCAAGATTCTTCCGAGCCTGGTCCAAGCCTCTTCAGCTTGAAGAAGAAATACCTCACGGCGCGTATGAAGTTTGAGCTTTCCTCGCTGCAACACCGCCGCAATGTTTTTGATTGGCAGCACGCTTCTTCCATCATCATTTTTTGGTGGTGATCATCATCGTATTCTTCGGCTTGATTTTTTCCGGCATTCAGTTTTACATCTCCCTGCAAACAAGTTTGGCGGGCAAGAAAGCGCAAAACGCGGAAGCCGCGCCCAACCCTTCGCCCGAGGTTGCGGAGTTCGAAGCCTCGTTGCAAGGCGTCAAAGTGAAGTCCTCGGTTTTGGGCATCATCATCTTGAGCATTTCGCTCGCGTTCTTTTATCTCTATCTCGCGCACGTTTATCCCATTTTTGAAGCCGGCGAAGCGCCGACAGCGAGCGCGACCCCGTGAGGGCAGTTTTTTTTCCAACGAATAGAAGAACCCAACAGATCAAGCATTGCACATCCGCTGGGTTCTTCTATCCTATATGTTATCTTGATCCTGTTCTTTGTCTTTTATT
>JBBILN010000126.1:0-12666 GCA_037444905.1 bacterium | reverse complement strand
CACGACCTGAAAAAAGCTTGAAATCCCATTGCCAAATGGCATTATCTAACGGAGTGGCGCACAGGTTTTAAGCCAAGTGCACCTCTTCAACCTCGATGCGTTCTTTGACCTCGTGCTCCGCGCCTAAAACTCGATCAATCTCATCCAACGTGGTCGCTTGGGAATAACGCTCGCCGCATTCCGTGCAAACCTCGCCGTCAACGTTTTCGACGAGGTATAATTTGCCTTGCAGCCACAGAGTTCGCAAAAAATGCCGTTAACTTCTATCGAATGACTTTTTCGAAAGAGCCATTAACTCCTTCTTGCATACGACTCAACAAACTCTTCATATTGCTTCGGATTGTGCAGCGACAAATCTGTTTCTTGGTGTGCTATTTCTTCGCCGAACCGCTGGCGATGCTGAGACCACTGCCGATGTAAAGCAAAAACACCTGTGAAATCGTGACCGTCAGGGTAAAGCGCAAGCCTCTGCACGTTTGGATTGTTCACAAGAAGAAAGAAGCGATATCCAAATAAACGATCAGCAGTTGGCAAATCAATCACTTTATTATCGAGCAACATTTTGATTCTCTCAAAGAATCCCAAGCACTCAAAAACATTTTGCAACTGCTCTTCCAATTCCTCTCCCTTAGAAGCAACCTTCTCCGTAGTTTTCCACGAGCCGGTTATCATCCTATAAACGTGCCGATATTCTTTAGAGTCCCGTTGTAGTTCATTGAGCAATTGTGATTTGGTGAATCTGCGCGTATCGGAAACTTGCCATGCAATAAAAACGATTCCTGCCATAGTAACAGCAGATGCAACGATCTCGCTGATGGTAGCAATAAAGGTCAACATTTCCGTATTCACCACTACCTCCTGAGATAGTCCATCACTCTGTCACAACCGCCCTTGCTCTTGATTCCTCCTCATCCCCGCCGCGAATTTCTTGCCGGTATTCTCTGACATGCGTGCGCCGCCAGGAACATATTCGCTGCTGGACATCACACCAATGTAGTCTTTAAGAAGATCATGGAGCGTCATGTTTTCAGGGGGCGGCACACTGGCTGTTACATATGAAAGCAGCCGCTTTCGCAAAGTCTCAAGCACGAACTTCTCCGGCGTCGTGCCTTCTCTGCTTGCGCACGCGGCGAGCGCGTTTTCGATTTCGGGTGTGAGGGTGATGGTCATCGTCATAGGGCTTCACCTTGCAAGATAGCGAAATCGTGTAGGAAGCAAGCGGCTCAAATTTTCTGTCATTCAGTAGGAATCTTTTTACTCGCTGGCGATGCCGCCGAGTGTTTAAAAAGATTCCTTCTGAATGACAACACCGAGGTGCGGTTACGACCTCAACTCCGCATTGCATTGCTTGCGCAGCTCTGCGATAATTTTTTGCATCGCTTCTTCCACTTCCGCGTCGCGCAGGGTGCGGTCGTTGGCGCGGAAAACGAGAGCGTAGGCGAGGCTCTTTTTGCCTTGCGGAATTTGGTTGCCGGTGTAGAGATCGAACTGCTCGAACTTTTCCAAATATACGCCGCCGGAAGATTGAATCACAGAGGCAATTTTGCCCGCGGGCATGTCGCTATCGACGACCACCGCAATGTCGCGCTCGCTCGCCGGAAATTTCGGAATGGGTTGCAGTTTGCGGTTCCAATCGACCAAGCTCACTGCGTCTTGCAAATCAATCTCAAAGCCGAACGCGGGCACTTCCACTTCATACGCTTTCAAAATCGCGTTTTGCAATTTGCCTGCGTAGCCGCGCGGCTTGCCGTTGATTTCAATTTGCCAGCCGTATTCAAAATAAGCATGCTCGGTGATCGGCTTGAACTCGGGCATCGGCCAGCAAAGTTGTTGCGCGAGCACTTCGAGCAAGCCGCGAATATCGTGCGCGGAAAGATTGCGGCCCGCGCCGAGCCAACTGCCCAACTCCGCAGCGCCCACTGCAACCGCTGCCAAACGCTGCTCTTCGCAAATCGGCTGCGTCTTCGTTCTCCAAAACGCGGAACCGATTTCATACAACCACACGTTGCGATTTTTGCGATTCAAATTATACGCAAGCGAGTGCAGCATGCTCGCAAACAAGCTCGGACGCAGCGTGGTCAAATCTTCGTTCAGCGGATTGATCAGCGACAAAGCTTCGGTTTGGGGAGGAAGAAAAAGCGGCGCATGCTTCTGCGCAATGAGATCGAACGTCACCGCCTCATCGAGGCCGAGGCCGGTCATGGCTTGACGGATTTTTTCAATGACGATCTCTTCGCGATTTGTTTCTGTGTCAATAGGCACGAGCGAGTGCAAACGCTCGGTGATGTGTTCGTAACCATGCACGCGCGCGACTTCTTCGACTAAATCAATTTCGCGCGTCAAATCCGGGCGAAACGTGGGCGTGGTCACTTGCCACTGCGCGGGATTCTTCTTGTTGACCTTGCACTCCAAGCCGGTCAGAATTTTTTCCATCTTCGCGTTCGGCACTTTGATGCCGAGCACGTGCGTGACGCGCTTCGGACGGAACTCGACTTTCGCAGGTTTGATCGGTTTGGGATAGGCATCTGCGAGGCCGCGCACGATCTCTCCGCCGCCGGTCATTTGCATGAGCTGCGCGGCGCGATTGAGCACAAAAGGAATGTTGTTCGGGTCCGTGCCGCGCTCAAACCGCCGGCCCGCTTCGGAGGCGATGCCGAGACGTTTGCCCGTGCGGCGCACGCTAATCGGCTCGAAATGCGCGCACTCGATAAGCACGTTGCGCGTCGTGTCTTTCACTTCGGAATTGAGTCCGCCCATCACGCCCGCGAGTGCAACCGGGCGGTCTGCATCGCATATCAATAGATCGCGCGCCTGCAAATCGTGCTTGCGCTCATCGAGTGTGATGAATCTTTCTCCGTCTTGCGCGCGGCGCACGATGATGGTGCCCTTTTCTAGCGTGTCGAAATCGAAGGCGTGCAACGGCTGGCCGGTTTCCATCATCACGTAGTTCGTGACGTCAACGAGATTGGAGATTGCACGAATGCCAACCGCGTTGAGGCGCTTGACCATCCAGTTGGGCGAGGGCTTCACCGCAACATTTTGCAAAAGACGCGCGGCGTAACGCGGGCAGCCGTCAGCGTCATCAATGCGAATCTTCACGAGCTTGTTGGCGGCTTGCTTGCTCTCGCGCAAACGCATGTTCGGCAGCTTGAGCGGCGTGCCCGTGCGCAAGCCCACTTCGCGCGCGATGCCGATAATGCCGAGCGCATCGGGGCGATTGGCGCTGACGGAAATATCGATGACCCAATCTTGTTCGAGCACGTCGCGGAGCAATGCGCCCGCGGCTTTTTGATTTGCTAAAACTAAAATGCCCTCGGCTTCATCGGAAAGGCCAAGCTCGTGCTCGCTGCAAATCATGCCGTGCGAAACTACGCCGTGAATTTTGCGCTCGCTGATTTGCACGCCGCTGGAAAGCGTGGTGCCGGGCGGCGCGAATGCAACCCATTGCTCGCTCGCGACATTCGGCGCGCCGCACACAACTTCGAGGCGCTCGCTGCCGATATCAACTTGGCAAAGTTTGAGATGATCGGATTTAGGAAGTGGCTGGCACGCGACGACCTTCGCAACGAGAATGCCGTCGAGGTTCGGCAAGGTCGAAGAGAAGTCTTCCACTTCGAAGCCGAGCAGCATGAGTTGATCGGCGACCTCTTGCGCAGAGAGCGGCGTGTCGAGGAAGTCGCGCAGCCAGTTGTAGGTGAATTTCATTGAGCGGATGCTGATTAGGAAAAAGCTTGATCTCCAACGGATAGAAGAACCCAACTGATAAAGCCAATTCTGTTGGGTTCTTCCATCCGCTGGAAAAAGATTAGACTTTTAAAACTGCCGCAGGAAGCGCACGTCGTTGTCGTAGAAATAGCGAATGTCGTCGATGCCGTATTTCGTCATCGCGACGCGCTCGATGCCCATGCCGAAGGCGAAGCCGGTGTATTTTTCGGAGTCGATGCCGAGCATGTCGAACACCGCGGGATTGACCATGCCGCAGCCGAGCAATTCCATCCAACGATTTTTTGCGGGGAACCACACGTCCAGTTCGGCGCTCGGCTCGGTGAAGGGAAAGTAGCTCGGACGGAAACGCACTTTGATATCGCGGCCGAGCAGCTTGCGCGCATATGCGAGCAGCACGCCTTTGAGATCGCCCATGGTGACGTCTTCATCAACATACAAGCCTTCGATTTGATGAAAGACCGGCGAGTGCGTGGCGTCGAGATTGTCTTTGCGGAAAACGCGGCCGGGCGCGATGATGCGAATGGGAGGCTTTTGCTTCAGCATGGTGCGCACTTGCACGGGCGAAGTGTGCGTGCGCAGCAGATAAATCTCGCCCTCTTCGCGGCCGGGATCGGAGAGATAAAGCGTGTCTTGCATCTCGCGCGCGGGATGATGGCGCGGAATGTTCAGCGCTTCAAAGTTGTAGTAATCGTTTTCCGCAAGCGGGCCGCTTTCCACGGCGAAGCCCATCCCAATAAAGATGCTTTTGATTTCATCGAGCGTTTTGAGCAAAGGATGGCGCGTGCCGAGACGACGGGGAATGCCCGGCAGGGTGAGATCGACTTTCGGAACTCGCGTGACTTGTCCGAACTGCTCTTTTTTGGCGTTCAGTGCGGCTTCGAGATAGTCGCGGAGCTCGTTGAGTTTTTGTCCGAGCTGGGGCCGGACCTCGGCGGGAACTTCTCCCAATTTTTTGAAATATTTCGGGAGCTCGCCTTTACGCGCGAGATATTGAATCCACAAAGCTTCAACGGCGTTCGCCGAATTGACCGTTACGATCTGCTCATCGAATTTGTGTTGCAGCGCCTCCAGCTCGTTGAGAATGGTTTCGATCAAATCGGCACCTAAGCTTGCGCAAGCTGAACGAGTTGTTGGAAAGCGTTGGGATCTTTAACGGCGAGATCGGCGAGCGCTTTGCGGTCGAGGTTCACGTCCTTCTTTTTGAGGGCGTTCATGAACGCGGAATACGTCATGCCCGCAGCGCGCACCGCAGCATTGATGCGCACGATCCACAAGCGGCGGAAAGCGCGGCGCTTGTTGCGGCGATCACGATAAGCATAGGTGAGACCCTTTTCGTAGGTTTCGGTCGCGCTGCGCAGCAAGCGGCTCTTGCCGCCCCAACGGCCTTTGGTGGCGTTGATGAGTTTTCTGCGACGACGGTGCGAAGCAACCGAGTATTTGGAGCGAGGCATGGGAATGGACCTTTCTTTACGATTTTAGGACAGTTGATTTAAAAACATCAGAGAAATTTCTTGTTGAAAAACGGCGACGATCTAGTTCGGCTTTGCGCTGTTTGAGTTTCAAACCTACCGCATCAACACCAAACGCCGCGTTTGCTCAAAACGTTTCTGATTCTCCAAGCCCAACGCTGAAAGCCGGTAGAAGTAAACTCCGGATCCGACGGGCATGCCGTTATCGTTGGTGGCGTCCCAAGTGATCTCGCCCCAGCCTGGATCATAGATTCTCTGCGGGATCAACTCACGCACCAACTGGCCGGTGAGATCATAGATCGTCAACGACAGCGAAGCCCTTTGCGGCACGGCAAAACGAATTTTCGTGCTCGGGTTGAAAGGGTTGGGATAATTTTGCTCCACAACAAAATCTTCCGGAATCTGCGCCGAACCTTCCAGCTCGTTCGATGCCGACTTGCCCGTGCTGCCAGTGGGTCCGGCATTGGCATTGTGACTCACTTTGGGCAAAGTAACGTCGATGGGGCCATTGAGCGCTTGCGCGTTCCAATATTGGCCGGTGGCGATCAGCGTCGTTGCCGTGTTATTGGAAACATCCAACGCAGCCCCATTATAAAAATTATTCCACTTTTGCGCCATAAAATTATTTGCAGCGCTCAAAGTATCGATCCGAATGCTCGCGCCCGTATTGGGATTGGGCGCGCCGGCGGTATACCCGAAATTATTCCACTTCAGCTCCGTCGGCTCCGCGCCCTCGATAAACAATCCGTTCTTGTTGGCATAAAGATCGTTGTCGTGAATATCCGGGTGCGCGCCGGCTTGGAGTCGAATGCCGTACAGGCAATGATGAATGTAATTGTTGAACGCTTCCGCGCCCGCATTGGAAATGAGAATGCCGGCGTTGCTGCAATTTGAAATGTCGTTGCCGTTGATCGTGATCCATCCGGTGCCGGCATTGCCGACGCGCCGGATGCCGACCGGAGCGTTGCTGATGACGTTGTTCAAGATTTGCGAATTGCCGACGCCGTTGGCGTAAATGGCCTGGGTGCCGCCCGCAGAGTTTGTGATGGTGGAATTTTTAATCGTCGATGCGCTTTCGAAGAGATAAGCACCCTGCTCGGTGAAATCCGAGATCGTGCAATGATCCAAAACGATGGTATCCACGTAATCCACCCACACGCATTTTTTCGCGTTGCGAATGATCGCCCAAGTGATCGCGCCGCTGCTTCCGGCAAAATAACGAATGCCGTTCCACACGCCCGTGGTGTCGCTGCGATCAAAAAGCACCGGCGCCTGTTGCGTGCCGTTGACGTTCAACGCGCCGAAGACTTTCAACACCAAGCCGACAATGGGAGCAGCCTTGACCGTTGCGCCTGCTTGAACCGTGAGCGAACTGCCGTCTGGGATCGTGACAGCGCCGGCAAGAATAGCACCGGACGGGCTCCACGTGAGATTGCCGGTGAGATTGCCGCTCAAACCGGCGAGTTTGTTGACTTCGGGCGTATTGGCGCTATTGCCCGCCGCATTGTACGCGTGAACCTTGTAATAATATCTGATATTAGGAGAGACGTTGTAGTCGGTGTAGCTTTCTGTCGTAACACTGGCAATTTCCGAAAAACCGGTGCCGCTGATCAGACTGCGAAAAACCTTGAAGCCAGCGGCTGCATTGCTCGTCGTGTCGTTCTCTAGCCAGTTTAGGCTGATAAAGCCACCGGAGTTAATACTGGCAACCAAATTGACCGGAACTGGAGGAGGTTGAAGGCCAGGCAGGGCAGATATCTCGTTAGAGTATGCACTCTCTTCCAGCGTTTCGCTGTTGATGCCTTTGACCGCGAAGTAATACGTGATGCCATTGGTTAATCCCGCTAATGTTACGCTATTCGTGCCCGTAGAATCTGGTAGAACTTCTATAGGTGATGGGCCTTGTGCAGCGCCGGTTCCCTGATAGGGCGCACCGGAATCAGTGTCGTAATAAATTTGATAGCTGGTTGCTCCACTGCCGGTGAAAACCAACGTCACATTGCTGCCGGCAATCAAATAATTGTTGATCACGGGCGTGGTCGGATGATTGGCAACATTGATCGTGTAATTTTTTGTGGCTTCATTGAAATACGTATCCCACACGGTGAATTGCAAAGTGTAGGTTCCATCAGCAACAGTGGCTGAGTTCCAGAAAGCGTTTGACGATAGATTGTTTGTAGCTTTGTACCAAAAGATTTTCTTGGTAGAGATTGTCGTGTCATAAACAAACTGTACAGTATTACTTGGTTGCCATTGGTTAAAATAATAACTGTTCGTCGTGATAATGGCTCCGCCTGGACCAATCACCGTATAACCAACACCATAAACGCCTACATTCGTCCAGCCAGGCGTCGAGATTGAATCTTTCGCTTGTACAACGAAATCCACTTTACCTGCCACTTGATAAATGTTTCCCACTTGAGGAAGTTTATAGTTTTGTAAATCGCGAACGATTTTATAATTGATAATTCGGGGATTGCCAGTATCATCGAAGGGGCATAAAGCATCAGTGAAAGGATTTAAAGGATTGACCTCCGCTGTATTCGGGCCTTCGCCAAAATGAAGGTGATTTGCACTATTAGTCTTCCCAACTTGTTCACCCGCTTCAGAAATGTACGCGCCAACGTTTAAATCAACCAACCCTAGATGGGAATAAAGAAAGGTTCGAAAAGGTGAGCTCAGCTCGCTCAAATACACAGTGGTATCAGGATATGAGACTCCGTTTTTAACATAAACTCCGGCAGTAATGGACGAGACTTCCATGTTGCTGTTACAACTTGTAACTACGGTTCCTGAAGTCGCCTGAATATCAACCCCGTCATGGAAGCGATTTTTGGAGGGTGTAGTGCCTTTACGAAACTCCATGAAGGTTCCGTTTAGTTGCTGCTGATTTCCCGTTCCAACTGGCCACTTATAAGTATAAGGATTGCAAATCTGGGAATTTGCTTGAGTGTGCACCATCAGAAGCAGGCAAAAAAACCTTACGAAAAGAAATGATTTTTTGTAAAAGTCGTTGCCTTGAATTCGGCGCATTTGCTTTCTCCTCACTTATGATAAAATTTTTTTCCCAGGTCGAGCGTAATCAGTCATTCAAGGGAATAATAAAAACGTTTTTCACCGGCTTGAATGCAAACCAAGTTTGACGCAGAGGCCGGGCAAAAGCAAAGGCTCCCTTCATAAAGCTCAAATGAAGACAAATCATTCATTCCAAGCAATTCACCCTTCAAATTTATTGTTGCTAGCGCATGCTGCGTAATGAACGAGCGCCTGGGCGAAAGCTTTCCAGCTTGTGATTCGGTGAGCTTTTGCGGAACGACTGTTCTCACGCCAAGCAGAGCATAGAGGTGAATACCATCGGCATCCAATTTAAGATCATAAATGCGCTTTGAAAATTGTACTTCGAAAACTTTTCGGCCTGCGGGTACTTCATAGAGTAGCAATTTCGAGGTTTGAGGATTGCTTTTGCTTAAAACGTTCACCGCCAACCATCGGTCATCTTTTGTAAAGACCGCGTCTCCAATCATGTCATCCGTCAAAGTAGTGAGGAGTTCCCCTTGAAAAGAAAATATCGCTGCATTTGTTGCGCGAGTAACAAAATCACGATATTTGACTGCCAGCAATCCGGCCCGAGTCGAGAAAACGATATCGAGTATCCATTTTTTCTCTAATTCCCTCGTCCATATTGGCCGGCCGACTGAATCAAAAAGTATCAATTGATAGTTTTGCGCGATCCGACGACCAGGGGCCGTTGCGACGAAATATCGGCCATCATTGGAGTATTTGCCAATGAGTGTTCTCGCGAGATCCGTTGTGACGACGTGATTGGCGATGATTGCGCCTCTTTGATCATAAAAGCTAACTGTTCCATCATCCCTGTTCAGATTGCACAAAATTCCCAGCGACGAAACCATAAATTCCTGCCCCGCGCCGTCTTCATCACTCTCTTCCAAGAATTTTTGCCACATCAACTCGCCGGCGTCATTATACAACTGAAGGCCTCTTTCAAAAAGAACGATATATTTCCCATTCGCTGAACGTGGCGAGAAGTAGCCATTTTTTGTGACAACGCGATTTCTGAGCGAGCCCTCGCGCGTCATAAAATCTACGCCTTCTTTTCGGATGATGATTTTCGGCCGCAGTTCTTGCGTCGCAGAATCTGCATAGAACACCGCGTCGAGGTAATCGCCTTCGATGGGAACCTCCGCCCTGCGAAGGGAGAATTGTTTTTCCGTTTGTGCGAGGCTTTGTGCGGTAACGTCGTTTGCCATGCTCCACCACAACAAAGCGTAACTGGCATAGATTAAAAGTTGGTGAGGCTTGATCATAATTGCTCTTGTAGATTTGAAAAATGAAGAATCGTAGTCCGAATACGCCGAGACCAAAAAGGCAGAACAATTTTCCGTCGGAATGCTTGCACAATCCTTCCGCCGTAGAATTATTCTGCCGTTTGGGAGCCGCGTTCTTTGCAGAGATCAAACTTATCGGTGATTACCGCAAGCCCAACATGCGCAATGCGCGCGGCGTATCCGCTTCATGCACGAGTGTGCCTTGACGCAGGCGGCGCTTTCTTTTTTGGTCTTTGCTGGTCAGAATGTGACGATGGCCGCTGCGATTGCGTTTGACTTTGCCCGTACCCGTCACCCGAAAGCGCTTTTTCGCGCCACGATTGGTTTTCAATTTCGGCATTTTAACCTTTCTATTTCTTTACGAAGTAAATCACGAGATTCCGGCCTTCCTGTTGTGCGGAACGCTCCGGCTTGGCAATATCGGAAAGCGCTTCTTCGAGGCGCTTGATCACCTCCATACCGAATTCTTTGTGCACCATCTCACGTCCGCGGAACGACACGGTGGCTTTCACCTTGTCGCCTTCTTCGATGAACTTGCGTGCGTGCTTGCTCTTGAACTCAAAATCGTGCTCTTCGATTTTGGGCCGGAAGCGTATTTCTTTGACGTGGATGACCGTTTGCTTTTTCCTGCTGGTTTTTTCCTTCTTGGCAAGCTCGTATTTGTACTTGCCGAAGTCCATCACTCGGCACACCGGCGGCTCGGCATTTGGCGCCACTTCAACCAAATCGAGATTGGCAGCTTCCGCACGCGATTGCGCTTCCGAGGTGGATACCACGCCGATTTGCTCGCCCTCGGGCCCGATCAACCTCACCTTCGGAACGCGAATCTGATGGTTGATGCGAATAAATTTTGGCTTGGACGTGACCTGGTTTCTCCCGTTGATTCATTAAACAAAGTCGAAAGACAAAACTATTAGCACGTCAAACAATTGAAGAAGTATCGCACGACCCACGCGCTTGCTTTTAATCGTTTTGCCGGAAAATCGTTTTGCCTTCGGATTTATTTTTCATTCCAACTGTTTCGAGGCAATTTCCTCGCGCAGTTTTTGCGTCAATTCTGCAAGCAGCATCGCGCCGAGGTCACCGGCTTTGCGTTTGCGCACCGCAACCTTTTGCTGCTCCGCTTCTTTCGCGCCGACGACGATCATGTATGGCACCTTGTGCGTTTCGGCGTCGCGAATCTTGTAGTTGATCTTCTCCTGGCGATCATCGAGATGGCTGCGGAAGCCTTCGGCCTGCAACTGCTTGGCGATCGCCGCCGCGTATTCGAGCTGCGTATCCGTGATCGGCATCACCACCGCTTGCACGGGCGCGAGCCACAATGGAAACGCCCCGGCGAAGTGTTCGATCAAAATCCCAAGGAATCTTTCCATTGAACCGAACGGCGCGCGATGAATGATCACGGGACGGTGTTTCTTGTTGTCGCGGCCGACATATTCGAGATCGAAGCGCTCGGGCATCACGTAATCGACTTGCACGGTGCCGAGTTGCCACGTGCGTCCCAACGCGTCGCGAATCATGAAATCGATCTTCGGACCGTAGAACGAAGCTTCGCCGAGCCCGATAAAATAATCCAGCTTCATTTCATCCGCGACTTCTTTGAGCTCATTCTGCGCTTGTTCCCAAAACTTGGCGTCGCCGCCGTACTTCTCGGTATTGTCATCGCGGAACGAGAGCCGCACGCGTACGTCCATGTTGAACGTGTCGAACACGAGTTGCGTCAATTCGACCGTTGCGCGAATCTCGTCTTTGAGTTGCTCATGCGCGCAGTAAATGTGCGCATCATCTTGCGTGAAGCCGCGCACGCGCGTCAAGCCGCTGAGTTCGCCGGATTGCTCATAGCGATAAACCGTGCCAAACTCCGCGAGGCGCAAGGGCAGATCGCGATAGCTGTGCGGCTTGGCCATGTAGATTTGATGATGGTGCGGACAGTTCATGGGTTTGAGCATGAACTCATCTTCTTCCACCTTCATCGGCGCGAACTGGCTGTCTTTATAATATGGATAATGCCCACTCGTGCGATACAGATTGATATTCGCGATGTGCGGCGTGATCACCGCTTGATAGCCGCGCTTGCGCTGTTCTTCGCGCAAAAACTTTTCCAACTGCTCGCGCACGATCGCGCCTTTGGGCAACCACAACGGTAGCCCGCTGCCCACGTTCGGCGTGATCAAGAAAAGCTCAAGCTCCTGCCCGAGTTTGCGATGATCGCGCTTACGTGCTTCTTCCAGCATGCGCAAATGCTGCTCCAGCATTTCCTTTTTGGGGAAGGAGATGCCGTAGATGCGTTGCAGCATTTTGTTCTTTTCATTGCCGCGCCAATACGCGCCCGCGATGCTCAAGAGCTTCACGTTTTTCACGTGGCCGGTGGAAGGCAAATGCGGGCCACGGCACAGGTCGACGAAATCCCCTTCATGATAGACGCTGGGATTTTCGTCTTTCATATCGCGCAACAGCTCGAGCTTGTAGCGATCTTGACGTTTTTCAAAGAGCGCAACCGCTTCGGCTTTATTCAAATCTTGTCGCTGAAACGGCTGATCGGCAGCGATAATCTCGCGCATCTTCGCTTCGATACGGCCCAACTCTTCCGGCGTCAATTTGGTTTCAACGTCGATGTCGTAATAAAAGCCGTTTTCAATCGGAGGCCCTACGCCAAATTGCGCTTCAGGATGGAGCGCTTTGATCGCGTGCGCCATGATATGCGAGGTGGAATGCCAATAGACTTCCTTGCCTTCAGGGTCATCCCACGTGATGAAACGAATCGCGCCGTCTTCGAGCAAAGGCCGTTCGAGATCAATCACTTTATCATTGAACTTCGCCACAAGCGTTTTGGCAAAGAGCGAGCGGCTGATTTCCTGCACAATTTCACGAGGGCGAACGCCGCGCTCGAAGTCCTTTACTTGCCCATCCGGAAAGGTGATATGAATCTTTTGATCACTCATAATTTCACGCGACAAAAATAAAATAACAGTTCGGAAGCCATGCTTGCATTCCGCTCCGCATGACTTAAGCGTCATCTCGAGCGGAGTCAAAGTGTGACGCGAAAACGCGCTTCAGCCGAACTGTTATGGTGGGCGGTACAGGAGTTGAACCTGTGACCTCTTGCATGTCAAGCAAGCGCTCTA
>JBBILN010000125.1:0-13001 GCA_037444905.1 bacterium | reverse complement strand
TTAAACAACGATCCCAAGTGTGATGCCATGCGGCAAAAGCAAAGAGCGATCATATTGCTGCTGTGGCTCGGCGTTGGGTTTGGGCTTTGGTGCGCAGGGAATACGTTGGGCCTGAACCTCACGGCCATAAAAAAGCCGGGCCGGCCGCTAGCCCAGTTGGAAAACTTCGATGATTGTTCGAAGCCCGGGGATGAGTTTGCGACCAAGATACCCTTTCAAAAAGGCGAAGGCTGTTGGGACTACGGCAACAAATTCAAAATCGTTTGCTCACCAAGCGACACTGGCATGCCCGAACTGCATCTCGACACGCATTGCTATGACTTCGGCAATCTGCCACTTAACAAGCTCGATACCAGTTTTTCTCTCGGTATCTCGAATACAGGAAAAGAGCCTTTAACCATAACCGGGCTGCATACAGGTGGAACGGAGTTGATCAACACGATAAGAGTGCGCTTAGATTCATGTGAAAAAACCTTTCTCCGCACATGCATGCGACTTACACGCCCCGGCCGTTTTAAGCTCACGGTTGTGGTTGCATGCAAGGAGCCATGCTTGCCCGACTCCTTTACACTTTATGCCACCGGCGTTGTGCCGATTTTGAATGCCGAGCCCGAGCGGTTAGATTTTGCACCCGTGCTCACGCGCGAAGAGGAGATCAAAGAAATCGTGGTTCGAAACGTTGGCCAAGATACTTTGGTGATGGGCGAGCAAAAAATTTCCACTTCCCTACTTGATTCCGTATTCAAGATTGTGTGTCCGTTGCCAAAGAAGATCTTTCCGGGAGACTCAAGCACGATGAAAATTCGCTTCGCTCCAAATGATCCCGGAGCTTATGAAGGCACGCTTATCATTCACAGCAATTCTTATCTGAATCAAATCACGCAGATTGCATTAAATGGTCAAGGTTTTCGCGGCCCGGTGCTCCAGCCCTCGTTCTTGACTCACTCTTTTGAAAGTATCTGCCCGGGGAAAGATGATAGCGTCGCTTTGGAAATTCGTAATAGCGGCAACGAACCGTTGATCGTGGATAGTCTCTCGTCCGATGATCCTGTTCTCTTTCCCGCACCGGCATTTGCCGACACGCTCCCTCCGGAGACATTCCGCAAAGTCAGGCTGGAATACAGGCCGCGCAATTGGGCGAGCACTGACACGGCGCAAATTACGATTCATGCGCGAGCGGACACGGCTGCCAATGTGGTTTCTCTTTTCGGCACTACGCCACAATTTCCCGGCATCATTGCACCGAAAGACACGCTGCGCTTTGCGGCAACGCCGGTCTTTTGCCGTGTGGATTCTAATTCCATCACCTTGATCAACACCAGCGCTTGCTCGCTTTACGTTGATAACATCAGCACGCAACCATCGGATATTTTCGTGCCGCGTTTCGCGCAAGTGCATCTAGCGCCAAATGAGCAAAAAGATCTCCGGCTTGATTTCACGCCGCGCCAGGCAGGCACATTCAATGGGACATTGAAACTGAATTATCGTTTTGGTCATGAAGACAGCGTCGTACTCTTCGGCATCGGCCTGCCGGGCGCAAACGCGGTGTTTGATGAAACCAGCCATGATTTCGGCGCGCTGTGTTTGCAAAAAAGCAATGCCTGGTCTTTTAAAATTAAAAACACCGGCTACTGCACTCTGGACCTCATCAAAATCAAACAGGCGTGGCCCGAGGTTTTCAAAGTTTATCCGCAACAGGAAACCATTCACCCGCTAGAGGAGCAAACCTTTGTGGTGAAATTTGCTCCGATCACACCAGGCAACTTTAACGACACGCTTTGTTTCGAAACCGCTGGCGGAATTTTGACGCCCGTCGTCACTCTGCGCGGCGAGGGACTTGCTTTTGAGCTGGAAGCCGACTCGTCCTCGCTGACTTTTGAAGAGGTGCAATTGGAGAGTGAGCCTGTGCTTTCATTCCAACTCGAAAATCACGCCAGCCACAATGTGATAATTGAGCGCGTCGAGTTTGGTTCAATGAATTGCGGCTTCAGCTTGCACAGTCCATCGACGCCGTTCACGCTTTTTCCCGGCGAGGGCGTGACTGTCTCCATCAAGTTCAAACCCGGCGCATTAGGCGATTGCATCGATACACTCCAGATCGCTCACGATGCTGTTTGCGCTCAAGATAAGATAGTCTTAAGCGGCAAAGGCGTCGCCGCAATCCTGGTCGCCGATCCGTTACACAACTTCGGTATGGTGCAGGTTAAAAAAGATTCCATCTGGAATTTTGTTCTGGCAGACACGGGCAATATTGCTTTGGAAATTGATACCAGCACCATTGATTACCCTGATTCACCTTTCGTTGTGGCGCCTCTGCCCAAGACCATTGCGCCAGATTCGCAATACTCCGTGCTCATAAAATTTATGCCGCAGACGCTCGATGAATTCCCGGATTCTTTGGTTTTTCAATCGAATGCTTATCCCAATCGCAGGCATGTTTTGCAATTGCGCGGCATCGGCATTGACGAGCTCGGCCCGGCGATCGATCACAACCCGGCAAATTGCGAGGTGAATATCGACGCGCCGTTTACGATACGTGCTCAAGTAACCGACTCTTTCTCTTCGGTTCAGCAATGCATTCTTTTTTATCGTGCGAGCGGCACTACTTCTCGCGATTCGATAGAAATTGTCATGCACGAGACCCTTACTCCGCCAAATTGGGAATCCACCATACCCGCGAGCGCAATTGGCAATCGCGGCATTGAATACTGGTTTGTGGCGCAAGATGGTCTTGAAAATCCCAGCCGGCATCCTGCAACGGGATACTATTCCATCAGCGTGAACCTGCCCAATGGCCTGAGCAGTCCGCAAGCTCTGCACTCAGGCAAAGAGCAATCTGATTATCGTATGATCTCTGTGCCCTTGGTCATGAACGATTCCGCCGCGATCAACGTCACGCAACGCAGCAACTTTGGATCGCCCGACGATACGGTTTGGCGCTTATTCGACTACCACAACGGCAATCTCGTGGAATTAACAGCTTCGGCTCCAGACTCAGTTCGGCCATTCCGCCCGGGCCGCGCTTATTGGTTGATTACGACCAAAGCGGAACAATTTCTCGCAAGCGGCGCAAGCAGAACCGTGCCCACCAGCGCCCTCGGCTGCCCGGCAAACGCAGAGTTCAATCGCATCGCGCTCGAGCCGGGTTGGAACATGATTGCGAACCCGTTTCTCTTTGATATCGCAAAGAGTCAATGCTCGCTGGCAAGTGGGAATGCGCTCTACAACTTTCAGCAATTCGAGGTTGCTCCCGCACAAACGAAGGCAGACTGGCAACTCTGGCCGGATACACTCAAGCCATGGCAGGGTTACGCATTTTATTCTCTGCAGAGAGACGTTCTGTTTTTTGCGAACGAAGGTAAAGCAAATGCTACCCCTTTAGCAAAAAATGCCACCTCGCCGGAGCCGCCGTGGGATTGGTACTGCACCATTGAAGCCCGCAGCGGAGAGCACAGCGATCTCTACAACTTTGCCGGCGTTGCCGCGCAAGCGCAGACGGATTGGGATCAGTGGGACTTGTTCGATCCGCCGCCGATTGGCAATCGCGTGAATGTTTATTTTCCTCATTGCGACTGGCCCGACTACCCGAGCGATTATGCCGGCGACTTCCGCCCAAACTTCGCCAATGGCGAAATTTGGGAATTCGAAGTCAAATCCAACCTCAAGGAAAGCCCAATTACGCTTACGATAAAAAACAGTGTGAATTTTCCGAGCCACTTTGGCGTCTACCTTTACGACAAAAATCGCCAAGCTTTCCAGAATTTGCGCGAGCGCGCCGACTACACGTTCGACAATTTGGGAGAATTGCTACCCGGACGATTTGAGTTGCTCATCGGCACCATGGATTTCGTGCAGAGCCGCACGAGCGCCATCACGAACAATCTCCCCGACGAAATCCAGCTCTATCAAAACTTCCCCAACCCGTTCAACCAGGAAACGATTTTCTCCTTCTACTTGCCGCAGGCCGCGCCGGTGACGTTGAAAGTCTTCGACATTTTGGGGAGGGAAGTGCGCGTGTTGAGCGACGGGCAGGTTTGGGAGCAGGGGAGGCAGTTTGTGAGGTGGGATAGAATTGATCACACTGGGAACGAAGTTACAAGTGGAATCTATATCCTGTTATTGCAAACAAGTGGTTTCAAAAGACAACAACAAATCACTTTAATCAAATAGCCGTTTAAGACCTGGTTTCGGTATGAATGCAAAATCGCTATTCGCTTGTGTCTTGATCTTTTTTACGACCATCGCGTGGAAGAAAAATGGTGTTCTCGCCCAAGAAAACAAGTGGGCCGTCTTGAAGGAGAACGTTTTGAAAGGATCGCTTCAACTGCAAGCTGTGGATCTATTGGTTGTCGATCCAACAGATACGAATATTTTTTACGCTTCGAATGGAGATACCGGGATTTTCAAAAGTGTGGATGGCGGCGTTCATTGGGAGCCTAAGAATACGAATCTGGGTAACCTAAACATCATTAAACTTGTTATTGATCCCTTTCGGCCCAACATAATATACGCCTGCACGAAAGGTGGTTTGTACCGCAGCACGAATGGAGGAGACGAGTGGAGACATCTTGAGGTTATTAAGCCCGATACAGCAATTAATGCTCTTGCAACAGTTGAAGGCTCTATGGACACGCTTTATGCGGCTATTGGTACGAAAATCTATCGTAGCCGTGATGCTGGAGCAAGTTGGATTCCTGTTCCAGACACGGTTCGAGCGACCAAACGTGCGCTTGTTGTTTCGCGCTTAAATCCACATGAACTTTACGTTGGGACGGACATAGGTGTCTTTAAGATGGAAGATGACGAGAATAGTCTCAAAGTGCTGGAACCCAAAAAAAGGAGGCAGCTCGGCCCAATAGAGAAACAAAAAACAAACGATCTTGTAGTTGACCGATTTCACACCCATATCATTTTCGCTCTATTTGAAGGACCAACGAAAACTTCAGGCGTAGGGTGGGCGCATGAAGATGAGTGGGCTTGGCGCGAAATGAACACAGGGTATGTGAAGGAGCTAGATTTTCCACTCCTAAGCCTGAGCCTGGATCCTAAACATCCACGATTCTTGTACGCAACGAATCGAAGGGGCAAATTTTTTTCTTTCAAGTTTGCTTTTCCTGAGCTTGGTGTTCTAGATTTTAGCTCTACGGCTCTGCCTTCGTGGGAAACTGCCCACTTTTCAAAAAGCCTTGTCACAGAACTCCGCAAAACCCATTCTGTCATTTGGTTCAGTAAAGATGAATTGAAAGTGATCAATCCTTCTCTACTAACCCTTGATGTCCGAACAACAGAAAACGAAAACAAAGTCAAGCAGGCTATCTTGAATTTCGGTAAAACATTTGGATTAGAGTACGTGGTATGTGGAGCAAGTCACCCAGTTCCTGATTCAGCAGATCAAATGAACATCTTTCCTAGAATTGCAATCATACCAGCAGAAACCCAGATTTATGATTCTAAGAATCCGATCAAAATACTTCGGTATCCGGACAGTACCAGTATCAAAATAGTTGTCGAATGGATTTATAGAGGGATTGGTTTTCAGCCACCAACGTTGGAACCACCTATTTCACAAAACACTATTAGTAAACGTTCTTTTAGAAAAACTTCTGTCGGGCTAGGAATTCTTTTCGGTTTCGGAGTAGGGTATTCAGTATGGTCCCTAATAAATGATGATGGAGACGATAAAATTGTTGAGCAAAGGAAAAAGCTTCCACTGCCGCCTCCATTTCCATAAACAATATATGAACCTGTTACGGACAAAAACCGGTTTGAGATCAACTTTTGCAAAATTTCAAAATGGAGAACGCCGATGATTCGCCAATATCATATTTTGCTGTCATGCTGCATTGCCTATCTGTTTACATGGCAAACTCTTTACGCGCAACTTGACAGCTCGGACGTAAAGCTTGATGCGCTTGTTCACAGAGGCATCAATAATCTTCAGACAGACGCGGAGCTGCAAAGAGCGCTCACTGAGTGCAAATGGTATATTCAGCAATTCAGCCAAGATCGAAACGTTGAGAGAAAAGCGCGTGTCAAAAAAGCTCGGTTGCTCAAGAGTGAGATTCACCGCAAAATGGGAAGTGGCCAAATTGACATTGCGATTAGTGAGTTGCTTTCTGCTCTTGAAAATTCGCCCAATGATGCTGATCTTAACCGTGAGTTGGGACTCAGCTATATGGCTTTGGATAAACCCGAGGAGGCAAGAATATACCTTGGGAATGCAGTGCAGTTAAACAATCAAGACCTCACCGCTTGGCGCGCACTAGTTGAGCTAAACGAGGAGGATGGTAGTATTGAACAGAGAATTTTTGCTTATGAAGGATACCTTGTTGTCGATCCCCCCAATGCGCGCAATTGGACAAAGCTAGGAGAAGTGTATCTTCTTGGCAACAGAAAGGCTGATGCCGAAAACTCGTTTGTGCAAGCCATAAAAAAAGATTCCCGCCAAACGATAGCGCATATAGAATTGGCCAAAATAAAGCGAGACAGAGGCGATTGGGCAGGTGTTGTTGCAGAATACAATGCCATTCTTGGATATGATCCAACCAACGCGCTAGCGAACGCCGGCCTGGATCAAGCGACACCGCATCTTGAAAAAGAAAGGCTAACTGCCGAGTTATTGAATCAAGGAACGAAAGCATTACAATTGTCGGACTATCGGCAATGGGAAAGGGCTGAGAAGAGTTTTAAAAAACTTTTGGAAAGTGTTGACCCTGAAAATCAAGAGGCGAAAGAGGGTTATCTGGCTGCTCGAAAAAAACTTTATGATCACTGGTTTTCACAAGGTCTAAGGCAAAGTTTTAAAAACGCGAAGAAGGACTTAGAACTTACGCTTAAATGCTTCACCGTTTCCCTCGTGTATGCGGATGATGATGTTGATCGTGACAGTGCTTTTGTAAAACAAAAGGAAACAGCATTCAAGTTGAACACGGAGATCAAATACTCAAATGCTCGGGATGCTGCGGATGCGGCATTGAAATCGGGCGAATTTCGTAAGGCGCTGGAAAGCCTTGCTGCCGCCGAGTTTTTGCGACCGTCCAGTGCGTCTGAGAGCGATCCTACCAGAATGGCTGCCGAGATTGGTGAAAACTACAACCGTGGGATAGAGGAGCTTACAGCAGGCCGATACAGCCTAGCTAAAGATTACTTCAAGAAAGTCTTGGAGAAGAATCCGGATCGTCTTGATGCCAAAGAAAAATTTCATGAAGCCGCACGTCAAGACTCAATTCAGTTTCTCACAAATCTCTTTCAGCAAGCCAAAGCAAGACGTGATTGGCATTCCTCACGTGTGTATTTACGTGAATTGATATCTCTGTCGCCGAATGATTCTAAGTATCAAGAAGAGCTCAGAGTGGTTGAGAAGGCAATTTCTCGCCAGGAAGTTTGGTATCCAATAAGCATTTTTGTGTTGGTAGCTGGTGGCCTAATAAGCGTTTTCCTTCTATTAAGTTCTGGTTTTCGTAATGGCTTCTTGGGATTGTTCAATAGAATTGCAAATTTTTTCCCACGTATCCGTTACGGAAATATTGTGGCAGTGATTGTGGTCAGTTTCGTTGGCTTTCTCTATTATATTCTTCTGAGCCAAAAAATTGTGCCTGGTTTACAAACCCTTTCCGGTCGGACAATACTTGGTGGAATAGCCATCCTTATTTTCGTTGTGGCTATGGCCTTTATTCGAAAGCGTATAGCCGTACGTTTTCAAACTCGCGCTAAACGAGTAAGTTTTCTTTTGCAAGAATCGACGAATTTACTTCAACACCCACTTGCTATCGAATCGTTGCAGATGAAATCTATTGTTGGGTTAGTCATTGAAAAAGGAATGTTACGAAGAAAGGAAGACGGCGCGTTGTTGGCAGAAGACAATATTCATTTTAGGCCTTACAGTGCCACTGCGATTGCAAACATTGAATTTCAGGCGATTGAAACACAGTTTTTCGTGAATGATTTAAACTTCTCTCAAGGAAGTAGAATGTTTTTCGAGAAAGAAGGTCGAAAAATTGCTGTTACGCTGCAGGGTAGTAATGGGCCTAATTCTTTTGAGTTACCCGAAAAATTTTTCATGAAGGTAAGTGGTTGTGAAATTGTTTGTAATGGACATACGATTGAAAAAGCCTCTATAAACAAGCCCATAACTTTTTTAGTAGAGCTTCTCGCTTCACGACCGGCTATTCAATATTGGGTTGGTAATGGGCCTTCTTCTTTTATTTTGAATTCAATCAAGACCTCGACAGCAAGAAACAACAATACGCCCTATTTACTTGCGCGACGAATTAAGAATTTAAGCTCGAAAGAAAAGGAGATGCTGATTGGCTCTCCGATAGCTGAGTTTTCTTCGAGCGATCATGATTATAGCATGGGGAGTGGAACTTATGAAATCTTGCTTCGGGGAGGCGAGAAGGGCGAGCTTAACGTGAACTCGCGTTGCTTGCTGACACCAAACTTGTTCGATAAAATAAAGATTGGTATCGGATACGAGCCTACTTTTGATCTTCAATATGAAGGCAGGTTCTCTTCATTTCAGATCGAACACCCGTCGGATGATCGTGTTGAAAAAATACCACCAGCACTAAACTGGCTTGTAGATGAAAAGCGCACTTTAATCTTGGTGCTAACCTTTGCTTTTGGTTTGATAGGGTTCATTATCTCTGTATTAGACTTAGCCGATCGATAGCTCTTGAATCGAAGGAAGCGCTATAAAAATACACCTTCATCGACATAAAAACGCGAAGCTAAAAATCTTCGCGTTTTTCATTTCCAGCAAAGAAAAACGAAAATCAACTCAGGTTATTCCACGCATTGATTACCTATTGTAAAGCTATTTCCCTCGTTGGATATTCCCTCTCCACCACAACCTCCACACTCGCCCGCGTAAACGACCTCCCGCTCGTGTCCGACACGATCACGGTGAATCTGCGCAGGCAAGAACGCGAGGCGGAAGAAGCCGCTCGTCGTAACGACGGGCGAAGAAGTCACCGTGTCGTTATTCGCAATTGCATAGGCTGTGGGAAGATGATTCGGATTGAGCACGGCGCCGGAAATCCGGCGCGGCGTCAATGACAAAAATAAAAAGGCAAAATCATTTCCGGCAAAACCACTCAACAGCTTCAATAGTCTTGCCAACAAATCATTTTGCCTTTATGGCTTTAAAGCAAGCTCCTCAATTCGCCAGCGCCGCCACCGCATCCATCCTCTGCGCGAAATTTTTTCCATCCACAAAACCAATGACGCGCTGTGAGGCCACCTCCTTCCCCGTTGCATCCAAGAAGACCACGGTGGGCATGCCTTTGATGTCATAGCGTTTGAGAATTTCCTGCACGGGCGCGGAGCCAATGTGCGTGAGGTCGGCGCGCAGGAAGACGAAGCGGTCCGCGCGCTGCATGACTTCTTCATGCGGGAAGGTGAATTTCTCAAGCTCTTTACAGGCAATGCACCATTCCGCGGTGAAGTCGATGATCACGGGTTTGGCCTCGCGTTGCGCGGTTTGCAAAATGGCTTCGTCATAATTTTTCCAAAACGAGGCATGCGCCTGCTCTTCCGGCCACGCAAGCCACACTGCGACTCCCGCAAAAGCCACGAAGACGAAGCGCTTGATCCACGGAAAAATTTTGGCGCTGAATTTTGAGGCTTCGATGAAGCCGATATAAATTCCACCCAGCAACAAGAATGCTGCGAGCAAGTATTTCTTCAACATCTCGGGCAGAATCGGTTGCACGAAGTAGATTGCCATGGCGAGCAGGATCACGCCGAAGACTTTTTTCACCCACACCATCCACATGCCGGAGCGCGGCAGCTTGTTGAGCAATCCAGAGAACGTGCCGAGAATCAAATACGGCACGCCCAAACCGAGCGCGAGCACAAAGAACATCCAAAAGCCGAGAACGGGATCCGCGATCTTCGCGACATACGTGAGCAGGCCGAGCACGACTGGGCCGATGCACGGCGCGGCGACGATGCCCATCGTCAATCCCATAAACAGCGCGCCGAAATAACCCGAGCGCGAGCCGCCGGCAAAGTTGCTCAATGCCATGGGCACGCGAATTTCATAAAGCCCAAACATCGCAAGCGCGAGGCCGATCATGACGAGCGCGATGAAGATGAGCACCGGCGGGCTTTGCAATGCTGCGCCGAACAACGCGCCGCTCGTGGCCGCCAACATGCCGAGCACGGAATACATCAATGCCATGCCGAGCACATAAACCACCGCGAGGCTAAAAACTTTTGCCGTGCTGCCGGTGCTTTGTCCGGCGAAATAACTCGTGGTAATGGGAATGAGCGGATACACGCATGGCGTCAAGTTCAACGCGAGGCCCCAAAGAAAGATGAATGCCAGCGAAGTTGCGAGGCCGTGCTCGTTGACGAACTTTTCGAACTCACTCGCCTCTCCCTCGTTCGCATTTTCAATTTTATTGTTTTCCGCGCTGAAATCGATCTTCGCAAAAACTTCCGTGTGCTGCAAATTCGCGGGTTGATCAACAGCCGCGAGCGGAATTTCTTCAACAAAAAGAGCTTTGTCCGGCGCGGCGCACGCGTTGTCGTTGCAGGCTTGATAATAAACTTCACCGCTCAGTTTTAAACTCTCGCCCGCGTATTGTTCGGGAATTTTGAGCACCGCACCGATGGCGAACTCGCCTTCGAATACCGCGAGTGGCGTTTCGGAAAATGCGAAGGTACGTTCGAGCGCTTTGGGAAACACGACTTGTTCGAGCGTCACGCCCGTGGTTGAATCCAAATGCAATTCGGTGGGAATGAGATACTCTTCCAACGGGTGATTGGAATTGATGTGCCACCCTTCTTTGATTTGCACCACCACGGCAACGCGCAGCGCGCTGCCGCGATAGGCTTTATCCAAAGAAGATAGAAACCTTGCCTGCACGATTTCACCGGAAGTATCACCGAGCGGATTGTCGAGAGTAAATGTTTGCGCGGAGGCAAGCGTGGCGAGGAGACACAGCGCTGCGAGGAGTATTGGCACAATGCGAAGAACACCCCTCTGGCCCCCCTCAAGGGGGGAATTGATGGACCTAGCCTGCACGAAAATTCCCCCCTTGAGGGGGGTTAGGGGGATAGCGAGGTTGCGAGTATCAAGTTTTGTTTCCGACTCGGAAGACACCCGCCTAGTCCTCCTCAAGGGGGGAATATTGAGAAGATGAAACCACGACAGCATGAACAACTCCTTTTAGTTCTGCATGACTTTGAAATTGGTGACTTGCACATATCCTACGTGCGGAAAGAGATAGCCCTCGGTTTGCACGCGGCGCGCAGCCTCGGCGGCTTGCAGCAACTCACGGCCTTGTGGCGATTGCACGATGCTCCAAAGTTTTCCGTCTGCGCATTTGAGCACGAGGCGATGCGAGGCGGCATCGTGCACGCACGGCGTTTGGGTGACCATCATGAGTTGGCAATCGGCGCAAATCATGTTGCCCTCAAGCTGCGCATGCGCCACATATGCAGTCGGATCGGAGAGGCCGTCCGTGGCATTTTCGCCGAGATAGGTGAGCGCACTCGTCGCGATGACAATGGCCGTCAATGCCGCGAATGCAGGCGCGGGATGCAACGCAAAAAGTTCGCGCACGAGCGGCCAAAAGCCGGCGCTTGGCTGCGCTTGCGCAAGCGCATGGCGAATGCGCGCTTGCAACCGTGGCGGCGCGCCATAAGCTCGCGCACGCTCGTGCACCAAAGTTTTAATCGCCTTTTCGGCGCTGGCCGCGGCTGCGCACGGCGGGCATGTTGCCAAATGCGCCGCGATCTCGCGCACTTGCTCCGCTGCGATTTCTTGATCGAGATACGCGGAAAGCTGTGCTTGAATTTTGTCACAAGGGGTCATGCGGATTCTCTCCGATTGCTGCGAGTTGATGTGCGCATTTAAATTTTTGTTTTTCGCCGTCTCTCCTTTTTGTCACTGGAAGAATCTTCCCTCGTGCTTGAGAGAAATTCTATTCTAAGCGGCGTGCCGAGAACTAGAGAAGATTCTTCAAATGACAACCCAAAGAGGCGCCTCACAAATCCGATTGGTCCACCCAGCGCACGATGCGCCATTTGCGGTCGCGCGGGTTCTGGCGGAACGTGAAAATCGCAAAGCCCGCGGCGCTGAAACCGAAGTCCGCGCTGGATAAATCCAACCGAAAGCTTTTGGCTAAAATTTCGTTCTCGCCTTCTTGCAATGAATAAATCGTGTCGAGCCATTCGAGATTGATGATGTCGAAGGAGCGCAGCAATCTGCCGGTGGTGAGCAAATCCACTTCGCGCGTCCATGAAACGAACAAGCCCGAAGGCCCTTGATCGGGATCGAAGTATTGAAACACGAACGCGCTGTCGAGCACGTCCGCGTAAAGCAACGAGTCGCGGAACGTGTACGCGTAACGAAAATTCGTGAGCACTTCCTCGGGCGTGCTCTGCGGGGTGATGACTTCGCCGATGAGATTGCCTTCATCCAACGCGGGCGCAAAGGGATTGACGCAGCTTAAAATATTGCAAGCCGCGAAGAGCACGAGCAGCGTGTTTAGAATTTTTGTTCGGGTGCGTGAGCGCATGTTCGTTCAAGGTTTAAAACGCCGGTGCGTTGGGGTTTATTCCATTTATAAACACGCCGCGGCAAATGCGTAGGGGCATGGCGCGCCATGCCCTACGGCGGATGAGTTACCCCAACCGCGCCAGCAGCAGTGGCAATTCCGCCGCGGCGTGGAGGCCGCCGAACTCATCCCCTAAATCCCCTTCTCTTGAAAAGAGAAGGGGACTTGAAAAACTCGTGCGCTTTGCTCCCCCTTCTCTTCTCAAGAGAAGGGGGCCGGGGGGATGAGTTACCCCAACCGCGGCGGCGTGCTCATTCCGAACTCATCCCCTAAATCCCCTTCTCTTAAAAAGAGAAGGGGACTTGAAAAACTCGTGCGCTTTGCTCCCCCTTCTCTTCCCAAGAGAAGGGGGCCGGGGGGATGAGTTGCCCCAACCACGGCGGCGTGCTCATTCCGAACTCATCCCCTAAATCCCCTTCTCTTAAAAAGAGA
>JBBILN010000124.1:0-13094 GCA_037444905.1 bacterium | reverse complement strand
AGCGCGCCACGAAGTAAAGCGGAAGAAGAGGCACTTTTAATATACAAATGACAAACACAGGAGAAAAGCGCGGCGGTGTTCATGAAAGAAAGCTAGAATGGCTGCGCACATTATCGACGGCAAGAAGATAGCCGAAGAGATAAAGCGCGAGTTAATCCAAAGAATCTCGCTGCTACAGAGTAAAGGCATTACGCCGGGTTTGGCAGTAGTGCTCGTGGGCGATGATCCGGCTTCTGCGGTTTATGTGAATGCGAAAGCCAAGATGTGCGAGACGCTCGGCCTGCTCTCACAAGTGCATCGTCGCGCGGAACAGATTTCTGAAACCGAGTTGCTGGAGTTGCTCGCGCGGCTCAATCGCGACCCGCACATTCACGGCATCTTGGTGCAAGCGCCGCTGCCGAAGCATCTTGATGAACAGCGCGTGTTCGAGAATGTTGCGCCGGAAAAAGATGTAGATGGTTTTCATCCATTCAATCGTGGGCGATTGCAATTAGGCGAAGAGACCTATGTGCCGTGTACACCGGCGGGGATACAGGAAGTGCTCGTGCGCAGCGGCTTTTCAGTGAATGGCAAACACGTTGTGATTTTAGGCCGCAGCCCGATTGTGGGATTGCCTCTCGCGTTGCTTCTTCTTCAAAAAAATAAAGCGGCAAACGCAACGGTCACGGTTTGCCATTCGAGCACGCAAAATTTGGCTGCGCACACAAAGGCTGCGGATATTCTCGTCGCCGCGATCGGCCGCCCGAAGTTTGTGACCGCGGAGATGGTAAAAGAAGGCGCGGTTGTTATAGATGTTGGCATCAATCGCAGCGATGATGCTGCGAGCAGCAAAGGTTATCGCCTCGTGGGCGACGTAGATTTCGAAGCCGTGCGGCACAAAGCCGCAGCGATCACACCGGTTCCGGGCGGCGTGGGACCGATGACGATCATGATGTTGATGCGCAATACCGTATTCGCCGCAGAGCGTTTTACATTGCGCCAGTAGCTCAACTGGACAGAGCGTTGGCCTCCGGAGCCAAAGGCTGAGGGTTCAAGTCCCCCCTGGCGCACAACTAGAGAGCATTGCAAATTTGCAATTTGAAATTTGCAATGCTCGATTCCTCCAATCCGTCGAATAAACCTCGGCAAGTTGTCATCCATGACCCCTCAGTCGACCCCCAAAGCAATTTTGGCCACCATCTCTCTTAACGATGTGCGCTACTTCGATCAAGAGATTAACGATTTGTTGTCTGGCAACAACGATCCGGTTACCATCGCCAACTATCTCAAGCGCCGCTACGGCAGCAACGGCAAATTGGACGTGCGCGTCGTCGACAACAAGGTAGAATTGAAATGGATGTCGGGGGCGACGAATCCGCAAGCCGAGCAGCATCATCATGAAGCCTTGGCGTTTGCGCGCCAAAAAGACTTTCCGAAAGCCATCACCAAATGGTCGCAAGCCATCGCGCTCAATTCCGGCGATCCGGATTATTATTTCAATTTGGGCCTGGCTTGTTTTGAAGGGAAGAACTACAAAGAAGCGGTGGAGAATCTTTCGCAAGCGATTCACATCTGTCCGATCTATCATCGCGCGCATTTGATTCTCGGCACCATTCTGCTCAAGATGCGAAAGTTCGCGGAAGCAGAGTCGCACTTGCGCGAGAGCACGTACTTCAATTCCCGCAACGCGCTGGCGCATTTGAATCTCGGCGCGGTGTATAGCATTTTGAAGAAATACACCGAGGGCATCACCAGTTTCCAGCGCGCCATTGAGCTTGCGCCCAACGAGGTGCGCGCCTATTTCGGACTTGCAAAAATTCACTCCCTCCTCGGCGACACCGAAAATGCGAATTTGAATTATCGCAAGGTGATCGAGTTGGATAAGACCGGCGCGCTCGCAAACCACGCCAAGCGCGCGATCATCACCACCGCTGAAACCGCGGTGCCGCAAGCGGATTTGGAAAGCTTGTATGCGGAAGGCTACAAAGCTTTTCTGTATTCGGATTTCAAAAAGGCGGCGGCCTATTATCAACGTTATCTTGACAAGAAAGTCGAAGACGATCAAGTGTGGGCCATGATGGGCGCGGCGTTATTGCGCGCCGGCGCGCCGGAGCGCGCCGCCGAGGCCTTTGAGCAAGCCAGCAAACTAAAGCCTTCAAAAGGACTTTATTTCAAACAGCTCGGCGTGGCGTATGACTTGTTGGATCGCGCGGAAGCCGCGGCGCAAGCACTGGCGCAAGCGCACGAGTTAGGCAAAGCCGATTCCATTATGCTCGCGCTGTGGGGCAAAAACTTGGTGAAGCTTAATCAGCTTACGGAAGCGCTCACGCATTTGGAGCGCGCCGTGAAGGCAAACCGCGCGAATTTGCTGGGGCATTATTATCTCGCCGTTGCGCTCATGCGCATGGGCCAGACCGATCGTGCGACCACCCACTTCGAAGCCGTCATGGGGGCGAAAGTCAACACGCCGCTGAAAGTTGAAGCGCAAGCGCAGTTTCGCAAGCTGATGGGATGAGCCACAGAAAGAAGTTGTTGACTTTCTGGAAAAAAATCTTATTATAGGCCTATCATCGACTGCACAAAAATCCATAGTCCCGCCACACCAGTTTCGTGCAGCACCAAATTTTGCACTCAGTCGTTAGGAAATGACGAGTGACCTTTCTTGTTCCTCGCAGTGCTCACGTGAGCACCTCAGAGTCGCCATCCTTCTCCGCCATGTCAGTGAGGTTGGGGATAAACGGGTACATGGCTGCCTTCTTTATTCATTTTGCAAACTAACTTTCGCCAATCCTCATGAGCAAGAGTGAGCTAGAATTATTTTCTATCTCCCAAGTAACTCAATCCGTTCTTATGGGATGATCTTCGTATGCATAAGAGAGATGGTTCTTTTCGTTCATTGGCCGCTGGAGCGCCAATGCTAACACGTACGAGCGTACTCCTGCTGGCGTTGGGCCTAATGCGCGCCCTCTACGCGCAGGAACAAACGCGGCTATTCGTGGATGAGTTCGATGCCACCACGCCAAGCCGGGTAGCAAGCTCCAGCAATGTCGTGATCGACAGGCTCCGCGGTGAAGTGCGGCTGGCCTTTTATGATTCCACCGTGACCACGCCGGCGAATTATCAGCTTTTTTTGAACGGTATCGAGTCGGCGTATAATGGCCAGAGGACAATCAGAACGGTCGTGGATATCGATGCTTTGGCCGGCGATCCCAATTCTTTGCTCGTTACGGATGCGGGCACGAATACCGTCTTCATTTATGATCGTGCGACGGGTGCAATTGGGACGACCATCGCTTTGAGCTTCTCTCCCAGGGATGCCTTTTCCTATCGTGAAAATGGGCGGCTTAAAATTTTGATAGTCGGTTTCAATCCAGCCGACGGCATCGGGCGCGTAGTGAAATACGATATTGAAGCCTTTCAGCGAGTGGAGTGGGAATATAAAACGCAAAATCAAAGCTTGCAGTTGAATAGCCCCTCCGATGTTTTCGTCTACACCAATGCTGCGGAAACCAACCATCCGAATCAGGTTCTCATATGTGACACCGGCAATCAACGTCTGGTTGCCGTTGACACCATCGCAACGAATGATAGCAAGATTCAGATTCTGCAAGGTTCCGGCATTGCCGATTTTGGACGACCGGTGGATCTGGAGGGGGTTCCGGCCGAGCGTGACGTGTTGCTCGTCACAGACCAAAGCAGAAACCGTGTGGTTTTGGTGCAGCGCAACGGCGCGAGCTTGACAGAAATATGGCACTTCGGTTCCGACTCCGGCTTGCCCGATTCCACCCAGAGCACTTTAAATTCTCCTTCCGATGCCGATGCCGTGCGCGCTAGTTCGGGCAATATTTTAATCAGTGATGCCGGCAACAATCGTATTATGGAAGTGAATCGGCAAAAGAACGTCGTGTTTTGTTATGGGCGCCCTCGTGACAATTACTGTTTTGGGCGTGCGCTATTCGGCTTAACTGATGCCGATCGCAACGGTAATCGTCGAACTTTGGCGGCTTTCAAAGACGCCAATTTGGACACCGAAGACACCGTGCCGCGCACGCTGGCATACTCCACGCAAGCGGTCATGTCGCAAGTGTTCTCTTTCCGGCGTGCGGTGGATTTTGATTCGTTAATATGGGCGGGCTTGGACGGCGTGGCCGGCGGGTTGTTTGACAGCACGCGCATTCGTTTGCAAATGCGCTCTTCAAACAATCCCAGCAACTTTCAGCTTTCGGCAGCGCAATTCCCGTTTTTCGGGCCGGACAGCGTGCGTGATTTTTACGAACAAAGACGCACCGCCATCAATCGCAGGCACGACGGAGACAGCCTCTTCCAATTTCTCATCCATCTCGAAACTTCCAATCCGCAGCACACGCCGGTGCTCACCAGCATTACGGCGACCGGCAAATTTTTCCGCACGAAGGCCGGTGATTTGTTGTCAGTACCATTCGGCGCGCCGGTAGACTCCGTGGTCACAGACTGGGTCTCGCTGACTTTTCCGACTCGCGGAAGCTCGGTCCGCGTCGAGATTATTGATGCGACCAACAACAACTCGCTTGTCACTTTCCCCGAAACCGACAATACAGTGGTGGGATTGACAACGCTCGTGCCGGCTTTGCGCGGCAAGCAAAGGCTGCGCTTGCGCGCCACCTTGCGCACCACGGAATCTTTTCTTTCAAACACCACGCCGATTTTGGAAAGCTGGCGCATCGAATACAAGCTCATTCCGAAAGCCCCTTCGCAGACTTCCTTCACCGATGCGAGCTTCAAAGCCGTCAATCTCTACAAGCCTGCGGGCGTACCGCAAGACAGCGTGTTTGTTTCGGTGATCGACGCGAGCATGATTCAGTTCTTGAATCAATTTCCCAATGGTGTACCTGTTACGATTAAGAGCACGCTGACGGAAGATTCCGTCAATGTGACGTTAAAGCCCAATCCTACGAACGTGGCGAACTTTCGTGGCGGCGTGCCGATAGCGTTCCGACCCTCGCGCACGAACGATACTTTGGAAGTGAAGGACCGCGACGTGCTCGTGGTGCGCTATCGCGATCCCATCGACGGCAACGCGGACGTGAGCACCGATACCGCGCGCGTGATCCGCAGAACCTCGGCGCAGATTCGCATTGAAAATCTCGCGGGTGTGGAAATCGACTCGATTTTTATCGACAATTATTTCGTGGTGCGCGTAACCGGTGAAAAGGATCAGGACCTGAATCCCGTCGGAAAAGATACACTGCAAGCGCGTGTGTATGTCGATCGTGCGAACGGCGAAGAAGAAACCTTGCGGTTGATTGAAACCGGCGATACGACCGGCGTTTTCTTGAGTCTCTCCGTGCAAGTGAATCGCGAGCGTCCGGTCGCCGGCGATCGCAAGTTGCGTACCTTTAATCTCGAAGACGTCGTGGCGGAATACGTCGATCCAGACAACAATGAGAAAGTCCTCGATGTGGTCAAAGTCTTCGGCGCCGATGAACCGATCGATTCGTTATTCGCCGCGGACGGTCTGTTCGACTTTATGATTGCGCCCAATCCCTACCGCACCTATCAACACAGCGTGCTGAAGCTTGCCGCCAAGGTGCGCAGCGGCAAAACGCTCACGCTTGACAAGGTGGAGGTTTTCAATTTGGCGAGCGAAAAGGTTTCTACCATTCCGGGAGGGCAAATCTTATTCAGCGGCAGCACGATGGTCACGGGCGGCCCCTCCGTGATGACCACGAATTGGTGGAATCGCCAGAACGATGCCGGCAGTCTGGTGGCAAGCGGAACCTATTTCGTCAAGTTTCACGCTCGCATAACCGACAATACCACCCAGCGTACGGACAGCGCCACGTTGATTCGCAAACTGGTGCTCGTGCAATGAAAGTTTCCACATGCAAACTCCGAATCCGCAAACAAGTTTGGCATAAGTTGCTGATGGCTGCCAGGAATATTCCTATGAAAACGAACTCTAATTTTTCTCGTCATGCAGTTTGGGTTACAGGCGCGTTGCTGCTCGTGAGCGCAGCAGCCCATGCCCAGGTTGCGGCCCAATATGCCGCTCCCATTCTGCGCATCAGTCCATATGCGCGCGCTACGGCCATGGGAGAAGCCTTCACCGCATTGGCGTATGACCTCAACGTCTTGCGCTACAACATCGGCGGCTTGGGCAACATGAAAAGCAATTCGCTTGCGGCGCACTTCCACCCCTGGATCGAAGACACTTATCAAGGCGCACTAGACGGCGCCTTGCGCACACGTTATGGCGTCTTTGGCGCAAATATCACTTACTTCAGTGAAGGCGAGCTTGCCGAAATAAACGAGGATTTCAAACCCACGCTGAATACTTTCAACAACAACAACGCTGCGCTCACGTTGGGATACGGCAACTATATCAATCTCTTCAATTACCCCTTCTCTTTCGGCTTCGCGGGCAAGGTCATCCGGCAAGACTTGGCGGGCGACGTGGGCTATGGTGTTGGCGCGGACGTCGGCGTGCTCTTCAAGCACCCATACTTTTCGGTGGGATTGACCTTGCAGAATTTTACCTTGAGCAAACTGCAGCTCAATCCCCAAGCGAACTCCTTCCGGCTGCCCGAAACGATGCGCGGCGGTTTGGGAACTTCGCTGCAGCTTATGCCGCAACTGCGCTGGAGCGTTGGCGTGGATGCCGCCAAGTTTTTGGACAATGCCGATAAAGACGTGCGCTTCTACGGCGGCACGGAATTTCGCATCTCCGATGTGTTGGCGTTGCGCGGTGGCTACAAGCTGCACGACGACGAAGTCTCGCGCTGGGGCGCGGGGTTTGGCGTCATCATTCCCATGGCATGGGCCGGCGGCTCGAGCACGGAGTTGGACTATGCCTACAGCCCGCTGGAAAATTTCGATTCGCAGGCGCATCGTTTTTCGATCTCATTCAACTTCGGCCGGGTTGCACCGATGGGAGTCTTGGCGACCGGTGAAGCGCAGCGCGAACTCGAAGCTGCCCGGCGCGCACGCGAAGAAGCCGAAGAAGCGCGGCTCGCGGCTTTGGAAGCCGAAGGCCGCTTGCGTGACGTCGAAGATCGTATGAGCAAGCTCGAAGAAGAGATGGCGAAGAAATTTGAAGAGATCAAAAAGATTGCCGAGTCCACCAAAGGCGATATCACTGTCAAGCAAGTGGAAGGCGGCAACGTGCAAGCCACGCTGCGCAACGTGAATTTCGATTTCGACAAATACGAGATTCGCCCGGACATGTACGACACCATGAACAAGCTGGCCGAAATTCTAAACACCTATGCGGATTCACAGGTGTGGATTTCCGGGCATACGGACAGCATCGGCACGGATGAGTACAACTTCCATTTGGCCGAGCGCCGCATGAACAGCGTCATGGATTATTTGGGTCGTCGCAATGTGACCCCCGGCCGTTTTGTTGCTCCGATACCCTACGGCGAATGGCGGCCTTTGGTTAGCAACAGCACGGACGAAGGGCGATTCCTAAACCGCCGCGTGGAATTTGTGATCTACACCGGCGAGAATAAGCCCGGCTTGCACCCCGGCTCCATGATTGAAACCGTGGCTGTGCGCAACGACTCTATTTTGGTGATCGGCAACGGCGAGCTGGTTTTCTCGCAAAAGTTGTTGGATGAACCGCCGCGCGCTCTGCTCATCTTCCCCAAAGTTTACATTCCGGACGCGAAGACGATTCCGATCAACAAAGGCAACGTGCAGCAAGCGCGTTTGGGCTTCCATCCCGAAGATGGCAGCACGTGGGTAGTGCTCGATTTGTACGCGCCGGTTCCGCCGCAGTCCATGGCCCTCGGCAGAACTGTTCGCATTCTGCCCGAGCCGCCTTCCTCTTCGGCAACCAAAGAGCCGAACCAATAGCGCCATTGCGAGCTTGAAAACTCAAATCCCACGGTGTGCGAGACATGCCGTGGGATTTTTTATTGGAAGTGTTGAACCCTGCCTTGCTTTTTGCTCTCAGCTTGTTTAGATTGCGCGCACTTCTTTGGCAATATTTCTCCCTCTGACATTACATTCTCTCTCTGCAATAGAACATTGGGCAATGTTCGGATTTTGATAACGGGGATTGACACGTTTGCAAGTTCTCAAACTCATCCAAGATCTTGCCAAGCGCCCATTGCGAAGTTGTACTTCCGAGGTAGTTTTTTATCCTCTTGCCGCACCTGCGGCATGCTTGTATGCAAACCTCCTTTTCTTCTCGTTGATGTGACAGCACAGTAGAAGGCCATGACATTCCCCATCCCCCCTCATAGAAGCAATTTTCAGAGAGGTCCGAAAGAATCTCCTCTATTATTGGACGGTCGCACAGCAATTGCCGCGGCTGTGCTGCGGCGCGAGTTTGAGCGTTTTGATTTGCGCATGTCGCAAGCCGCAATGCAGGAGTATCTGCATTGCGAGTATGAACAGCGTGGCCTGAGTCGCGTGTTGGATTTGCTGTGGGAATGGGAAGCGCGCGTGGGCTATTTCAGTCCTGCGCGCTTGCAACAGAACCGGCGCTATCGTTATGATGATGCGGAGACGGGCGTGACTTTTCGTGCGCAGATCAATTTTGCCCGCAACAAATATTCGCCCACTCCGGCGCTTTCTTCCGCGACGCGCGCGCTGCATTGCGCGATTTGTTATGACAATCTCGACCTGCCGGGAAAGGAAAACTTACGCGTCTTCAAATTTGCTTTGAACCAAGGCCGCGAATACTTTGTGCAAGTGACGCCCTTTCCGCTGTTCGAAAAACATTTCGTCGTGATCACGATGGAAAAGCTGCCCATGCAAATGAGCCGGCAAAGTTTGGAAGACTTGCTCTGCTTTGTCGAGTTGGCGCCGGGCTACACCGGCTGCTCGAACAGCGACGTGGAATGGGCCGGCGCTTCGATTCTCGCACACCATCATTATCAAGTGTTCGAACGGCTCGACCTGCCAATCATGCAGGCATGCGTTCTTCCCGAGTTTTCTATTGCAGAGGAGAATTTCTCCGTTGGGTTGCTGCATTTTCCGATTGCATGCTGCCGAGTGACGAGTCGGCAGCGCACGCTTTTGCTAGCGATGTGCGGAAGGATTATTGAGCGATGGAAACAGCTCGAGCCGGGAAAGAACACGTGCAATCTCGTCGTCACTCAAAACGAAGCGGGCTATTGCTGCCACATTCTGTTTCGCAATCCTGCATTCCGAACCGCGCGGGAGTTGCTCGCAATCAAGTCGGAGGGCGTGGGCGTAGTCGAAGTAGCGGGCGAAGGCATCTATCCTGTGCCGGAGGGTGGTAATGCTGCAGCAATTTGGGCGAAGATCGAACACGAGGGACTCAATGTGATCAAAAGCATCATTGCGAGCAACAATCCCGTGCACCAAAAAGATTTTGGTAAATTGTTCGAAATGATTCGAGCGGTTGTGCCGGAAGGCGCGGCTTGATGAAACGCGGTTTTCCCTTCGGAAGCGCGGCTTTCATAAAAATACTTTTCAAACTCACACCGAAGGATCACGGCCATGCAAGAAGCGCAAAGCCAGAATAATCGCAGCGCGGTGCATTACGAAGACGTGGATCAAACCTATTTCACGCAACGCAAATTGCGCAAGAGCGCCGGGTGGGTAATGTTGTGGGCCATGGGCGTGGGCGCGGTGATCTCGGGCGATTACTTCGGTTGGAATTACGGTCTCACTGCCGGCGGCTTCGGCGGATTGCTCGTTGCGACGGTGGTGATCGCGATTATGTATGTGTGCATGGTTTTTTGCATCGCGGAGTTGTCCGCGGCGTTGCCGCACGCCGGAGGCTTTTATTCGTTCACGCGGAATGCGTTCGGGCCGCTCGCCGGGTATCTCGTGGGCGTGACCGATACGATTGAATACGTCATCACACCTGCGGTGATCGTGATCGGCATCGGCGGCTATTTGCAAAAACTCTTTCCCGAGGTGCCGGTTTCGACATGGTGGATCGCGGCGTATGCACTCTTTGTAGGCATCAATATTCGCGGCGTGGAAATTACGTTCAAAGTCGGCTTGGTGGTGACGCTGTTGGCGATGGCCGTGCTGGTGGTGTTTTATGCCGGCGCATTGCTGAACGGCGCATTCAGTTGGGACGCAGTGTTTAACCTCGCGCCCGAGGCCGGGCAATCCACTTTTCTGCCGAAAGGTTGGTATGGCATCTTTGCGGCGTTGCCTTTTGCGATTTGGTTCTTTCTCGCCATTGAGCAATTGCCGCTCGCTGCGGAAGAGACCGTGGATGTCGTGCGCGACATACCGCGCGCATTGCTCTTCGGCATCGTGACTTTGCTCGCGCTTTCCATCTTCACACTGGTGTTGAACAGCGGTGTGAATGGCGGCGCGACTGTGATTGGCGCTTCGGATGCGCCGCTTGCCGAAGGCTTTCGCGCCGTGTTCGGAAGCGGCGCAACTTCGACCGTGCTCACGTTAGTGGCGCTCACCGGTCTGATTGCGAGCTTTCATACGATCATCTATGCTTATGGCCGCGTGCTCTTCGCACTCTCACGCGCGGGCTATTTTCCACGCGCCTTGTCTTTGACCGGATATAAAAGCAACACACCGCATCGTGCGCTCGTGCTCGGCGCGTTGATCGGCTTGCTCTGCGCGATGCTCATCGATCGTTTCAATAAAGGTGTCGTGGGCGCGGCCTTGTTGAACATGGCCGTGTTCGGCGCGGTGATTTCATATGCGTTCGTGATGCTCGCTTATTTGCAGCTCAAACGCAAACGCCCGAACCTGCCGCGGCCGTATCGCAGTCCGTTGGGCAATACGGGCGCATATGTCGGGTTTGCGCTCGCGTTGCTGTCATTGGCCGCGACCTTTGCCGTGCCGGATTATCGCGCGGGCGTGTGGGGCGTGGCGGTGTTTATGCTCGTGGCGTTGTTATACTTCGTGCTTTATAGCTCGAAGCGTTTGGTCGCGCAAGCGCCGGAGGAAGAGGTGGCGTTGGTTCTCGAAGCGGAGAAGGAATTGTCGCCGCGATGAGAGTTGGCAACGCAAGGCGGCTTTGAGAAGACTGCCACTTTCGCCCGCAGAGGTTCTTAGGTGAGCAAGTCGAGCGCAGCCTGCAACTCGCTCGCGGCATGCGTATCGCCCGCGGCGCGCGCGGCTTTCAAGCCGGCCTCGTAAATGGCGATGGCCTGTTTCTGCCTTTGCAGATTTTCCAAAAGCTGGGCATATTGATAATAGGTTGGCACGTATTGCGGGTGCTCATTCACCAATTGCTGAAAGTGCGCGATGGCATCTTCATTCAAACGCAGCTTCACACATTCCAACGCCACGAGGTAGCGTGTGAATGCGTCACTCGGGTTGGCTTCCAAACTTTTTTTTAGCTTCTCGATGCGAGTGGTGTCCATCAAGTTCTCCCTTTTATGTGCTCTTCTGGTCTAACGAATTCCTTGCTTTCAAAACCAAAGCTTTTCTGTAAGCAGATTGAGCGGATCAATCGGAGTACCCTCTTCACGATCTGTTGAATCCGGTGCCTCCGCTTACAAGATCTTATTGCGCAACGCCGTACTGAGTCGTATGCGGATGAAAAGTTCGCCACGAATGCCAAAACTCTTGGTACGCCTGCACGACAGGCAATTTTCTGCCTCGCAAAATTCCCTCGACACATTCGCCGCGCCAATTCCATGATGATTGCGTCGGCGTATCCTTCAGCAAAGAGGTGGAAGCCTCAAGCTCGAATCTGAGTGAATCACATTGCCAAACATGGAAAGAGGCGCTGTCGCTTTCCACGGCCACGAGTAGATTAACTCCGGCCAGCGTGTCATTGAGCATCCTGTGTGCGAGCAGATCGTTCCAATCATACGCGCGCGCGGCCTCGCCAAGCTGCACGCCAACGACCCACGATTTATCCTGCCAGGAAACTGAGTCGGTGCGCGTCAGCTTGTCTTTGCTTTTGCCTTCGTCAAAATTTTGCAGACCTTCATATTCTTCCGCAAACGTGCTATCCGCTTGCATGATGAGCGTGTTCGGATACTGGCCGAGCCACGCTTGCAGGCGCATTTGTTCGGAGGGAATCTCCTCCAAAGTTTTTCCTGCCAGCGGACCGACAATGGCTTCACCATTCACCTGCCGCCACCAACTTTTGGTTGTGGCATCTTCAAACATGGCGTTGAAATGATCCATGCCCACCAAACGAAAGTCTTCGAGTTTGCCTGCAACCAAAGGACTGAACACGCGCCCCGTCCGGCAAACGGTGCAATAGGTGATCATCACCGGCGTGTTGCCAATCGTATCGCGCACTTGGTGATGATAGCCGATGATCTCGAGCGGATAAGCTTTCGAAGCGCCGTTAAGATGCACGCCCAGCACCAAGTTCTTCTCGGAAATCTTATTGGCAGAGGCCTCTGCGAAAATTTTGTGCTTTGGTTGGTAGAACATTTTGTCCGCGAGAAAGCGAAAATTAAAAAAGTAGAAGACGGTCGCAAAAAGCGCTATGACAAAGGCAACGCTTACCTTCGCACGCGCGCTGCCCAAACGAACATAGTGCCAAACCGGGAAAGCGATCATGAGCAAACCCAGCAGCCGAAACGCCACGATGTGAGTGTGAATGAAATACGCCGCGTCGATCGTTGCACTGAGTTGGCTTCCTGGAAAAGGCATAATGAAATAAACACGCAATATCTCCATTCCGATGAGCCAGATCATTCCGGCTGCAAACCAAACGGCTCTCGCCATTTCGAGCGCCTCGAATTTGTGTTCATGAACCACTTTTCTCCGCACCGTCTTTTTGTGCTCGTGCAAGCATCGCGCGGGCATCACGGCTTTGCGGAGAGGGAGCTTGGGGGTAGCTGCGTGCGCCGTGGGGTAAACGAAACCAAATAAAAAGTCCATTGTAAAGAAAAAAATGCGGGAAGCGGTAATGCCTCAGTTATTGGTGGAAAACGTAGCGCAGACATCCTTGTCTGCAGGCGGGGACGCCTGCGCTACTCCGCCGGTAACTGAGGCATTACGGGAAGCGTAATACTCCATATTCGGCGGAGAAACGTAGCACAGCCATCGTGACCACCCTGCGTGGTGGGGCAATACGTGGCACACTTTCCTTTTGGGTTTGTCGCTGCCCGTTCTTGAGCATCTTCTGCGCTTGTTTACCGAGGGGCTAGTGCACCTAGCCCAACTTCCGCAGGAAAAGAATTTTTTCGGGCTTTTTCGCGTGCGGGCGC
>JBBILN010000123.1:0-13186 GCA_037444905.1 bacterium | reverse complement strand
TTTTTTTGTTTCAATGCACTCGGTGCTTTGAGGTTCTTCACTACTGCAAACGCCATGGGGTGGCGATTGCTGAAAGAATGTTTCAATGCACTCGGTGCTTTGAGGTTCTTCACTACCACTTCAAGTGGCCACACAGTGGAATGTATATAAGTTTCAATGCACTCGGTGCTTTGAGGTTCTTCACTACCACCATCGGAGCAATCCGCAGTCAGTGCCCTATTGTTTCAATGCACTCGGTGCTTTGAGGTTCTTCACTACCGCGGTCAAATTCCGCCACCTTAAACCACTGTTCCTTAAGGGCCATTTTGGGGCGTTTGGCAATCCACCAAAATTTTCCCAACTTAAATTTTTTAAGTCGGCGTTTTTCACAATTAACCACTTGTTTTCTCGTGAGTGTACAGAAGGTCAGAAAATAGGTTTGCCGAAATTTCGTTTTGCGGCTTTGCCTCTGTTTCTGAACGGGTTGCTGTCTTTTGCCCAGGGGTGAAATGCGCATGAGGCCGGGCGCTGCTTTGTAACCGAGATTTTCATATTCTTATCGTTTTAGAATCAAGCGATTGCGTGAGGAGATTTTTGGCGTTCCATTTTGGAAAATGTCAGGAAGTAAACGAACGGTTCCCGAAGCTAGATTTCGGTTTTTCAATTTTTTGCGGATTGTGCGCTGGCAAACCTAGGTGCTGTTTTTGTCAGTGGTTTTGGCGCGCCTCAACTTTTGTTTTTTTTCGTGCGCTAAGTTTATTCGGTTTTGAGTATAGGGGGTGTGCTGTTTGGCTTAACTTTTTGTAGGTGAACGAAAAAAATGAGGTTTTTTTAGACCTGTCGGGAGCACACAGGGGTGCAAAGATAGTTGACAGTGGCCGGTGGTCAGTAGTCAGTGGTCAGTAATCGGTGAAGGCAAGAGGCGAAGAGAAGTTGTCAAAGAGCGGGTTGACGAGATGCAAGAAAGCAGATTCTTTTTAAGATGCAAGGGGTGTTTTGAATTTTTTCATGCAAAGACGCGAGAAGCGCTGCTCACCGGCCTTCTTACCCCTTGCCCCTTGCCACTTGCACCGCCTGTCCCATGCCCATGGTGGTGTGGGAGCCGACGCCGGAGAAGAAGGCGAATTTTGCCAGAAGGTGCAGGGCCTGTTTGTAATTTTCGGGCAATGCGGGATGGAGCGCAAAGCGGGCAAGGCCGATGAAGCCGGTGCGCTCGTATTTTTGCAGATCGACTTGTTGCGTTTCGATCTGCGCGTGCGCGAGATGAATGCTTTCGACGAAGTGCTGCACGTCGTCGAGCGGGAGCGCGAAGGGCGCGGCGAGCTGCCATTTGTTGAGCAGGTAGCCGAAGACGTAACGCGGCACGGGCAGGGGGAGCGCTTGTTTGTTTTCGATGAAGCAGGCGGGGGAATGAAAACGAAGCGTGAGGCTGTGCGTGAGCGCGCGGGCTTGGGTTTCGCGCGCGACGGTTTGCGCGAGTTGGGCGAAGTCGGTTTGCGCGGCCCAGGGGTGTTGGTCGAGCGTGAGCAAGGGCGGTCCGGGCACGAGGCGGCGGTCGTCGGGCTGGGGCCCGGTTTTTTGTTGTGTGAGGGAAGCGCGCACGCACTGGAGGAAGTATTCTTCCATGGTGGTGAGGCGGAACCACGCGGTTTGGCCTTTTTCGAGTTTGAGGCGCGCGCCTTGTGGCGCGAGGTTGCCTTGCAAGTTGGAGACGGTATAGGGTCGCGGGTGATTGGCATCGTGCAGTTGCGCGACGAGCTCGGGGTGGTCGCGTTCGAGCCAGCGCAGGAAAGAGGCGTGGAGAATGCGTCCGGTGTGGAGCGGCACGGTGGTGTGCTCCGCGGCGGTGAGGGGGAAGATGATTGAGGCAAGGGGCATGGCAATGAGCCAGTGGTCAGTGTTATTTTAAGAGCAGAAGTTTTCGGGTTTGCACGAAACGGTTTGCGGGGCCGGTTGCTTCGAAGCGGCAAAGGTAGAGGCCGCTGGGCAAGGGGTCGCCGAGTTGGTCGTGGCCGTTCCAGGGAATGCGATGGAAGCCGGCGTTTTGCAATTCATTGTTGAAGAGCATCATGACGCGCTGTCCCAACGCGTTGTAAACCGCGAGCCGCACGTTTGCGGGGTGCGGCAATTGATAGCGAATTTGCGTGGCCGCGTTGAAGGGATTGGGCGCGTTGGGGAGCAGGGCAAATTCCGCGGGGAGATGAGCCTGTTCCTGCACGCGCGTGGGCTGATCAAACACGGCCACGAGGCGATGGTCGGCGCGAACGTTGGAGAAGGTGTATTGGTTGATCGGGCCTTGGGAAACGCCGTCCACGAGCACGTCGAGAATGTGCGCGCCGCTGTCGGGCACGACGCGGAAACCGAGGCTTTGATCGTAATTGATGAAGAGCGTATCGAGTTCCGCCAAAGCGGAATCCATGGGCACGAGCCGGCCGGCGCCCTGGGTGTGCGCGAGGATTTGAAAGGCGTGGAGATAGGCATCGGGGCTGCGATGCGTTTCGAAGATGCCGTCGCCGTCGGCGTCAAGGTGAAGTTGCATGGTCGCGGAAACAGGTTGTGCGGTGCGCAGCGAGCACAGGGCCACGGTTGCGGGTTCGACGGCTATGTTTGCGAAGGTTGCGGTGATGCTTCTGGTGTTGTTGGTGAGATCGCGAATCTCGAAATCGAAGCTGCCGGTCTCGCCCGTGGCATTGAGGCGCACGAGGTAGCCGAAGCCGCTGGCAGCTTGCGGCAAACGAATGTGCTGCCGCCGGTGGCCGAGGGAATCGCGGCGGACGAGATAGCGGCTTTCTGGAATTTCCTCCGCCCAGGTGGAGTCCGAGGTCGGGCCGGTGTGGCGGCCCGAGGCGTCATAAACGTGCAGATCGACCGGGCTTTTAACGACGAGGCTGAGCGAGGCTTGGCGTTGAAAGCCGACTTCATCGATCCAGACTTCGGAATCGAAAAACAAACCGCCGGCGTCAAGGGCAAATTCCAAGGTTTGCACGGTGCCGCGCATTGCGGTGACGTCGATGAAGCTCCACCAATACGAGTCATTGGAACTGCCGAGCGGAAGGCGCTCTTCTTTATCACCGATCCGCACGATCAATTGGTCGTTGACGCTGCTTTTGTGTGCGCGATAGGCAAAATGGATGCGATCGGCGTCGTGCGGGATGAAAAAATAGTTGTGTTTGAGCGAGGCGTCGCCGAAGTTGAGCACGAGGTGATAATCTTTGCCGCCCTCCGCGCCTTCGTCACTCACGTTGCCGCCGCCCCCGCCGCCGTGAAAGTGCCAACCGGGCATGCGTTGCCCGATAGTAAAATTGGAGCCGAAGTCAAAATCGCCGTTGAAGATACGCTGATTGTCGAAATAGTGATCTTGATCAAAAGAAATCGTGCCGCCGGGCTGCCCGTGGGGCAGGGTCGCGATGGTTGTAATGTTGCCGGCCACGGCTTTGCTGAAATTGTATCCGAGTGCGGTGCGTTGCTGATTGGGATACCAGGTATCGCCGATATCGATTTCTTGACCATCGCCGTCTTCTTCGGCAGCGTGATCGACGGTGCCGTGATACCAGACGTGGATGTTGCGATGGGACATGTTACGGTAGTATTGTGAAGTCTCGGACAGATTCAGACGGTATTGGCCCGCGGTAATTTGCTCGAGTCCGTTCAAGCCCCCGTTGCGATGCCAGTAGTTGTCGGCATAGCTCACGTTCTTCCAGCACACCGCAGCGTCCGCGTGCCGGCCGTTAATGATGGTGGGGTTGATAAGACGGTTCACGCGATAATCTTCAGCCGTAAAGGGATCAGCAATGTGATCACCATTCAAATTGTCCCACGGATGTGCATCGAGGGTGGTAAGATGAATGTTGGTATCGATTGCAAGATTGGGCGGCAACATTCCCGCAACACTCGTCCACGCATCGAGGCGTTGTATACACTCGCTGGCGACAATCGTGCCCCGGCTGTGTCCGATGAAGTGAAGATTGTCGAGGCGCCACTTGCTTTCCAGCGCGCCCTTGAGCAGCAGCGCGGCGAGCGCGTCGCCCGCGCCTTCGGAAAAGCCGAGCGTAGCAAAGTCGGATTCCGTGATCCAGTCCATCACGACCACACGATCGGCGCCGCCAATCACACTGTGCTCGCCCTCCTCGATGATTTGACCGTCGCGCAAAGTGTAAACCATTGCGCCGGTGCGATGGGCAATAGCCTCGGCCATGGGCCAGACCCAATCAGGGCGCGTGGGAGTGAGAGAAAGACCGTGAACCAATACCGTGGTCACGCTAGGCGCAATCGTGAAAGCCGCGGCGCTCACGTCTTGCGTGTTGTTGTCGCCGGCCTCGCTGACTCGAACCAAGCAATCGGCGGAAGGCGCGTTTGGAATCTCCCAAGCAAACGTGCTCATGGCCGCATCGATATTCTGCGCGATCGGCTGCCAGGTCGCGCCGGCGTCGATACTGTATTCGAGATGAAGGAATTGCACCTCGTTGCTGGTCCACCAAATCGATTTTGTCGTACCGGTCTTCCAATTCTCTCCGCCGTTAGGTGAAAGCAGGGTGAGCGCTTTGCCCGAAGTTGCTGCGGTGGTCGCAAAATAAATTTCCCGATTGCCGTCGCGATCGTCCTGCCATACGAAATGGCCGTTGCCGTCCGCAAGAATGGCCACCGCCGGGCTGCTGGAGTTCGCGCCGAGATCGGAAACGCGCGTGTCGGGAACCGTCTTTGCGCCGTTGTCCACCATGCTGTAATAGATTTCCGGCGCGCCATCGCGGTCATCCTGCCACGCCGCGAGCATCTGGGTTTCCGTGTCGTCGTTGGCGGCGAGATCGAGCGCGGAGGTGTTGCCTGCGGCCTCGGTGAAAACCGCGCCGCTGAAGTGTACCGCTTCCCAATTGTTGTTAATGCGATCGAGAAAAAAGAAATAGCCGCGATTGTCATCCACCATGGCAATGCGCGGGTGGTCGGCGCTACTGCGATTCGAAACGCCCCAGCAACATTGCGTGCGATTGTCGGGATGGATACGGTGAAAAATGAGATGGGTATCGAGAATGAAACCGGTATAGTCTTTATACGCCACGTAGAAGCTGCCCTTGCCGTCGCCGTCGATATACGGCTCGCGCGTGAGATACACAAATTCGGTGTCCAAAATAATTTCATTGCCCACAAACGCGCCGGTGGGAGAAATTTTGCGAAAGCCGATTTCATGCGCCACGCCGTTTTGCTTGGTCCAGGTCACGCCGGCCGTGCCCTCGGGCTCGACGGCAATGTCGGGGGTTTCGCTGTTGCCGCCGGTGACGCGCTTGGGCGCGACGAGGGCCGCGCCCGCGCTATTGAGTTTGCAGTAATAGATCTCATTGCCTTCCTGCCAAGCGAGATGCGCATGACCGGAGGCATCGACGGCAATCTTGGGCCGCTGCGAGGCGCCGCCGGTATTGGTCACGCGCACGTCGCTCGTAAGCTTGCGGCCCTGCGGACTGACGAGACAAAAGTAAACTTCCCAATTGCCCTCGCGCGAGTCCTGCCACGTCACATAAGCATTGCCCGCGGGATCAACCGCGACATCGGGCGCTTCGGAGCCGGCAGGGTCTTGCGTGAGTCGAATATTCGTGAGCGCCTGCGGCGCTACATGAAATTTGGCGAATTGTTCCGGCGCGGGAACATGCAAAATCGCGGGCATGGGCACTGCTTCAAAAGCGTGTTGGCTGAATGCCGGCGCGGTTGCGAAGAGAAGCACGAGCGCAAGAGATTTGAATTTCATATGAGTCCCCTTCTTTTCAGGCAGATTGCCTGAGTCACTTCGTCAAATCGAATTGCTCAAATTCCTCTTGCGTGCAGGGGATGGTGAGCACCGCATCGCCGCTACCGTCCATGATTTGGTTGATTTGCGCGAGGAATTCAGGTTTATTCAAGTAACTTAATGAAAAGCGACTGCCTTTGGTTTTCATGGGGATCATGCCGAGGCGACCGAGAATTTCTGCGCGGGTCAGCTCGGCGCGGCGCAATTCCACGGGCAACTCCAACGATCCTTTCCCGCCATGTTGCAGCGTAACGGTAATTTTTTGCTTTGCCGGGCTTTTTCATTCTGTAGATCTTTTTGTACTCTGCGCGCCTTGAGCCAGGCGAGAAGCGAGAAAAGCGCGGCGAGCAGGCCGACGAGAGTGCCGAAGGTGTTGAAGAGGTCCATTATTGTTCCTTGCGTTTCTTGAGCCAAGTTTCACAATCGCGGTGAATATGCACGCCGATCGCGCGCTTGCCGTGCGTGCGATAGAGCGGCGATTCGACCGCCTTTTCGATTTGCGCGACGATAAATTCGAGTCCGGCGATTTCCTCATCGAGGTTCATGACATCGTTTTCGGCCATGATAATTTGATGATCGATGCCGCTGGGCCGCGCCATGACCTGCAAACGGATGCTCTCATTCGGCGCAGCAGCCATGGTTTTTTCGAGGAATTCTTTTTCCACTTCGAGCTGTTGTTTGTGGGCAATGGCGGCGTCGCGCTGCCCCATTTTTTCGAGCAACTCTTCTTCGTACTCCTGCCACAGCTCGACACGGAGGTAATCCTTCTCCTCGCGCTCGTTCTTGGGCTCCAGCACGTAATTGGTGCATTCGTCAATCGCCAGGTCGATCCACTCCACCTCTTCGGCGCGCGGCGACCGGCGAAATTCCTCCAGCGCCTGCAACGCCTCGGGGTGATTGGCATGCGCAAGTTCCATGACGATGCGTTCAAGCTCTTCCGGCGGCGTGCGCGGATCATGGAGCTTGGTGATCCACGATTTAAGCTCGGCAGGGGTGTAGTCGGTCATGATTGTTCTCCTGATCAATTTTTAAGAGAGGACTGCTCCGTGGCGGCACGAAGGCGGTCGAGTTCATTAAAGGACTTGAGCCCTCCGGTTCTCAGGCCGTTTTGCGTCAGGAGGTCAAGATCCATGGCGATACCCTGGAGGGAGGTGGCAATCGTGATTTTGTGGCATCGCTCAAGAAGCTCACCAACTCCAGCACTCATCGGGAGACTCGCCGCTCAGAATTTTTCCGCCCTGGTCGCCGAAACATTCTTTGATTTGAGTTTCTGTTGCCATGGGATTTTGCCTTTTGGAGTCTTCGTATTGGACTTGATTCAGTGCAAAAAGCATGGATTTGCACGCACAGCCGCAGAGGAAAGCATTACGGAACCTTTGTGTCTGCGCGGCTTTGCGTGAGCATTTGATTTTGTCTTGAGGCTGGGACGCGTCCGGGTCATGGCTCAAAAGAGTCAAAGTTGCGCTTCGAAATGATTTTCAAAAAACGAGGTGCGGATTTATCGGCTCCATGTTTTCCGCTGTGCGCCAGCCGGGGAGCGTGCCATCCAGCTCTGCCGGAAGAAAGAATTCTTCATCATGCGCAACGTCATCTCGCGGCAGTTTGTAGCCAAAGGCGTCGTTGCCCACGCGCACCGGTCCGCCGGCGAATTTTTCCACAGCGAGCATGATTTTCAAAAATGTGATCTGCACGTCGTTGGCGGCATCAGGCTTGTCATCTTCGTACAAACCGAGGTGCCGGAAGCGCGGCGTGTGCAGCCAGGAAAAATACTTTTTGCCTTCCCATTCGAATTCCTCCCACATATCAAAAGGCTCAGCCTGCGGCGCAAAAGTGCATCTGGCCCACTCGTCGCTCTCCAGGTCGCGAATGAATTGTTCGAACGAAATCCCGCGGCTGTTTTCAACAATAACGACGGCGTTCATGCCCATGGACATGCCTCGATTCAGACAGAATGGTGCTTTCCGGATTTGCCGAAATTCAGATTCGCGTTACAGGAGGATTGGACGATTCGAACTTTCCGGGCCGAAATCCGGCCTTACTCCGTCAGAATCCGATGCAACTCTCAGCGGGAAACCCCGGCCACATTCATCTTGGCCTCGTCGCGAACGTCCTGCAAAGAAATATACCGTTCGGCATCGATGCCAAACTTGCCTTCCTTGGTCCGGCTTGTCCAATAAAGCTTGGGCATTTGATTGTACCATCCCAGCAAGTTGGCGAGCATGGTCAGGGCAATGGCCGGATGACCGGGGGTGATAATTCCGGCGTTTACTTCTTTGATATATGGCAGTGCCTCCTGCGCAAGCCTTCCGGCGATCTGTGCCACGGAGTTTTGATCGTTCAAATCGGCAGATACAGGCGCACTTTCGCCAAGAATCAATGCGCCTTTGACCTCAATGTCAGAATAACCGCTGGCATTGAAAACACGCGGAATGTTTTTGCCCTCGTGCAGATTGTCCACGAGCTTGTGCAGTGCGCGCCAGTCTTTTTCGCCATCAAACATTTTCAGGTAATGCAAAATCCCCAGATTCGGGGGCACTTCGACCTCCTCGAGCAAAATGGGAATGAGATGCCGGTTATTGACCTTAGCCGTCTCAATCTCTTCCTTTACCCACCTGGAGGCAAGTCCTGCAGGAGAGAGCAGCACGACCACATAGTCTTGCGTGGTAATGCTTTCGTAGATTTTTGTGGCAAAGTGATCGCCGAGTCCCAGGCTGTGATCATCCTTCCAAACTTCGTAACCGGCGCCTTGCAACCGTTTGAAGAGATGCTCTGCAACTCCGGCTGCATCATCATGGGAATAGGAAATGAAAACACGTGCCATAACTTACGCCTCTTCGACTTTAGTGATTTCACCGCTGCTGCTTACCGAAATGCGCACTTTTATCTTATCATTGATTTTATAAGGCCGCCACTTGTTTTTCTTTTTGACGGGGAAAGTCTGCTCCGGCAATTTGCTGAGTTGAACGTGAAAAATTTCGGTTTCCACTTTGACTATTTTGGTTTTTTCGACCTGGCGATCCTGGTAAATGAATCGGCTTGCTCTTTCCTGCTCGAGCCGTTGCGCTTCCACTTGTCGCTGGATTTGAGCCAGGGCGGCCCGGTCGGTTTGCTGTAATTCGCGCGGCGCATGTCTGTCAAATCGCTGAGCAGGCGGGCCTGCTTGCGGCCGAACTTTGTGCTGACCGGCATCGTCGGTGACGTTCTCCAAAGGCACGTTCAAGAGATTTGATTGCTGCGGCGCAGTTTTTTGCTTCGGCGGCCTCGGCGCGGGCGGATTGGGAGAAGGCGATGAGCTGCTGCGATGCACTCTTGACTCATCATCTTCAAGCTTGGCCTGCGCCCCGAGCAATCCGCCGAAGGCTTCGGGATCGGGCAGAACTGGACGGTGACGGTATTCATTCCGATCCTCTGCCGCAATGGATTCGTCCTCAAAACGAATGGTCATGTAGCGCGTATTGGGACGTGTTGTGCCATCCTGATCAGTCACCATCCGATTTCCCGGATGCGCCGGCAGCACCGCCGGGAAGCCCGGCCATTCCATCAGCTTCAACAGCATGGCGATGCGTTTGAGGTCGTAGAGATGTTTGTATTGCGCTTCGAGTTGCAGGGCTTTCAAGACTTCGGCTTCGAAGTCGGTTCTGTATTTTTCCAATGACTCCGGCTCGGGCTTGCCATTGGGTTTGCGGATGCCGGTTTGCCATTCATCGCCGATGAATAGTTTCTCGTATCGCGTTTTGCGATCGGTGAAGAAGAGCCTCGCATTCAACTTCACCGAGCCCATGCCCAAAGGCTTGCCCATGCCGAGATGATGGCAGATTTCTTTTTCCTTGCTCAATTCCGGATGCGGCAAAGGCTGCAACACCCAGCACAGCGCGCCCAGCTCTGTTTCCGAGAGATTTTCGAAATATACCCGAAACGTGAATCGTGTACCCGGCTTGACCGGTTTGAATTGCGTGTGTTGGGTGTCGTCTTTGGGCAGCTCGGCAAGCTTGTTCTTTTCTTCGCTGATTGCTTCCTGCCATTGCTCGGCGGAAAACGATTCATCGCGTCCTTGATGCCAGTAAAATTTGTGGCCGCGAATGACGGTTTCAGTGGTGCGGCTGCCGTAATGGTACAGCGTGCGCGCAATGTTCGGATTTGTCTGCACCAGATAATGCTGAAACGCCGTGGGCTTGGGCGAGGCAAGAATGCGCGGCACAAAGGGGGCGGCTTGCAGCCACGGCGCTTGCTCATCACATTTGGCATCGGTGACGAACACGCGACTGGCATAGGCATAAGCCTTGTCACCGGGTTTGGCGCCGCTCGCCGGTCCCTTAATGTGGCCGAAAATAGCCTCGGCGAAGTCGATAGTTCTCGTTTCTTTGCAATAAGCAGGCACAAAGTCGTTGGGCGTGGCGGCTCGTTTTTCCCTTTCAATCATTGCCGGGATTCTGAAATTGGGGCAGTGACCGAAGTAATGGATCTCATCGCCTTCTTCATCGACATAAAAGACCGGCCTGCCTTCTTTGAGCATTCCCATTTGTTTGTCGAAGGGTTCTTCCTTCTGAAAGTCGGTTAGAGCGTCGAGATAATCCTGCACCGCTTGCGGGTTGATTTTCTTTGCATTGGCAGAGGCATCAGACTTGGGAACAATCACAAACGTCTTTCGCGGAGATTCCTGAGTTTCCTCGCCGGTTTCGAGCATGTTGCCCGTGCAAACAAGATAGCCTCTGTTCGACAGACCAGCATCCAGATCGCCAATTGCTGTGGCTTTCGCTTCTTGGAACGAGATTTTCTTTCCCAACTTCTTGTTGAAAACCCATTTTGTTTCCTGTCCAAGCTCGAAAGATATCTCGTGGTATTGCGGCCGATACTCCCGATCATTGAGCCGCTTCAAATTTGAGACTTTGCCGTCAGGAATATCCGCCTCTTTTATCCGAAGATAGTTCTTTTCGGGGCGTTTTTTGTCTTTTCTATCATCTCGTTTTTGACTGTTTTTCGACTGCAACGATTTCAGAGCGCAAGCTGGTTGTATTTTCCATTGATCTCCATGTTTGATCAAATAGCCGGCCTTGACATTTTTCGCCATGTTGCCAATGATGCTCACATAAGGTTGCTTTAACGGATCCTCCGCCTCAGCCGCCACCGCGCGAAAGAAAATTTTCGGAGAGGCCATGACGTCCGCCATCTTCCCATAACTCACCACCTCCAGCAAATTCCGCAACATGCCGCGCAAGCTGCTGCCGGGGATCACGGGCTGCTTGGGATCGTGCGTGTAGAAAAAATCCGGCTTGTTTTTGGCCCGGTCGCGAAATGGCCGCTTGTTTTCCTCCTCGCTTTCCGAGCGCAGGAAATCCGCCAACGGCAGCGCACACCGCACGTACAGCGGCGATTTGACCTCCAGCTCAACTTCGAAATAGCCGGTTTTGCGGTTGGTGTGAAAGCGATCCTGATCCGGCAGCTCTTGCGGTGCCACCGCAATCAACTCTTTTTCTTCCGGCAGCGGCACGAAATTGTACGGTGCGCTGGCGGTGCGGGAAGCTTGGGTCGGGTTTTGGTGGGAAGGAAGGTTCATAATGAAGTCCGGAATTCAAACTGAAGCCAATCTGTTGAAAAAATCATTGATGATTTTGTTGGGTTCAAGATCACTGTGGATTTCGATACTTCTGATACGATTGTCTCTTCTCAATAAATCAGTTCCATGACTAATAGACAAGGCAATTTGGTCCGTGATCACAAAACGACTTTTTTTCATCTGATAATTTATTTGCTCGCGCTTGACATGCATGATTACTTTGACTCCATATCTTATAGAACGGTTGGCCGCCCAATCACGGAGGTGTTGGGCTGCAGCTCGTGGGTCTCTGGCGCCATCAGTCCCATCCATACCAACTGCCGTATGAATCTCAAACGAGGGTCTTGATTTTCCCCGATGAAAGCTAGCGAACTGTTCAAGAATCCAATCCAGGGAATTTTCAAATTCAGTCTTCAATCTAAAGCTGCCGCCGGATCTTTTCATAGTTCTGCCTATATATCTGTCGAACAAACGAGCCCGTTTTTTCACGTGCCGAAATAACGGTTTCCACACCTTATCTTCAAAGTCAGATTTGGCCCATTCACCATCATTAAGTTGAATTTTTTCTCCTTTACATCTTTCTTCGTTGTAAGTCGATACAGCATAATCTTCAAGTACAATTGATCGAGGCAAGGATGCACAAGTTGCACACTCATTCTTTGCTAAAATCATATAAATGTCTGGATCACCAGAAATCCTGCAGGCGGCTAAACAATTCGGACAGAAGCAAGTAAAAGGTTGAGAAAACCCACTTTCTGATGTTATACAAAAGCGTTTTCTTTTTTTTAGCCTCTCAAACAGTTCCTGCCCACGTTTCCGATGTTTAATTGGCCATCGACTAATTCCAGCGGCCATTTCTCTTTGGATGTCTGTTTTGCCATCAATTAGAATGACGCAATTTCTTTCAGCATCCAACAAGGCATGGATCAAAAGCGCACAATGGGATAAAGCATGAGCAGAGGCGCTCGGCACATAAGAATAAAGTCCAGGCATGTGTAGGGTTCTATAAAGCATGTCAACTGCTCCAATGCATTATTACTCTTGAGGCGAATTTTCATGAAGAACATCCAAATCAAACATTTCTGTAAAACCTTCTTCAAAGAAGCCTTCGGGCCATTCGTCTATGAAGTCGCCTTCCTCATCGAGTTGAAGCGGATGGCAGTTGGATTCACTGCCCTTTCGCGTGACATAGATTACGAAAAGATCAGAGGGTACGATGATGCCTTTTCTAATACGACGCTGTAAGCGGAGAATCAGATGCTCACTATGCGTCTCCACCAAAAACCGGACTCCTTCGCGTGATTTCTGAATAAACAAATCTGCCAACACCGCCTGCGCGCTGGGATGCAAATGCAACTCCGGCTGTTCGATGATTACCAACGCACCTTCGCTTGCCAGCAGACTCTGAATCACAACTGGAATAACCTGCGACGCGCCAAAGCCAATATCGGCAAAGTTGACGCGATGCATGCCTTGACCACCCTCATCCAGATAAAGCTCTGAAACGACACCCAGTTCTGACACGCTGAAAAGAACTTCCGGCTCCAGAGAAACACCAAGCTCGAGCTTTTCCAGCCAAGCACCAAGTTCTCTTATTTGTTCAGCGCTTAATTGTTCATTGCTTGTTAGCTCATAGCTTTTTAGCTCTGTCTTGATCAGTTTTAGAAATGCTCCCATGCCCTGCTGCTGCCAGTGTCGCTGCTGGGCATCATCCAGCATATAAAAACGCCTGGGTTCCGGTCGCATCGGTCGAGCGTATTCAAGACCATTTAAGAATTTAGTGAGATTGGTATGAAACTCATCAATCATTCCGTGGACTGTTATGACTGTCCTGCCTCAGCGAAAAATTGAGTATCTGGTTTTCGGATAAGGTGGTTTGA
>JBBILN010000122.1:0-13364 GCA_037444905.1 bacterium | reverse complement strand
TGGATTGTTGGATTGTTGGATTGTTGGATTGTTGGATTGTTGGATTGTTGGATTGTTGGATTGTTGGATTGTTGGAAAACATCACTCCATCACTCCACCAATCCAAACATCCAGCAATCCATTGCTCCACCAATTCAAGTGAGTTAATGTGTCAACGCATAGATGACATAGTTCACGCCGAGGCGATAGCCCAGCATGGAATAATACGACGGATACCTCGGATCTGCGGCATGCTCCCAACTGTCGCCGAGATCCACATTGAAGTTGACCAATACCATGAGACGGCCGTTGTCGTCAAAGATGCCCATGCAATGGGGATAGCGGCCATCGTATTCATAGGTGGAATTGCGATAGATCGCAGCCAGGCCGGGCACTTGCGGATAACGGTCGAAATCAAAATAGCAGTGAAAGATGGGATGATCGGGCTTCAGCTCGACCGGTTTGCGGTCGGGAAAGACGCGGCTGAACTCGTCGATAAAATTCTGCCATTGCGCGGTGCCGTGAAAATCGTCGATCATCAAAAAACCGCCGCGCAAGCACCACTCGCGCAGCGAATCGGCCTCGGCTTGCGAAAGCTGCATGAAGCCGACTTCGAGAATATAAGCAAAGGCATAATTGAAAAGCTGCGGGTCGGTTAACTTCACGGCGAGGGCTTGCTCGCTGATCGGAATGCGTGAGATTTCCTTCAACCCACGCAAAAAATTTTCCTCGGCAGTGGGATAATCGACTTCCCAACTATCCCAAAGCTGAAAGCGCAAGCGAAAGCCGTAGGAATATTTTCCCGAGCTGTATTTGATGCGCACGAACGTAAAGTTGTCGGTTCGCAACGTCTGCGCTTCGCTCAGCGTTGCGCCGCATAGAAAAATGAAGAGGAGAAGATAGCCTTTGCTCATGAGATAACGTCTCAATATGGCCCTTTTAAATGTCATTCAGAAGGAATCCTTTTCAGCGCTGGGCATGAATCCCAGTGCATAAAAAGATTCCTTCTGAATGACAGCGTAATAAGCGTCAATGCGTCATGGCATAGATCAAATAATTGATGCCAAGCTTGAAAGCTTCGGTGGAAAATACTTCGTCGCTCTCCGGCCACTCCCAGCCGTCGCCGATATCGTTGTTGTAGTTGATGATTGCCATCAAACGCCCTTTGGCATCCCAGATGCCGAAATACTGCGGCGTCATGTTCCAATAGGGCGAGTGCTCGCCCAAACGTTCGAATTCAAAATAGCAATGGAACACCGGGTGGTTGAGATCCAGCGGTTGCGGCGCGTTCGGCACGATGCGTTGCATCTGCGCGACGAAGTTGCGCCATTCGAAGCCGCCGCGAAAATCGTCCACCAAAAGAAAGCCGCCGCGCTGCAAATACTCCTGCAAGATTGCGACCTCGCGCTCGTTCGGCGACCAATAACCCACTTCGCAAATGTAGAGAAAAGGATAATCAAAAATGGCTTCATCGCTTAATGAGATAATTTTGTATTCATAATTCAACGGCAAATTGGTGAGCGCGTTGATCGCAGTGTAGAGATTCTGTTCCGCCGTGGGGTAATCATGCGCCCATAATGGCCCATTGCCGCGGCCAGAGAAGCCGTAATTCTCGCCTTGCCATTCCACGCGCACAAAGGTGAAGGCGCCGGAAATCGGCGAAGCGTTCGGCACGCCGTTTTGCGCGCGCTCGTTTGGAGATTGTGCAAGAGCAATGAGCGGCGAAGTGACAATTGCAATGGCGTATAGAAAACGCGTGGGAAGATTGCGAAATTCCCCCCTTGAGGAGGGCAGGGGGGTGTTTTTCAGCTCTATAAAAAATTTTCGGAGCAATTCGAGCATGGCAGTTTCAATCGTGCTGCAGTGCCTAATCTACCTCGAGTGATTTACACCTCTGGTCCCTCAAAGGGCAATATTTGTAAGCAACTCGCCCGATTCGATTTCTCAACCAATCTCACTCCACGGTGCGCAATAGTATTTCTTGCGCGCGTTCGTAATTCGGCGCGATTTCCAGCGCGAGTAACGCTTGTTTCTTTGCCTGCGCGCGTTGGCCGCCTTTCAAATAAGCCTCCGCGAGCGAACAATAGATGCCGGCGCGATCCGCGGGTTGCAGCGCGAGCGCGGCATGAAAAGTTTGCACGGCCGCTTGCGGGCGGCGCTGCGCGAGCAACAATTCCCCGAGCCGGCGTTGCGCCTCAAGCTCATAAGGATAGATTGCCACGGCTCGTGCAAAGGCGCGCGTCGCGGCATTGGTGTCTTGGAGTGCGAGGTACCAATCGCCAAGCCGCAATGCTGCGTCAATCGCCTTGCCATTGTGCGAGCTGACGAATTCCAATTCCGTGGCCGCCTCTTTGATGCGACCGGCTTTCGCGTGCAGCTCGGCAAGCGCCGCATAGGGATTGCCTTCCTCGACATACGCCGGCAATAATGCTTTCGCAGCCTGCAAGTACTTTTCAGCGACGACAGGCTGGCCGTGTTTGACTAAGTATCTGCCATAAGCCAGCACCGCGAAAAAGTTTTTGGGTTGTTGCTCTGCTTTGCGGCGCAGGGTCTCGGATTGCTCTGTTGCAGTGGTTGGAGGCGGCTCCCATTCGAGTTCGACCGATTGCGGTTGAAAGCGCTGCTGCAGAAAATCTTGAAAGGCCTCATCAAAATCTTCAAGCGATTGCGCGAACACGAGACGCAAAACTTCTTCGGTTTTGCGCCCTTGCTTGAAATACGGCAGCATGGCCAGCACTTTTTCGAAGCCGTAGCGCGCGGCGATGAACTCGACGACTTGCGCGGATTGATAATAGACGAGTGAAACCATTTCGGGGCGCCGGGTGAAGCCCTCATCAATCTCGCGGAGCGGCAACAATCCGCCTTGGCGCAGCGCGCGAATCATGGCGAGCTCCATGTTCATGCTCCATTCCGTGCGCGCGCGTGTGGCTTCATAAACTGCGAGCCCTTCCGCCAGCCAGCGCGGAATGCGATTCGAGGTTAATTCCAAATGCACGACGTGCGCGATTTCATGCCAAAGCGTTTCCTGCCAATTGAATGCGCCGCGCTCGCGCGCGCGCGGAGAATTCATCGCGAGCAACGGACCGAAGCAGATGCCGAGAAAAACTTCCGCGCCGGGCAAGCCGAAGCAGCGCACGGCAAAGTCATCGTGCTTGGGAAAGATTTCAATTTTAATCGGTTTGGTAAAGTTGAGGCGATAACGCGCAGCCATTTCTTTATATGCCGCTTCACAAAGTTCTGCCGCGGCCGAGCCGAGGAGGGGGCGATCCTCGGCGTGCATGCGAATGAGAAAGTGCGCGGTGCGAATCGTGTCGTATTTCGCGAGATCGTCGAACAGGTTCAGCAAATTGACGGCGATGACGTTGAAAGGATCGTGCTTGAAAACTTGATCGAGATAGACTCTGGCTTCCTGTTCTTCTCCCAAACGCGAAAGGCTGTTGCCCAAGCCCGCGGCCGCAGCCCAGTTTTCGGAATCGATGGCGAGCGCGCGACGAAAATAGGCGACCGATTCCTGAAAAAGGTAGCGGCGCGCCGCATCTTCACCGAGGCGCACGAACACGGAAGCGTCTTTGGGATTGATCATCGCCGCGGCATTGGCGATGCGGGTGATTTCGCTCGCATGCTGTTCGCGATCGGCGAGCAGAGCTTGGAGCGCCAACACCGGACTATAGTTCGGATACTGATTCACGACTTCGGCAGCTTTTTCTTTGGCGGCTTTTTCATTGTTTGCCGCGACGAAGAACTCTGCGATGAGCGTGCGCGTGGCCGGCGAAGTGGCATTCAATTTCAGCGCGCGTTCCGCGGTTTGCATGGCCTGGTCCAAATCGCTTGCGGCCTGCACACGCGCGAGGCCGAGCAACGCCGGAACGCATTTGGGATTTTGTTTGAGCGCGTCCAGGAAGACGGATTGCGCGTCGGGCAGGTTATATTTTTCGAGAAAAAGCTCCCCCCAGGGAATATAAAGCGTCCAATCTTCCGGCTGCTTTTTTATCGCTTCCGCAAAGAGCCGGTTGGCGTCGTGAAATCTTTCCAAATAAGTGCAAGCGCGGGCCACGAGGTGAATGTCATGCGCCGTCAAACTGGGCGCATTGCGATAGAAATCCAAAAACGCCATTAAGCTGCGACGCGAATTCGTGCGCTCTCCGCGCGACCAATTCACAATGGCATAATAAAACTGCGCTGAACGCAGCTCGGGCGCAAGGCGCAAAGCTTCTTCAAAGCGACGCAAGGCCGCGCTGTGATTGCCTAAGAACAATTCCAACTCGCCGAGGCGCTGCACGAGACGGGCCTCGGGTTGCTTTTCATGGGCCGTGGTGAGCAAGTCGCGGCAGGCTTGATACTGTCCCATTTCCTGCAGTGCGAGGCTTTGTCCTATGAGCGCCTCTGTCCGCGTGGCGTTCTGCAGTGCTGCCATTGCGAATGCGCGTGCGGCGACGGCATACTCGCCGTGATGGAATTCCGACCACGCTTTTTCCAAATCGGTTTGCGGGCGACCGGGAGAATGAAGATTGGCGACAAGGAGAAGTATGATAGGCAGGCTACGTCTCGCTTTTGTGCTCACGGAACGGGCCTTGTGATTGGGTTCGAGCCGAAGCTCGCACCGCGCGAATATGGTCATCGGGGAATTTGAGAATTGCTTGACGCGCCCGCGGCTCAAAAGCATTGCAGATTTTAAAACACAAAGCGGCAATTCAAAACTTACGGCCTTGAGTTGAGCAAACGCATCAGTTTTTCATGGGCAAACACTTGTTTTCCTCCTCCAGCGGACGCGGGAATATAATCGGGGCAGCGCTACAGTGCAATTGAAATTCTCGCAAGGGCATGCAGGATTTTCAAAACCTGAATGCGCGCTTTCTAGTCGATCGCGAAAGTAGTTTTTTCGCCGCTATTGCGGTAGATGGCAGTGAGTGTAATTTTTTCTTCATCGCGATAGTTGGAGTTGGAGAGTTTGAAAGTCTTTTCTCCGGAGACGATAACGGCCTCGGACTCGGTGCTGATCATGTTTTCTTTCTTCACCACGAAGCCTTCGCGATACGCGAAATAGAGCTTGCCTGCGCTCCTCGTGCGGCTGAGATATTTGCCGGAGCACTCTTCTTGCAGGCAGGCTTCTTTGGGTTTGAAAGACTCAACATAGTGGAGCTCGCTTTTGAAGGCGATCACGGCACAATCAAACTCGCCGATGCGTTTGAAATCGGTGAATTGATATTCTGCGGAAACCGTGGTCGGCTCGCCGTTCGGAACGTTGATGGTGAAGTCTTGCGTCCATGAATAGCCGCGCGCAATGGCGTGCACGGGAAAAGCGGGCTGGCTGGGACGATAGCCCGCTTCATAAAAGAACGTCAGGCCTGGGCGTGGGCTTTGTACGGAAACGATGCGGCCACTCGGCTGCATGCGCAACTGCACCTCGAATTTGTTCCCCACTAAAGACTTGCGATTTCTGAGACGCAGTGTATCGGTGGTGCTGAGCACGGAATCATAGGTTATGATAAAGGAGAGATTCACTTCGCGCACGGCGCTGGAATCTATGCTTATGAATTTCATGATCGACTTCTGCTCTTGCACATGGTGCATGCTGAAGACTTTGCCCGCGGAATCGGTGAGCGTCCAATTCACCCCGTCCCAAATTTTATAAACGTATTTGTCTCCGGGCTGCTGTTTGAATTCAAAAAAAATCGGGCTGGTGGAGGAAGAAGTTTCGCCACAGCCCGATAGGACCATTGCCACAAGCCCACTAAGGCACCAGCCCCAGAGTGGAAATCGGCGCGTCATTAATCTTGCCTCGCCAGTTTGATCATCGGCGCGCCTTTGGAGATGGGATCCAGCGAACCGGCGGCGGCCGTGGCAAATGTGATCAACTCGATCTGCCGTTGCATTTCAACGGGCATGTCTTCCGGATTCAACGTTTGGGTTGCAGCATAGGAGGCGCGCTTGGGCGTTTCTCTTTCGGCCACATTTTGGGGTTTGGTAGGGAACGACATGAAGATGCCGCCGATCGCCAGCACCAACGTTGCGGCAATCGCCAAACGCGCAGGCCAGCCCAAGGGATTGGCGGTTTGCCAGGCCGGGCGGCGAAAAATTTTGCCCGGGTTCAACGGCAATACGCGCGCGACGGTGCGCGAGCGAATACGCGCCCAGCTTTGTTCCCAATACTCATCCGGCGGCTCGGGCACGGCGCGCAATTGCAAGAGCAGCGCGGTTTTGCGGTACTCTTCCAACTCTTCACGGCAGCTTGCGCACGCGCGCAGATGCTCGGACAACTCTTGTTGTAAAGTCGCGGGTAGCTCGTTATCCAAATAATCCAACAAATACTCGCGAGCTTGTTCGCAATTCATTCTCATATCTCCGGGGTGGTTTGTCTCTCTAGCGTTCATATTCTGATTCCTCGCGGGGGTCCTTCATTCGGAAGCTTGCTTTGCAGGGGCTGAGGCCAATGCTCAAGAGAATCCTTCCAACATGATAATGGGACGCGAGCGCAAATTTCTTAAGCCTTCAAATACATCTGTAGCTTCTTCCGCAGCTTTTTGCGGGCGTGGTGCAAATTGGTACGCACGGTGACCAACGAGCAATTGAGCACGTCCGAGATCGTCTTTTTGGAAATGCCTTCGATTTCGTGCATGATGACCACCGCCTTTTGCTGCTCGGGCAAGGCGTCGATCGCGGAAGTAATGTGCGCGAGCAGTTCTTTGTTCTCCAAAACTTGTTGCGGCGTTTTCACCCATTTTGCCGTCGCGAGCTCAAACGGCGAGGGCCCTTCCTGCTCCGGTTCAAGCGGTTGCCAACGCGCGCGCGCGCGCATCTTGCGGAAGTCCATGCACAGGTTCACGGTGATTTGATAAACCCACGCCGTGAAGGCTTCCGGGCTGCGCAAGCGCGAGAGGTTTTTGAATACGCGCACGAACGTTTCTTGCAACACTTCGTCGGCATCTTGATGCGTGCCGAGCATGTGATACGCCACCGAATAGAGCGCGCGGGAATAACGCCGGTACAAATGATGAAAGGCCAACTCTTCGCCTTGCTGGGCAAGGGCCACCAGTTCGACTTCGCTGTAAGTTTCGAACGTGGGTTGAGGCGCGGGGGCCTCGACGGTTTTGTAGGCTAGGTTCATGCTCATGTCGTTGTTATAGACGCGAAGGGCGGTTTTTTGTTCAAACCAATATAAGAAAATCTCCTCGTAAATTGTAAAACTTTTTCCGGCGGCGCGCAGTCTTTTTGTTCGATTGGCAACGACCATAATTCCTGCGGCGTTTACCATTACGCGCCTCGTTTCTCCGAATGCCGTTTTTGATGTCATTCTGTAAGAATCTTCCCTTACACTTGGCACGATGCACGTGACAAGTGTTGCACGCAGCACGGGTAGGGTTTTTACAAATGACATTAAGAAGGCTGATCGTGCATAATGAAAAACGCTGAGAAAATAATTTTGAAAGCGCGGAGGTTTTTCATGTCAAAAAGATTACTCAAGCCTCGCTGGATTGCAATGGCAGCAACGTTATTGCTCGGCGCCCTCGTTGTGGGTTGGACCTGGCGCGAAAGCACAGCCGGTGAAAGGTCGAGCAAGGGCTGGCTCGGCGTGAGCGTGCAAGAATTGACGCCCTCGCTGCGCAAAAAAATGAAGCTGGGTGAGCAAACCGGCTTGTTGATTACAAACGTATCTAGAAATAGTCCAGCGGATGATGCAGGTTTTCGCGAAGACGACGTAATCGTCGAGTTCGATGGCAAGAAAGTCGAAGAAGCAGATGCGTTCTCGCGCATGGTGCGTGACGCCGGCGCGGAAAAGAAAGTCACGGTGGTGTTGGTACGCGATGGCGAACGAAAGAATATGGAAGTGATTTTGGGCAAGCGCCGCAGTTCGAGCTTTGACTATGCTTACGGGTTCGGACATGGACCGGGAGCATTCGCCCTTTCTGTGGGTCCTCAACTCGGCGTGCAAGTTCACGAATTGGATGAGAACTTGGCGGCATACTTCAAAGTGCAGCCGCGCGCAGGCGTTTTGGTTTTAGAAGTCACGGAAGACAGCCCGGCGGAAAAAGCCGGCCTCAAATCCGGCGATGTGATTACCAAAGTGGGCGAAGAAACCATTCGCGACGCGGAAGATTTGATTGAAGCGCTGGGTGGGTATGAAGCAGGCGACAAGATTGCAATCGCCTATGTTCGACAAGGCAAAAGCGCAACGGTTGAGGTTGAAGCAGAAGAGTCGCGCGCACGCCGGCATTTTTGGTCGATTCCTCATGAAGGCATGGGCGCGAACGATTTGCTCTGGAACGACGACGAAGGCGCCCGCCTCTTGCTTCGCAAAACCGAGCCACGGATCGAGCTGCATGAGATTATTCGTAACGATGTTGATGCAAAGGTTCGCAAGGAAATCGAGGCCAGTCTGCGGCGCGCGTTGGACGAAGCGCGCTGGCGCGGCGAGCGCACGCTTTGATGGTAACATGCTCTGCATGCAATGAAAGGTAGTGTGATCTTGATGTCGCATGAACAGGCTCCTCTCAACATGAACGTTGAGTTGCGATGCCGATTTCTTCAAAACAAAATTCACCTCGCTGCGATGGATTGACCATCAACGCGGTCCACATAGTGCCGGCTGACCCCTCCTCAGCCGGCATTTTTATTTTATGAAGGCCGAGTGATATGCGTATGGAAATGCACATGCTCGCCAATTGGCGGCAAAATTCCTCACTCTCGCAGAATCGAGATGCGTTGCCATGCTGGCAAATGCCCATGCCGAGATTTCCAACCTTCTGCCATTCCTGCCACCGTGTCCGTTTCTTTTGATTCTTCACATGTATTTCTCGGACGAATTCTTCGAAAAATCAAATTGCTAAGTCGCTCACTTTGATGGTATAATAGTTGATGAGATTAAACGTCATTTCCTATGAATTACATAAGCCCGGAACCTGTGAACCTTAACTTAAAGCTGCTATGGAAATTTCAGAGGACAAAGCTACGGTCATTGAAATACCGATTTCAGAAGCATCAACGGAAACAGAAAAGGCGTCTGTGCCAGAAACTGCAACCGCGGAATCTGCGCCCATGGAATCTACGCCGACTGCGGAAACCACGAGCACGGCTGCAACAGTAGCAGAGCCTGCACCGGATCCGTTGCTGGAATGTGAAGACAGATTTAAGCGACTGGCTGCGGATTTTGCCAATTACAAACGCCGCGTGGAAGCCGAGCGCAACGAGATTTTAGATTTGTTGGAAGCACGTTTACTCAACGGCATTTTGGCGATCTATGATGACTTTTGCCGCTTGAGCCAGCACACGGCGAATGTGGATGAACAATTGGCGCAAGGCCTCAAGGCCGTCCAAGCCAAATGGCAAGCCTGGCTAACAAATGAGAATGTCGAAATGATCAATCCCGTTGGACAGGCGTTTGATCCCAATTTGCACGATGCGCTTATGCAGCAACCAGTGCCGGACGCGGAGAAAGATGGACAAGTGGTGCACGTAGTTGAATACGGCTATAAGCGCCGCGATCGAGTGCTGCGCCACGCCAAAGTGATCGTGGGAAACTTTGATGTGGAAGAATCCGCACAAGAGGAGCAAGTGTTGCAAGAGGCGGCAGTGACGGACGAGAATGTGGCTGAGGTAACGGAATAAGGCGCGACCCTCGAGCCGGGATACTCGCATTTCCAGCAACCAGAGCACAAAATGACCAATAAAGACTATTACAAAATCCTCGGCGTGGGTGAGAACGCCAGCCCGGAAGAAATTAAAAAGAATTATCGTGATTTGGCGAAGCAGCATCACCCCGATCGCAACAAAGGCAACAAGCAGGCGGAGGATCGCTTCAAAGAGATCAACGAAGCCTATGACGTGCTTGGTGATGCTGAAAAGCGCAAGAAGTACGATCAATTCCGCAAATTGGGCGGGGGCGCGTTTGGCGGTGAAAATCTCTCTTGGGAAGAATTGATGAAACATTTTGGCGGGCAGGGCATGCGCTTTAACACAGGCCGCGGTTTTGATTTCTCCGGTTTCGGCCGGGATTTTGGCTTCGATGATTTCTTTGGCTCATTCATGAACGGCCATGCTTCCAGCCAACGCAAACGCACCCACGCGCGGCCGGAAGAGCACAAGCGCCCGCCCGAAGGCTTTGGATTTGCGACGGAAGAAGAAGCGCCGCGCTCAAGCTTGGACGTGCGCGTGGAAGTCCCATTGAATCTTGCTCAAGTCGTGTTTGGCACGAAGATTCGCTTGCGCACGCCGCAAAACAAAAAAGTCGAGTTGCGCATTCCGCCGGGCACTGATCCCGGGCACACGTTTCGTCTGCCGGGCATGGGCAAGCAAAGCGGCGACGAAACCGGCGATCTGTTCGTGATCGCCAAAGTGCAAATCCCCAAGCAGCTCACGCATGAGCAGTACGAATTGTTCGAAAAATTCGCGCTCTCGTTGGGCATGAAATACTAGCGTGCTACCCGTTATTTGCCATTTAGTAGAAGGAATCCTTTTGCGCGCTGAAATTGACTTATGCTTGAGCTGAGTGTTGCGCACTGCAAAAGGATTCCTTCTGAATAACAGTCCGAATGATATCCGGAGAACAATGATGACTTTCGATAAATTCACTCTCAAAGCGCAAGAGACGCTGGCGCGCGCGCAGCAGCAGGCCTCCGAGTTGAATCACCAGCAAATCGAAGTGGAGCATTTGCTGAAAGCTCTGCTGGATGACAGCGAAGGCGTGCCGCTTGCGATTATGAAGAAGCTCGGTGCGAACGCCGGTTTGACGATTAATCGTTTAGAAGAGGCTTTGCGCAAGCTGCCGCGCGTTTCTGGCGCAACGGCGTTGAACAATCTCTACATCTCGAATCGCGTTAATCAAGTTTTCAATGCGGCGCAAAACGAGATGCGCCATCTCAAAGACGAGTACGTGAGCACTGAGCATTTGCTGCTCGCGATTGCGGAGGAGAAGGATGGCGCTGCCGGCGCCATTCTGCGCAACCAAGGCGTGACGCGCGACAATATTTATCGCGTGCTCAAAGACATTCGCGGCAGCCAGCGCGTGACCGATCAAAACCCCGAGGGCAAGTACCAAGCGCTGCAGCGTTTCGGGCGTGACCTCACCGAACTGGCGCGCAGCAACAAGCTCGATCCCGTGATCGGCCGCGACGACGAGATTCGCCGCGCGGTGCAGGTGCTCTCGCGGCGCACGAAGAACAATCCTGTGCTCGTCGGCGATCCCGGCGTCGGCAAGACCGCAATCGTTGAAGGCATTGCGCAGCGCATTGTTCATGGCGATGTGCCCGAGTCTTTGAAGAATAAGAAGGTCATGCAAATCGAAATGGGCACGCTCGTGGCCGGCGCAAAGTATCGCGGCGAGTTTGAAGAGCGCTTGAAAGCCGTATTAAAGGAAATTGAAAGCGCGCAAGGCGAGATCATTCTGTTTATCGACGAGCTGCACACCATGGTCGGCGCGGGCGCTGCAGAAGGTGCTATCGATGCCGGCAATATGCTGAAGCCCATGCTCGCGCGCGGCGAGCTGCGTTTGATCGGCGCGACGACATTGGACGAATATCGCAAGTACATCGAAAAGGACAAAGCGCTTGAGCGCCGCTTTCAACAAGTGTATGTGGGCGAGCCTTCGGTGGATGACACGATTTCCATTTTGCGCGGCTTGAAAGAGCGCTATGAAGTGCATCACGGCGTGCGCATCGCGGATTCCGCTATCGTTGCAGCCGCGACCCTTTCGCAGCGCTACATCAGCGAGCGTTTTTTGCCGGACAAGGCCATTGATTTGATCGACGAGGCCGCGGCCAAGCTGCGCACGGAAATCGATTCCATGCCCGAAGCCATTGACGAGATCGAGCGCCGCACGAAGCAGCTTGAGATCGAGCAAGTCGCTCTCAAGAAAGAGAAGGATGAGGCTTCAAAAGAACGGCTGGAAAAAATCAAACGCGAGTTGAGCGATCTCAAAGAAAATTCCACACAGCTCAAAGCACGTTGGCAGGTGGAGAAAGACACGATCTCGCAAATTCGCGAGACCAAAACCCAAATCGAACAGGCGAAGAGCGTGGCGGAAAAAGCGGAGCGCGAAGGCGATCTCAACAGAGTTGCCGAGCTGCGTTACGGCACGTTGGTGGGTTTGGATAAACAGCTCAAGCAGTTGAATGATAAGCTGGCGTTGCTGCACAAAGACGGCGCGCTGCTCAAAGAGGAAGTTTCGGAAGAGGACATTGCCGAAATCGTTTCGCGTTGGACCGGCATTCCGGTGGCGCGCATGCTGGAAGGCGAGCGCGAGAAGATTTTGAAAATGGCGGATCGTTTGCGCGAGCGCGTCGTCGGCCAGGAAGAAGCGATCGAAGCCGTGTCATTTGCGGTGCGGCGTTCGCGCGCAGGTTTGAGCGAAGCGAATCGCCCCATCGGTTCGTTCATTTTTCTCGGCCCCACGGGCGTGGGCAAAACCGAGTTGGGCCGCGCGCTCGCAGAGTTCATGTTCGACGACGAGAACGCGATGGTGCGCCTCGACATGTCGGAGTACATGGAGCAATTCAACGTGTCGCGCTTGATTGGCGCGCCCCCGGGATACGTGGGTTATGAGGAAGGCGGCCAGCTCACCGAAGCCGTGCGGCGCCGCCCCTATTCCGTGATCCTGTTGGATGAAATTGAAAAGGCGCATCCGGAAGTGTTCAATTTGCTGCTGCAAGTTTTGGATGACGGCCGCTTGACCGACAGCAAAGGCCACGTGGTGAATTTCAAGAACACGATCATCATCATGACTTCGAATATGGGCGCGGACATCATCACGGAGAATTTCAAATACATTCGCGACGATAACCAGGACAAGGTTTACCAAATCACTAAAGACGCTTTGCTGCAAGCCTTGCAGAAAAAAATGCGGCCCGAATTTCTCAATCGCGTCGACGAGGTGATCGTGTTCCACCCGCTCACGCGCGAGCACATTCATCAAATTGTGGACATTCAGTTCCAGCGCATGGTGAATGTGACTTTGCAGCGGCTCGGTATCGCAGCGCAGCTCACCGAACGCGCGAAAGATTATCTCACGCAGCAAGGCTATGACGCCATCTTCGGCGCGCGGCCTTTGAAGCGATTGATGCAGCGCCAAATCATCAACGCGCTCGCCACGAAAATTCTGGCGGGCGAATTGGCGAAAGGGGACGCGGTGCGCATCGATGCAGAGGAGGGGAAGCTGGTTTACGCGAAAAACAAATAGCTCGCGCGACAAAAATGAAAGCCCAAGAATTTTCTTGGGCTTTTGTGTTTATGGGAGAAATGAAAAGCCAGCAGCGTAGCGCGAGCGAGGGCGCCTGAAGAGGTTTACCTGCCGCTTTGTTTTGATCCCTGTGGAGGAAGATGGGGAAGTGCGGAGAGGAGAGATCGGGTAGGTCACGGGGCTTGCGCCCCGATCGCCCCCTCAGAACCGTACGGGA
>JBBILN010000121.1:0-13624 GCA_037444905.1 bacterium | reverse complement strand
CCGCGATTTTAAAGCGTTCTTTACGGTTTTTTGATTTTTCAGGAGTCCCTATTTAGATTGACAGTTTAGGCATCTGAAGAATATTTTCTTCACAGGTTGTCGCGTATTCATATCTTGTTCCTGTTTCGATTTGTTCTCATTGTTTGGTGGATCTTTAAAACCACGATAAATCCAGCCAACACTTATTCCCAAGATATAAAGAAGACAAGAAGGAATCGCCCAAATTAGAAATGCGGTACCGATATACTTGAGACGTTCTTTATGTAAATTGTCTATCCTCACTTCGTACATGGCATAGACAGCCTGAAGTTCGGAAGCATGATGTGCAAATTTTGCATTGATTTGAGCCTTGATTGCGCGGATAAATTTTTCATCACTACTCCCATTCTTGAGCAAAACGTTTCTAATTCTCCAATTGTCTGCTTTACTCAATTCAGAATCACTTTTTTTAATAATATCAAGAATAGCGAATACCCACTCCTGAAGAAGAGGGGATTCATTTGGCAACGTTGTCCACGTAAAGGCTGAAACAAGTAGTAGATAAATAGAGATCACTAACACCCAAAGCCTTTGCCAACCGTTAAGTGTCTTCATAATATTTCTTGTGATGGTTTCTGCGACTTTTGCAAGACCAATGCAGAGGACCGGCAATAGCAGAATATCGCTACCTTTGTTTACATGTGGCTACACGAACAGCGGTAGGCTCTTGGAGTCATAGCCACCACTCTCCTTAGGCGAGAAAAAAAACGTACGTCGTGCCTCCCGGCGCAGCCGCGCCCACACCGCCCGCAATTCACAGCCATTTCGAAGCCGCGCGTCCGGTCAATCGTCATTGCGCAGCGAGCAGGCGCACGGGCATTTCTCCATACGAGAACAACCGCGGCCACGGCATTGCAATCTTTCGCAGCGCCGCAATTGCGCGCAAAGAGCGCCGTAGTCCTGTCCCCTTGCAGGGCAATGCAACGTGCAGTGCCCAAGTCCCAAAGGGACAAAATGTATTAGCCCAGGGCATCGCCCTGGGTGAAGGCACCAGTTTTTCATAGCCCTAAAAGGGCGGCATCGCGTTTTATGAACCCCACAATCTCACCTCGCCGCATGCCGCGCCGTTGGCGCTCTGAATAAACTGTGGGACTCCATCTTGGGGCGTTGCCCCAAGCTTTCACAGGCCGCCCCATTGGGGCTTGCGCATGCTTTGAGGCAGTTGCAATCTTCGTCGCCCACCCCTTTCGGTTTCCTTCTTTTGTCACGAACAAGGACGGGGCCACGTCTTGCGAAATTATTTTTGCATGAAGGCTTCATTCCACTGCGCTCCCCGTCGTTGCCCATGCGCGTCAACCGAAGTGAACTATTCCCCCCTTGAGGGGGGCAGGGGGGTGTTGGTCATTTGAAAAACGCTTCTTGCGAAATGAATGAGCGGCCGACATCCCCCTAAATCCCCCTTCAAAGGGGGACTTCTCACGCGCTTCGCGCCTTCGGTTGCCGCCTATGCGCCATTGCCGGAAAATATACCCGCAAGAACTTGGGAATGCGTTGGTCGCACCGCCTTGCAGAAAAAGTAAAAGCAGGTATGCAGGAAAAGAAGCCGCAATGGAGGGCAGGCGAGGTTCCGCGCCAAATGGGCTACATGCAACAGCCCTGGGCAACGCTGGAATGCGAACTGCGCGCTTGATTTTATCGGCAGGCTTCGTTATTATGCTGCCGCAAATGAACTCATTCATTTTGGAAAAAACATGAACACATTGCTTGCAGCAACCAAAAAGAGAGCGGCCAAGCCGCGTGCGCTTGCGCCCAAAGCGGATGCCTTGCTCAAAGCGCGGCTGTATCTCAATGCCGAAGCCGCGCGGCAACAAGCCGCGTCGATTTGGCTGGCCGTCACTCCCAAGCTCAGGGTCGAGGCCGCAGTCGATCTTTTCAGCTCGAACGAAGTCAGTTTGGAGCGCGCCGCTGAGATTGCAGGCTTGAATCGTTGGGCGTTTCATGAGCTTTTAATCCGGCGCGGAATCAAAATCGTCGTAGACACGGCTCCGGTTGCCGAGCTTGAGGCCGGCGTCAATGCACTCCGGAAACACCTTTAATGGTACTCTGCGATACCAATATTTTATCATCCTTGGCACGCGTCGGCGCACTCGACCTGCTGTTCAAACTTTTCCCGCACGATCAATTCGCCCTTCCGCAAGCAGTCCACCAGGAAATCATCGAAGCCGTTCGGCTGAACTTTACGTTCCTCGAATCCGTGCTGGCATCAACGAATGCAGGCCGGATTTTGATTTTGAGCCTTGACCGCGAAGAAGAAAATGCTATGATGAATTTGCCCAAATCGTTTGGGCTTGGCGAATCTGAAGCCGTTGCAATTTGCGCCAGACGCGGCGCTGTTTTTTTGAGCAACGACAAGAGCGTAAAGAACTATTGCCAAACGCATGGCATCGAGGTTTACGATCTGCCGAGCCTTCTGCGCGCACTTTGGAAGAACAAAGTCATCTCACGGCAGAAAGTGCAAAAGATTGTGAATGACATGGAGCGGTTGGAGGGAATGGCGTTCAAGAACAAGGAGCGCATTTTCAAAAAGTGATCGCTCATTTGGCTGCGGCTCGACCGCGTTGAGAGAGGAGAGAGGGCTGCTGGAGGGCAATTGAAAAACTCTTTCATCAACTCGTGGCTACAGGTTCGTGCATGCGCTCGATTAAAAGAGCATTGACCAACGTTTCTATCGAAACGCCCTGCGCACGCGCGCGTTGGGCCAGCTCCGCTGCGAGGTCGGGCAGAATCGCTACGCGAATCGCGCGTTGGTTCGGGGTTTCAAAGCGGAACCACTTGCCGTCGTCTTCCATGTAGGGAGCGGTGTCGAGATTATCCCAGAACGCGATTTCTTCTTCGTAGGTTTTGAATTGCGGCGTTTCCACTTTTCTTCGCTGAACTTTTAGAAGATTGATGAACCACGTCAAGGATTGTTTCCGGATATTTTGCGGCCACAAGCAAAAGAATCCGAGCTGCGCCTTCCGGCTTTCGTCTGCCTTGTTCCCAATTGCGCAAAGTGGAGACACTGATGCCGAGCAGGTCTGCGAACTTTGGCTGGGACAGGCCATAGTGATCTCGAATCGAACGCACATCCGGACGTCCCAATTTGAAGGTGCGGCTCGGTCGCATTTCGCCGCGTAAAATCGCGCCGCCTTGCTTTACGCTTTCTAAAAGCTCTTCAAATAATTCTTTTTTCATTTGAGTTCCTGTTCCACAAGGGATTTCAAAACCCTCAATTGCTCGTGGGTCAAATCATCTTGCACGTTTTTCGGGTAAATGAACAGCATCAGAAATGTCTCGCGAGAAGGAATCCAATAATAGATCACTCGAACTCCTCCACGCTTCCCCCTTCCTAAAATACGCCATCGTATTTTTCTCAAACCGCCGCTTCCACGAATAACGTCTCCACATTCGGGGCGGCTTATTAGCTCATTTTGCAAACTACGATATCCTTCGTCGGTTAGAAGTGCCCTCAGTTGACGAGTGAAAATTGGCGTTTCAATAATTTGCATGCTTCAATATATGCCAATGAAGTATGGGAGTCAATAGTCGAGGCAATCACCTTTTGTAAGTTTCCCGTCTTCATAAAGTCTCACCTACCTCTTCGGCGGCCACGCGAACGGCGGCAAACCTTCGGAATTGTTGCCGTTCTCTTTTGGCGAGAGAATGAAGTATGTCGCTGTTCCCAAAGCAGCCGCGCCGCCCGCGATCCACAACCACTTTTTCGAAGAAGATTTTTCCGCGAGAGGCACAAGCTCCGCGTTCAAACTCATTTCTTTTTCCATGCGCAGCGACTTGCGCCATTCTTCAAAGCCATTCGCGCGCACGATGATATTCACCTCTTCGCCGCGCGGAACATTTACAGCGAAGGGTGTTTTGCCCGCGAGTTTGTTGTTCACGAACACTTCCGCGCTTTGAGGAGAAGAGTCGAGCGAGAGTTTGAGTTGTGGCTTCGGCTCCGGCGCTACGGACTTGCCGAGCGTCGCGGCCATTTCTTGCGCGAGGCTGCGCAGCTCTTGCAACAGACCGTCGATCTCGCCGCGATAGTCGCGATTGAACGAACGCTCGATGCGGCTGGATTCCACGTTGATAATCGCGAGGTTGATCGCATAGGTCTTGCCAACCTTGCCGATGCTGCCCGTGATCATTTTCTGCACGTTTAGAATTTTTCCGATTTGCACCGCGCATTGCGTGGAGTTGCAACCGGTTTGCTGAAAACCGTGTTCACTGAGCACGGCCTCCATGTTGGCGCGATCCAAAACGACGAACGCGCGCGTATTGACGAGCTGGCCGCGCAAACGGTCGCTCAAAGTCGCGGCTTGCGTTTCGGCCACGCCTTCGCGGCCTTCGAGATTGAGCACGGCGATGTGCGGTTTGTTCGCGGAAGTTTGTCCCCAACTCGTGGCGCAGAATAGGATGAGTCCAAATAGGACGCGGAAGGGATCTGTAATTTTGTGCATGGGCGTTTGCAGAAAGGTTGCGAGCAAGCTTTGCTCTTCTAAAAAATTGAAGAAAAACTATTTTGAGCAATATGTACCCGCAAGCCGCAAACAGTGCGCAGCCCGCGATACCGCGCAATAGTTTTTCCTCGGAAGCAAAGCAGCGCTGCAATCCATCGCAAAATCAGCAAGCCCCACACTAAGCAGCATGAGTTTGTAGAGCCGCAAATGTTCGAGCAGCAAGAACTGCATGTCCTCCACCATCACGTCAATTGTCTCGCTCCCGGCATGGCCACGCCTTTGATGATCAGCCAAAGCGCGAGCGCCACCTCATACACCAACATGGGCAACCATATTAGCCAAGTCACCGCGCTGTACCAGTCCGCGCCGCCGAAGAGTCCGGCGAGCTGCAGCGGAAGAATCACGACGAGAAGAACCGAGGCGAGAACGCCGAGCCAGGCCAGTGCGACTGGGATCATCCGGCCGCGGAGAAGGAGCCAGGAGAAGAGCGTGCTGCCCACGGCGAAGAATGTTGCGCTCGGGCTCCACGTTCCGATCTTCAGAAGGAACGCGCCGAGCGCGTGCGCCGCCGCAGGGTCCGGTGCATTGGCTCCGGTGGCCGTCGCGAGCCAGAGCAGCGCCAGCGTCTCCGGCATAAACATGCCGGCGAGGCCTTCGGCGACGCGCGAGATGAAACCAAGCATTGCAAGATCGCGATCTTGCGCGCGCGTGATCGCATAGAGCGTCACTCCCAGCACCAATGCCGAGAAGCACATGAGCAGCGAGAGCAACACGGCGATGCGCATTTCCATTGTATGTTGCGCGATGTTTGCGAGTTTCGCGACGATCCCTTCTCCGCCCATCGCCCGGCCGGAGAGCACCATGCTGGTAATGCCGGCTGCGATGTAGAAGAGGAACGTGAAACCGGCGAGTCTGGCGTTGGTTCTGAGAGTCATAATGTGCTTTCTCCTTAAATACGAGTGATTGAATCAAATCGACTACGGCCGCCATTCCACCGTTGCACCGGCCTGCTCCTTCCAGCGTTGAACGTCCACGCCTTTCACGAGGAGCCACAGGATCAGCGCGGCTGCCGTGAGGAGGCCGTAGGGCGCAACGAAAAGAAACAGGCGATATCCGAGCGGCGGATAAAAAAAAGTCAGCCAACCCACGCCCGCAACCACCGACAACACGCCCAGAATCCGAGGCAGGAAGGTGGACCGAAAGATGAGGCAGCCATTCAGAACTGTAGAGCATCCGAAGAATGCCAAGGCGATTGCCGCGCCTCGGTCATTCAATTTGAGAAAGAGGAGGGCCAGCGCCTGCAACTGCTCCGAGCTAAACGCACTCAAGTAGCGCGCGCCGCCCAGGACGAACAAGGGCGCTATATAAAAGAGGCGGCTCATGGTCTTGATGACGCAGCCGGCGAGGCTCAAGCACGCCGCCAGCAAAGAGACGCTCCTGCCCGCCGGCTTGAGCAAAATATAAAAGAGCGCCGTGATCGCAATTTGGCAGGCCATTTCGATGAGATAGACTGTGAAGCCCAACTCGAACAAGTTCCGGTGCGTGAGGATGTTGGTCGCCGTCGCCGCGGCATCGCCTTCTACAACCAGCTTGCCGCTAATGAACATTTGGGCGAAGATGCCCGCCAGTATGGTGAGAAGATAGAACACACCGGCAGTCCTGGCTAAAAGGCGTGGTGAGGTTTCTAAAGCACGAAGTGTCATTCGGTTTTCTCCATAGGTTCATTTCTGTCAACAGTTGCACTCACCGGCTTTGAGAAGCGGCGGTGAGCGCTTTCGGCTTTGCTCCCATAATCAGCAGCCACAGCGGAAACGCCGCCTCTGCGAACAGGGCGGGGAAGGTAATTTTGTTGACGATTTCCAAGTACTGCGGCCACAGCATCCCCGTAAAGCTGATGATGACGTAAGCGAAGCCATTGATGATCAACCAGAGGCCCAAGAAGCGAGGAAGAAAGCCCGAACGAAAAACAAGCAGCCCGAAGGGGAAGAGCCAAAGCCCCCAAAATAGTTCGATGGGAAAAATGGCGTGGTTATTCAGATCGAGAAACAACATGGCCAGCGCCTCCCGCTGCGGTTTATCGAAAGCGGACCCCAAACCTTCGCCGCGCAAAAGTTCAAAGGCGGAAATCTGATTCATCGCGTCGTGAATACCGACCGGAACCTGGACGAGAACCAAGATCACCATGAGCGCGGCCTGTGGCTGGTTCACTTCCTTGAGCAGTTGGTAGAGAGCAAGGGCAACCATGAGAAAAAGGATCGATGCGACGAGGCTGTTCACAATGTGGAAACTGAAGAGCGACTGAGCAGCGAGAATGTTAGCGGCCGTCGCCGCGGCATCGCCTCGCACCATGAGCTTGCTAGGAACATAGATCAGGCTAAAGACGCCTGTAGGTATCATGAGGAGGTACAGCAATCCCACGATTCGTGCGGTCTTTGGGGTTGTGCTCATCTTTATCTCCTTTCCATACTGTCTTGCGCTTCGGCCACTCGACGCACGGACAGCAACGACAGGCCGAGATCACGCATGCGAATGATCACGCCATACAGCGCGGCCTGGTCAACGAGGGGACCGACCAGGACAGTCGTGCCGTTTTCCCGGCGCAGCACGGCTAAGCCGCCAAACCATTCCGACCAGCGGTCGTCGAGGTGACCTTTTACTTTGAATTCGTAAATGTCCATCAGCAAATCTAGACACATGAGAGAATCAAAAGAAGAATAGAACTTTGTAAGTTTTGCGGCGAGGCTCGATGGCTTCACTGAATTTCAGCCGTGAAGCTTTTCCGCCGCGCGGCGCTGAAGTCACCGAGTTTTCTCGAAGAGTCTTTGCCCTTGCGCAGAAACCCAATCTTCAGCTTTCCTCCAGACTGGATGCGCGCTGTTATCGGGCTTGGTCATGGCATAATATAGAAAATAATGAATGCCTCCCGCATCAGCCGAAGGGTGTATTTTGGGGGGTGTAGTTGGGGCGGGATGAAACCGCGAGTCTTGACAACGAGGTGAGCTGCTCGCCGGGAAATTGTCGGCCGTTACGAGTGGAATCGTTGCTTTAAAGGCAAAAACCTTTTGGTAAGTGGATTGAACGGATGAAGCGGATACCGCACGGGTTTATCCGCTTGATCCGTCAATCCGCTTACAAAAGCATTTTTAGTTGCTACTTGTTCGCGTTTCGGTTTCGTACCGAGCGCGAAGCAAACGTCCTTTTGAATTGGAGCATGCTCATGCTCTCGGCTTGTCTTAGCAGTCAAATGAGTGCAAAAAAAAGCAAAGATTTTCTACACGGAAAAAACAGAGTAAACGGAGCTTATAAAGCAAAGGTGAGTTTTCCATTTATGAATATCTCTGTTGACTCTGTTTTCTCGTGTTCAGCTTTTCGGTTGCGGCTCGCGTTGGGCTTCTACAGTACTTTCAACGCCTTTGCCCGTGCCATAGCTTCAGTGCGGTGAGTGACACCCAGCTTGCCATAGGCATTCGCGATGTGGCGCTTGACCGTGTGCAGACTGATGAACAGATGATCGGCAATCTCTTGATTCCGCATTCCTGCCGCAATGAGACGCAGAATTTCGAGCTCACGCGCGGTGAGCGGTTCGGCGAGTGCTGCTTTCGCGGCTGGAGTCGATACTGTTTCCGCGCTGATCCTCATCTCGCGCAGCAGATACGTGAGGTAAGACGGGGAGCCGGCCTTTTCGGGACCGGAACCACGCGCAACGGCATCTGCAAGCGCCCGCATCAGTTCGGCAATGACAGGAGCTTCTCTCGTAAACGTACGATTGAAACGCCCCGGCTCACCCAGAAAGGTCGCGCGTCCGAGCCATGCGAGGGCAAGCGTCCTATGGCCCAATAACTCGTTCGTCATGGCTTGCAGCATGAGCGCGTGGATTTCGTGTTGCACGTGCCCGAGGCTTTGCACGAGCGGGAGCATTCGTGAGAGAACTTGCTCAGCGTCATCATAATCGCCGCGTGCGACGAGATAGCGTGCGAAAGCGGCCATCTCTTCTTCGTTGTTGCGATCTATCGACCTCTCCGGCATGAGGCCTCGCACGCGAACAATATCTGCAGCCGCATCGAGATCGCCGATCCCACAATAGATTTTGAGCTGCACGCCGGAAAGGAAGGAATAGTAACGAGAGTCACTGGAGCCCCGGACGAACGCTTGCGCATGTTCCAATTGTTCGAGTGCCGCTTTGGTATTGCCGGTGGCGAGAAAAACTTGCGTCGCCGCAGCATGTGCATAGAGCACCGGGCTTCTCGTCGGCGACTTGTCGGCGAAATCAAGCGCTGTCGCAACGTGGCGGGTCGCTCCCATTAGATCGCCGCGTTCCAGCAATACCTCTGCGAGCGAGGTGTGTGGACTGCACAGCACCCAGTGGCCTTCGGCAGACAGGTTTTGACCGGTGAGCAGCGCTTCTTCGAACAAGCGACGGCCTTCTTCCAGCCGTCCCATGGCCACATGCAACTGCCCGCAAAGCGTCAACATGTCAATGAGAAGCGGTGGATTCTGAGCGCGACGAACTTCTTCTATGCTTCTCTCTAAATTCAGCAGCGCCGACCTCAAGCCGCTGCGTACGATCTGCATGCCTGCCTCAATCACATGAAGTTTTGCCCGAAGGCGATACTTGGACCGAGGGAGTAGCTTGCGCGCCTGTTCAGCCATCGCAGTGGTCTCCTCTGCTGACAATCTCCTGGCCGAGAGAAAGAGCTTTAGCGCCAGCATTTCGCCTTTCAAGGCTTGCAGTCCTTCAGACCCGACAACGGTTCCGTTGACCTCGTCCGTAGGTTCGAATCCCCCGCCGGCTTCAATTGTGTTGATCGCTTCTTCTGCCCAAAAGGTAAGCCTGCGAGCAACCTGATTGTTGTTGTCAGACTCCAACGCAACTGAAGCATGGAGGAGCGCCAGCCGAGGCCTCTTTCGCATCATCTCTTCCGGCAGCGAGGCGGCCCAACGTGAAATCGATGCGTACCGGCCGAGACGTTCGAACTTTTCAAAGTGGGCAGCCAGAAGGCGGGCCACGGTTTCATAATCACCCGCGGCGCGGGCATGCTCGATGGCCTCGGCCGCCATGCCAGCCTCTTCGAACCAAGCTGCGGCGCGCCGATGCCGAACCGGCGCCTGATCGGGTTGCTCCGCCATTGCATGCGCAAGAAGCACATCGGCGAATAAATGGTGATACCGATACCATTGGCGCTTGTCATCGAGAGAAACGACAAACAGGTTGCCGCGATCCAGCGCCTCCAGCATTCGCTTGCCATCTTCCCGCGCGGTGACGGCATTGCAAAGCGAACTATTGAGCCGGTCGAGAACGGCAGTTTGGAGCAAAAAATCTCGGACAGGCTCGGGCTGGCGCTGCAGCACCTCTTCAACCAGATAATCCACGATGTAGCGGTCATTACCCGTGAAGGCCGTGATGAAACCGGCAACGTCGTCTCGCGACTGCATGGAGAGCGCAGCAAGCTGTAGCCCCGCAATCCAGCCCTCGGTTCGTGCTTCTAGCGCCGACACTTCAGCAGCCGCAAGATCAAGCTTCATCATTTCCTTGAGAAAGGCCGTTGCCTCTTCGTCGGTGAAGCGCAGGTCCGCGGCGCGCAACTCAAGCAGTTCGCCGCGTACACGCAAGCGCGCCAGAGGCAATGGGGGATCAGAACGGCTGGCGATAATCAGATGCATCTGTGGCGGCAGATGGTCGAGAAGAAAAGCGATGGCGCTGTGAATGGGCTGGGAATCGATAACGTGGTAGTCGTCGAGGATCAATGCGAAGCGGTTTTCGCTTGCGTTGAGGTCGTTGATCAAAGCCGTCAACATCAGCTCAAGCGCCGGTGGCTGCGGCGAAATCAACATCGCAAGCGCGCGCTCGCCAACATCGACTCCAACCTTTTGCAATGCGATGATGAAGTAGCTCCAGAAGAGCGCGGGGTCATTGTCGCTAGGATCAAGTGAAACCCATCCTGTATTCCGCCAGTGGGGGATGGCCGGGTTCGTTGTAAGCCATTCCGCTAACAACGTGGTCTTGCCGAAACCGGCAGGCGCCGAGACGAGTGTCAGCTTTCGCTCGATCCCCTCGCGCAAGCGTTGGATCAGCCTCGGACGCGATACCAGGCCGGCACGCCGCTTGGGAACATAGAGCTTGGTCTCAAGCAAGGGGTTTCCAGTGAGCGTGTGCTCGGGCAAAGTTGCCATGGAGAAATTATATTCCAAAGCCGCTCACCCCTGCTCCGTTGAAATCCAAAGCAGCGTCGCCAGTCTTTGCGTTGGCTATATAAGTCTCGCTCCGGATTTGCCTGCTTCTCTTTAGCATTGCCTCTCCGCTTTTTTTGAGGTTTTAGATTTACGCTGCTTAGATCGCAATGTTGCCAAATAAGTGTTGAACGAAAGCGCCATGGGTATTCTATCCCGGCTCCGGGCTCAAATGCCTTCGGCCTGGGGACAATCAATTTTGGTATCCCCTCGGTGAACCCATCTTTCATTTTTCGCATTGGATTTGTACATCTGGCCGAAACGAAAGGAAGCGAAGATGGAACCACGCTACCGCGAAGAAGCGCATGCGCAAGAGATGTTCGCCATTATCGAGCGGTATTTGACGAGCTCGCTCTCGCAAATCGCGTTTTGCCGACAAGAAGGTCTCGCATACTCGAAGTTCAACTACTGGCTCAAGCAATATCGCCTGCGCAAAGCCTTGGCGGTGCAAGTCGCAACGCCAGCGCCGGTTGAAGTAGAGAAGCGTTCTGCGAATTTCATTCCGCTTCGCATTGCGCCCGCCGAACCCCCAGCGTCTTCTTCCACGTGTGAGATTGAGTTTCTCTCTGGTGTCGTGATTCGCTTCCACGGCACGGTCGATCCTTCTGTGCTCGCGCAACTCATTCACGCGCAGCAGGCCGAACCATGATCTCGCTTTCGCCCGCGCTGCGTTTCTTCCTCTATGCCCACGCGACCGACATGCGCAAAAGCTTCGATGGTCTTTCGGGTCTCGTGACTTCTGCGCTCACCCGCGATCCGACGAGTGGTGACGTGTATGTCTTCCTCAATCGCCGCCGCGATCGCATGAAGCTGCTCTTGTGGGATCGCAACGGCTTCTGGTTGTTCTATAAGCGCCTCGAGCAAGGCACCTTTCAACTACCAGGCAATCTCGCCGAACAGGCTTCCATTGAACTACGCTATGAAGAACTACTGCTCATACTCGAAGGCATCGATCTGGCTTCCATCAAACGCCGACACAGATATTCAAAAGAAAAACGCCTGGCATGAAAATAGTGGGAGGTTTTCGCGCCTTCTGTGCTTAGATGAGAGCATGGCAGAAACCACATGCGCACTCACCCATGACGAGTTGTTGTTCGAATATCAACGTGTGAGTCACGAACTCGCGCAGTTGCGGCGTTTGATCTTCGGACAAAAACGCGAACGCTTTGTGCCGGTTGTCAATGAGCAACAACTTGCCATTGCACTAATGCACCGACTACCCCCGCTGCTGCTCCCACGCAAACCATCACCTACACGCGCCGACAGAAAAAATCTTCCAACACGAAACCATCGGATCGCAAACCTTGGCCTGCCATCTGCGTCGCGAAATCATTCACCTCGAGCCTAAAGAAGACGTCTCCGCGCTTGTTCAGATCGGCAAAGAAGAAACCGAAGAGTTGGAGTATGTGCCCGCAGAGCTTTACGTCAAACACTACATCCGCCCCAAGTATGCGAAGCCGAATGGCGAAGGCATTGTGATTGCCGATTTGCCCGCACGTCCAATTGAGAAAGGCAACGCCGGGCCGGGTTTCATGGCGCATATGATCGTGAGCAAGTATGTGGATCACGCGCCGTTCTATCGTCTCCAGCACCAGTGTCGCCGCCGCAAGGTTGAGATTGCCGAAAGCACCATGAATGGTTGGATGAAAGCATGTGGTATCGCTCTGCTGCCCCTGCATGAGCTTCTGCGTGTGCCCCTCCAGCAGTCTTCCTATTTGGAGGACATCCTGGCAAAGCCGGGTGTGGCGGCCGTGGGCTGCTTTGCGCATGCGCGGCGCTATTTCGAACAAGCACAAGATTCGGATCGCGAGCGCGCCGAGTGGATGCTGATGAAGTTGCAAGCGCTCTACGGTATCGAGCGCGAGGCGCGTGAAGCGAACATGTCATTCGAAGAGCGACATGCGCACAGGCAAGAGCACGCGTTGCCCATTTTGCAAGAGATCAAAAGCTGGCTCCATCAACACAGCACGCAAGTGTTACCGAAGAGGGCGATGGGCAAGGCGATTGGTTACATGCTGGGACAATGGTCGAAGCTCAAAGCTTACACACGCGACGGCCGTTTGGAGATTGACAACAATCTCGTTGAAAATGCCGTTCGTCCGGTGGCGTTGGGGCGCAAGAATTATCTCTTTGCAGGTTCGCATGAGAGTGCTAAGCGCGCCGCCATCATGTATTCGCTCTTGGCTATCGCAAAGCGGCACAACGTCGAGCCGTTTGCCTACTTGAAACATATTCTCACTCGCATCTCCGATCATCCCCTCCACAAGCTCGCTGTGTTACTCCCGCAGAATTGAGTCAATCCCGCGGCGCCTTAAAACTTAGGCTGCGCACTCGCTATATGGGTTCACCGAGGGGATACCAATAACTGAGGCAATACTTCAGGCAAAACAAACAACTTGACTTTGAGTGAGATTCTCATATATTACACCTATAATTAAGATCGCGGGGTGGAGCAGTCTGGCAGCTCGTTGGGCTCATAACCCAAAGGTCGGAGGTTCAAATCCTCCCCCCGCTACAAACGTAAGTGCATGGTTTTGAATAGAAAGGGAATCCCCGTGATTCCCTTTTTTATTTTATGGACGGGACAAATGTGGTCATCCGGTGACTCGCTTTAGCGCTGAAATAGCGCTAGAAATTTGAGACGCATGCTCGTTTCGTTCAGCCACGCGACCACAATTTAAACTTTCGCAAAAAATCGTCTCGTGCGCTCGAACCTAGCACGTTTCCCTCCCTTCTTTCTTCCTTCACGTGATTGGCGTCCATTTTTTTCTTCACGCTGCGATGGACAACGTGAGCACGCCAAGTGATTTTATAAGTTTCCTTCCTCGGACGCAGGCGCGATGGCATTCTTTTTTCAAAAACCATTCAACCTGGATTATTCACAAATTTTCAAAAAGGGCTAGCAACTCCAGCCATAATGT
>JBBILN010000120.1:0-14373 GCA_037444905.1 bacterium | reverse complement strand
CTGGATAAAAATTTTCTTCAAAGAACAAGTCGTTTTTCAGCGGCCCCTAAATATTCCGCATTCACTGAACAGGCAGGTGAAGTTGGTATCTGTGGAAAATGTGGAGCTCAAATCATTGTTCCAAAACAACGGTCTATTTCCTCGAAACAAAAAGTTGAACAGGACTCGACAAAGGCAAAAAAAGTAGATCAAGCTGGTGTTTCAAAAAATAATCCCTATTTTTCATTTGCCGGGCGTATCCCAAGAAAGGAATTTTGGTTTTATCCTATCATTAGCATTATGGCAAACATAACACTAATCACCTTCACGGCGGTAGGAAATGAAATTCTCCAAGATTTTGCAATTTCCCTGTTTATACTCGTCAACTTTCTTAGCCCAATTATTTTATCGTTTCCAATAGTCAAAAGACTCCATGACTTAAACTTGTCAGGCTGGTTTTGGTGGACTATGGTTATTCCAATCATCAATTTAGTTTTTCTACTTATTCTAATTGCAAAAAGAGGTGTAAGCGGGGAAAATAAATACGGGCTTGACCCTTTGACGTGAAATCTCTAAAATTTTTTGAGGCTATTGGTAAATTTCGGGAGCTTTACAATGATGCAGAAGCATGATAGAAAAACCAATACGGAAAAACAAAAGAAATGGTATTGGTATGAGATAAAACGTGGTAGGAAACGGTATATTGGTATCGTCGATGAAGATGGCAACCCGCCGCAAGCAACGGGCAAAGAAATGAAAATTGAATACTCAACCCTTAAGTTTCCCGAAGCCGTAACGAAATCGGAAGTTGATTCCCAATTAGAAATTGATCAAAGGCAAATTGAAAAGATCGCCCAGGAACTGCAAGATGAAAAGATTACCTTTGACTTCAATCCACTTTTAGTTTCCAAAGTGCTTGAGATCATGCAGACCCATTATGGAGTCGCTGCACGATTGCTGCAGCAAGCGTCTCAAAGGGCGCTACAGATGAACAAGAAAAATGTCTCAAAAGTTCTTAAGCTGCTGGATGGGGTTGACAGAAAGTTTTATTTTTTCAATGAAAATGATACGAGTCAAAAGTTGGTGACTGAATTAAATGAGCATTTGGAGAGAGTAAAACAAATTTTAACGGAATTAGAAAACTGCATCCCAGCCGTATCGTCTAAGAAGTGGCAAGAGGTGAAAGACGAGCATGAAGGTCAATTGATCTTGGCTATCAAACTTTTGATTGAGAATGAAATCAAACGACGTAAAAGTCAAAAACCGCCTCTTAGGCTTTCACCTTTACCACATGAAAGAAGCATTGATTATCCAAGCTACAAAAATCAGTGGAAGCTCGTCACCAAACTGCTCAATTATTTTTATCCTTTGGAGCTTTTTAGCTCCGAGATTGCAGTTCGACAAAAAGCCGAACGATACAAAAGACAGGTGCGGGGAAGAAGAGTGAAACGAAAACGTTGATCGCTCTTCTATGTGTCGCAAAAAAGCCCAGGCAGTTTATGTCTGGGCTTTTTTTTGTTTTCTAAGTTGTGACAAATACGTCGGCAAAAAAAAGTTAAGATGTCACAGGCAGGGAAGTTCCTGCTGTTGTAAGTTGACCCATCGAATCAATGGATGCTCTATTTACGGCGCAATTTAAATTGACGAGGAGTTTATGGAAAACTCAGCAATACTGATTCTGGGATTACTGGTTTTAGTCCTTTTGATTGTCATTATTTTAACAGCCGGTGGCTGGAAGAAAGCTCATATCAAAGTCTTTCGTATCATCGAAATATTTTTTGAAAAATAGAGCAGCTTCTCCAACGAAGTGAATGCCACGCCGAGCGCGGCCAATGCTCCACCCGCTGCGCCGCAAAACGTGCGCGCCACAGTGGGTGATCGTCAAATTACTTTGAACTGGAACGCCAACACGGAGAGCGACTTTCTGCGCTATCGCATTTACGGCGGCGCCTCGCCGAATCCCACCACCAAAATTGATTCGACGAACAGCCTCAACGCGACCTCGAAAACCATCACGAACTTGAGCAATGGCACGCGGTATTATTTCCGTCTCACGGCAGTGGATAACAGTCTGCAAGAGAGCAGCTTCTCCAATGAAGTGAGCGCCACGCCGAGCGCGGCTGATGTTCCGCCCGCAGCGCCGCAGAATGTTCAGGCCAACGCGGGCATCGGCGCAGTCACGCTCACGTGGACCGCGAACATCGAGCCGGATTTTCTGCGCTATCGCATTTACTCTTCCACGAATCAAACGACCTTTGCGAAAGTTGATTCCGTGAGCGGCGCGAATAACACGAGCCGAACCATTGCGGGTTTGGTGAATGGGGTCACGTATTACTTTCGCGTGACCGCGGTGGATGTGGGCGCGCATGAAAGCGCGCCTTCCAATATCGTTTCGGCGCGGCCGCAGGCGGATGTTACAGCGCCCTCGCTTGCGCTCGCGGCGAGCGTGCCGAATGCGATGATCAACACGAGCGTGAATGTGCTCATGAATGCGAGCGATGCTTCCGGCGTGCAGAGTGTGACGTTGTATTATCGCATCGCCGGCGAGGCCGCGTTTTCCAACCGCGCGATGACGCTGCAAACTGGCACACGTTACAGCGCGAACATTCCGGCCTCGGCAGTCACGAATCGCGGCGCGGAGTTTTATGCGCAAGCGCGCGACGTGTTTGGCAATGTCGCAACCACGCCGCGTTATCCCGTTCGCGTGATTTGTCCGAACGGCATCACTGCGTCCGTTGCGCAACCGAACGGCGCCAGCGCGAGCGACTATCGGCTTTTCTCTCTGCCTTTGGAGATCGATGACAAAACGCCCGCAGGTTTTCTCGCGGCGAATCCGAGTCTCGGTTCCGCGGAGGCGGGCAAGTATCGCTGGTATGCGTTCGAGCGCAGCACGGGCGCGTTGCGCGAGTATCCGAGTTTCGGCAGCGTGCAAATCACGGCGGACATGGGCTTCGCGTTGTTGGTGAATCTCAAAAACGTGCGCCTCAAAACCGGCAGCGGCGTGACTGTGGCGACGACCGCGCCGTATGAAATCGCGCTGCCCCAAGGTTGGAGCTTGCTCGGCAATCCCTTCAACTTCAATGTGCCGCTCGATAGCTTGCGCGTGTCTGCGGGCACGTTCGAGCTGTGGCGCTTCACCGGCGATTGGGAGATCAACACCGCGGGACTGGAGCCGTGGCAGGGCTATGCGATTTGGATGAGCCAGGCTGCAACATTTTCCATTCGTGCGGGCGTGGCGGGTTTGAACACAGGCGCTTCGTTTTATGAAGTCGCGAACAATACCGCGGAGAACTGGCTCATTCAAATTACTGCGGAAGATGGACGCAGCACGAGCCGGTTTAATTTTGTGGGACAGCACGAGGCCGCGAGCGACGCGCACGATGCGTGGGATTTGCACGAGCCTGTTGCGCTCGAAACGGGCGTGGCGCTCAACATGCGTGCGGCGCAAAGCGACGAAGCATTGAAGGCCGATATTCGCGGCCCTTCGGCGCAAGGTCATGTATGGAATTTCACGTGCCGCGTTGCGGAGGGAGAAGAAGTTTTGCGCTTGTCATTCGCGGGCGTGGCGAGTGTGCCCACAGCGTTTGAGGTGTTGCTCATCGACAACGCAACCGCGCGAGCTTACGATTTGCGCACGCAATCGCAGTTCGAGTTTGCGGTGAGCGAAGGCAGAGAGAAGCAATTCACACTGCTCGCCGGCACTTCAGAGTTTGTGCGCTCGCGCGAGGAGATTGCCGCCGCGCCGCCGAGCGATTATGTGGTGCTCGAAAATTTTCCGAATCCCTTCAATCCCGCAACGCAGATCAATTACATCCTGCCCGAAGAGCGCCACGTGAGTTTGGAGATTTACAATCTGCACGGCCAGCGCGTGGTCACATTGGTGAATGAGATGCAAACACGCGGCACGCACACTGTGGTTTGGCGCGCGGAGAGTTTTGGCTCGGGCGTTTATTTCATCAAACTGAACGCGGGGCGGGAGGTGAAAATGCGGAAGGCGGTTTTGATGAAGTGAAGATAAAAATTTTGCCCGCGAAATACGCGAAAGACACGAAAAGCTTTTCGTGTGTTTCATGAGCCTCTTGAACGGAAACGCATAACCGTCGTCTTATCGTCGAGCACGAAAGCTTTGCGAGAGACGAGTTGAGATTGCCGCCCACCAATGAATGCATGACATGGGCCGCAACTCGCCGGTTGCGGAAATCCGTAGCACCAAGCATTGCGCGAAGATCTTCCCACCTGATTTTTCCTCGCGATCTTTCCTCAAAAAAAAATCAAAACTCAGCTTCGCTCGGATAAAGAAGCGACGCACATACTTTCCGATTGGAGAACATCATGCTCGCACGAACTTGGCACGGCGCCACGCCGGCGGCAAAATCCGAAGAGTACCTGGCGTATTTGAACAAAACCGGCGTGCCGGATTTGCAGGCAACGCCGGGCAATCGCGGCGTGTACGTGCTGCGGCGCGTCGAAGGCGACTACGCGCATTTTCTTTTTGTCTCGCTTTGGGATTCGCTCGAAGCCATCAAAAAATTTGCGGGCGAGGAGCCGGAGCGCGCGCGGTATTATCCGGAAGACAAAAATTTTTTGATTGAGCTTGAGCCTTTTGTGACGCATTATGAGGTTGTGGTGCAGCCTTGAGCACTGGTATTCAACCATGGACTGGCCGTGGCTTGCGTTCGAGCGTGCATGAACAGCCGATGATATAAGAAATTGCTGCAGCCGATGGAGAGAAAAAGCCCATGCCGGCCATACGTGTTAAGCTAAGAGGAATACCCTCGCAATTCCCCCCTTGAGGGAGGTTAGGGGGGTGTTCTTGGATGCGTCGTGGCCATTCAAATTCATGGTTTCACGCTTGGGGCCTTTTCGATTTGCGCTTTAAGGTTGTTCGCGATACCGGGCAACACCCCCCTGCCCCCCTCAAGGGGGGAATACGTTGTGCAAATTCGCTTAGCTTAACACGTATGCCCACGTGGTCGTCGAAATCGTCGTGAAAGACGCGGAGACATATGAGCGCTACAAACAACTCGCGCCCTCGTCGATTGCGGTTTACGGCGGACGCTATCTCGTGCGCGGCGGCAATACCGAGATTGGCTTGAGTGATGACACTCGGGCGTGGGATGAAACAAACTGAACTGAGATCAGATGACCACACGCGTGAAAGAATCAACTGTTATGAAAGCTCCCTTTGCGCTGGCTACGATTTTAGCACTGTGGATCTGCAGTGTGGTCGCTCAATCGAGCATGGCGTCTTCCACCGAGCCAGCAGCAGCATCACAGGCGGTCGAGAAATCAGGCACTCCGGAGCATATGGTTTACGACGCCCAATTGCGCCGGGTAGTCCTGCTGACTGCCTCCAACAAATCGGGGCGACAAGAATTGTGGAATTGGGATGGCAAGCAATGGAGGTTCATTCCCAGTGCAGGCCCGGAGGCCCGAGAACTAGGCGGCGCTGCCTATGATGCGCGGCGCAAAAGAATCGTTTTGTTTGGCGGGATAGGGCTCAAACCCAGAGAAGATCGTAAAGGCGACACTTGGGAATGGGATGGAAAAAACTGGCAGCAGATGACCGACACTCGTATCGGCACGCGCGATCATCACGCGATGGCCTATGATGAAGCGCGTGGCAAGACCGTGCTGTTTGGTGGAGCCAAATCGAGCGAACTTCTGGAAACTGCTACTTGGGAGTGGGATGGCGAGAAGTGGAAACAAGTCGCGACGCAGGAACCAGGCGGGCGCGCCCATTTCGCCATGGTTTATGACAGCAAGCGCAAGCAGGTCGTGCTCTTCGGTGGTATGGATCAACGCAATAAGGTTCATAACGACACTTGGGCTTGGGATGGCATGACCTGGCAAAAGCTCAGTGCAGAAGGGCCGCCACCGCGCTACCGTCACCGAATGACCTTTGATAGCGACGCGGGCATCATCATTCTGTTCGGAGGTCTTCCTGCCGGCCGAGCCGATACCTCCTTTGAGGACACCTGGATTTGGGATGGTCAGCAATGGAAAGAAATCAAAACGGCGGGACCAACAAAACGCAATTCGCACGTGATGGCGTATGACCCGGTTCGCCGCCGGACCGTGCTTTACGGCGGCGGCTTTTGGGACGGCAAAGTTGGGACGATTTATGACGACACTTGGGAATGGGATGGCAAACAGTGGACGCAGATGAAGTAGGAGTGTTTGCAATGAAGCTGAGGCATGGAAAACATTTATCAGAAAGAAGGAATCACGATGCCGGCCTACGTTGTCGTTGAAATCACCGTGAACGACGCGGAGACTTACGAGCGCGGGTACGGAGATGATTCTCGTTGAGGGCGTTTAATGCTACAAACTCAAATGCCGAAATGCACTCGAAGATTTGAATCCGTCATTCTGTGAGCTACTATGTGAAAACACTCGAAGCTGTCGTTCCCATCATTCCCGCATGCGGAACTAACCGGAATCTCTCCAGAGCCAACTGGCTGCATGTTAAAGATTCCTCGCTGTGCTCGGAATGACGTTTTCCCACAGGCTGACGCTTTCAGAGTGACACCCCTTATGGAGAGAAGCAATGCACAATTTCAAGCCATCGCGACCAGCAGGATTCTTTTTAATTCTGCTGCAGATGTTTCTGTACGCGGGGCAGAGTCATTTTGCCTCGGCGCAAGCCCTCAAAAAGCCGTTGCAGCTTGAAGACCTTTTTGCCACCGCAAAATTCGCGGGCAAAAATTTTCAAGGCGGGCAATGGGCGAATAAAGGTCCGGTCATCACGTTCGTCAAACCCGATGGTTCGGGCGGAACGGATTTGATCAGCTATGATCTCGAACGCGATCAACAAACCGTTTTAGTGGAAGGCGCGAAGCTGCACGCGGCGGACGTGAATCGTCGCATCGCAATTCAGAATTATGTCTTCAGCGCGGATCGCAAGCTCCTGTTGATTTATACCGACTCCGCGCCGGTGTGGCGCTTTCCCACCAAAGGCTTTTATTATTGGTATGATTTTGCCGCGCAGAAGCTGACGCCGATTAGCGCACGCGAAAAAGGCTATCAACTCTTCGCCAAGCTCAGTGCGAACAGCAAGCACGTTGCATTCGTGCGCGACCGCAATCTCTTCGCAGTGGAATTGGCGAGCATGAAAGAAACGCAGCTCACGTTCGACGGCGCCGAGGGCAAGATCATCAACGGCACCACGGATTGGGTGTATGAAGAAGAGTTCGGCTTACGCGACGGTTGGGCATGGAGTCCCGATAGCAGACATCTTGCTTTTGTGCAACTCGATGAATCGAAGACCAGCGATTTTGTGATGGCTGATTTGCAAGGCGAGCGGCCCGAACTCAAACGCTTCCGCTTTCCGCGCGCGGGCGAGGCGAACAGCGAGATTCGCGTCGGCGTGATCGACATCAACACCGGCAAGCCGCAATATTTTGCCACCGGCAATTGGCACGAAGACAACGAAGCGTATGAATACATTCCGCGTTTGGGTTGGACGCCCGCGATCAACGGCAAACATTACGTGTGGATACTGCGCATGAATCGCGAGCAGAATCACGTCACGCTGCTGCACGGCGATCCCGCAAACGTTCAGCTCAAAACTATTTTTGATGATAAAGAAAGCACGTGGGTCGAGCCGTTCGATCCCTTCGGCGGCAATCCCAAACTGGTTTATCTCGAAGACGGCAAGCACGTGCTCTATCAAAGCGAGCGTGACGGCTACAATCATTTGTATCTCTACAAAACCGAAGGCGGGCCGGCGCAACAAATCACGCGCGGCTCGTGGGAAGTGACCGCGTTTCATGGTTATGATGCGAAGAGCAAGCAATTTTATTTCAGCGCGAATGCCGAAGCGCCGCGCGAAACGCATTTGTATCGCGTCGCGTTCGATCCCAACAAGTCTTCGCCGCCCGCAGCGCCGATGAAAATCACCAAAGAGCGCGGCACGCACAACATCAATTGGTCGAAAGATTGGCGCTACTTCATCGACACGTATTCGAACCGCCACACGCCGGCGGTGACGCGCTTGCACAAGGCTGACGGCGCGTTGGTGAAATTTCTCGAAGACAATGCCACGCTGATGCGCACCGTTGCCGAATACGATTTTCCGCAAGCGGAATTTCTCACGTTGCACGGCGCGGACAACAACACGCTGCACGCTTATCTCATCAAGCCTACGAACTTCGATCCCTCGCGCAAATATCCTTTGCTCATGTACACGTATGGCGGCCCGGCGGCGCAGAATGTTACGGATTCGTGGGACGGCTTCTTCGGATACTTTCATGCGTATTTGGCGCAGCAGCATCAAGTCATCGTCGCATGCGTTGACAATCGCGGCGCAGCAGGTTATGGCAAAGCGTTCGAGAGCGCGGTTCACAAAAACATGGGAACGGTGGAAGCGCGCGATCAAATCGCTGCGGCAAAATATTTCGGTGTGCTGCCTTATGTGGATGCAAAGCGCATCGGCATTTGGGGCTGGAGCTACGGCGGTTACAACACGCTCATGGCCATGACGAAATACGACGGCCCGCAGGTGTTCAAGCTCGGCATCGCCATCGCGCCCGGCGGCGATTGGGATATGTACGATACGATTTACACCGAGCGCTACATGTCCACGCCGCAGAAAAATCCGCAAGGCTATAAAGAAGCTTCGCCGCTGAATTTCGTCGCAAACTTGCGCGATGAGCAAGAGTTGTTGATCGTTCACGGCGATCAAGACGACAACGTGCATTTCATTAACACGCTGCACTTGCTGCGAGAATTGCAGAAGAACAAAAAGCGTTTTCAATTCATGCTCTACCCCGGCGGCAATCACAGCCTGCAAGGCACGGGCAATCCGTTTGTGTTTTTGCACCTGTTCAAAACGCTGACGGAGTTTGTGCAGGAGAATTTGTGAAAGGCTTTTGCACCACCGCCCTGTTGAACCGTCATCCTGTAAGGACCTTCCCTAGTGCTCGGCTCTCTTCCCAGCGCGAGGGAAGACTCTTACAGAATGACAACTACGATTTAACTCTTGGCTTTGATCGCGAACCCAAAACACAACAATAAATGAGAAGCCTCTCTTTCAACAAAGTGCGCGTCGCAATTCTCGCCGTATTTTTCGCATTTGCGCAATCGTCCTTCGCGCAAGAGTGGCCGCAGTGGCTTGGCCCAACGCGCAATGGGCACGTTCCCGCTACGCATGCGCCCAAGTCATGGCCGGATTCATTGCACCGCGTTTGGCGCGTTGAGGTTGGTGAAGGCTACTCCTCTCCCGTGGTTGCGAACGGTCGCGTGTTCATTCACAGCCGCCGCGACCCCGAAGAGTTGGTCAGCGCGCTCGATCTCGCGAGCGGAAAAATTTTGTGGCAGCAAAAGTATCCGGCAACGTTTGAAAAGAATCGTTACGCGACGAAGATGGCGAAAGGCCCGAATGCCACGCCGCTTGTGGCGGGCAATCGCCTCTTCACGCTCGGCGTGACCGGCGTGCTTACGGCATGGGAGGTCGCAACCGGCCGCCAATTGTGGCGCAATGATTTTTCCAAAACAGTGGAGACTTCAAAACTTTTTTGCGGAACTTCCGCTTCTCCGTTGCTGCTCGATAACCGCATCGTCGTGCAAATCGGCAGCGATATTCACGGCGGAAAAATTTTATCGCTCGATCCCGCAAGCGGCGCGGCCAAGTGGGAATGGCGCGGTCATGGGCCAGGTTATGCGTCACCGGTGGTGTTCGACATTGCAGGCTCGCTGCAAGTCGTGACGATGACGGATAGCGCAATCGTAGGCCTCGACGCGAAGAGTGGCAGGCAACTTTGGTACATCCCGTTTCTCGATGAATGGCATGAGAACATCGCCACGCCCGTGTGGACCGGCGCGCATCTTATCGTCTCCGGCACGCGTCAAGGCACGCATGCATATTCTCTCGCACAACACAGCAGCCAATGGCAAGCGAAAGAAATTTGGAAGAACAACGAAGTCGCGATGTACATGAGCTCGCCGGTGTTGGGCGACGGCTTGATCTATGGCCATTCGATTCGGCAAAAAGGCCAGTTCGTTGCGCTCGATCCCAAAACCGGCGCGCTGCATTGGGCCACAACCGGACGCGAGGGCTGGCACGCTTCGGTGTTGCTCACGCCGCAGCACGTGGTTTATCTCACCAATAGCGCGGAACTCATCATCGCGCGGCGCAATACGTCTTCGTTTGAAATCGAACGACGTTATCACGTTGCCGAGGGCGAAACATTTGCCATGCCCGCGCTACTCGGCGCGGACGTGCTCGTGCGCGATGTGACGGGATTGCTTCGATTGACCGCGGCGCGATGAACTGCCGCACGGAGATTCCGCCGCGCCTCTGGGACTGTCATTCGGAAGGAGCCTTTTTAAGCGTTGGACAGAAGCTCCAATGAGTAAGAAGATTACCACGAAAATGCGTAGTCCCGGCCCCTCGTGGGCCGCTGATTCTGCACACGTTTCAGTGCCCCGCAAGGGGGCAGGACTACATTTTCATCATGCTAGGGTGTCCCGTGAGCGGGACATGGCAATTCCTTCTGAATGACAAGCGAGGAGAGGTGCAATCTCTGGCAATGGTTTTTCATCGAACAAAACACCGGAAAGATTTTTCTGCCTGACATATTTATGCCGCGGCTCTACTATACTGCTTTCGGGTTGATTTCTAATTCTACTCTACAGAAATGTCATCCTGGAAGGAGCTTCCCTAGTGCTCGCGACGCGCTTCAGGGCTTGAATTTCTTCCGAGCACGAGGGAAGGTTCTTCCAGAATGACAGATTGAGGGGCTTACAAACCAACCCGTAACGAGTATATTTACTTTTGAAAGGACAACAACATGCGATTGCGCGTTAGCGTGTTCCTGGTTTTGATTCTTTTCGTCACCGGTTTTGCGCCGCACAACAACCCCGCGCCCAATTCGCCGAACGGCAAATATCGCGGCGCGGAAGCCATCACTGTTGCGCAGTTGAAAGATTATCTCGCCTTCGTCGCTTCCGATGAAATGCAAGGCCGCGACACGCCTTCGCTCGGGTTGGACATCACCGCGAAATTTCTTGCCACGAATCTCTCGCGCTGGGGAGTCAAGCCTGCGGGCGATGACGGCACATTCATGCAACGCTTCGCGCTGTTGAAAACCACGGTGGATACGATGCAAACCGTCGCGGCAATCAACGGGCAGAGCTTCAAGTTTGGAGCGGACTTCATCGCACATTCCAGCTCCGGCGCCGGCACGGCAAGCGCGCCGCTGGTTTATGTCGGCCACGGCCTGATGGTGAAGGCGAAGAATATCGATGCCTTTGATAGCGTGGACGTCAAAGGCAAGATCGCAGTGTGGACCAGTGAGCTTCCCCAAGGCGTGAGCTTTGCGGATTTTTACGGCCAGCAAGGCGAGGATTGGAAAAGCCCCGCACAAAATGCCGCGGAACACGGCGCGGCCGGCGGCATTGCCATCGCCGGTTTTCAAAGCCTCGTGTATTGGGAGTCGGTCCGCCGCAATACTACGATTACCGGCGCGGTTGCCGTGGAAAAATTTCAAGACCCGAGCCAGCGCAAAATTCCGGTGCTTACTATTTCTCCCCGAATGGCGCAAACACTTTTGGCCGGCGAGCAGTTCAGCGGCGCGAAAGTCTTTAATAGCGCCGCAATCGGTGAGCCTTTGTCGAGTTTTGAATTCAAGCCGCAAAAGAAAGTGAATTTCACCGTTGTGATGAAGAATGAAAAAGTGTACACGCAAAACGTCGTCGGCATTTTGGAGGGCAGCGACGCAAGCTTGAAGAAAGAATACGTTGCACTCGGCGCGCACTATGACCATGTCGGCGTGGGCACTCCCCTCAACGGCGACGGCATTTACAACGGCGCGGATGACGACGGCTCCGGCACGGTGAGCATTCTCGCGATTGCGGAAGCTTTTGCAAAAGGCCCGCGACCGAAACGCTCGTTGCTCTTCGTGTGGCACGCGGGCGAAGAGAAAGGCTTGTGGGGCTCGAAATATTTTACCGAGAACCCGACCGTGCCGATCGATAAAGTGATCGCGCAATTAAATCTCGATATGGTGGGGCGCGCGCAGAGAGCCGGCGATACGAATACCGAGCTGGCCAAGCCGCACGAGGTCTTTGTGGTCGGCTCGAAAGTAATGAGCACCGACTTGGGCAATCTGAGTGAGGCGGTGAATCAATCGTATTACAACCTCAAGTTCAATTACAAATACGACGATCCGAACGATCCCGAAAAAATTTTTTATCGGAGTGACCACTTCAACTACGCGCTGCAAGGCATTCCGATAATTTTTTACACCGACGGCGAGCACGAGGATTATCACAAAGTGACGGACCACGTCGAGAAGATTGATTTTGAGAACATGCTCAAAATCACGCGCACGGTTTACGCGATGGCGTGGGAATTGTCGGGCAGCATGAAACGGCCCGTGGTCGACAAGAAATTGTCGCCGCAGCAGATGAAGGGCCTACATTATTAGCTGTGAGATGAATTGCAGAATACCTACCGTATTTGGAGATGCAATGCTCAGCAAAAAGATCCGCTTGATGATTGGCTGCACGAGTGTGTTCTTGTTTATGACGGCTTGCCAGCAAAGCCCTGAAAGCAGCATTCACGAAGCTGCCATGTTTCGCGGCGATGCACAACACCGCGGCGTGTACACGACCAACGCGGTGCACCAATTTCAGAAAGTCAAATGGGCTTATAAAACTGCGGGACCGGTGCGCTCGTCTCCGGCGGTCGTGGAGGGCAACATTTATTTCGGCAGCGGCGATAGCTGCCTGCACGCGGTTGCAGCGCGCACGGGCGAAGAGAAATGGCGCTTCAAAACCGGCGGCGCGGTGCACTCTTCGCCCGCGGTCGCAAATGGCGCGGTTTATTTTACCAGCCGCGACGGTTGTTTCTATGCGGTGGAAGCCGCAACCGGAAAACAGCTTCTGAAATTCCAAACCGGCGCAACCCTGCCTTATCTTTGGGGCTTCGATTACTTTCTCTCCTCGCCGTTGGTCGACGAAAACGTGGCTTATTTTGGCAGCGGCGATGGCCATCTCTATGCGCTCGATCTCGGCAGCAACAAGCCGAAATGGAAATTTGACGCGCAGAGCCTCGTACGGAGCTCTCCGGCGCTGGTCGATGGCGCCAATATATTTTGGCGATGCGCAAGGCTATCTCTATGCGCTGGATGCCGAAACCGGCGCGGAGAAATGGCGCTTCGCCACCGAAGGCGTGAAGCTCAATCCCGCGGACTTTGGTTTTGATCGCTGCGCCATCATTTCCTCGCCGGCAATCAGCGGCGAGGTGGTCGTATTCGGCGGCCGCGATGGTTTCCTCTACGCCGTCGATCGCCAAACCGGAAAGCAAAAGTGGCGCGTCGATCACAAAATTTCCTGGGTGATTTCTACGCCGGCAATTTTCAACGGCGCCGTGTTTACCGGCACCTCGGATGGTCGTTTCGTGCAAGCCGTCGCTCTCGACACCGGCGAAGAGAAATGGCGTTTTGGCGCGACGGAGACTGTATGGTCTTCGCCGGCAATTTGCGATTCTCTCGCTTACTTTGGCGATGGCGGCGGCAACGTGTTCGCGATCAATCATTACACCGGCGTGGAAAAATGGCGCTTCCGAGCGCGCGATCGAATTTTTTCTTCGCCCGTGATTGCGGACGGCGTGGTTTATATCGGCAGCGATGACGGCCATCTTTATGCTCTGTCCGGCGCAACTGCGAGCACGCCGCCGCAGAAGCAGCCTAAACGCGCGGTGTTTTGGGAAGCAAGCACGGGCTTCAATTGGTTCCGCTTCGGTGTTGATGAACAAATTCGCGATTACTTTGCGCGCGAAGGATATGAAAAGTTGGATGCGCCGGCGCTCGCGCAATTTATGAGAGATTGCATCGCCAGGCGCACGCCGAGTGTCGTGGTCTTTGCCGCGTGCCGCGTGCCCGCGAGTGTGATCGAAGATTCCTCCGAAGCCGCGCTGTTGCGCAAGTATTTGAACGCCGGCGGCAAAGTCGTTTGGCTCGGCGCACCGCCTTTGGCATATAAGCGCGATCCCAAAACCGATCAAGTCGTGGCGCTCGATTTTACGAGTCCCGAACGCATCATTGGCGTGCATTATCTCGGCGATGGTGCGATCGGTGTCGGAGGGTGGTATCGCTCTTCGGTCACGCATGACGGCGTCAAATGGGGATTGCTGCCGAATTGGTGGATGGGCGGTTTCGCCGTTGATGCCGATCAAGTCACCACCGTATTGGCGCGCGACGAGCAAGGGCGCGCCTCGGCATGGGTGAAAAATTATGGCGGCCCGGAAGGCAGTGGACTCATACAGCTTTGGCACAAACGCGATGGACAAGAAGACCTTGTCGCGATCAAAGCCGTTGCCGAGTACGGCTTAAGATAGGGACTCCTGAAAAATCAAAAAACCGTAAAGAACGCTTTAAAATCGCGGGT
>JBBILN010000119.1:0-14617 GCA_037444905.1 bacterium | reverse complement strand
TAATGGACTTTCACAAAACCGCCTTTATGGGTTTTGTGTGACCATTGCCCCATCACTCCACCACTCCACTAATCCAACGTTCAGAACTTCACCGGCATCTCCGGCCACGCTTCCCACGGCCAGTACCAATTCCAATACGGCCCGCGCAGGAACGTGCCGATAATCATAAACACGATGATCAACGCGCAGATCGCGAGGAACACGAGATTCTGCGTCTTGCGCTCTTGCGCGAACCACACGCCGACGGCATGCACGCTCGACTTGTCACGATACGGCCACCACACGCCGAGGCCGAGCAAAATCGCAGGCAGGAGAATGCCGCCGATGAGCGCGCCGTTGATCGTGAACGAACCGATTTTAATCGTCGTGATCGTCACGATCTCTTGCAGCCAGAGAAAATACCACGGCGCTTTCGCGGGATTGGGCGTGATCGCGGGATTCGCGGGCGCTTCGAGCGGCGCGCGAAAGATGAACGTGAGCAGCACGGTCACAACGAATGTGAGCAGCGTCACCAGCCAAATGCGGCGCAGCAAATGCGGCGAGGAAGCCACGGTGTTCTTCTCTTCGTTGATCATCGTGTTCTGCACGTGCACCGTTGCGCCGTTGGTGATGCCGAGCAGCGAGTACGTTTTCGTTTTGATCGGCGCGATCTGCTCCGGCTTTTGCTCGAGCGCTTCGCGATCCGTCACTGCGAGGCCGCCGTCTTTGCGCACGCGCCACATGTGATAGCAAAAGAGCAGAAACACCAGCATGGGCAAAAAGAAAACGTGCAGCACGTAAAAACGAATCAGCGTGTTTTGATCGATCGTGTTGCCGCCGAGCAGGAAGTAGCGCATGGCTTTGCCCACGAGCGGAGCGGAGCTTGCGATGTTCGTGCCCACGGTGATGGCCCAATAAGCAAGCTGATCCCACGGCAGCAAGTAGCCGGTGAATGAAAGCAACAGTGTCGCGAGCAAGAGCACTAGGCCGATAATCCAATTGAGCGGACGATTCGCGCCAACGCTGCCGCCGTTTTTATAGGCGCCGGTGAGGAACACGCGCACCATGTGAAAGAACACCACGGCCACCATCAGGTGCGCCGCGATGCGATGCATGCCGCGCAAGAGCCAGCCGAACGAGACCACGAACTCGATGTCCTTCACCGACGAGTATGCGCGCTCCACCGAGGGCACGTAGAGGAACATCAAAATCACGCCGGTGAAAGTGAGAATGAGGAACAGCACGAACGCGATCGTGCCGAGCCACATCGAGTAATTCCACGCGAGGCTGCGCTTGGAGATTTTGTTCGGGAACCAGTGCAGCAAAATGTTTTTGACGATGGCATCGCCCGCCTCTTTCTCGCTGCTTGGCTTCCACGTCCATGTGAGTTTATGGTAGAGATTTTTTGTCGCTTCAAGAACTGGCATGCCTCGACTCCAAAGTTGGATCGATGGATTTGTGGATTGTTGGATTTTTGGATTGTTGGATTCATGGATTGGTGTGAATCAGTACCCATCAATCCATTGATCCACCAATCCACCAATCCATCAATCCAAAAAGATTTACACCGTCAATCTGAAATTCTGTTCGACCTCGCGGCTCATGTCCACGATGAGCTGGCCGTCGTCGGGCGCGAGTTCGAGCTTGAACCATTGCAATGCGCTCGGCGCGGGGCCGGCGTAGTTCGTGCCATCCGCGTAAAACTTCGAGCCGTGACACGGGCAGTGAAATTCAAACGGAATGTTTTTCTTCTCGCCGCCAATCTCGACTTGCTTGGCTTGATTGAGCTTCGCGTATTTCACGGTGCAGCCGAGGTGCGTGCACGCCGCGGAGATCGCATAAAACGAGCGGCCTTCTTTGAAAACGTAAAGCCGCTTGTCTTCGAGAAACGTCATGCCGTCCGCGAGATTGGCGGGCAGGCCGATTTTGAATTTCTGCGGCGCTTCATAGAGCACGTTGGGAATGAGCGAACGAAACGATTGCCAACCGAAGCCCACGAATCCCGCGAGCACGCCGCCGAGTCCGAGCTTTTCTAAAAACGAGCGTCGGGTTTCGAGCGCGGCACCGTTGGTTGTCTGTTGCGCGGTCGCAGTTTTTTTCTTGAACAGGTTCATGCTTTCTTTTGCTCCGTTTATTCCCTTTTGTTATTCCCCCCTTGAGGGGGGTTAGGGGGGTGTCGCTCGGCGTTGTGACTAAACTGAGTATGATTTGAAAAAGCTAAAAACGTAACGTGAGGAATGAGAGGCTTTTTTCGCCACTGAGAACATCCCCCTAACCCCCCTCAAGGGGGGAATTGCCAAACGTCGCTTCTTTTTCCTCGTAATAAAAAACCTCCATCGTCATCGCGTCGGTCGGGCAGCGAATGGCGCACAGGCCGCAGCGAATGCAGGTCTCGTCGTCTTTGAGCATGGCCGAAGCGGGTTGAAACGGATCGAGGTTGTATTGCTGCAGCAATTGCGTTTTGGTGTTCTCATCAAGATCCAACTGCGCGAGCGGCACGAGCTTCAAGCAATACTCCGGGCACACATCCACGCAGCGGTTGCACATCACACACTTGTCCGCGTCGTAGATGGTTTGAATGTGACACGAGAGGCAGCGCTCCGCCTGCACGCGCGCTTGCGCTTCGTTGTAGCCTTCTTCGACTTCGGAGATGCCGGTGCGGCGCTGCAAGTCAATCGTGGGCGGCGCTTGCCGTTCGTATTGCTCGAAATCCTCGGGGCGAGTAAAGCGCCGCGTGGGAATTTTTTCGATGGAGAGATTATAAAAAGTCTTGAGCTTGACGCCGCGCAGGTATTCATCAATGGAGAGCGCGGCGCGTTTGCCGTTGGCAATGGCGTCGATGATGTTGCGAGGGCCGAATGCGACGTCGCCGCCCGCGTAAATTCCAGGAGCGGTGGTCGCCAAAGTTTCGGGATCGATTTTGATAAACCGGCTCGGCGAAAGCTCGATGCCGTCGCTGGGTTTGATAAAAGAAAGATCGGCTTGCTGGCCGATGGCGAGAATCACGGAGTCGGTCTCGAACATTTCGGAGTATTCCGCATCGTAAACCGGATTGAAGCGGCCGTTCTCGTCATACGTGCGCTTGACGCCGATGAACTCAATCGCTTTGACTTTGCCATTGTCGCCGATGAAACGTTTCGGCCCGCGCTGCGGATGAAACACGATGCCTTCGCGCTGCGCCTCTTCAAATTCTTCGTGGCCCTGCGAAGTGCGCAGCACCGGCATTTCGGCGAACGATTCCAAACTCGCGATGTGCACTTCCGCAGCACCGCCGCGCATCGCGACACGCGCGGCGTCAACGGCTTCGTGCATGCTCGGCGCCTCTTCTTCCTGCCCTCCGCGCAAGGCCATGCGCGCGGCATCGAACGCAACAAAGCCGCCGCCGATGACCAAAACTTTTTTGCCGAGATTGACGCGATAGCCGTTGTTGACGTTGAGCAAATAGTCGATGGCTTTGATCACGCCGTCAAGCTGCGCGCCTTCGATGTTGAGATCGCGGCCTTTCTGCGTGCCCACGGAAATGAAGATGCCCTCATAGCCTTGCTGCTGCAACTCGGCAATGCCGAACTTTTCATTGAGCGGTGTGTTGTAGCGAATCTCCGCGCCCAGGCTTTTTATTTTATCAATCTCTTTGTCAATCAAACTGCGCGAGAGGCGATACTCGGGAATGCCGTGGCGCAGCATGCCGCCCGCGACGTTCGTGGCTTCGAAGACCGTCACTTGATAACCCATGAGCGCGAGATCGTGCGCGCACGACAGTCCCGCGGGGCCGGAGCCGATGACGGCGACTTTTTTCTTTTGCACAATGTTCTTGCGCGTTTGAATCTGCACCGGCAAATGCCAGCGCCATTTATTGCCGGCTTCATTCGTGTTTTCAAACAAGCCGTCTTGCGTATCGGGCGCGAGCGATTCGACGCCGAACTTTTCCGTGACGAATCGTTTGAGCGCGCGAATGCTCACGGGCGCGTCGATCTTGCCGCGGCGGCAGCGATCTTCACACGGCGCGGCGCACACGCGGCCGCACACGCTCGCAAACGGATTGGGCGAGCGCGAGGTGAGATACGCCTCTTTATATTTTTGCTCCGCGATGAGCTGCACGTAGCGGCCCGCGTCGGTCCGAATGGGACAAGCCATTTGGCAGGGCACGAGTTTTTGCCAGAAGCTGAGGTCTGGAATCTCGATGGAATATTTATCGGACATAATAATCCTATTTTTAGATGCTTATTGTAAAGCAAATTCCATTCCTCTTGCAGTTGAATTTTACATATGTTGTTTTCATAAGAATTATCTTAACGATGAAGTCACATTCGCACTTTTCACTTCTTAGATTTAGTAAAAAACGGCGGTAGTATTCTAACTCCTGGGAATTTTTGCTCATCAGAATCTTTTCAGGTGGTGCGGTGAGTTCACATTTGAAGTACAATTGTCGGGCGCTCGCAGGAACCCTGAGGTTCGTCAACGGAGAAAACACGGAACACCAGCATCTCGAATACGCCCACGGTGGGCGATGTTTTTAGAAGTCGAGCAGTTTCTTGTAGAAACACTTCGTAAGAAGAGCTTTGCGAGCAGGAAAAATCTCGCCACGTGGTTTTACTGCGTTTCGTTGAGAGGGTCTCATCTCAAAACAGCTCCGCCGTGTTCTCTTGTCGAAGTACCAGCTCACTTTGTATCGCTGCTTGTCATGCGCGTCAAGCCTGCAGCGCAATTCTTCGGCAATGTGCTGCGCTTGTCATAGCGGCTCCTCCCATCACTTTTCCCACTTGTGAAAATTGCGGCGAGAAAATTCCTACAACTGAAATTTCTCATTCCACACCACCCCATTACTCTCAGCCCAAGTGCTTTTTTTCCAACTCGCCACCTGCGAGGAAATCTCTCACGAAATTGGTATTGGCCTTGCCAATTTAATCAAAGTCTCTCCCCAGCAATTATTTCAATTCGCCTTTTTGCTGCGCTTTGGCTGTGAACCTCTCTTCTCGCATTTGTCGAGAGCTTTACACTTTACCATCGCAGCCGCCAATGTCATTTGGCTTGTTCTTCTGCTTTTTTGATCAACATCCCGGCTCATACTTGGAGGATTGCAAATGAACACCAATGCAAAAGCTTTTTCGTTCGGCATCCGCATGCTTCGTGGGTGGGTCTCGCTGTTTTGGGTTGTCGCCATTCCTGCATTTTCACAAACCGTGATTGGGCCGGGCGCCGTCTCGGGAACGTGGACGGCCCAAAACTCGCCTTACATTATTCAAGGCTTCATTTCTGTGGAAGAAAACCAAACGCTGGTCATCAAGCCCGGCACCGTGGTGAAATTCGACAGCTATAGTCTTCTTGTTGGTGAAGGAGAACGCTTGATTGCGGAAGGCACGCCGGATTCCATGATCATCTTCACTTCCAACAAGGCGAATCCCGCTCCCGGCGATTGGGGCGCAATTCAAGGCGGCCTCGTGCTCGATGATCTCGGTGACAAAGCCGTCTTGAAATATTGCATCATCGAATATGCCACGAATGGCATTGCCTGCTCGGCGTGGGCTTCTGGTTGCACGGGCCATTCCAACCGCGCGCGCATCGAAAACTGTGTTTTCCGTTATAACAAGGGGCACGGCATCTACTGCATTGGCGCCGGAGGTTCGAGTGGGTGCATTCCCTCCAAAACCGGTAACAGCAGCCCGCATATTGAATCGAATTGGATATATGAAAACGGCGATGCCGGTATTTTCCTAGTGGCATGGGATGGCGACTACTCGAACGGGTATATTGGTGCGGAGATTTTTCACAACGTCATTATCAACAATCAAGGCTATGGCATCGACTGTTATGGTGACGATCCCGTTCAGCCTAAAATCGCCAACAACACCATCGTCAAAAACGTGGCGGGCGGAATTCGCTTTCGGGACAATTTCGATCCAAAATATTTTCTCATTCGAAACAATATCATCGCGGACAACGGCATCGGTTTGCATTCCGTGAATGCCGCCATCCCCACACACCAGTATAACGATCTTTGGCGCAACGGCACGGACTATCAAGGCTTGAGCAAGGCCGTGGGAGACGCTTCTGCAGACCCCTTGTTTGTGAATGCGAATGCGCGCGATTTTCATCTGCAAGCGCTTTCGCCCTGCATTGACGCCGGCGATCCTGCCAGTTCCAAAGACCCGGACAGCACGATTGCCGACATGGGAGCCTTTTACTTTCATCAACTTCTTCCACCTGTTGCTGATTTCATCGCAACGCCGACAACCGGCGCCTTCCCCCTCACCGTGCAATTCACCAATAAATCTTTTCGCGAGATCACCGGATACTTCTGGGATTTTGGCGATAGTTTGACGAGCATGGAGCAGAACCCCAGCCACACGTATCAAAAGATCGGCAAGTTCACCGTGACGCTTATCGTGACCGGCCCGGCCGGGAGCGATACGTTGGTGCGCTCCAACTACATTGCGGTGAATTCTCCGCCCGCGCCCATCGCGCGTTTTGAAGTCACGCCCGTCACGGGAACCGCGCCGCTCACCGTGCAATTCACCGATCGTTCCACCGGGCAAATCAACACGCGCTTGTGGGAATTTGGCGACGGGCAAACGAGCACAGAGACCAATCCTTCACATGTGTATTCGGAGGGCGGAACCTATCGCGCAAAACTGACGGTCACGGGTTGGGGAGGAACCAGCTTCTCTACCGCGACCATTAACGTCAAATACGCCGCGCCAATTGCGGATTTCATCGCCTCTCCGCGCACCGGCGTGGCGCCGCTCACCGTGCAATTCACCGATTCTGCGCTCGGCAACATCACGCTCTATCGTTGGGAGTTTGGGGATGGCTCTCTGGTTTACGGCAAGAATCCTTCCCATACTTATCAAAACGCCGGCGTCTACACTGTGCAGTTGAGAGTCTCTGGGCCAGGAGGTGAGCACACCAAAGTTAAATCCGACTATATCACGGTGACGCCCAACGGCACTTACTTCACGGACCGCGGCCTCACTCTCATGCCGCTACGAAACGGTTCGGCATGTTGGGGCGATTATGACAGCGACGGCGATCTGGATGTTCTGATGACCGGCGAGCGTGAGAACACGTATCACGCGATCATCTACAGGAACGATGGCCATGACACATTCACAAACCTCAACGCCGCGCTCTCGCCCGTGGCTTATGGCAGCACTTCGTGGGGCGATTACGACAATGACGGCGACTTGGATGTTTTGATTTCAGGCTGGAACGGCACGCAAGACGTGCTCAAAGTTTATCGCAACGACGGCAACGATAAATTCAACGCGTTGAGCCAGAGCTTCAAAACCGTGTCGTATCGCGAGGCGGAATGGTTCGATTATGACACGGACGGCGATTTGGATATCGTGGTTACCGGCGCTGAAAACAACAATCCGGTCGCTTATCTTTATGTCAACAATCGCAACGATAACTTCACGCTGCTCGCGTTGAATCTCGCGACGCTGCTTTACGACGGCTCCATTACGGTCGGCGATTCGGACAATGACGGCGACATGGATTTGCTGCTCACGGGCCTGAAAGGCACGCAAGCCTACACCATTCTTTATCGCAATGAGGGCAACGGCCACTTCACCAACACCAATGCCAATCTGCGCGGCGTTTATTCCATCAGCGCGGCGCAGTTCGGCGATTGCGACAATGACGGTGATTTGGATATTTTGCTGGCCGGCAGCGAATACGGAGGCTATCGTTACACGGGCATCTTTCGCAACGACGGCAACAATGTCTTTCGCGACGTCAATGCGAATTTTCTCGGCCAGAGGCAGGGCAGCGTGGCGTGGGGTGATTATGACAATGACGGCGACTTGGACGTTCTCGTTTCCGGCGAAAGCACTCTCGGCGATCACGTTCGCTTGTATCGCAACGAGGGCAGCAATCGTTTCACGCTTGGCTATGATAATTTCGCGCACGCGGTCGGCCCGTGCCAATGGGGCGATTACGATAATGACGGCGACTTGGATTTGCTCTTAGCCGGAAGAGACGGCAATGTGGCGAACGACATTCATGCGAAAATCTATCGCAACGAGAATTCTCCGCCCAACCACAAGCCCGGCGCGCCCGCGAATTTAAAAAGCAGCATGGCGAACGGCGTGCTCACGCTTTGGTGGGACGCCGCTTCGGATAATGAAACGCCAACAAAGGGACTCTACTACAATCTTCGCCTCGGCGCCGCGCGCGAGGGCAATGACCTCATGGCTGCGCACGCCACTCGCAACGGCGCGCTCACCGTGCCTTGCTTTGGAAACGTGCAGCAGAACAAGCGCTGGACCGTGCGCGGCTTGAATCCCAATCTCACCTATTATTGGAGCGTGCAAGCCCTCGACGGCTGCTTTGCCGGCTCGGAATGGGCCAGCGCAGAAATTGTGAGCGCCGTGGACGACAATCATTCCGAAGTCCCCGCGCAATTTTCTTTGCGGCAGAATTATCCCAATCCCTTCAATCCCACGACCAAGATCAGCTTCACTCTCGCGGAGCCTGTGCACGTGCGCTTATCGCTTCATGACATAACCGGCAAAGAGATAAAAATTTTGCTGCATGAAAAACGCGGCGCGGGCACACACGAAGTTGCTTGGGATGGCCGCGATGCTGCCGGACAACAAGTCGCCTCCGGAATTTATTTCTACACCATTCGCTGCCAGGCGTTCGTGGAAACGAAGAAAATGATTTTGACGCAATGAACCGTTGATGCAGGAATCACTTTTATCACGAGAACTCCGTTTATGAAAAGGCATGCACCATTGCTGATCGCGCTCCTTGCCGGCCTCGTTTTACAGTTGCCGGCGTTTTCCCAAACCACCAAAAGCATCATCGTCCTCGACTTCGAAGACAAAGGCTTGCGCCGGCCCGATTTCGAGCTGGCAGTTTGGCTTCCCGCGCAATTGCAGAAAGCGCTCGTGGCTTCTTCGTATATCACGGTGGTCGAGCGCCATAAGCTGAACGAAGTGCTCAAAGAGCACGCGCTATCGCAAACCGGCATCATCGATGAAAGCACGGCCATCAAAGTCGGCAAGCTCATTGGCGCACAAAAGATTCTCATGGGCGAATTCGAGTATGGCGCGAACGGCAAATACGCCCTCAGCGCCCGTCTGGTCGATATTGAAGGAGGTCGCGTTGAAGGGCAGTGGCTTGCCGCGGACATTGCGCGAAAGAAGATCAAAGCGTTTGTTGCCGAAGTCGCTAGCGGCGTCAATGCCAAGATGAGAAACTTGCTGGCGCTAGAGAACATCGCTCGTCTCGAGAATCCCGCCGCGCCGTTTCAAATAAAGCTTGCAACGGCCAAAGAGAGTTTTCTTTTGGATGAGTTGGTGACTTTCACCATTACGGCAGAGCGGAGTTGTTACGTGCAGCTCTTTGACATTGGCGCGAGCGGCAAGATTCATCTGCTCTTTCCGAATAAGCTCCAGCCGAACAATTTCATCAAAGCCGGCGAAACGATCCGCATCGAGAACATAAAAGCTAGTCCGCCCGCGGGAATGGAAACCGTCAAAGCCATTGCCACGCTGGATTCCGTTTCTCTCGGCGAGATGGTCGATTTGGTCAGCGCACCGGCGACTTTTCAAATCTTGGGCGAAGACGTGGAAAAATTTTCGCGCGATTTGGAAATCATGATCTCGCCGCTGGCCAAAGACCGCTGGACCGCGGCGCGGCTCGCATTTGAAATAAAAGAAAAGTGATCATCGTTCAGGCACGACTTGGTCGTGGTTCTTCACGTCTCTCGTGTGTTTTGATTTAACTCATCCCCCAGCCCCTTCTCTTAAAAAGAGAAGGGGAGAAAAGACAACTCGTATGTTGGCAGCCTCCCCCTTCTCTTCCCAAGAGAAGGGGGCCGGGGGGATGAGTTCCGAAACGCTGATTCTCGATAACGATCGTCAAAACTCCTTTCGAGCAACGACAACCAGAGGGTCAAAATGAGCAAACGCACATTCTTCCTGCTGAGCATGCTGCTCTTTTCCACGGCCGCGCTTTCGGCCAAAGAGAAGTATGCTCTCATCATCGGCATCAACGATTATCGTTCCCCGCAAATCCGGGACTTGCACTATAGCGAAGCCGATGCGCTTTATCTCAAAGACATGCTCATCAAATATGCCCGCTATCATCCTCAAAACGTAAAAATGCTGCTCGGCAGCGAGGCTACGGCGCCACGCATCAAAGAAGAAATCTATTGGCTGGGAGAGATTGCGCGCAAAGAGGATGACGTCTTCTTCTATTTCAGCGGCCACGGCACCCGCGTTCCCGACGCCGATAGAAACGAAGAAGACGGCATGGACGAGGCTTTCTGCCCTTATGAAACCGAGATCAACAAAACCGCCACCGTGATTCTCGATGACGACATCGGGCATTGGTTCAATCGCATCCTTGCGGAGAAAATCATCGTGGTGCTCGATTGTTGCCACTCCGGCGGCGCAGCGGGACGCAGCCTCACGGATGATGGCTCGAAAGGCTTGGAGTTTTCCACAACTGCCACCGGGCGCGGCTTGCTGAATCCTGATTTGGATCCCTATGCGCGCGACTTGACCGTTGATAACAAATTCATCATCACAGCCAGCGAGGCCGAAGAGCAATCTTACGAAAATCCGACGCTGGGGCACGGCGTCTTCACTTACTATCTCGGCGAAGCGATTCGCGGCAATGCAGATTCCGACAATGACAAAGCGATCACCACCGCGGAAATGTTCGAATACACAAAGAACAAAACGCTCGCCTTCGCGCAAACGCTCGAGCGCAAGCAAACGCCGGTCAAATTCGGCACGATGGAAGACGCGATCATCGCCGAGGTGGGCAATCAAATGGTCGATCTGAAATTGTTCGATCGTGATTTGCGGCTCGTGGGATTGGGCATCGGCGGCAGTCAGGTGAAGAGAGGCGAGGTGTTCGTGATCAAGAAAAATATTCGCGCCCGCGACTTGGAAATCACGGATCGTGAAATTTTCAAAGTCGAGATCACCGAGGTCAAGAGTGATTATTCCGAAGGCCGCATCATTGAAGAGTATTTCAGCAATTTGAATATCGATCCCAGCCGTTACAGCGATTACTATGCGATCAAGCTCGCGTACGGCGCGCTCTTCGTCAGCACCACGCCGTGGTCCACGGTTATTTTAGATGGAAAAGAAATTGGGCCGACTCCGCTGGTCATTCCCGAAGTGCTGGAAGGCGAGCATGCGATTGAGTTTCGAATCGACCTCATGGGTTATCCCAAGACGATTCAGAAAAAAATAACGGTCGAGGGAAACAAGAAGCTGCGCATTGTGGAAAAATTCTCTACGCAGTGAAAGGTGCGAACATGATGACTCAAATTCTGCCAAACTGCAAAGCGAGCGTAAACAAAATGGCGTGGTGGTTTGCGGCTTTGCTGTGTATGATTTTTTTTCTTGCCCAATCAGCCGTGGCTCAAACTTCCGGCAAAGAGTTGCTGCAAGCGGGCATGCGGCAATACGACAACGCCGAATTCGAGTTGGCCGTTGCGACCTTGCAGCAAGCGCTGCAAACGGGTTTGGAGAAAAAGGAAGACGTGATACTGGCGCACAAATATTTGGCGTTTTCATTTGCTGCCACCGGAGAAGAGCAAAAGGCCAAACTGGAATTTTTGAAATTGCTGGAAATCTACCCCGTGTTCGATTTGTTGTTGTCGGAATCGCCGAAACTGCGCAAGCCGCTGGAGCTGGCGAAACGGGAGTATGTGCCAAAGGATACCGCGCCGCCGAGCATCAACTTCACGCCGCCTTCCGCTGTTGATGAGAACCTCGCGGTTTCATTATCAGCCGAAGTCACCGACGCCTCGGGATTGGAAAGTGTCGTGCTGCTTTATAGAAAAACTTCAGAGCAAACTTTTGCAGCGGCGCCCATGATAAAAGGCAGCGGCGATACTTATTCCGCCACCATTCCAGCGGAAGCCGTGACTGTGGAGGGCATTGAATGTTACTTACAGGCGAAAGATAAAGCCGGAAATGAGCCGGCCTCCATCGGCTCTGCGCAAAAGCCGCTTAAAATCGCGGTGAATCTAGTAGATAAAGACGCGCCAACGATTGTGCATGCGCCGATCACAACGGCGCAAGAGAACGCGGACATTTTGATTGAGGCTCGCATCACCGATCGCACCGGCGTCAAACAAGCCGAACTTTATTACCGCAAAGTCGGCGAGGCGCAATTCACTACGGAGAAGCTCGCAGCCAAAGGCGATGCCGAATTTGGCGCGAAGATTCCCGCGAAGTTGGTCACCGAGACTGGCGTTGAATACTATCTCCGCGCCGTTGACGCGATGAATCCTCCGGCGCTTTTCGGCTCCGAGGAGAAGCCGTTCAAAATTGCCGTGTCGATTGTTGACAAGCAATCTCCTGTGATCGCGCACGAGGCGATTACTTCCTCAAAAGAAAATGTCCCGCTGAAAATAGCGGCCACCGTCACTGACCGCAGCGATGTGGCGGAAGTCGTTTTGTTCTACAAGCGTGCTGATGCGAAAGATTTTGCTGAATTGAAAATGACGGAGACTGCCGCGAGCCAATACCTCGCCGAGATTCCAAGCGAAGCGGTTACTCCGGCAGGATTGGCGTATTATCTCGAAGCTCGCGATGCGTTGCAAAATCCACCGGCTTATCAAGGCACCGCGGAGAAGCCATTGCTGGTCAAAGTCACTCGCGTGGATGCGGAGCCGCCAACCATTGCTCACACGCCAATCAATGAAGCGCTCGCTGGTGAAAAGATCGCTTTGACCGCGGTGGTGACGGATAATGTTGGCGTTGCGGAGGTTAGACTTTTTTATCGCGGCAAAGGGAGCGTTGAATATCGTTCTGAGAAGATGACGAGCAAGCCAGAAAATACCTACGAAGCAAAGATCGAGGCTCGCCTTGAAGCCATTGAATACTACGTTTCAGCGCAAGATGTCTCCGGCAACGCGCCGAGTTTGTGGAAGAGTGCGGATACTCCTCACTTGATCACAGTGCGAGCCAAGCCGGAGCCGGTAGCAGTGGCGAAAAAAGGCAGCAAGAAATGGCTGTGGATTGGACTGGGTTCCGCTGCAATTGGCGGAGGCGTCTTCGCAGTCACTTCCATGGGAGGCAAGGAAAGCGTTCCGCCGCCCACCGGCGATTCCAAATTGCCGAATCCGCCAACGAAGCCGTGATGTTCGCGATGAATCCCTCATGAAAATTGTTTTGACAAGCTTGAAGATTTCTAACCGATCAAATACGGATAAGGATACGCCATGAGTCCGCGCATATTCAGATTGCTGTGCAACGTGGGAGCCGCAAGATTCATAGCTCCGCTACTGCTGTTGAGTTTGCTCGCCGAAACGAAAGTAGCCGCGCAAGATTTTTGGCAGCAGACGAGTGGGCCTTATGGTGGTAAGCCTACGGCTCTTGCCATCAATTCAAACGGGCATATTTTTGCGGGATTCTACAGAAATGGAATCTTTCGTTCGATAGATAATGGCGGCAGTTGGATTCAAGTCAATACGGGTTTGACGAATACTGAAGTGTGGTCTTTCGCTTTCAATGGGAATGGGCACATTTTTGCGGGGACGGGTGGAGGAATTTTCCGTTCAACTGACAACGGTGATAGTTGGATTCCTGTCAACACAGGCCTAAACGGAAGAGAGGCATCATCTTTGGCCATCAATTCGTATGGGCATATTTTTGCAGTAACGTATGGGTGGGATGGAGGAATTTTCCGTTCAATGGATAACGGCGCTAGTTGGCTGCCAGTCAAGACTGGATTGCCGAGCGGAATCTCAATCCTATCCCTTATCATTAATTCGAGTGGACATATTTTTGCTGGAACGTATCAGGGAGGAATTTTCCGCTCAACGGACAATGGTGACAGTTGGATTTCCGTCAAGACGGCTTCGGCGGTTGGGTGGGATTATGTCGAGACGCTTGCCATCAATTCCAATGGGCACATTTTTGCGGGAACAGATGAAAGTGGCATTCTTCGCTCACTGGATAACGGAGTAAGTTGGACAACAGTCTATACAGGCAAGTATGTTAAAGATCTTATCATTAATTCCACTGGATACGTCTTTGCAGCGACCTGGAATGAGGGGGTCTTACGCTCTACAGATAACGGTGACAGTTGGGTTGCCGTCAATGCTGGTTTGACGAATACAGACGTTGGATCGCTTGCCATTAATGCAAGTGACCAAATTTTCGTTGGAGCAATTGAAGGGATTTTTAGCTCGACAGACAACGGCGGTGCTTGGACTCTCAGCAATGCGGGCTTGACGAATACTGATGTTCAATCTCTGGTTATCAGTTCGAACGGGTTTATTTTTGCTGGGACGAGAGATTTAGGAGCTTTTCGCTCGTCAGATGAAGGTGACAATTGGATCCCAGTCAATAATGGATTAACGGATCGTTGGATTCGCTCTTTTATCATCAATACGACTGGGCATATTTTCGCGGCAACATATATCGGCTTTTACCGCTCAAAAGATAACGGTGATAGTTGGCTCCCTGTTGATACAACTTTGGGTGTATCGTCTTTTGTGATCAATACGAGTGGGCACATGTTTGCTGGGACGTACGATGGAGGGGTCTTCCGCTCAAAAGATAATGGTGACAGTTGGATTTCCGTTAACACAGGTTTGACGATAAGTAGGGGCCACTGAAAAACGATTTGTTCTGTGAAGAAAATTTTTGTCCAGTGGCTT
>JBBILN010000118.1:0-14994 GCA_037444905.1 bacterium | reverse complement strand
AAAAAGTTTGAACAAAGCATTTTTTAGATTGACATAGTGAGTCCGTTGGAAACTTCTTTTTTAACTGTGCAAAGCTCACACTTTTTTTGTAATGAAATTTTGATTTCAGCTCACTTCCTCGACAGGACAGAACGCTCGAAAGGAATGCCTCATGCTCAACACCTTCATCAAAACTTACGGCACGCGCAACTATAAGCACGTCACGCTTGTTCGGCACAAGGGCGTGGTGATCGCGCTCGCGCTCGATGAGACGCAGCGGATTTTTTATTCGGTGTTGGATTTGAAGAATGCCGAAATCAAAAGTCCGCTCGACGTGAATTACTGGCTGGAGAATCCGCGCGAGCTGCGCTTTCCCAATGAGATTGCGGAGGTGGGCTTCGGCGTGGCGGATCAAACCACGTTGCCGGTGGTGAAAAAAGGCGGCGTGAATCCGGAGCCGTTCGGCACGATTGTGCGCGATGATGAAAAAGATTTTTTTCTCTCCACCACCGCGCGGCTCTCCGCGGATGCGCCGTTTCAAGCGCTCTCCGACGGCAAACACGTTTTTATTTTCCGGCAGGCGGTGGCGGCGAATGATGCGAACAACGTCGTGAAGCGCGATGTCCAGGGCAACGTCGTCAAAGATAAAGACGGCAATCCGGTGAAGGTGGTGGATGCCACGTTGCTCGTGGATCGCTTCGTGCTTGCGGGCACGGAGTTGAAGACGAAGATGGAGGTGCGCTTTCAACGCAGCCGCAGCAAAACGCGGCCGCAGAGCCGCAAGGACAGCCTCGGCGCGAAGGACATGAATGACGCGCATTTCTTTGAGCCGACGCAGGAGTTGCGTCTCGTGCGCGGATTAACGAACGGTCGCTTCGCCGTGTTGTTGCTGCCCACGCAAATTGCGGGCGTGCAACGCTGGCAAATCTTCGCGCACAATGACAAAACCGGCGCGATGGATTCATATAATATCGAACGCAGCAATGACGGTTTGTTCAATACGCGCGGCACGCAAGCGCCGGAGCCGAATGGCCGCGCCGAGTCGGCGATGAAATTTGAAACGGGCAATGATTATCTCGCGCTCGGCGAAAATAGCAGCGCAGGCATCCTGCCTGCTGCAATCGGGCCAACTGCGCTACGTTCCGGCGTCAAACTCGGCGCTCTCTTCACGCAAGAAGTCTGGCTTTATCCCACCGCCACCGACAACACGCCGCGCGGCTTGATCAACAGCATGAACACCGCGAACGCGGCGCCTTCGATTTGGATTCAAAACAAAAGCATTCGCGCGGGATTTGGCGACGGCGCGAAGTGGTATGAATTCACCACCGGCCCGCTGCTCGAACTCACTGATTGGAATCATCTCGCGGTTTCGTTCGACGGAAAATTTTATCGCGTGTTCATCAACGGCGAAGAGCGGCATCGCGCCAGCGAAGTTGACGTTTATGTGAACGGTGTGAAGCAAGACGAGCGCGAGCCCTTGGAAGGCAAGCAGCCCGTTGATGCGGCGATTGCGTTCTTTGGCTCGAACGTGCCGAACAACTCTTTTCTCGGCACGATTGACGAGATTCGTTTGTGGAATCGGCCGCGCTTTGCGGAGGAACTCAAGGCGGATATGAACCTGCGCCTCACGGGTCTCGAAATCGGGCTTGCGGGTTATTGGCGCTTTGATGAAGCCTCGGGCGATACGGTTTTTGATCAAACCGACAACGCGAACGACGCAACGCGGCACGGCGGCGAGTGGGTCACTTCCACGGCGCCGTTGGGCGAAAGCTCCGGCTTGCAGCGCAGCAGTTTTCGCGTGGCAGGCCGCAGCTTTGCATCGGCGCCCACGGCTTTGCTTTATTTTCCGCAAGAGAGCCATGGCGGCGGGAATGCCAAGCCGCTCAAACAAAGCGGCCGCGTGATGCTCGCGGTTGCCACGAAAACGCCGAACGGCGAGCATCATGAAATCGCGGCGTTGGATTTTGGCGTGAGCGCCGCGGGCAAGCTTGCGCAAACGCCGGAGGTGTTGCCGCTGGCGGTGATCAACGCGGAAAGCCGCGACGGCTTGAGCGTGAACGAACGCTTGCAGCGCATGAGCGATTTGGAGCAGAGCATTACGACGCTCGCGCAAGACGTGATCAATTTGACCGACGACATTGCGGTGTTGAATCAAGTCGAGGAAGTGATGCTCGCAGCCTTGCAAGAGCGCAGCACCACGCGCACGCTGCCCGTGAGCGGCTATGAAGAACTCAAAAACAAAATCCAAGCGCTGCAAGACGCGCGCGCGAATTTGAGCAGCAAACGCGCGGTGGAGCAGGCGTTGATCAACGAGCCGCTGCATGCGCGTATCACGCTTTACGAGCACAGCGGCTATCGCGGCCGCTCGCTTTCGTATGGCCTGGGCTTCGTCGGCTACACGCAATTGAATCAGCACGGCTTCAATGATCGCATTTCTTCCATCTCAATTCCCGCGTCGTTGCAAGTGAAAGTCTATCAGCATGCCAATCGCGGCGGCGACTCCACGACTTTTTCGGAGAGCACAAGCTACGTCGGCAACAGTTGGAACGACCGCATTTCGAGCATGGATATTTCGGAGAATCCAAGTTTCTCCGCGAAAATTGCGGCCGCGAGACAGGCGCGCATCACCGCGCAGAACAACGTCACCGCGGCATACGAGGCCTTGAACACGGAGCGCGGCAAGTATCAAACCCTGCGGCGCGCGAAGGAGTTGGAACGCAGTGACAAAGAGAAAGAAGCGCGCGACAAACGCACGGAGTGGCAACAGCATCGCGTGCTGCTCGACGAGGGCGTGAGCGTGGCCATGCCGCTGGTGCAAACCGATGCGTTCGGCCTGAGCCTCAATGGCGGCGTGCTCGGTTTCGCGTGGACGAACGAGGCGCCGCTGCTGTTTGAAAGCGCGGGCGGCAAACTCGCGCTGTATTTTCGCGGCGCGGATGATCAATTTTTCACGTGCTACTACAACACGTTCACGCAGCGCGCGCAGTATCAATTGCTTGATGAGAACGGCAATCCCAGCGTGCGCTGCCTCGCGCGCACGACCGAGGCGGAGATGGATCGGCTCGCGATTGAAATAAGAAGCAGTCGTAGCGCAGGCATCCTGCCTGCAAGCGAAACTACTGCAGGCAGGATGCCTGCGCTACTTGTAAACGAAACTCCGGCAGGCGAGACGCCTGCGCTACGATCGAACGAAGACGAATCGCTCTGCACCGTGATCATCACGCGGCCGAATAGCGAGCCGCAGCAAGTCATCACCGAAACGTGGCGGAACGTGCCGCGCGCGCCGGAAAAATTCAGCCGCGTGTTGAACGGCCTGGCCGGCGAGCGCGCCTACATCGGCTCTGCCACAGTTGAGTTCGTGCAAGGCCGCCTCGAGAAAATCAATTTTGCCGGCGGCGTGCGCCGCGCGCTGGCAGAAGGCGCGACGTTGTTGTTCGATAAAATTCGTTTACGCGTGAAAGAGAACGCCGAGCGCGGCGCATTGAGTATCAATGTTGAAAGCGCGGCCACGAGCGCGCCGAACGCCGAGTTGCCTGCATTCTTCATTGAATATGATTACGCGGGTCTGGCGAGCAGCACGAAAGTGCCGGGCGATCTCAGCGCCGGCTCGTTGCTCATCCGCGCCGGCGCGTTGCGCAGCGATGGTCTCGTGCAGATCGAGCAAGAGAGCAAAAGCGGCAACACGTTGATGAGCCAATGGACCGCGGCCTCGCCCGGCCATACTCTCAGCTTCAACGGGCAAACGCATTACGCCGCGCTGCTTGATACGAGCGCAGAGAATTTGGAAAAATTTGCCGCGCCGGGCGATGTCACGCTCGAAGCGTGGGTGCGTCCGCGCGAGATGCAAAATGAAGCGCGCCTCGTGCAGCACAAATCCGATTCATCGCAATACACGCTTGGACTCAAACGCCAGCCGCTTTTCTCCGCGCTGAAATTCGACGGCGTCAATGATCACATTCAAATCCCGAATCAGCCGCATCTCAATTTCACGGGCGCGATTACGATTGAGGCGTGGATCAAGCCCGAAAAGTTCGACGGCATTCGCAACATCGTGGCGCACGGTTTTGCTGCCAGCGAAGTTTATTTGCGCCTCATCGACGGCAACTATGAAATCGGCTCATGGAACGGGCCCGATCACAAAGTGACGATGCCGATTCCTCCCGAAGACAAAACCGGCGCGAACTGGGTTCATCTTGCGGGCGTGTACGACGGCAGCGCGTGGAAAATTTATCGCAACGGCAAGCTGGGAAACGCTCGCGCGGAGGCAACGGGCGCCTTGCAAGTCAATGCGAATTGGGCCATCGGTTCGCGCGGCGGGGCAGCAGAAAGATTGTTTCAAGGCGCGATTGACGAGGTGCGCATTTGGAAGCGCGGCCGCAGCGAGGCCGAGATTGAGGCGGACATGTTTCGCCAACTCGGCGGTAATGAAACCGATCTCGTGGGCTATTGGCATTTTGAAAATCGCAGCGCGCAAGATTATTCGCGTTATCAAAATCACGGCGTGCGCAACGGCAACCCCGCGTTGGTGGAATCGCCGTTGCCCGCGTATAAAGCCTTTGCCGGCGCGGGCGAGCGTTTCGCGCAAACGAAAAATGTTTTCGCCGGCGGCAGTTGGAGGCATCTTGCCGCGGTGTACAATCAATCGTATGCAGTGGAGCTTGACGGCGGCGACACCTATTTGGATTGCGGCAGCGACACGACGCTCGACCTCAACGGCGATTTGACCATCGAAGTGTTTTTGGAAAAACGCGCGAGCGGCACCTGCGGCGTTCTCGCCAAAGGCCGCATCGACGACGGCACGGACCAAGACACGCCGTATTCGTTGCACCTTGATGAAAACGGCAAAATCGTTTTTGCGTTTGAAGATTCGGAGCACGGCAATCATGAGTTCGCTTCCAATGCGAACGCGGTGCCGCGCGGCTATTTCAATCGCATCGCGGTGACGCGCAAACTCAACGTCGTGACGACGGAGGAAAAGAATCAGCAGGGCCAAGTCATCGGCGTGAAAGTCGAGAAGTGGTTCGACATAAAATTTTACAGCAGAAACGCGAACGGCGTGCTCGTGGAGCAAGGCGCGCACAAATACGAAGGCGCGGACATCGGCAGCAGCAACCACCCGCTCGAAATCGGCCGCGCGTTTCTTGCGGGCTTGCGCGAGGCGCGTTTCAATGGCGTGATCAGCGAAGTGCGGCTGTGGAACGTTGCGCGCGAGAAAGAAAATCTCGGCGTGGAAATCAAAGGCCTCGAGAAGGGCCTCGTCTCGTGGTGGCGTTTTGAAGAGAACGAAGGTGGCGTGGCGTTCGATTCCAAGAGCGGCAATCACGCGCGCTTCAAGGGCAATGTGAAGTGGATCAAAAACCCCGAATGGAGCGCCTCGCAATTGCGGCTTTATTGCAACGGCGAAAGCGTTCCGGTTGATCACAAAAAAGCTTCGGACTTTAATGCTGCGGCCGCGCCGCAATTCACGCTCGGCGCGTTGGGCAACAACCCGAAGCAGGATTTTTTTCAAGGCGAGCTGGAAGAAGTGCGCGTGTGGAAAATCGCGCGCACGCTGGAACAGGTGCAGGACAATCTCTTTCGCCGATTGCTCGGCGAGAAAGAAGATCTGATCGCGTACTACACGTTCGACGCGGAGAAGGACAACAAGCTTTCGGATCACTCGTTGCGCGGCAATGATCTCACCGCCAGCGGCGCGAGTTATGTGCTCTCCACCGCGCCCATCGGCGAAGACACGCCGCAAGTGCGCAGCGCGCTCGCGAGCATTCGCACGCCGTTTCACGGTTTGCTGCAATGCCGGCCCGCGGTGCAAGAGTACGGCGACATGCAATATGACGTCGACGGCAATCTCCTCGGCGTGCTCAAACGTTGTTATGCGTTCATCGTCAACGGGCAATGGCATCTCGTCACCGGTTTCAAAGTCGGCAATCTCGTGACCGAGTGGATCGGACAGGCGCAATTCGCGCCGCAATTGAAGGGCTTCATCGAAGGCGCGCCGCCGGTGCCGAGCGAAAATCTCACCACACGCTCGGTTGACATCATCGGCGATCTCGATGATTACAACGAAGCGAGCAGGATCGAGCTGAAAGCCACGCAAAAAAACACGTTCACATATACTGCCGAGAAAGACAGCGGCTTCGATATGCAAGCCGAACTTTCCGCGCAATTCGGCGGCGGCGCGCAAGTGTTTACGAGCACGCCGGTGGTGCCGACCGCGCCGCTCGTGCTCACCGAAGTGCTCGAAGCCGAAGTCACCGGCGGCGTCAAAGCGAGTTTTGAGCTGGCGTTGAATTGGTTGAATGAAGCAAGCGTGGGCAGCGGTTGGTCGATCAACAAAAATACCAGTCTCGAATTGCGCGGCTTCTTTGAACACAAAGCGACGCAACCCGCGCTGGGCCGCCGCTTTCTGCCGGAAAACGTGGGCCTGGCGCTCGTCGAATCCGAAACCGCGGACGTGTTCGCGTTGCGCCTCAGCCACAACAACGCGCTCGTGGCGTTTCAAATGCGGCCCAATCCCGACATCCCGAAAGATTGGAACATCATTCACTTTCCCATTAACCCGCATTACACGAAGCAAGGCACGCTCGACGGCAAGATTGGATTCACGCCCGATCCGAATTATCCCAACGCGCTCAACTACAGTCCCGATAGCAGCTATTACAAACCGATTGAGGCGTACGCGCTAAAGAATCGCATTCAGCGCGAAGAAGAAGAATTGCGAACGTATTTCGAGCAGTTTGATGCGGGCAGTCGCGGCCGCAGACAAGAAGGCTTGTACGGTTCCTCCACGGATTTGGCGAGCGGTCGTTTGCGCGGGAAACTGCCGGCGTTGGAGAAGCGCAATATCGTGAACACCTACGTGTGGACTGCGGACGGCGGCATGTTCGCGGAGACGCAAGAGACCATGCAAGTTTGGCAAGAGACCAGCGGCGGCGCGTATGCGTTTCAAGGCCTCGCCGGCGGCTTTTTGAACATCGACACCAAAATTTTCGGCGCAAGCGCGAAGTTCGATCTCAATCTCATGTTCGGCGGGCATCTCAACCTCACCGTGAAGAAGACCGAGGAATCCGAGGAGACGTTCGGCATCGATCTCAACCTCGACAAGGTCGAACGCGACATTAACAAGCGCGATGAGAACGGCTTGGTCGTGATCGACCGCAGCGATCCGCGCAATCCCAAGCCGGTGAAGCAGCCGGGCAAAGTGGATGCGTATCGCTTTCTCACTTTTTATCTCGAACCCAAGACCGACAACTTCGACGCGTTCTTCAGCAAAGTGATCGATCCGATTTGGTTGGAGCAAAGCGACGATCCCAACGCCGCGGCGTTGCGCGAGGCGCGGCAGGCGGAGAAGAAACCGCCGTGCTGGCGCGTGATGCATCGCGTGACGTTCGTGAGCCGCATTCTGCCCGAGTTCGATGACGCGGCTGCGCCGCCGCTGGAGCGCGCGCTGAAGCAAATCGACATCGACAGCAATTACGAGTTGATCAAGCTGCTCGAACCGTTCGTCGTGAACAAGCTCACGCGCTTCCACGAATTTGCGCAGGCGATTCGCGACGCGATTAAAACCCATCATCCCGAATTGCAGCCGCACAGCGAGGCCATCATTCAATACCTGGCGCTCTATTACGGCATTTCAGAAGAGACCGCGCCTTCAGCCGGCGACGAGGCGCTCGTTGAGACCACGGGCGCGCCCGCGTTGCCCACGGTGGACGCCGGGCCGGAGTATCACCTCACCACCATCAACGGCGCGCTGGAATTGCAAGGCACGTTGTTGAACAATCAACAGCCGCTGGAAAATCTTTTTGTCCTTTGGGAGAAATTAAGCGGGCCGGGCGCCGTGGTTTTTGTTGATAAACACGCTTTGCGCACGCAAGCGAGCTTCAGCGAACGCGGCCTTTACAAATTGCGTTTGACCGTGAACGACGGCTTGTTCGCGGTGAGCGATGAGGTTGAGATCGTGGTCAATCGTCCGCCGGAAATTTTTGCGGGTTTTGATCAGGAAATTTTGCCGCGCGTGAGCGCGCAACTTGCCGGCGCCGTGCTTGACAGCGGCCTGGGCGATCCGAATCGCGGCGCGATTAAAGTGAAATGGTCGGTGGTCGATGCGCCGGCGCTCGTCCATTTCAGCGACGACGAGGCGTTGAGCACGAGCGCGAGCTTCACCAAAAGCGGCTCGTACTTGCTGCGCCTCACCGTGAGCAACGGCTCGTTTGAAGTGAGCGACGAGCTGACCATTGCGGTTGCCGGCCGCGTCACGCGCGATGTGCAGGCGTTGTATGTTTTCAAAGAAGGCGCAGGCGCGCAAATCAACGACGTGTCCTCGGTTGAGGCGCGCTTGCCGTTGTTGCTTCAAGATCAAAGCAAAGCGCTTTGGGTAAATGAAGGCCTCGCGTTGCAAGAGCCGGCGATTTTGCAATCGAACGCGAGCACGGCGCGATTGGTTGAGGCTGTGCAAGCGAGCAATGAGCTGACGATTGAAGCGTGGCTCAAGCCTGCGAGTGAAAATCAATCCGGCTTGGCGCGCATTATCACGCTCGCTTCGGGTGTGGAGCAACGCAATTTTATTTTAGGACAGCGCGGGCAGCAATTCTACGCGGCGATGCGCACGAGCACGACGAACAACAACGCGAGCGACAAAGCGCTCGCCGGCGGCAACGTCGCGGCGAACGCGCTCACGCACGTGGTCTGCACGCGCAACGCGGTGGGAGAGATGAAGTTGTTTGTCAACGGCAATGAAGTCGCGCAGCGCAGCCTCAAAGGCACGTTCGCGAATTGGAGCAAGAATTTTATTCTCGCATTGGGCAATGAGCCGGCCACGAACAGTGCTGTCGACCGCGCGTGGAGCGGCGAATTTCATCTCGTCGCGCTGTACTCACGCGCATTAAATGCGAATGAAGTGAAACAGAATTTCGAGTTCGGTGCGGACACGAATTTGCCGCCATTGGTGAGCGCAGGCGAAAACATGATCATCAATTTGCCGAATCAAGCATTGCTGCTCGGCAAGCTGCTCGACGAGCGCCTGACGTTGCCGCAACTCAACGTCACGTGGACGCAAGCCAGCGGCCCGACGAGCGTGGAGTTTGAAAACGCCAACGCGCTCGAGGCGAAAGCGATCTTCTCCAACTTCGGCCGCTACGTGTTGCGCCTCACCGCCTCCGACGGGCAACTTTCGACGAGCGATGAGTTGACGGTGATCGTGAATCAAGCGCCCATCATCGACGCGGGCGAGACGCAACGAATCCTCATGCCGAACAAAGCCACACTGCGCGGCGCCATTACGAGCGACGGCCTCGGCGATGAGACTGCGCCGAAGAGTGTGCGCGTCACGTGGCAACAAACTTCCGGCCCGCGCGCGGCGAGCATTCAAAATCCGAATGCACTCGAGACGGAAGTGAGTTTCCCGGTTTACGGCGAATACGAGTTTGAGTTGAGCGTTGACAACGGCCACCTGCCTCCGGCCACAGCGCGCACGACGATTTATGTGAATCAAGCGCCGAGCTTCCGCGCCAGCGCGGAAGCGTTGATTGTGACCTTGCCCGCCGCAGCGAAATTGCTGGGTGAAGAAATCGATCTCGGCTTGGCTGATCCAAGCGGCACGGTCACGCGCAAATGGTCGAAGGTGAGCGGGCCGGGCGAAGTCATTTTCAGCGACGCAAACACGCTTGAAACTACCGCGCAATTTTCAAAGAACGGCGTGTACGTGTTGAAACTCCGCGTCGAGACTCGCAGCGCAAGCTTCCAGCTTGCCAGCGAAGCCGAGTTGACGATCACCGCGAATGCCGCGCCGATGGTCGATGCCGGCGCCGATCAAATTATCACACTGCCCGCGCTTGCGGAACTTGAAGGCACAGTGAGCGACGACGGCCTGCCCGATCCGCCAAGTGCGTTGACGTTGAAGTGGGAAAAAGTCAGCGGGCCGGGGCCGGTGAGCTTCATCGACTTTCGTTCGCCCTTCACACAAGCGCGCTTCATTCAAAGCGGAAGCTACGTGCTGCGTTTGAGCGCGCAAGATTATCCCGAAGCCGCGCCGGTGAGCGACGAAGTGCGCGTCGAGGTATTGCCCTCGCCGCGCGTGCTCGAAGGCTTGCAAGCGCTATACACTTTCACCGAGACCGAAGGCAAAAGGATTCACGATCTCGCGGGCACCGGCGCCACGCTCGATCTGGTGATGGAGAATCTCACCAATCACGCGGAGCCGATGACGTGGCTCCAGCCGGGCGTGCGCCTCAACGCGCCGGTGATTTTGAAAGGCACGACTGCGCCGGTGCGTATGATGACGAAGATGAAAGCTTCGAATGAGATCACCATTGAAGCGTGGCTCAAGCGCGCCGCAAGCGTTGCTGCGAATCAAAGTCCGGCAAACATCGTCACGCTTTCGCTGGACACGAGCCGCCGCAATTTCACGCTGGGACAAACGAATCAAAACCGCCTGCACATGCGCGTGCGCACAACCTCGACGGACGACAACGGCACTCAATCCGCGCAAGAGCGATCATCGGTTGCGGAAGTTTGCCACGTGGTGTTCACGCGCGATCAAGCGGGCAACGTGAAATTCTATTTGAACGGCGCGGACGCGTCGAATCGCCCGCTCGTGAGCGGCAGCTTTGACAATTGGGACGGGAGTTGTAAATTCGCGCTCGCGAATGAATTGACCGGCGACCGGCCGTGGCTCGGCGAGTTGTATCTCGTCGCGATCTACAGCCGCGCGTTGAGCAAAGAGGAAGTGCAGAGGAATTACGGCGCGGGGTTTTGAGCAAGCGCTCTTTTTCATTTTGTCATTCTGTAAGAACCTTCCCTAGCGCTCGGCACAATCTTCAAAACCAACTTTATTCCGAGCACGAGGGAAGGTTCCTACGGAATGACATAAGCCAGCGTCGCCGCAACCAAAACTTTACTAAACTTTTCAAGTTTAGTAAAGTTCTATTCGCACAAGATTCCTGCGGCCTTGATAATTTTTCCGAAGTAATAATATATGAGAGATCAGCCTTCAAACTCTAAACGGATTTCATCACATGACCTATCAATATCTCCATCTCGAAAAACAAAACGCCGCCGGCATTTTGCGCTTCAATCGTGCCGAAACATTGAATGCGTTTGATGCCGTGATGGTGCAGGAAATACCGGCGGCATTGCGCGAGTTGCTGGATGACGGCGAAGTGCGCGCGATCATTCTCACGGGCACGGGCAAAGGCTTTTGCGCGGGCGCAGACGTGAAATATCTCGCAGAGCTGGCGGCCGCGCAAGACGTGGCGCGCGGAGAAGCGTTGGTGCGCACCGCCAATGCAGCCGTTGAAATGATTCATAGCGCGGACAAGCCGGTCATTGCCGCAATCAATGGCGCAACCGTGGGCGGTGGCTCGGGGCTCGCGCTCGCGTGTGATCTTCGCCTCATGGCGCAATCCGCGAGCATGAGTTTCGCGTTCATTCGCATTGGCTTGCACCCCGATCTCGGCTGCACGTATTTTCTCCCTCGCCTCGTCGGTCCGGCCAAAGCCGCGGAGTTGTTCATGAGCGGCCGCACGCTTGCCGCAAATGAAGCGTTGGCGCTTGGCTTGACGAATCATGTTGTGGCGGAGGAAGCGTTGCTGTCGCAAGCGCTCAAGCTGGCATCCGAGCTTGCGGAAAGATCGCCGCTTGCGCTGCGCTTGATCAAAGAGGGGCTGCGCCAAACTTTCGCGCCATCGCTCCACGCCATGTTGGAGTTCGAAGTGCGAGGCCAGGGGCTGTGCTTTGAATCGCGCGAGGCGAAGGAAGCGATCCAAAAATTCTTGGCGGCGCGAAAGAGATGAAGGCAGAAAGAGGGAGGGCAGAAAAAGAAAGCTGTTGTGTTCCCTCTGTTGGTGATAAAAGATCTTTGGCAGAATTATTCTTCATCATTCTGCCATACGCTTTTAGATTTTTTTCCAAGCTTGCAAAGCCAACCGCATATGCCCAACGCCACTTCTAAAAACGCAATGCAACACCAGCCTAACGCTCTGCCGTGGGCCGGCAAGGTTTCTCTCTATCAACACATTCGCACACACCTCGATCCCACGAGCGGCGCGTTGTGTGACACGGGCTTCGATTTGCCGGATGACGAAGAGCGTTTTGGCGGCGAGCGCATTCGCTGGGCGCCCGGCGCGCTCGAGGGCGCGTTCAGTCCTCATGCGGAGAGCGAAGAGGCCAGACAAACCCGGCTCGCGGAAATCTTGGACGCGCTGACGGAATTGACGCGCCATCCTTCTGAAACCAAGCGTGCGCGCGTTTATGAAACCTTCATGGCCGACGACACGCTCGGCTTCATCGATCCTCTGCTGCAAGCGCTCGCGCAGAATGAAAAAATCCTGCTGCCGCGCTTGTATCACGAAGCGCACTGGATGGCGAGCGCCGCGGCGCATCGCGGCGTGGTGAAAGCCGGCATCGCATTGTTGGGCTTGTTCGACACGCAGGAAAATACCGAACTGCTCATGACCTTGGGCAAGCACGACGAGTTTACGCTCTATGCCATGGTGGCGCTCGCCAACACGCTGCGCGATCCTGAGGAGCGGTTTGAGAGCTTGTGGCAATTGGCAAAAAGCGTCAAAGGTTGGGGCAAGATTCATCTCGTGGAACGTTTGGTGTCATTGCCGCAAGCGCAGCGCGAGGATTTCAAGGCGTGGCTGCTGCGCTACGGCTGCGAGAACGAAGTGATGGATGAGTATCTCGCGTATGCATGCGCGGTGTGCGGCGAATTGGAGGAGGCGCTGGAGGCCGAAGCGATTGACGAGGAATTGCTCGCCGGCGCGGCGATTATCATTTCCGCGCTGATTCACGGCGGTCCGGCGGAAGACATGACGCATTACGAAGAGGGCGCGGCCGCGACGGAGCGCTTTCTTTATCATTTCGCGAAGCGCGCGCAAACCCTGCGAGATTTTTACACGGCGAAACAGATTTATGATTTCATCAATGAAGAGGAGCAAGAGTGGGCCAAGCTCGCGGAGCGCGGCTGGACGCCGGAGAAGCGCTCGCTGCTCTCCGCGCAATGCGAAGACATTCTTCGCGATCCCAAATGGCCGCCGATGATTTTGCAGGCGCTCGATGATCCGCGCCGGCGCGCGTTGGCGTGCGCGGCAGCCCATCACTTGCAACTCGACGTGTGGGAGAAATTGTTTGCGCAGCTCAAAGCCGCGCCGCAAGAGCCGTCTTTGTATTATGAGTTGATGCAAACGCGCGAGGCGCACCGCATCGACCGCGTGGTGACTTTTGCCGCGCAGGCGTTGCCGCTCGATGAAATCGCGAGCGGCCCGGCAAACGAGCTCTTCGGCGCGCAGCCGCATCAGTGCCTTGATTTCATCCTGCAGGAACTTGGAAAATTTCCCGGCTTGGGTTGGCCCTTGCTCGAAGCGGGTTTGCGCAGCCCGGTCGTGCGCCATCGGCATTGGGTGCTCAACGTGCTCAAGCGTTGGGGAAAGCACAAGTGGCCGCAAACCGCGTGGAGCATGTTGCAAAGCGCTTTGACGATTGAGCCGGAGGAAAAAGTCAAAGAGCATATCTCGCAGCTTCTTTCTGATTCTCATCAACGCGGAGAGGATGAAGATGATTGACCGATCTCAAAACGCCGCGCGTGATCACGACCCGTGGAACGATGATCCCGAGCCGAAACTGGAATTGATCGCAGGCAAGCTCGTGTGCAGCACGCTCACGGGCAGCCGCCGCGTGCTGTGGCAAATTCTCGAGGCCTACTCTCCGGAGTGCGCGATTCCCATGGCGCCGGCGAAGAAATGGTTCGCCGCGCTCGCGGAAGCTTTTGCTCCGCAACCGTTGCCGAAGAATACTGATGAATGGAAAGCGTGGGCTGCAACTTCGAAATTCAAACCGGCAATACCCGTTGCCGGCCCGCGATTTAGTTGGGCGCATTATCATGCGTACGTGCGTTTGTGGATGGGCTTTCATGCGTGGTGCCGGCAATACGGCATGGGCGATTCCATGGGCCGCGATTTCGTGATGCGCCTCGGCGAAAACGGCTTCGAGCCGGATGTGAAGTTTCTCGCCAATGATCGCATGCACCAACTGCGCGAATACTTTTGCGAGGGTCCGGCCACGATTGCAATCGAAGTTTTGCAAGCGGGCAATCAAGAGCAGGAGCGCGAGATTAAACGCCGCGCATATGCGGCCGGCGGCGTGCCGGAGTATTGGATCGTCGATCCCTTTGCGCAGCGCGTCGAGTTTCTCGTGCTCAGCAATGACGGACGCTATACACCGGCGATGGTTTCTGAAGACGGGGTTTATCGCTCTGCCATCGTTCCCGGCTTGGCGTTGCGCGTTGCAAAGCTTTGGGAAGAGGAGTCAAAGTTCAATCATCTCGCCGAAATATTTGAAGCGCCAAAAGAAGAGTTGCGCGGGAGAACGGATGGCAGTTGGCAGAAGCACGAAGACTATGGCAAGCTCGGCTGGGACACTTTGCCCTTCGCGCCTGTGATCGATCTCGCGCCCGTGCCGATTCGGTTCGAGCAATTCATTGCATGGGCGCCCGAAGCCAAATTCGAATGGTACGAGGGCCGGCCCTGCATCGGCAGCGTCGAAGGCACGCGCCGCGTGTTGGGCATGCTGCTCATGACGTTGGGATTGTTTGAGGCCGTAAAATTGATCGAGCCGGCGCGTTGGATTGCCGCGTTGGAGAAATTCGAGAGAGGCGATCGGCGTTGGGCTTATGGTTGGGATGAAATCGTGGATGATTTGGAGCGGGAAGCGCGGAGAAAAAGAAAGCTCGAAAACAAAACTTCAAACCCTTAATCCCACAAACAAAAAGGCGAGCCAACAATTGACTCGCCTTTTTCATTCGTGCCGGGGGCGGGACTCGAACCCGCACAGGATCGCTCCCACTGGATTTTGAGTCCAGCGCGTCTACCAGTTTCACCACCCCGGCAGTGTTGTTGCGAAGAAATTTTTGAACGGGGCCATTATATCAAAATCATCTCTCAGAGTCAAGCGGCAATTTGTTTTTTACGTAATGCCGCATTGCCTCAAAATAAATGTTACCGAAGCATTTTGAGCAATGTG
>JBBILN010000117.1:0-15356 GCA_037444905.1 bacterium | reverse complement strand
TCCGTTGGAGTCGCCCGAAGGGCTGCGGTTTTCAGCTTGTTTGAAAGTCCGCTGTAGTCTCTTTAAAGTAGAAGCGGTGCCTGATGAAAAAGAAAAACATGTTGCGAGCGTTCCTGCTCATGGCGATCATGCCGAGCGCGCTCTTCGCGGCTGAAAGAGAAGGCGGCCGGCCCGGCGCGTTTTTGCGGCTGGGTGTGGGCAGCCGCGCGCTGGGCATGGGCGGCGCGTTTGTGGCCGTTGCCGATGACGCGACCGCGACTTATTGGAATCCCGCGGGACTTGCGTTTCTGCGCGAACCGCAGCTCGCGGGCATGTATTCCGCGCTTTCTTTGGACCGCCAATATTACTTTGCCGGGCTTGCGTTTCCTTTGGGTAAAGTGGCCGGCCTCGGCGTGAGCGGAATAAACTTCGGCGTGAAAAATTTCGACGGCAGAGATCAAACCGGCGCACAGACCGGCGCGTTTTCGAACAATGAGCAAGCCGTGTTTTTTTCCGGTGCGCTGCGGCCCTTTGCGTCTTTGGCTTTGGGCGGAAGCTTCAAGCTTTTACGGCACACACTCGCGGACCGGAGCGCGCACGGAACCGGATACGATCTCGGCTTACGGCTCGCGCCCGCAAGCTTCTTGGCGTTGGGCGCTCGGCTGCAAAACCTCGAGACCCGGCGAACGTGGGACACGCCGGAGCAAACGCACGAAACTTTTTCTCCGATTGCGCGCGCGGGACTTCTGCTCAAGCCCGCGGCGTTCGTCAATCTGAGCGCGGATTATGAAGCCTTTTCCTCCAACGGGAAATGGAGCAACAACGCGCTGCAAGCCGGGGCCTGGCACTACGGCGCAGAAGTTTTTATCGAAGAAAATCTCGGCCTGCGCGCCGGGCTTGACGACGGCACGCTCGCGCTCGGCGCTTCGTTGAGCGCACCGTTGAACCGCAGCGCGTTCACGCTGGATTACAGCTATGCGAACGACCCGCTGGACAACAGCGCCACGCATCGCTTGACGTTTGTGTTGAAATTCGGCAAGCCCGGCCCAGCCGCAGCGGAAACTTCCGACAACGGCGCGGCGCACGAGCCGCGCCGCACTTCGCCTCCGCGCACGCGGCTGCTGCGTGCCGAGGTGGTTGAAGCCGCAACCGGTGAAATAATGCTGTTTGCTGCGCGCGGCGACTTATTGCAGCCCGGCATGAAGCTCAAGCTCTATCGCATGCTCGGTGCTGACAAGTTGGGCAAGTATCTCGGCCTCGCCGAAGTGCTCGAAGTTCGGCGAAAATATGTCGTCGTGCAAACCGCCAGGCCTCTTCCAATCGAGGTGGGCGACATGCTGGCGCTCAGAATGATGCCAGAGGCAAGGGAAGAATGACTTTTATAATAGTTCCCCTCGTGTTCAGATGAAGGGACAAGGAATACCTATTGGATGATCACATGATGAAAATCATTTTCCACGTTGCGCTCGGGCTGTTGCTGTTTGCGGGGTGTGCCGGGCTTTCAAAGTATGGCAAGCTGGAGAAAGAGGCGCGCCGCAGCTTTCAAAACGGCAACTATGATCACGCCGTGCAGGAATGCGCCGCCTCGCTGTGCCTGAATCCGCGTTATGAGAAGGCGCAGCTCTTGATGAAAGACGCTTTTCGCGTGGCCGTGAACGCGCACCAGAGCCGGATCGAACAGTTTCTCCCTTCCACGGCAAAGTTCAAATGGGATGGTGTGGTCGCGGCGCTGGAAGCTCTGATCCAACTCAACGAGACCGTGTAGAGCTTGCCGGCCTTGATTGACAAGCGCACGAAACGGCCCATCAAATTCAAGCTCGGGAGTTATGACGAGAAGTTGCGTAAGGCTAAAACCAAAGCCGCGGAAGCGCACTATCAGGAAGGCCTGCGCCTTTCAAAATTGGAGGGCATTGACATTCAGAAAGAGGCCGCAAAGGAGTTTGCCGCGGCCGAGCGTTATGCTCCGGGGTATAAAGACGCGGGCAGCCTTTATCAAACCACGCGGCAGGCCGGCATCAAACGCATGGCGATCATTCCCTTTGAAGATCGGAGCGGCAAAAAAGAGGCATATGGCGGCGTCTCGGAAAACATTGCCGACGAAGCCATCAGCGAGATCATGAACGATCCCAGCGCCATCGAATTTCTCGAGATCATCACCCGGGATCAATTGGAAAGAATCATGCAAGAGCAGAGCCTCGGCCTAACCGGCGTCATCGACGATCGCACAGCCGTGCAACTGGGCAAAGTCTTGGCGTGCATGAAATCCTGACCGGCAAGATCACTCAGATCACGCACACGCCGGAAAGAACCACGAGCAGCACCTACGCGCGGCAGGGCCGAGTTTTCGTCAGCAAAAATCAATATCGCGACGTTTCTGCGAGAGTGACAGTTTACCGGCGCACTTCGAGCGCTGCGATAACGGGTTCGTATCAAATCATCGACGTGAAGACCGGCCGTTTGAAAAAAAGCGACGCGTTTGTGGGCAAGGATGAGTTTGTGGCGGTCTGGGGCGGATTCACCGGCGACGAAGCCGCCTTGAACGGAGATGACCGTGCCGTTTGCTCACAAGGCGAATCCTTTCCTCCCATGGAAGAAGAGATGATTCGCCGAGCTGCGCATGAACTGGCGCTTTCACTTGCCCAGTCTTTAAAACTGTACGCGCGCTGATTTTTCCGTCAGAGTGCAGCCAAAGGTTCAAACCAAGACCGGCGGTTTAGTACCTCGATTTTGCACCGATGCTGATCGAAGCCGCTATGAGCGCGGATTAAATCGTGACATCAAGTAACCCATTGGGTGATGCACAAAAAATTTTGCACGAGATGTTGTTTACAACTCCGAAGGAGTGAAATGTTTCTAGTAAAGACGCGCATCTCGTTTCCCCAAAACTCCGTTAGGAGTGGCATGTTTAATTTCCAGCATAAAATCCTTGTCCCCATTCGATGAAATCGACATGTCACTCCTTCGGAGTTGAAGATGCACAAAACGCAATCGTTGCTATAAACATTCCACTCCTAGCGGAGTGGCGTGCCGCTGCACTCTTTGCGTTCGAATGAACACCCCCCGTGCAAAATTCAGGTAGTAAGAGCCGCATGTTTGGGTATCGTACTGCTTCCGGAAAACTATCTCGGCCACGAAGGTTTGCAGCCGGACTGCGAGTCTGGTTGGTTTACAGATTGGCGGTCTGCGTTACGATGTCTTCGCAGAAAGTGCGACTGTAATAAAATACTTCAATCAAGGCACAACGACGAGCACGCCCATCCTTCGAATGAGAGCCGGCCTGTTTCGCGCGGACTGGCTCTCAAATTTTCTCCGCCTTCTGCATTTCCCGCCTTTTGCGCGTAGTTTATGAGAGCTTTCAATACGTCGCCATCGCGACATCACTTCTGTTCCTTCATTCGTTATTTTCCCTCCGATCTAGGATTGATCACACCTTGTCCAAGCTGGGCGAGACGGTTTTTCGCACTTGTTATGTTCTCGAGAACGGTCGCAGCCGGCAAGCGCGTACGGAATTTTTCGGGCCGGTATTTCTTGACGGTGCGTGCGAAAACCGCGGGTAACGGGATACACATGCCGTGAGGTTTGTTTTGGGAAAAAGATCTCAATTCAGCGGGAGCGCATTGAAACTTGAACGTTCTCAAAACATCAATGGAAGGAGTAAATCATGCGACTCTCGGCATGGACGTTATCGCTTCTCCTGGCGTGCAGATTAGCGCTCGCACAGCCGCAAAGCACACCACAATTTCCTTCGAGTGGGGATGAATTCTCTAACACAATTTCCGCGGTGGATGCGGGCTTGCCAGCGTTCATGGCCGCGGCTGCGCCGACGAAGGAATGGGTCTCGACCTTCAATAACGCTGCGGCAGATTCGGACGACATTGCATTCGAAACGGCATTGGATGCGAGTGGCAACGTTTATGTGACGGGCTATAGCTTCAATGCCGCGGGCAACGCGGACTTCATCACGATCAAATACAATAATGCCGGCGTGCGACAATGGACCGCGCGTTACAATGGGACGGGCGCGAGCAGAGACGTTGCCTATGCGATTGCAGTCGATGGCCTCGGCAATGTTCACGTCGCGGGTGCGAGCCTGAATGCTTCGGCGGATAGTGATCTTGTAGTCATAAAATATAACAACGCCGGCGTGCAACAGTGGGTGACTCGGTATAACGGTGTTGGACTCGGACACGATGCGGCCTACGATCTTCAACTCGATGCGCTCGGAAACGTTTATGTCGGCGGGATGACGCGTGTTGACACCGTGCTCTTTGACATGCTCACGATCAAATACGATGCAAGCGGCGTACAGCAATGGTTGGCGAGTTACCATGGCGTGGGCAGCCCCTCGGCAGCCGTGCGCGAGCTAGCGGTTGATGGAGCACAAAATGTCTATGTCACAGGACATGCGCAGAATGCAAATGGCAATGCGGATTTTGTTACCATCAAATATGACAACGCCGGCCTCGAGCAATGGGTCGCGTTCTATAATCCGTTGGCTGACAGTACGGATATTTCAACTGACATTGCGCTGGACACTGTGGGCAACGTTTACGTCACCGGCTTCAGCATGAACGCGAGCGGCAACTATGATTACGCCACGGTGAAGTACGATAACTCGGGAGCGAGGCAATGGGCTGCGCGTTTCGATTCGGAGTGGCACGGAACGGATCAGGCCCAAGACCTTGCAGTTGATGAAACCGGCAATGTCTATGTGACGGGCAACAGTTTCAGAACCGGCAATGAGGAAGATTTCGCAACGATCAAATACAACAGCGCCGGTGCGAAGCAATGGAACTCACGTTATAATGGCCCGGCAAATGGTAAAGACGGCGCGCAGCGTCTCGTTCTGGATTTGGCGGGCAATGTTTATGTCGCCGGCTATAGCATGAGCACGACGAAGCTTCTGGACTATGTTGCGATCGGTTACGGCAACAACGGCGTGCAACTCTGGGTCGTGCGGCACAACGGCTCCGGCAATGGCGATGACGTTGCGAATGACATGGCCATTGATCATCTGCGCAATCTCTACCTGACCGGCGCAATCAAAAGCGCCAACGGCGATCGCAGCATCGCCACGATCAAGTACTCGACGCTGCCGAAAGCGGGATGTGTGACGTCCGCAAAACTTTTTGCGGTGGAAGCGCAAGGCCCGGTCTCGTCGCAAGTTTTTCGTTACGAAGTGAGGCCGAACAGCGCACCGACTTTGGATTTGACGTTGACGGATCCCAGCTTTGATCAACCCTTTGGTGTGGCGTTCAGCGCGAACGAAGAAATGTTCATCGTCAACCGCAGCATGGGCGGCAGCGGCGCAGTTACTCGGTTCTTTGATGCGCTGGGCACGCCTTTGTTCAATGGCGTTATCAATTCCTCGGCTTTCAATTCTCCCCACAGTGCAACGTTCCACAACGGTGAATTGTTCATAACACAGAACACCGGCGGCAACGTTTTACGCTACACTTTCGACCTGCTCGGCAAGGCGATTGCGAACGGCGAAATCACTTCCGGTTTGAGCAGCAATGCGCCGCGCGGCATTGTGGTTAGTCCTTGGGGCGAGTTGTTTGTGACGGAATGTTGCGGCGTGAATGAAATCAATCGCTACACGTTCGATGTGAACGGCAATGCGATTGACAATGGCGTCATCAGTGGCGGCGGATTGGGCAGCCCGCACGATCTCGAATTCAGTCCATGGGGCGAGTTGTTTGTTGCCAACTTGGATAGCAATAGCATCTCGCGTTTTGTTTTCGATGGTGCGTACAATGCGACGCCGAACGGCACAATTACGGGCGCGGCTTTGAACGGGCCGGTGGGTTTGAGTTTCAGTCCGTGGCACGAGCTTTTTGTTTCAAATCATCAAGCACCGGGCGGAGTTACGCGTTGGATTTTCGATAACGCGCATCAAGCCAGCGCCAATGGCTCTTTTGCTACGCTGACTACACTGGGCGATTTGGAATTTTTTCCGCACGAGAAACTGCTCATCGTGAATGCCGGGCCGGATCGACAAGTCACGTGCAGTGATTCGGTACAATTGGGCGGCAATCCCACCGTCATTGTCGGCGCGATGCCTTACTCTTATAGTTGGACTCCGGTAACTGGATTGGATAATCCCAGTGCTGCCAATCCCAAGGCTGCGCCGAGCGCGAAGACGACTTATGTTTTGAAAGTCACAGATGCGAATGGTTGCGTTGCACGCGACACCGCCGTCGTCTCGGTCAGTGCATTGGCGAGCGGATGGTCGGTGCAACACCTCGTCGACGTCGATGACGTCATAATTGGCTTCGATCAAGGTGCACAGCCAAATCCTGCGCCGCGCGACGTTCGCGCGCTTGCGCTTTCCAAAGACGGCAATCATCTCTATCTCAGCTATGTGCTCACGCACGATCGACGCGTCGTGCGCAAGATCGCGCTGGACGTGGCTGATCCCGCAGACAATCATAGTGCCGTGGTGGCGCAGTTGCAGTTTCCAAACGGCACGCCCATTCCCGCTGCGCTTGCCACTGACGATCGTGGGCGCGTATACATTGCATTGGCGACGCAGGTCAAAGTTTATGATGCCGATTTGACTACGCTCTTACACACCATCACCGATTTCACCAATTGCGAAGGCTTGGCGACGCGGCGTGAAAGCGGCAAAATGATTTTGTATGCGACAGATCGTACGGACAAATCTCTGCAACGATATGAGCTCACGGAAGGCGTTGGCAATGCCATCGTCTCTTCACTCAAGGCGGGATTGGATGGCGACGGCGAAGTCTTTATCCCCAACAGCACTACGCCGCGTGGTTTGGATATTCAAAACTCGGGTGTGATTTGGGTCGCGGATAACAGCGCCGGCGTGGTCTTCCGGATTTATCCGAACGGCACACTCAAAGGCAGCACCGCGGTGGCGAAGGCATATGATCTTGCCATTGATACGAATCGCTTGGAAGTGTTTGTGAGCCAGCACACGAATCGCACACTCAAGGTTTTGAATCTCACCAATGGCATCGTGAAACGCACTTTGACGCCGCCCGCCGCGACTTTGCAGCTCGATCTTGACGGCGAAGCCGGTGATGGCGCGCTAACCGGAGTGGACGTCGCTTCATGCAAACGCGTATTCATTGCAAATGAGAAGGGCCGTTCCACGCTCGCCGGCGATCCGCTTGATTCGCCGTTCAGCAACGTCGGTGATAATAACGATGTTGATGCCGCGGACACCGATCCGGTGCTGCTGGTCACCGGCAACGCGCTTCCCAAAGACGAGTTGGAAGGTACTTCGACTGAGCAGGCGAACGCAACGCCGGTGCAACAATATGAACTGGCGCAGAATTATCCCAACCCCTTCAATCCTGAAACGAAGATCGCCTTCGCATTGCCTCAAACCGGGGAAGTAAAACTCAGCATCTTCTCCGAAACCGGCCAGCTTGTGCGTACGCTCGTGAGTCGTGAAATGCGTGCAGGACGGCATGAGGTGCGCTGGAATGGCCGCAATCAAGAAGGCCATCACGTCGCGGCGGGCGTTTATCTCTGCCGGATGATTGTAAGGGGGATGAATGGGGAAGTGGTTTTCAGCCAGACGAATCGCATGACGATGTTGAAGTAAGGATAAATGAATTGCCGCGCACATACAAAGTGCATGGCAAATTCGCATTTGTGTTTCGTACTCTCGTGCGACAACGTTAAGTGGTAGCCCTGCCCCCTAGTGGGGCACTGTTGCAATCTCAAACTCTCCGGCAAGGACAGCGACCCACAAGGGGTCGCGACTACGAATGAATCGACTTAACGTCGTAATACTAGTTGATCGTTCGTGTGGAAGAATTGGCTAGTGTGCAGTAGAATTATTTTGCGCGAAAAAAAGACCTGCCAGGCTCTAAAAACCTGACAGGTCTTTGCATTGTACCCGCCTCCACAGCAGAGGCCCAAACTCGCCGGCTTTTGCGCAAGGCGCCGCACAACCGCGCCCGCAAGCTGCCACAAAATTCAAATGCAAATTTGGGTTGAAGACTTCGAGTTAAATAAGAACAGCTTCAAACCATAATCCGTATAAGCCGGAACCAAAACTTTTCTCGCATGAAAATAGAACTCACACAAAAGTGGAAAAGGCTCTTTTTCGGCGCCTCATTTTCGTGAGGAAAGGTCTTTGTTCTTTTTTGCAACGATTACACTGCAAAGAGAATAAACAAAACGTGAAGTGAAGCGGCCACGACGAGACGCCGAGTTGCCTCAAATACGCCCTCATGTGGGGGGTAACGTCCAGCCCGAAAAGAGCCTGCTATCGAGTGAGATTTTCTGTCAAGGGAGGTGGCCCGGCTCATGTTGAGATCACAAGGTACCCGCTCAAACGCGCCGGTGCAGATGTTATTGTGAGACTCGCGAAATTCTCTTCGCGCCAGCAAAAAATAGCTGCAATCGCAAGCGCGTGCAGAAAGATTTTGATAAAAATGACTGCATCTATTCGCCGCTTGTGTAAAATAACGCTGATTTTCTGGGCTGCGGAAGGCCGTTGCTAGGGCGGCTTCGAAAAAGCCGGCAATGAAGACTATGCTGGCGTGCAATCAACAAAAACGTCCTCAAAGAACTCACGGATAAAGGTTGGAACGGCTCTGGTATCAATAGAGCGCGACGCTCGCATAAGACACGACCGATTGCTTGTCATCCACCAAGCCTTGCTCGTATTTCAAAAGCGTGCCGGTCTTTGCGGGCGTAGCGGAGAGCAGAGTATGAATGGGCGCAAATCCACAAACCCGATAGCGGTCTTCCAGGCGAGCGACCGCTGTGACAAAACGCGCCGCCTCGACGTGGGTGATGGCGTCGAGCAACTCGAAATCTGCGGTGCGCACGGCCTCCAGAAATTTTGCATCCGGAACGTTGGGATCGCCATAACGCGGACCAACGTGTGAGAAATCCACGCTTGCGATTATGCAGACTTTCTTCCCGCGCGCGGCCTGTTGTGCGCAAGTCTTTCGCAAGGCCTCCACAAACGCCTCGATGATCTTTCGCTCTCGCGTGAAGCGCGCATCCGTCAACATCACATAAGCATACGAACACAAGATCGGCACGATGGTGAAGTTTTGCCGGCCGCCGAGCAGATGCTGCAAATACACGGTTTGAAATTCAATCGTGTGTTCGCTGCGATGCGGCAGCGGCTCGGCGAATAACTCGTGCGGATGTTGCTGCGCCAGCTCGTGAATGAACTCGGCGTCGTGCTTGACCAGGCCAAGCGGCGTTTCGAAATCTTGCGGCAGACATGAGTAGCAATTATACAGGCCGTTGTGGCCGGTGCCCAAAATAACGAAGACGTCCGCGGGCGCGCTCTCGGCGAGCGCGCGATAGCCATAGGTATAGCAGGCGCCGCCCACGCGCAAATCAATATGCGGCGCCAGCATGCCCTGAAGGTGCGCGGCCTTTTTCGAATGCACGGAGGCTGTGGCATGATTGAGCGTGCCGCCGCTGTGCGCGTAAAAGTCTTCCAATTGCGCACGCAACGCCTGCGGATCCTTCGGATAGCTGGTACCCGCATGCACCGCGGCGCGAGTAGTGCGGCTGAGCACTTGCTTTTCCAATCCGCGTTTGTGATTTTGAAAAGACTCGCTCTCGAGGAAGTGCGTTCGCTCAAGCTCGGCAACCAGCTTGTGCAATCGCTCTTCCGGCAGAAAAGCGCCGAACGTGCGTTGATACTCCGCGCGAATATCGAGCAGAGAATGTTTGCCATCGAAATATTGCATCAAATACAACGCTTCTCCTGAGACGACGATCACTTCTTCGACAATGCCGGAAGGATCGCGTAGCGCGAAGTATTGATCCTGATCTTCCTCGAGGGGAATGGCTTCAATGAAGCGGAGCTTGGGGTAGTCGTGCATGCGTGTGCGCAATGTGGTGAGTTTATGTTCGAAAAGAGGAATGGTTGAAATACGGTACACAACTGGATGTGATTTGCAACTTCCTTGGAATCTTCTTTATGGCTTGCGCAAAACCCTCGGGCGTTGAAATTCTGCGTGGTGCTCAAAAGCTTATTGCAGCATGGCGGAGAAGAAATGGTGCTCAGTCTGCAAACGGCAATGCGGCCAGGGCTGCGTTCACAACCAGGCCGTTGCTCGTGCGCGCTGCCACACGCGCGCCCGGCTGCGCGTTTTGCTTGCGCACGACCGCCAAGCCAATCGCGCCCTCGCCAAACGGCGAGTGCGCAACGCTGGTGATCTTGCCGATTTCTTGTTGCTCGACGAATAGGGTTGCGCCGGCCACAACCTCCGGGTCAGTCTCGAGCTTTATTCCCACCAACTGCTTTTGCACTTTTTGATATGTGTCCAGCCGCGCCACCACTTCCTGCCCGAGGTAACAGCCTTTCTCGAAATTGATGAGCGGATACAATCCGATCTCGTGCGGATTGTGTTCTTCCGTGATCTCGTGACCGGCCATGGGAATGCCCTGCAAAATGCGCAGCGTTTCGAATGCGGCGTAGCCGAGGGGCGTGAATGCCGGCAGCAGGGTTTGCCACAATTCCAATGCGGCGACATTCGAGATGATTAAATTGAAACTCGCGGAGCTATGGGCCTCCGGACGATGCACGAGCAGCTCGTGCTCCTTCCACACATGACTCGCGAATGATCCGGGTTCTATTCCTTGCGTTGCTACTCCCAAACAATCTTGCAAGCGCGTGGCGCTTTCTTTTCCAAACAAGGCGAGGACGGCAAGCGCATTGGTAGCGTCGATCGGTTTGACCTCTTCGATGAACGTGTATTTGTCAATCCACGCGCGCAACGTTTCGGCATGGCCGGCGCCGGTGAGCAGGAGGTAGCGATGTTCTTCCACCAACATTTCGACGCGGTCAATGACGCGGCCTTTCACATTGGTGAAAACATTCACGCGCGATTTGCCCGCGGGCAGCTTGCGCATTTCGTTCGTGGTCAAACGATGCAGCAACGCTTCGCGATCTTTGCCGGAAACGTAAAGCTTGCCGAGAAAACTCGCGTCGAGCATGGCGGCTTGCGTTGCGGCTTCATATTCTTCTGCGTGAGCACGATAGCGCTGCGGGAGGGAATAGCCTCCGATGGTGAGGAAGTCGCGTGCGTGTTGTTGATGATACTCGAGGAGGCTCGTCATGCGAAGTGAAAAGATGTTTGCAGAGACTGTGGCGAATTGAGAACGCGGCGCAATATAAACTGCGTGGCCGTTGAAAGGCAAGGGGAATGTTGCCGGAAGATATTGCCGCTGTTGTCGATGAAGAACGTGGTACGGTCGCTTCTGCATGGCCCTGAAGGGCATGGCATGATGCTAGGTTAGTTCTTTTTGTTCTGTCGCTGCTGCACCGCGGGCGTTCTCCGCTTGTTTACCGAGCTGGCCTCTTCGCGCGAGGTGACTTGAAGCGGAGAGTACGAACATCGCACAGGGATACAGGTTTTTCTTTTCGAAGCCCGCGCAGCGCTTTTAGGATTACGGCAGTGCGATAAGCCGTTTGCTCTGCACGCCCCAAGTAGGCTCTGCAAAAATGCGATACCGCATGCGCAAAAAATAAATGCCCGCAGTAACGCGTTGACCGTTGCCGTTCTCGCCGTTCCAGCGCAAGTCGTGCGCTCCCGTTTTGAAATTCTTTCGCGCCAGTTGCCACACCACGCGGCCGTTTAGATCCAGTATAGCCAGCTCGATCTCAGCCTCATGGGGCAATTCAAAACGAATACTTGTGCTTGCAGAAGCGCGGAAAGGATTGGGATAAGTCGACAAAGAGAAACTCTGCGGCGTTGCAAGCGCATCGACCTTTTGCGCGGTGATGGCTGTTTGTGCAGTTTGAAGCGCATGCACGCGAGACTTCGTAGAGACCGGAGCCGGTCCGGCCGGCGCATATCGAAAAACGTACAAGCCCTTGGTCATGTCGCTGATATAAATATTCCCCGAAGGCGCGTGTGGATACACGCCCCACGCCGCGGTTTGATGGGCGCCCAACGGCTGGCCGTGACTGGGATTTTCGGGATACGTGTCATAGAAGCCGACCTCGAGAGGATTCGTGGGATCGCTGTAATCCACCACGCGCAGCATATCTTCAAAGTAGGCGATGTACGCCAGATTATCGATCGGCTCGACGTTGTGCGGCGAGATTTCGGGGTCGGTCATGTAGCTGCCGACTTTGCGTACCTCGTGCGGATCGCGAATGTCAAAAAACTGCACGTCCTGTCCTTTGCCTTCGTCATTCACAATGAGAATGTTCGGATTGCCGCCACGACGCACGGTATGCGGATAGCGCACGCGAAAGCCCGCCAGCTCGCGAATGTTACGTTTGTTCCGTGTGTCCAACGTCACGACTTGATGCGAACGCAATCCGCCCACGTATGCCGTGTCGTTCGCAACGTAGAGATCGTGAATATAAAAACCCTCTTCATATTTGCCCGCAAGCTCGGGCCGCTCGGGATCGGAAAGGTCGATGATGTGCAAGCCGCTGTGCGCGTCGTCGTCGGGTTGATTGATCGGGTGCGTGCCGACCACATACGCGAAGTGTCCGTTGACAAAAATATTGTGCGCGCCGGTGAAGCTGTCGTCATAGAGCGCAACGATTTCGGGTTGCGCCGGAGTGGAAAGATCGATGACCTCCATCGGGCCGTATTCGTTGACCGCGAGGGCATAATGGCGATACACCTGCACTTCTTTCAAATCTTTTTGAAAGCTGGTGACGCGCGCGATGCGCTCCGGCTTGCGCGGATCGGTCACGTCAACCACTTCCAAGCCGCGGCTGCGCAAGCACACGAGCGCATACTCGCGGCCCCGGCCGTCGGCATAGCCCCAACAACCGGCAACCGTCGGCTCGCCGTGCAGATCCACAAATCCGAGCAGTTCGACATTGCGCGCGAGATCGCCGTTGTTCGGCAGCGTGATGAATTGGTGCGGTTCGCTCTTCGCGAGTTTGCCCCCGGGCGCGGCGGAACGCACGCGCAAACGGTGCAGCCGATTCACCGCCAAGTTGCGCAGCGTCATGCGGTGCAGCGTCACAAGCTGCGTGTTGCGATTGGAAAGCTTGTCGTAAGCCTCGTCAAGCCCGTATTCGATTTGGCTGTCGCTCGCAATGTCCGTTTGCCACGTCATGCGCGCGCTCGTGGCCGTGATTTGGTCGATGACGATGTTTGAAATAACCGGCGCAGGCGCGGAGTCGCTTGCCGTGGTGAAATTAAAGAGGGGCGAGGCCGACAATTCATTCGAAGAGACGCGCGCGAACGCGCGGGCATAGTACTTTGTGGCTGGCTTGAGCTGCGTTATGCGCGCGAGGTGCGTGCGGCCATTGCTCGTGACGTCTTCGACGCGTTCGCCCAAACTCGTATCCGCTCCGAACTCCAGCCAGGCATTCGCGATCGCGTTTGTTTGCCAAATAATCTCCGCGCTCGTGCTCGTGAGGTTTTGCACGCGCACTTTGGGAGAGGGCGTCGGCGCCGGTGAAGGTGTGAGCGTGAAAATAAAATCGCGCGAAGCGGCTTTGTTGCCCGCGCCGTCTTGCGAGAGCACGCGATAGTGATACGTCGCGCGCGCTTGCAAGCCGTTGAGCAACAGCGCATGCCGCGTCACGCGCTCGCGCGAAGTGTTCGTGGTGTCGCCATAGGCGGAGGTCGCGCCGTATTCCGCTTGTGAAGACGAAGCTTCATCCGTGCTCCACGTGATGAGCGCGCTCGTGTCGCTCTTGGCAATGGCCGTGACGTTTGAAATTCGCGGCGCGATCGTGTCGCGTTGAACCTCGCCGATGCTGCCTTCGACGATTTCAAGCGCGCGATCGGCTTCGACCTCGAACAAAACGTCTTTCTTTCCCGTAGGCCATAATACTTCGAGACGCTTTGCGCGCGTGTTTGCGCCGAGGCCGAAATGAATCGTCAAATCACCGCCGCCGGAAACCATGGAATAGCCGGCGAAGAGTTGTTGCGCTTGTGTGCGAGCGCCGTCGTCCAACCGAACCAGCGCGCCGACGCCGCTGCGATTGCTCTTCTTTCCAACCAAAATGATTTTGAGCCAGTGCTGCGCTGCGCCCTGGTTGTGCAACAACACGCTTTTCTGCCCGGAATTGCTGAAGAAAATGTCGAGACGGCCGTCGTTGTCATAATCGAACACCGCGGTGCCATAGGCGCGGTTGGCATCATCGGCGCCGGAGCTCCCGCTCACGTCTTCAAAGGTGCCGTTGCCGTTGTTGCGGTACATTTTGTTGCGGCCGAAATTCCCGACGTAAAGATCGGGCCAGCCGTCGTTGTCGAAATCCGCGAACGTGCAGCCCAAGCTGCGGCTCGCATCGGCCACGCCGGCCGCTTGCGCCGTTTCGCGAAATTTTCCGGCGCCGTTGCGATAGAGCCGATTCGCGCCATTGGCGTTGCACATGTAGATATCGAAATCGCCATCGCGATCATAATCGGCAACGGTCACGCCTTGCCCGTGCGGAGTAGAGTCGGCAAGGTTTTTTTTCTCGGTTTCGTCGCGAAACGTGCCGTTGCCTTGATTGATGAACATGCGATTGGGATAACTCGCGCCGCGGCTGACAAACAAATCCAAATCGCCGTCGAGCTCCACGTCGAAAAAAACGGCTTGCACACTTTCGGCGAAGTAACCCAAGCCCGCGGCTTCGGTGACATCGTCGAAATTATGCTCCTGGTTTTGGCGAAAGAGGCGCGAAGTGTTCTCATAGCTCGGCAAGAAGAGATCGAGATCGCCGTCGTTATCATAGTCGCCCCACGAAACGCCCTGGCCTTGAAACGCATTAAGCTGCACGCCGGCGCGCTGCGCCACTTGCGCGAAAACGCCGTTGCCCTCGTTGTAATAGAGCAGATTATCCGCGCCGGAGCCGGCGGTGACGTAAAAATCCACGCGCCCGTCGTTGTTATAATCCGCGGCCGCCACCCCGCGGTCCGGCGTGCTGCCCAAATCCACGCCTGCGGCTTGCGCAATGTTCGTGAACGTGCCGTTGCCGTTGTTGCGGAAGAGCGCATTCGGCGCGTCATACGCCACGAGATAAATGTCGGGCAAGCCGTCGCCGGTGAAATCCGCCGCAGCCACGCCGTGGCCATAGCCGTTCGGATCCGTCGGCATGCCCGCGCGCGCGAAGCTGGTGACATCTTTAAAAAGAATGTTTTGCGCGAACGCGGTGTGAGCACAAAGCACAAGCGCAAGCACGCAGCGCGCGGCGAATGGAGTGGCAGTGTGAATTTTCACGAGCATTCTCAAGTTGGAAGTAAAGCAGGAATGGCAAAACAATTTTTGGGCAAAATGATTCTGCCGTTTGTTTTGGTATTGCACCAGTAGCGCTGATTGCTAGTGAAGGTGAAATCTCTTCGACGAAGAGAGTGCGCGGTGGGCTTCCCTGCGCGGCGCGCGGATGTGATGAATATACCGATTGCAAGCGGGGGATGCGGAGAGAGGACGAGCAGCGCGTCGCTTGGGTTAGGCAT
>JBBILN010000116.1:0-15384 GCA_037444905.1 bacterium | reverse complement strand
CTTCTTATACCTGCTTGGGTAACATTTTATTTTGAGGCAACGGGATGCCTCAGTTTCCGGAGGAGTAGCGCAGGCGTCCCCACCTGCAGACAAGGATGTCTGCGCTACGTTTTCCACCAATAACTGAGGCATTACGATTTTTTCATTGGCGCAGTGGCTCAAAACTACTCCCTGCGCACCACCACCTCAAACGATACGCCCAGCGCCTCGAAATGCCGCGCGCCACACTTCACTTTATCCGCCTCGCTCGTGCGCAGCTTCAAGAAATCGCGCGTGATTTTGGTTTCGCCCACGAGGCACACGGTTTCGCTCTCGTGCTTTACAATCGCATTCTTCATCCCTCAACACTCCCACAACGCATGCCCCAACGGGGCGCGGTTCAATTCGGCGCGATAGAGCTTCCAGTTGGGCATGAAGCGGCTCATGAGCGCTTTGAAACGGTCGTTGTGGCGGCGCTCGTGCAAATGCACCAACTCATGCACCACGACATACTCCATGCGGCAAGGAATAGAGTGCGCATTTCCTGAGAGCTATTGTCGCATCTGGCTTCCTGGATCGTCTAGAAGAGCGTTATTACTCCGCGCGGAATTGGTCGCACCTCGCACACATATCATTGTCATTCCGCAGGAATCTTTTTAAGCTCGGGGTAATATCTCAAGTGAGTAAAAGATTCCTGCAGAATGACAGGCGAAGAGACAGGGTGCAGCTTAAAACAAAACCGTGCGCGGAGACGTAGCAACTTCGGGAAGAGAAAATTTTGGAGGCAGGTCAATCCCCCCCGAAAAAAGAAAACCCTCAAAGGCCGAGCATTGGCTCTAGGAAAGCCGACTAGCCCTGAGGGTTTTGAAATCTCAAAAGGTGTTGCCCAGATTTATGCTCGATAAAAAGATACAAACCTGGGGGAATAGTTCAATGATTTTTTTGAGCGCGGAATTGTCCATCGTTATCTTGATTTGATTTTCTTTTTGCATTTCTACCGGCGCTTCAACATATTGCGCGGAGCAAAAAACACAACGCCAACTTCTCTTTTCCTGAGAAATCAAATCATGATCGACACATTGCCCAAATTAGACGCCCTGCCGAAATCCCTGCCGCTGGAGCGCGGGGGTCGCATCGAATTGCAGGAAGGCGCGCCCGTCTTCAAAGCCTCCGCGGAATTGCAAAAGCGCATTGCGAGTTTATTGTCGAAGCAGAAGAGAAAGAAGCTCTCTCGTAATGAAGATCACGAGTTGTGCGTGTATGAAGAGCTTGACGACTATTTGAGCCTCGCGAATCGCGTCATTCGCAACCTGCTCATCACCGCTTCGGCGCAAACTCATGCCGCGTAAAATCCCTGCTAGCATGCAACGTGCTGTGCGGCAACGCGCGAATTTCTTGTGCGAGTATTGCCATGCGGCGGAGAAAAGGAACAGCACATGAACGCAACGGCTGCCCACTCGGTGCTTACCAACCTCCCCTCTTCTCACCTGCACCTCGCCCACTTGCGGCTGCGCTTCCAAGCCCTCGCTGATTTGCGTTTGCCTTCTTACCCTGGCTCGGCGTTGCGCAGCGGGTTTGGGCATGCGTTCCGCAAAGTGGTTTGCACCATGGGCCCGATTCCGTGCGAGACGTGCTTGCTGCGCTCGGCTTGTCCGTATTACCAACTTTTCGAAGCGCCAGTGCCTGCGAACGCGCCCATGCTCCTGCAAAAAACCGGGCACGTGCCGCATGCCTTCATCATCACGCCGGACACCAGCCGTAAACGTTTCGTGGCCGGCGGCGAAAGTTTCACTGCAAAGCTTACTCTGCTCGGTCCGGCAATTCGCAGCTTGCCGTATTTTCTCATGGCGTTTCAACTTTTCGGGCAAGCCGGGCTTGGCCGCGCGAAAAACCAATTCGCCCTCGCAAACGCCGAAGCGCTCTCGTTTTTGGATGGAGTGCATGAAGCCGCCGACACGAGCAGCTACGTTTCCTATTACGACGGCGCAACCGGCCTTGCTCCTGGCTTGCCGCCGATTCTGAATCTCATGCTGAAAACTATTTCCGCATCCCAGGCACACGAGCCGCTGACTTCAATCCAAATCCATCTGCAAACGCCTTTGCGCCTCAAAGCCCGCGGCGAATTGGTCACGCAGCTCACCGCGCGCGAGTTTTTTTTCAACTCTGCCGCCGCGTGAGCCATTTGCTCTTTGCTCGCGCTTGCGGAACAACTGCACATGCGCGCCACGCTGCGCTGGTGGGATTGGCAACGCTACAGCGCGCGCCAGCAAACGGAAATGAATTTCGGCGGACTGCTCGGCGATTTCGAGCTTGCCGGCCCAGCGGAGGTATTACAGCAACTGCTGCCCGTGCTCAAAATGGGCGAATGGCTTCACGTCGGCAAACGCACAACATTTGGTTTGGGGAAATATAATATTGGCGGGAGCGCCTCTCATTCTTCGCGAGGCGTGCGCGAGCAAGAAGCAAGAGCGAAGCCTAGCCCCCAATTCGGCCTGTCATCGACAATCGAAAATAGCATGCGGACAATATAAGTGCGAAGACTCGTTCCTATTTCGCAATCATAGCGCCTCTTCGAAACTGATTTGCCGGCGTTGAAACATGTACGCCTTGAGCACATCAAGCGCTTCTTCCAGAATAGCAAAAAAATTTAGCCACAGCATTACACAACGCGGCCGAGCCGCCATCCAAAGAAAAAGCAAAACGCAAAGGCCGCGCTAAGAACGCCAAGCTATTTCTTCGCGTCCATTGCGAACGGCTTGCGCGCTTGGCGGTAAGGCTTTTTCAAAACTCTATCTTGAAAAACTTTGCTAAAAAAGCACAATGTTGTCGCCTTGTATTACGGAAAGAAGTCATTTTTTTGTTAAGGAACATCCCATGTCCAATCTAGGAAAAGAAACATGAAGCTCTCCCCCGAAGCCGCGCGCGTGTTCGGCTGTTTGATTGAAAAGAGCCAGGCCACGCCCGAATATTATCCCATGACGCTCAATGCACTCGTGGCCGCTTGCAACCAGAAGACGAGCCGCGATCCTGTTGTTGAATACAGCTCCGAGGAAGTCGAAGCCGCGCTCGGCGAGCTGAAAGAAAAAGGCCTATGCGCGTTCGTCAGCGGCGATGGTCGTGTGATGAAATATGCGCATCGCGGCGGCGAGAACGGCTTGGACCTTTCGCACGCGCAGCTCGCAGCGTTGAGTCTCATCTTATTGCGTGGCCCGCAAACCCTCGGCGAGATCAAAGGCCGCGCCGGCCGCCAGTATGAATTTGCCTCGCTCGAAGAAGCACAAGAGGTGATTGAAAGCTTGATCGCACGCACGCCGGCGTGGCTCGAACAAGCGCCGCGCCAAGCCGGGCAGAAAGAAACGCGCTATCGCCATTTGTTTTTCGAATATGCGGAGGCGGTGGAAGAGAGTTCAAAAGAACCCGTGTCTTCTTCTTTGCGCATGGAAGTGGAAACGCTGAAGCAATTGGTGGGTGCGATGCAGGAGAGGATGGAGGTGCTGGAAAAAGAGTTGCGGCAAATCAAAACGGATTTGTATTGAGCGCGGAATGTGGCAACGACATCATCGCAACTGCATATGCGCGCCGCGAGATCAACAATCCCCCTTCCTTTCGAAACTTTCCCATCCGACTCCGACGCGCTGATCTTATTAAGGTATTGGTTGCGCTTTGTTCTGTTGAAAGTGAAATCTGTGCACAGAAAACCAAGTCTTCAAATGGCAGAATGATTCATCAGCAGAATAATGACGTAATTATTCTGCCGGTTTGGTCGCGGCTCGCGTTGGGCCTTCAGGCCTTTTCTTTCCAGACGATTCAGCATATGCCAGCGCCGTTCTTATTTCGCCGCGCGGCGCAATTTCCAAATTTAATTAGCACAAGTTTCATGACTGATTCTACATAGGCAGATTTAAATTTTTGCCCGCGAAACACACGAATAACGCGAAAAAAGTTTTTCGTATGATTCGCATGTTTCGTGGGCAGAAATGGCATCTGTTGAAGTAGAGCCAAAAAGCGCATTTAAACCGCATAGCCCGTTCGCATTCCAAGCGCTACGCTTTGCTCCCTCGAAACTCCGAGGGCGCACAGCCAAACTGCTTCTTGAAACTCCGCGCAAAATGCGCTTGATCGCTGAAACCGGTTTGATACGCGATCTCGGCCACGGTGCCGGCGTTTTGCTTGAGCAAATCAGCGGCGCGTTGGAGTCGCATGGAACGGATGAGCTGGCTGGCGGGTTGATCGATGAGCGCGCCCAGTTTGCGATTGATCTGCGAAGTGCTCATGCTCACGGTCGCGGCCAACTCTGCGACGCCGAAGTGTTCGTCACCAACATGCGCTTCGATGGCCGCGAGCACGCGTTGGAGAAAGGCTTGATCGACGGAAGTGGCAGTGACCTCAGCGGGCTTGATGATCGTGGCGGTGCTGAAGCGCTGGCGCAATTGCCGGCGCAGGGCGATAAGATTCCGCATGCGCGCCAACAATTCTTTCGCGCTGAACGGCTTGAGCAAGTAATCATCCACGCCGGTTTCCAAACCGGCGAGCTTGTCGTCCAATGCCGCTTTGGCGGTGAGCATGATGATGGGAATGTGGCTCGTCTTTTCGTCGTTCTTCAGCAAGCGGCTCATTTGATAGCCGTCCATTTTCGGCATCATCACATCAGTGATGATCAAGTCGGGAATCGCTTCTTGCGCTTTGGCCAGTCCCTCTTCGCCATCCGCTGCGAAGATGACACGATAGCCGCTCTGCACTTGCTCGCGCACATACGCGCGAATATCCGCGTTGTCTTCGACGAGCAGGATAAGCTCCTTGTTGCTGATTGCTGCGTGCTCGTTGCTAGTTTGGGATTGTTCGTTGCTGATGGCTCGATCCTCTATCTTCAAGCTTCGCTCTTCAATCTCCACTGCGCTGCTCACTCCCCACTGCTCACGGCTCATTGCAACCAAGGGCAGCTTCACAACGAACGCCGTGCCTTTGCCCACTTCACTGCTCACCGAAATTTCCCCGCGATGCAATTCCACCAATTCTTTGGCGAGCGCGAGGCCAATGCCGGTGCCTTCAAGTTGATGCGAGCTGTCGGCTTGATAAAAGCGATCGAAGACATGCGGCAAATGCTCCTGCGCGATGCCGATGCCGGTGTCTGTGATCGTGACAATTACGAAGTGCTTGACGCCCCTCTGACCTCCCTCAAGGGAGGAATTGCGGTAGTCTCCCCTTGAGGGGGCATTCAGGGGGGTGTTATTCATCTCCACTCTCACTAACACCGTCCCACCTTCGGAGGTAAACTTCAGTGCATTCGAAAGCAAATTATAAAACACTTTTTCGAGCTTTTCGGGATCGTAGTCAAGCATGATTTCATCGTGCGTGCTGTGCAATGTGAGTGTGATCCCCTTTTGCTCTGCCAAATGCTCGAACGAAGCCACGAGGTTTTTGAGAAATGACACCACATTCGCGCGCGTGGCTTTCAAAGCCATGCTGCCCGCTTCCAGTTTGGAGAGATCGAGCAATTGATTGATCAAACGCTGCAATCGCCGCGCATTGCGTGAAGCAACTTCAAGTTTGCTCTGATTTTGCCGGTCGGTAATCGTTGCCAATACGCTGTCGATCTGCCCCAAAATCAACGTCAGCGGCGTGCGAAACTCGTGCGAGATATTGGCAAAGAAGCGCGATTTCATCTGATCGACTTCGTGCAGCTTCTCCGCCTTCATTTGCTCGATTCGCAAGCGGCCTTTGAGCCGCGCGCGATTCAACTCGTAACGCCGCGCAAAGTAAAGTATCGCAAGGCTCGCGAACCCGTAAAACAAATATGCCCACCACGTTCTCCACCACGGCGGTGCAATGATGATTTGCAACGAAGTGCCGGCTTCGTTCCACACCCCGTCGTTGTTGGAGCCTTTCACGCGCAAGGTATATTCGCCCGGGTCAAGATTGGTAAAGGTGACGTCGTGCTTGGCGCCGAGTTCAATCCAATTTTCGTTGAAGTCCTCGAGCTGGTAAGCATATTGATTCTTGAAAGCATTGCGATAGCTCAACGCGGCAAACGTAAAGGTGAGAATATTGTCGCGGTAGGAAAGCGCGATTTCCTTCTTTTCCGCAATGCCTCTCTCGAAAATGGGTTTGCCCTCGGCATCGTTTTTATTGTAGCGCACCAAACCAGTGAGGGTCACCGGCGGAATATATTCATTATCTTTAACGCGCTCGGGATGAAACACATTGAGGCCGTTGATGCCGCCGAAGAACATTTCCCCGCTTAACGCGCTTTTGAAAAATGCGCCGCTGTTATACTCGTCGCCCTGCAAGCCGTCGTGCATATCATAGTTGCGGAATTTTTCCGTAGCGGGATCGAAACGCGACAGGCCTTTATTGGTGCTGAGCCAGAGCCGGCCCGTCTCATCTTCCAAAATGCCATAAACCACGTCGTTCGGCAAACCATCGCTTTCACGATAATGCCGAAACGTGATGTGCTCGCCTTCTCGAACAAGCTTATTCAGCCCGCCGCCCCACGTGCCCAGCCAAAGCACGCCGCGGCGCGATTCATAAATCGTGAGCACGCGATTGCTGCTCAAACTGTTGGGATTTTGTGGGTCGTGCAGATAGCGCGTCGCCGTTGCTTGCTGCCGATCAAGTTGGTTGAGGCCGCGGTTCGTTGCCACCCAAAACAATCCGCCGCGGTCTTCATGCACGGCAAAAATATGATTGTTGCTCAAACTGTGGGGATTGTCCGGCTCGTGTTTGTAGTGTTTGAATGTTCCGTGCACGCGGTCAAGCTTATCAAGGCCGGTCGCGGTTCCAATCCAGAACTCGCCCGCGCGATCTTCATAAAGGGTATTCACGCTATTGTCACTCAAGCTGTGCGGATTAGCCGGGCTGTGCAAATAACGCGTGAAAGTTCCGGACTCGTGATCCAATTTATTAAGCCCGCTCAATGTGGCGATCCATAAAGCGCCGCTGCGATCTTCGTAAATCGCCTGCACCATATTGCTGCTCAAGCTTCGGGAATTGTTCGCCTCGTATTGATAGCGCGCTACGGCGCGGCGCCTGCTGTCAAGCCGATTGAGACCGCCATTATTCGTTCCGATCCAAAGCCCGCCGGAGCGAGACTCATAAATGGCGCTGACGCTGTTGTCGCTGAGGCTGTGCGGATTATGCGGGTTGTATTGCAAGTGCGCGAAGGCTTCTTTTCCTCGATCAAGCCGGTTGACGCCATTCCCGTTCGTGCCAATCCAAAGCACTCCCAGGCGATCTTCGTAGATCGGCAAAAGGTAATCGCCGCTCAGGCTGTTGGGGTTGTCAAGCTCGTGTTGATAGCGGATGAAACGTTTTTTTTCTTGCTCGTAGAAATTCATCCCGCCGCCCCAAGTTCCAAACCAAAGGTCGCCGTTGCGAGCCTTGTGGATCGCGAAAACCGCATTGTTGCTCAGGCTCATGGGATCATCGGCGTCATATTGATAGCGCGTGAAAGTCCCCTGCTCTCGATTGAGCTTATTCAAGCCGCCGCCGTTGGTTCCAACCCACAGCGCGCCCGCTTGATCCGCGGCAATCGCCATAACCATATCGTGGCTCAAGCTATTGGGGTCCGTGGCGTCGTACCGATAATGCGTGAACGCGGCTTGCGTTGCATCGAATCCCTCGGCTGCGCTCACGACAAGTCGGTTAAGCCCCTTGCTGGTTCCGATCCAAAGCACGCCCGGTTTCTGCTCATCTTCGTAAATGCACCAGACGGCATTGTCGCTCAGGCTCTTGGGGTTCGTAGGGTCGTATTGATAACGGACAAAAGTCTTTTGTTCCGGATCAAAACGATTGAGCCCTCCGCCCAGTGTACCGATCCAGAGCATACCCGTGCGATCTTCATAAATGGCGCGCACGCGATTGCTGCTCAGGCTTTTGGAGTCCGCAGGGTTATTTTGATAACGCGTGAAGGTTTCGGTGGCGCGCTCGAACTTATTTAGCCCGCCGTTTTCCGTGCCAATCCACAACACGCCGGCGCTGTCTTCACAAAGCGACCAGACTCCGCTGGCTCCGAGGCTCGTGGAGTCCTTCGGATTGTGTTTATAGATTGCAAAGCTGTGGCCGTCATAGCGATTCAATCCGTCGAAGGTGCCGAACCACATGAAGCCTTTGCGATCTTGCAGAATACAATTCACCGTGCTATGGGAAAGCCCCTGTGCCGTCGAGAGGCGTTCGAATTTGAGGCTGTGTGTTTGGGCGTGTAGAACTGCACTCGAGTGCGGGAAGAGCAACGGCGCAAACAAAATAAAAGGCAGGGCGCAGAAAAATGTCATGCGGTTCAACATATGTTTTCGCAAAGCTTTCATAGAATCGCGCACAATCAGTTTGGGCGGTTCAACTCAGACTGATTGCGCCACAATACTCATGTCTCAATCGGATTTTTAGACTACGCAAGCAAGATCGTTTGCCGATCAAGCAGCAGGGACTTTGGCCAGTGTTACGAAACAAATATCATCAAAAAATGCTTGTGATGCCAATAAAAAAGCCCCTTGCATACACCCGCAAGGAGCTTCTGGAATGGCAAAACTTCTGGGTTTGCGCTCAACTCGTAAATGCCGTTGCGTTCGAGCCAGCGGCAAATCCAGGGCTGTCTTGAACGCGAGATTGCGCTGCACTATTTGATCATCTGCATGCGCCCGCGATACAACATTTCGCCGATTTGCAGACGATAGAAATACACGCCGCTCGCCACGAAATTGCCCGCGTTATCGTGACCGTTCCACGTTTTTTCGTGCATGCCGCGTTTGTACTCGCCGTTAGCGAGTGTGCGCACCAGCTCGCCGCGCAGATTGAAGATTTGCAGCTTCACATTCGCCGGCTCTTTCACTGCAAAGCGAATCGTCGTGGCAGGATTGAACGGATTCGGATACACGCTCGCCGTGGTGAACTTGTCAATCTCAGTCTCCTGCTGCAAAGCGGAAACAGCTTCCGCCTCCGCGGCTTTGGGCAAACCCAGCTCGATCCGGCTAAACCACAAATCATCCGCGGTGGTATTACCGGCCACCATTAGCAAACCGGTCGCGCTCGTGGCTGGCATTGCCGGCGCGGAGAGATTTGCAAAATTCTGCGTCGCGTTTTTCATGAATACTGTGGCAAAAGCATCGATGATCGTGCTCTCTTGTCCAAATGGGACCACGACGTATTCGCCCACGTTTGGCGCGCTCGCCATGCGAATGCCCATCACAAAAAGGCGATTGTTCGTTTCATCAACAGCCAGCGCCGGACTGCTCCAATCATAGCCGATATTCACGATGAACTTGGTCCACGTGCCCGCGGCGCTGCGTTTATAGAGCGTATTGCTGGGATCATCGGGGCCGTTGGGATTGGTGCGCGTCACGACATACACCACGCCGTTGTCGGTAACCGCGGCGCAGAGCGAGCCTTCCGGCGTCTCCGTGCCGAAGCGCGAAATCGCGCTGGTTTCGTCCGTCCATTTGCTGTTGAGGTCGCTATCGAGATGCTTCATGAAGCCGAAGAGCTTGCCGCTGCTCGTGTTGATCAAACTATAAAACACGCCGACGTAGTTGCCATTCGCAGAAAAAGTGACGGCCTCGGTTTGGCCTTTCACACCGGGCAAGCCGGTTTTGATTGGAATCGTGGCCGACCAAGTGTCGCCGTCATTCTTCGATACTTGCGTTTCGAGCACACTGTTGTTGATGCGAAAGATCCAAAGCGCGTTGTTCTTCGCGCGCGCCATGGTGAGCACGTTTGCGCCGGCGCCGTGGCCGAAATCCACAAGCGGTACTTGCGCCTGTTGCGTCCAATTGCCGCCGGCGTATGCAAAACGGTAAAACGTCGGATTCGTGGTTTGCGAGCTGAGCACAAACAGTCGATTCGTCGCCGCATCCACGATCATGTCACTGCGCGTGCCGGGCCGCTCATCGACCAAAATGCTGCGCACCCAGCTCGCGCCGTTGAAATACCACAGATACCATTTGTTGTCCGCGTTGTCCAGCCCGATCGTCCACCATTTGTTGTCGAGATAAAAAACTTTGCTCTGGCTTGAGCGATCAAATGCAGCTTTCGTGCTGCTTGCCAATCGTGCGCCGGTTTTGGGAACGGGCAATGCTTTGATGTTGTAACTCGGCGAAGTGGCAACGGTATTTTGCTTGCTGGTTTGCGCTTGCAGCGTGTAATCGCCGGGCGCGGGATTCGTAATGCCGGCATTGCTGTTGAACAACAGCGTTACCGCCGCGCCATTTGCGAGGTCGTTCGGCACGGTGACCACGGCCTGGCGCAATGCGGCATCGACGCTGACTGCAAACGCGCTCACGCCGTTTATTTTCACCGCACTCTTTGCTATCGTCTCCGGCAATTGCGTATCGCTCGGCCACGTCACCGTGATCGTTCCAATACCGCCGGTCAATGCGCCGTTCGCGCCGAGCGTGATTGGGATTTTATAACTCGCAACGCGCTGCGTGGTATCGGGCGTGACGACAATATCGCCCAACGCAATTGGCGTGGCGGTCGACTCCGTAATATTGTAGACCGGCGAAGTCGCATCCGTGGTTTGCACGCTCGTGCGCGCCTTCAACGTGTAGTCGCCGGCGCTCGTGGGATTGACAATCCCCGCTCCACTTTTGAACAAAACATTCACCAACGCACCGCCGGCGAGATCGTTCGGCACTTTCACCGTTGCTTTGCGATTCAACGGAGCGGTCGTGATGCTCGCCGCGTTCACGCCATTCACCGTCACCAGCGTGTTCGCAATGCTCGCGGGAATTTGGGTGTCGCCCGGCCATGTGATCGTGATCGTGCTCACGCCGCCGATGAGTCCGTATGCGGCGCCGAGAGCGATCGGAACCTTATACGAAGCGGGTTGACTCTTCGTTTTTGGCGTCACGACCACGCTGCTCACCGCCACCGGAGGCTTCGTGGCGCTACTGCCCTTGATCGCAAAGAGTTGATACCACACATTGAGCTTTGTGTTGTTTTCCGCAGCGACCAACAAACCTGTGCAGTTGCTCACCGCATGCGGCGGGGTGGAAAGGTTGTGAAAATCATCCGAAGCCACTTTAAAAAAATCTTTCGTAATAGCCGTGGCCAAACTGTCTTCTTCGCCAAAAGCGCATTTGCGATAGCGGCCAAAACGCGGTGAGCCTAAAAGCGTGGTAAAGACGTACAGTTCATCATTCGTTTCGTCGATTGCTAGTGCGGGGCGCGTTTCTGCGCTGCCGATGAACACGTTATGCGTGCTCCACGCGCCGCCCGGTTTGCGTTTGTAAAGCGCGATGCCTGCGGAGCTGTTGTCATCCGGGTTGGTTTTGACGGCCATGTACACGTCGTTGCTGGGCGAAACCGCCATGGCAATGTGGTCATCGGCGTAGGTATTCAGCGGAACCGCGATTTTGTTGCTCTCGTCCGACCACGCGTTGTCCGCCTCGCCGTCTTTGTGTTTTAAAAAGCCGTAGCGTGCGGTTGCATCCGTGTCTTCGCCGTAGCCCACGCCGATGTAATCCACGCCGTTGGCGGTGAAACTCACGGCATCGCACATCGCGGTGTGAGTGTTGAGCGTTTTGAGAACAAGGTCATTCGACCAATTCAGCCCGCCGTCTTGCGAGCGGCGCGCATACAACGTGGCCGCGCGTGTCACAAAAATCCATATGTCGCCGTTCTTCGCGCGCACAACCACCGCGGGATTTTCGCCCTGATGCGTAAAGCCGGCGAGCGTGACCGGAAAGCTCGAGTCCAACGCCCAAGCCCCGTTGTTTTGATCATACGACATCCGCAAAAATTTCGAACCACTCGAAGAACTGCTCGAAAGCAAAACATATAGCTTGTTATCTGAAGAATCCACCGCACAATCGGGCCGCACGGAGCCGGAGGTGCTCAACGAAATTGTTTTGCTCCATCCCGCGCCGTTCTTTTTCCACAGAAACCAGCCGCCTGTAATGTTGTCCGCCGCGGCGGTCCACCATGTATTCCCATGAAAGAATACTTTGCTTTGATTCGGTTTGTAGAAGACGCTCGACCCGCCCTTGGTGCCGGCAATCGCAGTCGGGCTTTCGGCTGTGGGCGGATTGCATCCGCTCGGCGGTGTGCCGCCGCCGCCCGAGCCGCCCACGATGATTTGATTAAACCAAATTTTGCCGGCCGTGCTATTCTCACTGCACACCATTAATTGTGAAGTCGTATCCACCGCATTCAAGGGCGAGCTCAGATCTGCAAAGACTTCTCCGCTTTTCTTGAATAGCGGTTTGATGGTTGCGCTCGTGGCAGTGTTTTCCTGTCCGATGGTGAGAATTTTATACTCGCCAAAATTCGTCGCGGTATTGATGCCCATGAGATACAGTTTCTCTTTGCCCTTGACTGCGAGCGCCGGCGAGGTCCACGTGAGCGTCGTGTTGACTTTGAAGGCCGTCCAAACTCCGGCCGCGGTGCGCTTGTACAGCGTGTTGCGCGGATGCGAAGCTGCGCCGCCGTTGTTCTGGGTGAGCAGATAAAGATTATTGGCCGTATCCGTCACCAAACAAAGATTGGGCGTTGCGTTTTCGGCGCCGATCAACTTCAACGCTGCAGATTCATCTTGCCAATTCGCGGCTGCGGCGCCGTCGCGATGCACAAGAAAACCGAAGCGGCTTTCACCCGGCTTGTCGTCTTCGGCATACGCCACACCGACGTAATTTTGGCCGGCATAGCTGAACACGCGCGCGTCCGTTGCTCCGTGATTGCTGTTCAATCCCGCTTTTACGGTGATGAGATTGGACCAGCTCACGCCGCTATTGGTGGAACGAAGCGCTTCCAACACGCCTTCATAAATGCGAAACGCCCACAGCTCGCCGTTCTTCGCACGCACCAAGCACAAGGGATTTTTGCTGTCGGTTTCACCCAGCGTGCTTAACGTAACCGGGAAACCCGTATCGATCGTCCACTTTCCATTCGCGTAAGTGAACCGGTAGAATTCACTGTCTTCGCTTTTGGAAAAAAGCACGAAGAGTTTGTTGGCGGTGGGGTTGAGCACTGCATCTGGGCGCGCACTGGAGCTGATGGAGCCCGCGGAGGCGTGGTAGCTCCAAAAGGAATCATGGTATTTCCAAATCGCCCAATCTTCCTGTGTTTCCGAAAAGGCCAACACCCACCATGTGCCATCGTGAAAGAAAACTTTGCTTTGGTGGGATTTGCTGAAACCTTTCCTCGCATCATCGGAGAGCAACTTCCCGGTTTGCGCGAAAGTAATCGCAGCCAGCCCCAGGATTGCGAAAGGCAAAACGAACCAACGCACTCCCCGAACCAGCCAAGTTGCACGTTCGGGATAACGTAGCCTCATATGGAATTTTACCTCCAGGTCAACAGAATTTCATACGCGAAGAATTTGCAGAGGTGGCCCCATCCCATAGGAAGGTTGGCAGTGGCAGCGGCCATTCCGTTGGCGCGCTGTGCAAGAGAAAAGTAAGAGCGCCGTGTTCGTGAGCGAGAAGCGACGCCACGAGATGCTACGGCGCTGCGCCTTCTATGCCTTGAACAAAAGCGTCTGTACAATCAACCCGAGAGGTTTGCGGAAGGCGGTTGGGCTTAGTTATCATGGGCTTAAAAAGTGTCTCGTCGGGCTTGTGAAGACAAGCTTATCCGGCACAGCCGAAAAGCCAGGCCTTCTCTGTAAAATCTTTTCTCTCGAACGAAGTGAGGGTCTTTATTCTCGTGCTCGCCTTGGCAAACGATTTCTCGTCCCATGCTCGGGGTCGCAATCACAACCGCACGCGCGCGAAAAAATCACGGCGCGAAAGGAACTTTACTTGCATGGCTCCAAATCTTTGCGTATGATACGCCCGTTGCATCCTGCCGCCTGGCAAATTTGCAAGCTTAGAAGTCATCTTTCACAAATGCACATTCCGGATTGCCAGGCAGAATTGTATAGCCTCACCTACATGCTTATGGAGTTGTTGGCGTTCCTCCCGTTGTGTATATTCGATGGTTACTATAGAATGGAACAATTCAAACAGAAAGGAGCAACACAGATGTCTGGTTATGCTAACCCCAACGTATTGGTCACCACGCAGTGGGTGGATGAACACAAAAATGATCCGAGCCTCGTCATCGCCGAAGTTGACGTAGACACCAAAGCGTACGAAGAGGGCCACGTATCCAATGCCATCGGCTGGAACTGGCAAACGCAGCTTTGCGATACGGTGCAACGCGACATCATTAAGAAAGCCGATCTCGAAAAACTCATGAGCGAGAGCGGCATTGCGAACGATACCACAGTCATCCTCTATGGCGACAACAACAACTGGTTTGCAGCTTGGGCGTTTTGGCAGCTCAAGATGTACGGCCACAAAGACGTGCGCATCATGGATGGCGGCCGCAAGAAATGGTTGGCCGAAGGCCGTGACGTGAGCAAAGACACGCCGTCGCCGAAGAAAGCAAGTTACAAAGCGAGCGATCCGGATCAATCTCTGCGCGCGTATTTGCCGCAAGTAATGGAGGCCTACAAGTCCGGGAAAGTTGCGCTGGTTGATGTACGCTCTGGCGATGAGTTTACCGGCAAAGTGCTTTCCCCTCCGGGGTTGCCGGAAACTTGCCAACGCGGCGGCCACATTCCCGGCGCGCAGAGCATTCCGTGGGCGCAAGCTTGCAACGACGACGGCACCTTCAAAAGCTTCGAGCAATTACAAGCACTGTATGCCGGCAAAGGCGTAACCGCGGACAAAGACGTGATCGCGTATTGCCGCATCGGCGAACGTTCGAGCCACACCTGGTTTGTGCTGAAATACTTGCTCGGCTTCCAGAACGTGAAGAACTACGACGGCTCGTGGACCGAGTGGGGCAACCTGGTCGGCGCGCCGGTCGAGAAAGGCGCATAATCGCGCTGGGAGTGTTGGAGTAATGGATCGCTGGAGCACAAAACGTTCAAGCATTCCTCCCCGAATTCCAACACTCCACAGCTCCATCATTGCAACAATCCAACGCTCCCTTCTATCAACCCGTGTCAGTAATGAGTGAAGCTATGAAGACAGAAAACTATCGCGTAGCAAAAACGGAGATCGCCGGCGTGAGGGTAAGCGTCACTTCCTATCAAATTGGAGAGTCCTATCATTGCCACGTGGCCAATCTCGACCCCGGCGCCACTATCGCGCGCGCTGAAGCTGCCTCGCCAACAGAGGCAGAACAAGCCGCGCTCGCAAAAGCCGCAGAAAGGCTCAAGCGCAAGTGAGCTTGTGAAATTGTTCTGCGGGTGGAGCTGACGAGGGCAATGGTTCCGTCGCCTTTTTCGGTTTCTTCGCACACGAAATCTCCCTCCTTTCAGCCAATCTATTTGTGCTTCGAGATCGTATATCAATAGCCCATCTTAAAATGATTTTGTTATCGCCATCCGTCTCGGGCGGAGAAAGAGAAATCTTTCTCCGCTGCGCGCCGCTAGCCCAACTTCCGCAGGAAAAGAATTTTTTCGGGCTTTTTCGCGTGCGGGCA
>JBBILN010000115.1:0-15446 GCA_037444905.1 bacterium | reverse complement strand
CTCGTTAGAAACTCCGAAGGAGTGAAATGTGCAAATTCGATGAACCAGCGAGCGTCTTCGCGTTCACGAGGCGATTGGAAACATGTCACTCCTTCGGAGTTCACAGCGCATTTGAGATTGGCCGGGCTATAAACATTTGACTCCTACGGAGTCGTCGTCATTCGCTCTCAGCGCGGCGAAGTTCGACTTGGGCGCGCGGCGTCTTCAAATTTTGAAAATCGTTCTGCCCAATTCGAACTTCACTCATCATAAATACTCCCGAATTTTGCGCGCCAGCGCCGGCGGGAGGGCGGAGAGATCGGGGTGGCGCTCGCCGAATAAAATGACGTTTAGTACTCTGGTATTGAATCCCGTTAGGGATGAAATGTTTATAGCAAAAGAGGCCTCATCGTTAAAAACTCCGAAGGAGTGAAATGTGCAAATTCGATGAACCAGCGAGCGTTTTCGCATTTACGGCGACCGGAAACATGTCACTCCTTCGGAGTTCGCGAAGTGTCGAGGACCCGCCGAGCTATAAACATTTGACTCCTACGGAGTCGTCATTTCTTGCAGTGCGGCGAAGTCCGACTTGGGCAAGACGATTTCGGTAATTTTCGAGACTCTTGCGCCCAAGTCGGACTTCACTCGTTAGGGCAGCGTTATGGCAATGCGGCTAAATGCTCCCGAATTTTGCGCGCCAGCTCCGGCGGGAGGGCGGAGAGATCGGGATGGCGCTCGCCAGAGAGAATAGCGGCGAGGACGCGGCCGAAGGCGTGCATTTCCGGCGGCGCTTCGGGTGATTGCAGGCTTTGCGCGATTTCATGAATTTGTTCGACGAACTGCGGTGGGGCGTCCGGTTGGCAGGCGAGGGCGACGAATTTGAGCAGGTCATCGATGGTTATGCCTTGGGCTTCGTCTTCACTCTCTTCTTGCTCTGCCGTTGCCTCGCCGGTTGGCACGGTGCGTTCGTTGGGCGCGGGTTCGCCGGATAATACCGCGAGGATGCGGCGGACGATGTAGGCGTCTTGACGGTCAAGGTCCGGACGCAGCTTTTCAAAATCGTTTTCACCAGCCAATATCTGCCGAACTGGAGCAATCAAGGTTTTCCAATCCCTCGTTGCTTCGAGCCGGGGCAGAATTTTTTCCACTTCGCTTTTGGCGTTGGGGTTGCCCTGCACGGCGGCGGCAACGGTTTGAATGAATGCCGGCGCCCATTGGGGGAGTCGATACGCCACGCCGGGATAGGCAAAATAGCTCTCCTGCTCTTTGCGCCGCCAATGTGCGGCTTCTTGAGCATTGCCCTTGGCCTGCGCGATTTTGGCCAGAATGTTGTATGTAGTCCAAATTGTTGCGGAAAGATCGAGTGTCTCTTTGATGGCCAGCGCGCGTCCGGCATAATGCTCCGCTTCTGCGAGCCGGCCTTGGGAGAAGCAAAAATCAGAAACGCTGCTGTACCAATTTGCTATTCTAGAGGACTGGAATTGCTCACCAAGTTCGATTGCCCGCAAATACCACATCATCGCATCATCAGCGCGCCTCGCGTTTTGAGAGACAACGGCGAGGTGGTAATAGGTATCTGCCATCCCCACAAGGTTGTTGGAAGTATCCCTTAGCTCCAAGCTTCTGCGATAGCAGTTTTCTGCCCCCTCCCAGTCGCTTCTCAATTCGGCAATTATCCCTAAGTGATACAGCACATCTGCCTCCATTTTAGGCTCATCACAACGCTGGAATTCAGCGTATGCATTCTGGATATGTTCTTCTGCTGCAGACAGGTCACCCTTTTGGCATAGAAGAATTCCAATCTGAAGCCGATCATATGCTTGACCGCGCGGATAGTTGAATTTAATATCAATCTCCCAAGCCTCTCTAAGAAAGTTAAGGGCTCTGTCAAATTCTCCTAACTCTCTAAAAGCATCTCCCAATTCACAATTGCAATTCCCCCTGAGACGCCACCACTTATCTTCTGAACTAGATGCATCAATACTATCAATGATCGCCAAAGCCATTTCATAGAATTCGATAGCGTCTCTTGGTCTCCCTTGAGCTGCACAACAGCGACCAATATTCCACAGTGTCTCAGCTCGACTATGATCATCCAAATGCACAATATCCAGGATCCGCCGACACTCATCTCCTGCTTCCCTGTAACGCCCAGCATAGTAGAGATCTCCTCGAACACGATCCATTTGCGAATATTGAATATCAGCTTCAGTCAATGCTGACTGATGTGCAGAATCCAATGTCTTATGCAAAACCCGAAGGTCTCTTTCATATCCAAGGAGTCTTAAGAGCCGTTCTATGGCCTTACGAAATTCTGCTCTTCCTCCATCCGCCTTCAGGTGCATCAATTGCAGCGTACGTAGTAAATTGGGTAAAATTTTCTTGACAACTGCGCGAACACGAGGTGTCTGATTGGTCCTGTCCATTTCGTTCAATATTTGCGCGAGGTTGCTATAACGCTCGATGAAGCGATTTTCGATCTCGAAACTCTGAGAGTCAGAAAGAGTCCGGAGGAAGTGATGCGATAGTGTCGGATGCAAGCTGACAAACACTCCACTTATTCTATGTACAGATTCAGTCGAAATCAGACCTTTCTGTTTCAGCTTCATGTACTTAATGTGCCACTTACGCTGAAATTCTTCCTCATCTATTCCCTCCACAGCTTCAGTCGATAACAGTGCTGCCTGTTTCAATTCCGTGCAGATGTGTTGCCATTTGTTTCGATCAATTCCGCTAATGTCAAGGAGATCATCTTCTAGTGCTCCGACTTGGAAAAGTGACAACTTCGGCAGAACGTCAAGGACAGCTTCATTCAACCGCTGTAATGATAACTGCAAAGAGACTTCCAAGCTTTCGTTGCGTCCGTTAGCTTTGCCAGCCACAAACTTGGGTAATAGTTCTTCAAATCGAGACAGAATTTCAGCGAATGAGTATTCTTTTAATCTCGGCAATACCAATTCCAGTGACAGCGGGTGGTACCCCAAGTGAGAAATCAAGTCATCAAGTTCTTGTCGGTTGACAAGCCCCCGAGGGAGGTCATGAACGTCAAAAATCACCTTGGCAAATTCTCGAGCATCAGGCAGTCCTAAACCGTGCAGTGCCATATGCTGGCAGTGTTGCGAGGGACTGAAACGGTGGTCGTTGAACGTAGTGTCGCGCGTAGTAATCAAAATGCGCGAGCTGTTGAGGTGTAGATCTTTCCTTGCTCGGCTTTTGAAACGTATCAGAAAGCTGAGTCCATAGCGGCCTTCTGGATAAGACTCGTTTTTCAGATGATCATCCCCCTTTGCCCATAACCAAACTGCGTCTAAAATTGCTTTCAACTCGTCGTTAGATATGTGCGACGTCCGGCCAAGGACATGTTCAAGACTATCGAGAATCACCAGCGCCGGTTTTTCCTGCAACAGGCGGGCAACGCGGGCCACCGGATTGCCCTCGCCGAGCGCAAAATTGGGGTCGCCGCTCACGGCCTGTCCCACCCACGAGCACAGTTGCTGCAACGAGCCGCCGTGCTCAAAGCTCACAAACGCCGCACCGCCGGGGAAGCGGCGGGTGCGATAAAACCAGCGTCCAGCCTCGGCAGCCAAAGTGGTTTTGCCCATGCCGCCAAAGCCGTGCAGCACCACGATGGCATGTTTGGCAAAAGCGCGCTCGAGCTGCAGCAGTTCGCGGCTGCGGCCATGAAAGCCATATTTCGAGGCCGCGGGCAAAGCGCCGGGGAGATTGGGATTGGTTAATGCGAGCGGCGTGGTTTTGGGCGCGGCGGTGGCAGCAGGCTGGGCCGGGCCGCTGAACACCACCGGATCGCTGGCCTGCTGATAAAGCGCGGGCAGAAACCAATCGCGTAGCCGCACGGTTTTTTCCACCAACTCGCCGTCTTCATTGCGCCGGGTTAAGGTGTGACGGTATTCGTTAGCATGAAGAGCAAGGCGGCCTTCATACACAGCTCGGCTAATTGTCTTAGCATGGGCTAGCGAGCAATAGAATTCTGAGAAAAAGATTCTGGACGCAGCAAGAAATGCCGAGTAGTTCATTATCACTACAGAACCGACTCTGAAGTACTTGGCAATCATGGCGTCATTGTTGACGCCCAGGACTACGAGTTTTACGTCGCAGTCTGACAGTAAAATTCCAATTTTCTTGGCATCAACAAAGTCTTTATCATGCTCGTCATTTTCAAATAGCAGAAAGCCACGTCCGATGCGAGCATCGTACCAACTGCTGCCGTCAAAATGCACCACGTGAATGGCCGGGGCGTTTGTGTCGCGCAGGCGTTTGGTCAAAGCCGCGAGCGTGGGCGGATAAAGAAATTCGACTTCGGCAGCGGTGCCGAGACCGTCCAAAGCCTCGAGCAGGGCGAGGGCGTCGGCGCGCGGGTCGATGAAGCCGGCTTCTTCGGGACGGGAGATGACCATCAACACGCGCACCGGCAGGTTGAAGGGCTTGGTGGGCGTCGCGGTGGTTTTGCGCAAGCGCCGGCGCACGCTCACGCCGCGCGGAAAGAGATGGCCGCTCTCATCGGCGAGCAATTCCCACGGCAAGCGCAACACGCGCGGATCAGTGGCGTCGATGGTGACGAGTTTGCTTTCGCCGTCGCTATCGAGAAATTGTTGCCAGAGTTGAGCCGCTTCGCGTTCGCGGGTGGCGCTTTCTAACAAGCTGCGTCCCCAGTTTTCGAGCTTGGCTTCAATTTTATTAGCGCGAATATAATCCGGGCCGGTGGGCCATTTGGAAAATTCTTCCAAATACCAGCTCAAATCTGCGAGCACGGCGTCATCGAGCGGCGGTTGGAATTCTGCGGGCTGGGTTAAATTGCCGGTATCGGGACGAAACAAAGAAACGGTGATCGGTGCATCTTCTTGCTTCTCGTTCGATTCAAAGCGGAGGGAGAGTTCGAGCATGGGTTGCCCCGAGTTTTTATAAGTAACCAAAAGCTATTTGCAGGAGAAGCTAAATGCAATACTGTAGTAGTCCTTCCCTCTTGTAGGGTAATTTTGGAACAGCAATGTGAGTTGTCCCACCATTCGACCACAAGGGGCGAGGACTACTATTTTTTGAATAAACGATATTGAGGATGAAAGGCAAAACGATTTTTGAATCGTTTTGCCAGAAATAGTTTTGCACTGGCAGAACAATGTTCGGCAGAATGATTACGGCATTATTCTGCCGCTGAATCATTCTGCCAATTGCAGCCTCTTACCCCACCACGACATTCACCAGCTTCTTCGGCACCACGATGACTTTCTTCACGGCTTTGCCTGCGATGAACTTTTGCACCTTCTCGCTGGCGAGCGCGAGTTGTTTGATCGAGTCTTCGCCGGCATTGATCGACACCGTGAGATTGTCGCGCAGCTTGCCATTCACTTGCACCACGATGGTGATTTCATCCACGGCCAACGCGCTTTCGTCATAACTCAGCCACGTTTGTTGATGCACCGACCCGCCTTTGTGGCCCAACACTTCCTGCCACACTTCTTCGGCGATGAACGGGCAGATCGGCGCGAGCAAGCGCGTGAATGCTTCCAATCCTTCGCGCCACATGGCCTGCGACACGCCCACGACTTCCTGCTCGCGGCGGCATTCATAAAAGAAATTCATGAACTCCATCAACGCCGCAATGGCCGTGTTGAATTGGAAGTTCTCAATGTCGTGCGTCACGCGCTTGATGGTCGCATGCATGATGCGTTTGAAGGCGCGCTCGCGCTCGTCCGAAGGCTCTACGAACTTCACGCTCGCGAACTCTTGCGCGACGACCCAATAGCGATTGAGAAAGCGGCTCACGCCTTTGATGCCGGTCTCTTCCCATTTCGACTCTGCATCGAACGGGCCGAGGAACAAAATGTACGCGCGCAACGCATCCACGCCCTGCGCCTCCGCCACGGCATCGGGCGTAATCACATTGCCGCGCGACTTCGACATCTTTTGATTATCATACGAGAGCAACATGCCTTGATTGCGCAACACTGTGAACGGCTCGACAAACGGCACATAGCCGAGATCGTGCAGCGCCTTCGTCCAAAAGCGCGCATAGAGCAAGTGCATCACCGCATGCTCTGCGCCGCCGACGTAGAGATCGACCGGCAGCCAGTAATTCACTTGGTCATTTTCAAACGCAACTTTATCCGTGCGCGGGCTTGCGAAGCGCAAGAAGTACCACGAAGAACATGCGAACGTGCCCATCGTGTCAGTCTCGCGGCGGCCTTGTGTGCCGTCGGGCAAAGTGATATTCACAAACTCGTCGATGAGGGCGAGCGGCGATTCGCCGGTATCGGTCGGCTCGTAGTTCGGCACATCGGGCAGCACGACGGGCAACTGCTCCGTAGCAACCGGCACTTCGCCGAGCGTGTCCGTATGCACAATCGGTATCGGCGTGCCCCAATAGCGTTGGCGGCTGATGAGCCAATCGCGCATTTTGTAATTCACGCGACGCACGCCTTTGCCGGTTTGTTCGAGCCATGCCGTGACTTTGTTCACGGCTTCATCCGCGGGTGTGCCGTCGAAATGGCCGGAGTTGATCATCACGCCGTCGTGCGGCCATGCTTCGGTCATTTCATCAACCAAAAGCTTTTGCTCTTTGGGTTGAATGACGACGCGAATGGGCAAGTTGAATTTGCGCGCGAACGCGAAGTCGCGCTCGTCATGCGCGGGCACGGCCATGATCGCGCCGGTGCCGTAGCCCATGAGCACGTAGTCCGCGATCCAAATCGGAATCTTCTCGTCATTCACGGGATTGATCGCATAACTGCCCGTGAACACGCCGGTCTTTTCGCGCTCTTCCGCAGCGCGTGCGATTTCAGATTGCGCCTTTGCGGCCGCGACATATTGCTCCACTTGTGCGCGTTGCGCGCTTGTGGTCAATTGCGCCACGAAGGGATGCTCGGGCGAGAGCACCATGAACGTCGCGCCCCACAGCGTATCGGGCCGCGTCGTGAACACGCGCAAGTTGCCGGCCTCGGTTTTGAAATCGACCTCCGCGCCTTCGCTGCGGCCGATCCAATTGCGCTGCATGGCTTTGATGCTCTCCGGCCAGTCAATCGTGTCCAAATCTTTTTCCAAACGATCGGCATAGGCGGTGATGCGGAAGAACCATTGCTGCAAAACTTTTCTCTCGACCAATGCGCCACTGCGCCAGCCGCGACCGTCGACCACTTCTTCATTTGCGAGCACGGTCTTTTCCACGGGATCCCAATTCACTGCCGAGGCCGCGCGATAGGCCAGTCTGAAATTGCTGAGAAAATCTTTTTTCTGTTTGATAGAAAGCGCCTGCCACTCTTGCGGCGTCAATGCTTGCACGCCTGAGGGCAGCGAAATATTTTTCGTGCCTGTCGCTGCGAGTTCTTTTTCCAACTCGGCAATCGGGCGCGCGCGGTTCTTGCGTTGATCATACCACGAGTGATAAAGCTGCAAGAAGATCCATTGCGTCCAGCGATAATACTCCGGCGTGCTGGAATTGATTTCGCGCGACCAATCATAGCTCGCGGCAATGAGCGACATTTGTCGTTTGTAATTCGCCGTGAACTTTGCGGTGAGTTCCGCGGGCTTTGCTTTTAATTTGATCGCCGCATTCTCCGTGGGCAAGCCGAACGCATCCCAACCCATGGGGTGCATCACATTAAAACCGCGGCTGCGGTAATAACGCGAGATCACATCCGTGGGAACATAGTTGCGGCAATGTCCGACGGAAAGGCCTTCGCCGGAGGGATAGGGAAAGAAATCGAGAATATATTTTTTGGGTTTGTTGGGATCGTTTCCGGTTTGATACAACCCCAGCTTCTCCCACAGCGGGCGCCATTTCGCTTCCAGCGTTTTGAAATCATAACGGCCGTCAATGGCCTCGGGTTTGGTACTCATACGAGAATCCTCGACAAAGAATTTGCAGACCCATAAATGCGCTGTGAAATACAGCGAATTTTTGGTGTCATGCGTTGAAAGGTTTTTTGTAGCGGCGAAACTAAGTATTTTTTCATAATAAAAAAAGCGTCAAGATTTCTCGCCGTGCTCTTCCAGATATGCCGCCTCGTGCTCGACTGATACGCCAAATCTTCGCAGACCGGCGGGGTCTTTGTGGGTCGCCGGCCTGCGGCTCTCGCTTTTTGCACCCCCTCTTTGGAAAAGCCATGTCCAACCTAGATCACACCTTGCTGCAAATCTACCGGCTCTTAATAGAAGCCGTCGAGGTTTACGCGCTGCTGCCGAAAATTCTCGATATCGTGATTCGCGATACGAATGCGGAACGCGGCCAGATCGAGCTTTATGACGAGCAGGGGAAATTGCGTTTTCTGAAAGCCCGCAAAAACGGGGGAGACATCGAAGATCGCCGGGAGAGCAAGATCAGCAGCATGATTCTGGCATGGGTAAAAGAGACAAATGAAATCGTTTTGAGCGCGGATGCGACCAAGGACGCACGCTTTCGCGATTCGGCGACGGTGCTGGGACAGAACGTTTTGTCTGTCGTGTGCGCGCCGCTGCGCGACGAACAAGGCACATTTGGCGTTTTGTATATCGACAACCGTTTACGCGAAGCCCTGTTTACCGAAGCGACGAAGGACTTGCTGGGCGAATTGGCAAGCCGGCTGGCCGTTCCTCTGCGCAAACGCATCGAGCAACAAGAGGAACAAAAACGCATCTCACGCGAGTTGCAGCACGCGCGCGATCGTGAACTGGGTTATCTGGAGATGATCGGCAACAGCCCGGCCATGCAGAAAGTGTTTGAGGAAATCGAGTTTCTCGCCACGCACGAAGACAACGTTTTGATTTTGGGCGAGAGCGGCACCGGCAAGGAATTGGTCGCGCGGCTGGCGCATCGCAAAAGCAAACGCAGCGCAAAGCCCTTTGTCGCATTCGATTGTTCGACCGTGCCCGAAGACATTTTGATCTCCACGCTGTTCGGCCATGAGCGCGGCGCTTTCACCGGCGCGGTGCAACGGCGCCGCGGGTTGGTCGAAGAAGCCGAGGGCGGCACGCTCTTCTTGGATGAGGTCGGAAACTTGACGCCACGTGTGCAGACCATGCTTTTGGGCTTTTTGGATCACAAAGTTTATCGCCCGCTCGGCCTCGGCGTGGAAAAGGATGCGGACGTGCGCTTGATGTTCGCGACCAATGATAATCTCGCCGAGTTGGTGCAGCAAAAGCGGTTTCGCGAGGATTTGTATTTTCGATTGAAGAAGGGCGTGATCATTCGCATGCCGCCTTTGCGCGAACGCGGCACAGACGTTCTGCTGCTCGCCGATTTCTTTTTGGAGAAATTCAATAAGGACTACAAGTCCAAAGTCGGGCTGGGTTCGGAAGCCGGCGGAATTCTGCTGCACTATGCCCACCCCGGCAACGTGCGCGACCTTGAAGCGATCGTGCGCGAGGCGGCGCGCGCGGCGCTCAAAGCCAGACAGGAATTGATTCTGCCTCATCATCTGCCCGAGGAGGTTTTAAACGGCTTCGGGGCGCGCCGCGCCGCGCTTTCTCCCACGAGTTTGCGCCTCAGCTCGGATGATGCTTACGCCCAATATCTCCCCAAAGAGTTTCAAGACCGCCATTTTATTTGGGGCTGCCTCTCCGAGCAAAGCAACGGGAAGTCTCACGAGCTGCATGAACAATTGCTCATCGCCATCAACCCGGTGCCGGGCATGCCGTTGAAATTTGCGACGCGCGCGGTTGCGCACGCATTCGAGCGTAATGTGTTGCTTGCGCTGTTGCGCCAAACGCAGGGCAAACAGAACGAAGCCATCAAGCTCGCGCGCATCGACAAAAGCGCTTTTATCAACAAAATGAAACGGCACGGCATCAATCTCAAAAAGAACTACTTTGAAAAAGGAGAACAGGAATGAAAGCCGTCACGTCTTCATTGGGAACAAACAATGCGCTGCACGTTGGCGCGCGTGTAGGCTCGTATCGCTTGCTCGAACAAATTGGCGCGGGCGGCATGGGCCGCGTTTTTTTGGCCGAACGTGTAGACGGCGAATTTCAGCAACGCGTGGCCCTCAAGCTGGTCAACAAAGGCGAGGACGAAGAGGAATTGTTGTCGCGTTTTTACCAAGAGCGCCAGGCGCTGGCCATGCTCTCGCATCCGAATATCGCGCGTTTGCTGGACGGCGGAGTGACGGACGACGGCCAGCCGTATCTCGTGATGGAGTATATCGAAGGCTTGCCGCTCGATGCCTATTGTGAGCAACACCAGTGCGATATTCACGCCCGCGTGCGTTTGTTTTTGGGTGTGCTCGCCGGCGTGCAACACGCGCATCAGCATTTCCTCGTGCATCGCGATTTGAAGCCGGGAAATATTCTCGTGACCCATGACGGCGTGCCCAAGCTGCTGGACTTCGGCATTTTGAAATGGCTGCAACCCACGGAGCATGCGCCCTTATTGACACGGCCCGGCATGCAACCCATGACTTTGGAATACGCCAGCCCGGAACAGGTAAAAGGCGAGGCCGTTACGACGGTGAGCGACGTTTATGCGCTGGGCGTCTTGTTCTACGAATTGCTTACCGGGCGCTCGCCCTATCGCCACTCCTCGGCACATTCCTACGATCTCCAAAAAGCCATTTGTGAGCAAGAACCGGAAGCGCCGAGCCTCGCCCTCGGCAAAAACGAGCACGAGCCCGCGCGTAATCTACAAACTCGAATAATCTCCGCGCCGCAAGCATTGCGCACGAGCCGCACCGGCAGCCCGAAAAAATTGCGCCGCCGCCTCGCCGGTGATTTGGATAGCATCGTGCTGAAAGCTTTGCACAAAGCGCCGCAGAAACGGTACGGCTCCGCGGAACACTTTGCAGAAGATTTACGGCGCTATTTGGAAGGCAAGCCGGTGAGTGCGCGCGAGGCAACTTTTGTGTATCGCGCCTCGAAGTTTGTGCGCCTGCATAAATTCGGCGTGAGCGCGGTGCTCTTTGTCGTGCTCTTGAGCCTCGGCTTCGGCGCTGCGATGGCCCTGCAAGTCGAGCGTACCGCGCGCGAACGCGACAAAGCGCAGCAAGTGGGAAAGTTCCTCGCGGATATTCTTACGTTTTCCGATCCGAACGTTGCGCGCGGCGATACCATCACTGCGCGTGAGCTGCTGGCAATCGGCACGGCGCGCATTGACTCGCTCACCGGCCAGCCCGAGGTGCAAGCGGAGCTGAAAGATCTAATCGGGAATATTTATCGCAAGCTGGGCAACTATGAAATCGCCGCGCCCTTGTTGCGTTCAGCGCTGGCTTTCCGCGTGCATGCATATGGCGAAGAGCATCGCGCCGTGGCCGACTCGAAAGGCAATCTCGGCACCTTGCTGCATGAGCAGGCAAAGTATGACGAGGCCGAGCCGTTGCTGCGTGAGGCCATGATGACGTATCGCCGCGTGTTGGGACACGATAGTTATGAGAGCGGCTACAGCACCGGCAATCTCGCGCTCACGCTGTTGTACAAAGGGGAAACCGACGCGGCGGAAACGCTCTTTCTCGAATCCCTCACGATCTTGCGCAAACTCTTTCCGGACGGCCATCAAGATTTGGCCGGCGACTTGAACAACCTGGCTTTGATTAAAATGAAGCGAGGCGATTTCTCCGGCGCGGAGGCGCTGTTTCGAGAAGCCTATGCCATGATCAAGAAAAGTCTGCCGCCGGGCAATCCCACTTTTGCGTTTGCGCTGGCCAGCATTGGCAACGCGCGCATGGCTCAAGGCGATTCCGTGGCCGCGGATTCCTTGTTTCGCGCCGCGCTCGTGATTTCACAAAACGGCTTTCGCGAAGAACACTGGCTTACCGCGCGCATCCGAACCCGCTTGGGGCTGTGCTTGATCAAACAACAACGCTATGCGGAAGCGGAGGAAACTTTGAGCGCGGCCTATCGCTTTCAGAAGGCGGCGCAGGGCGAGCAACATCCCTACACACAAGAAACCGTCACATTGCTCAGCATGCTTTACGAAGCTTGGGGCAAACCGCAAAAGGCAGAGGAATACCGGCAGTTGCTGCCAACACCGGCCGCATCAAATTGAGCTGTATGATTTCCATGAGCCGAACAAACTGAAACCAATAAGACAAAACGATTGCTGGCAAAATATTGAGAGAATAGTTTTGCCGGCAATCGTTTTGCTTTTATGTTTGCGTCATATACAAAGAGCTCACTTTTAGCAGAACAAAGTCGCTTTCTTTCAACCTCGGTCGTCTTCTCTCCACTTTTTTCATGTAATTCACTGCGCTCTTCTCCGCTTTATCTCGCCCCGTTTTTCTGCATTAACCCCATCCAAAGTAATGAGCTAACGCATTAGCCTCGCAGCGCTCGCGCGTTTGGCACTCCGATTGGATAAGCAAGCCTCGCACACGGTTTAGCCTCCGCTCGAGCAACGGCAAGCCGTGTTTTGATCAACTCATTTTTCCGGAAAATTTTTGCGCGCGCATCTCAAATCAAACTTTCCATGGCCGTGGAATTTTTCACTCTCATTCCACACGAAAGGAAGTCACGATGACGGATGCCAAGAAGCAGTTCACGGGCGAGGAGAATCACGCCATCACCACCGCCGAAGCTTTGACGTTCCTCAAACAATTTCGCGAGCATTACGGCCCCGAGGCCGCGCCCGGAGTGTTCTTTGACAAACACGCCGTGCAAGAGGTTCTCGATCAACCCGAGGCCGTGGGCTTGCGTTATTACTACGGCACAGACATGTTCGATCAAACCCAACTCGTGCTCGTGGGCACCAAAGCCAATCGCAACGATTTACTCGAGGGCGAGCCGCTGAAAATTTCGATGATGAATCCGCCGTTGAATGAGCGCGGCTTGTATCATCGCGCCGAGGTGAAGCACGAGATTTCGCTGCACGAAGCTTCGCAGCTCACCGCGCGCTTTCAAGAAAACTTGCTGCCCGGCCAACCCAAGGGCGGCTTCTTCGGCAAGCAAGCGCTGCAAAGGTTGCTCGACCATCCTGAATGCGTGGGTTTGCGCTGTTTTTTCGGCGCGAACAAAGAGGGCGCACGATTTATTGTGATTGTGTGCGTAGATGGATTCGGCATGGATATGCTTGAAGGGCCGACACTCGATTTGTCAAAGCCCTGCCCGCCTTTCTGCAGCGGCAGTAACTTGTTGAACCGCGGTATTGCCAGCAGGAATCTGCGCACAATCCAGAACATGACAATTGACTGATCTTGGGGATTGCAGAACAGGCTGACCCGTTCTCGCCGAGGAAATACGCTTTTTTGCCAAATTCTTCGGCGAGCCTCTTCCTAAATTTCGGAGCAAATTGATGGTGCTTTTACAATCAGCATTTTTCTATCCCCTCAGAGCTAAAGAAATTTACAAGGAGTGATTTGCTTTGCAGTGGTTTTTTGCTTATCTAATGCCGGAAAAAATGCTTATTATTTATTGTGAAAAAACTGCGATGCTTTTGACCGGTGAGATTCTTGATGGCGGACCTCTTCATATACATTTCAATTATATCTTCATTGCTTCCCTTTTTGGCAAGCATGTTCTTGATCGAAGCCTTCGAAAAACGCAGAGATCTCGCGCTTCTTTGCCTGCTTTTTTGTTTGTCGGCCGTATCGGATGTCGTTTTAGAAGTTTTATTTCATATGAAAATTCGAAGTGCTTGGATATCCCACGTCTATACGCTGATGGAATTTCTCCTGGTACTTAATGTTTTGCTGCAATGGCAGAAGGGCAGAATGACAAGATATATTCGCTGCGCCATGCCTTTTTATATTTTGATCTATCTTGGCCTCATTGTCTTCGGGATCGAAAAGCTGGAGGCGGGAACTTTTAATTACGTTTCAAGGCCGCTCGCACTCACGATCATGATTATTTTTGTGTTTCACACTTTATATGCTTTTTGGGATGACGTACGAAAGAACCTAGTAATGGATTCTCGATTTTGGTTTTTGATTGCAATGGCAATCTACTTTAGTAGTTCGACTATTCTGTTTTCATTTACATATACAAAAAAACAAGGGTTGTTGTTTGGCATTATGTATATGCACGGGTTTATGAATATTCTCCACAATATTTTGTTCACGATCGGAATCTTTCGTGCAAAAGAAGCAATGAAAGAAGCTTTTCAGCCCCCTTTGGAAACCTACCCGCCTAAATGATTGTCCTAGCGGGGCTGGCACAATCTGTTGAATTTCAGCATCGCCAGCAATCAAAATGCGGCGATAAATTTCGCTGTTTAAAAATCCACTCATGATCGTTCTCCCAAGCCTGTCCGGAAAGCTCAAATCCGAATTGGCTTGAGTTTTTATTTTCCAATATATGAATACTTGCCTTTGCGCAGTTTTTTGTATAGCCTGCCAGCACAACTCAAATTTTTCTACCTATTCTCATTTCTATTTGGGAAGGAGTTTCGCCATGCACAATTTCAAAGCATTCACGGGTGAAGAAAATCACTCTATCACCACGAGCGATGCGCTAACGTTCCTCAAACAATTCCGCGAGCACTACGGCCCCGAGGCCGCGCCCGGAGTGTTCTTTGACAAACATGCCGTGCAAGAGGTTCTCGATCAACCCGAGGCCGTGGGCTTGCGTTATTACTACGGCGCGGACATGTTCGATCAAATCCAACTCGTGCTCGTGGGCGCCAAAGCCAATCGCAACGATTTGCTCGAAGGCGCGCCGCTGAAAATTTCGCTGATGAATCCGCCGTTGAACGAGCGCGGCTTGTACAATCGCGAGGAAGTGAAGCACGAGATTTCGTTGCATGAAGCTTCGCAGCTCACCGCGCGCTTTCAAGAAAACTTGTTGCCCGGCCAACCCAAAGGCGGCTTCTTCGGCAAGCAAGCGATTAAGAGATTGCTCGATCATCCCGAGTGCGCCGGCCTGCGCTGCTTCTTCGGCGCGAATAAAGATGGCGTGCGCGTGATGGTGATGCTGTGCGTGGACAAATTCGGCGCGGAGAGGTTTGACGGGCCGATGGTGGAGTTGTCGGGAATGTGCCCACCATTTTGTAGCAGCCCCAACCTTTTGAATCATCGTAAAGCCAACCAGAAAGCTTCGGAAGAAGTTGCTTGAGAACCAAAATGATGGATTATACGCTAACCCATCCGATAATCTTATCGGGTGGGTTAGGTTTCAGCGAGTGTAGCATTTGCATTCTTTTGTTTTTTTGTTTAACGTGGTTTCTCGAATCAGTTGTGTGCATTCAGCCATACTATCAAGCAAGGATATCATGAAAATTACTTATCCTCTACTTGTGATAATCTCAAGTGCATCTACTCTCATGCCATATTCGCCTGTGTGTTTGTCTTTAAACGACACAATGATTACTCAACTAGTCAGAAGTTTTTATATGCCTTTTTCGCTCTGGCCGCAGTTACCGAGGTTACTTTGTTCATTCTAAGTTCATTGAGTAAACAAGGCGGATGGATTTTTCATCTCTTCACTCTTTTTGAATTCATCTTAATTGTAAAGCTTCTAGCTGAATGGCAAACGCGAATTCTATTTGCCCGAATGCTAAATCTAAGTAGGGGCCGCTGAAAAACGACTTGTTCTTTGAAGAAAATTTTTATCCAGTG
>JBBILN010000114.1:0-15592 GCA_037444905.1 bacterium | reverse complement strand
CGCGATTTTAAAGCGTTCTTTACGGTTTTTTGATTTTTCAGGAGTCCCTAAGTAGTGTCGTTTCTCTTGCCATCAATCCGAGTGGGCGCATTTTTGCTTTGGCGGGAAATGGTGAAGTATTTCATTCCACGGATAATGGTGAGAGCTGGACACCAGTCAATGGCAGATTGACTGTGAACTACGCTCGAACTCTTGCGATCAATACAAGCGGGGATATCTTTGTAGGCACCCTGGAAAGTGGAGTTTTCCGCTCGACGGATGATGGCGACAGTTGGACGCCAGTCAATAGAGGATTGACAAGTTATGACGTTCAGGTGCTTGCGATCAATTCGAATGGACATATTTTTGCAGGGACAAGAGATGGTGGGGTCGTGCGCTCAACGGATAATGGCGATAATTGGACGTCTGTCAGCGTTGGTTTGACGAATCTTGCCATCCAGTGTCTTGCCTTCAATTCGAGCCAGTATATTTTTGCGGGAACAGAAGGTAGCGGTGTCTTTCGAAGTGTACGATCAACTCTAGCCCCCCACATTACACATACGCCGGCCATCATCGCCAATACCGGCCAGAGCCTCGCTATTTCCGCTACAGCAGCCGATAATGTAAGCATCCAAGCCGCTACGCTTTACTACCGCCAGGGCGGCGCGACGAGTTTTCAATCAATTCCAATGAACAATAGCGGCGGAGGCAACTACGCGGCGACGATTCCCGCCGGTTCCGTCACCGAGCGCGGGCTGGAATATTATATTTCAGTTCAAGATCCTTCGAACAATACCGCCACGTATCCGGCGACCGATGCGACCACGCATCCGCAAGTGGTTCGCGCACGCTCTGCGAATTTGACCCGCGCCGCACAAACGCCGGCCATGACGTATCGCATGATTTCCGTTCCCATTGAATTGGAAAATGCTTCGCCGAGAAATGTGCTGGAGGATGATTGGGGCAATTACAATGACACGCAATGGCGATTGTTGCGCTATGTGAGCGGCGAGGATCGCGAATATACCGTACACAACAATTTCGACAATTTCGATCCCGGCAAAGGATTTTGGCTGATTACGCGCAATGCGCGAACAATGGCCGCGGGTGCTGGGCTGAGCGTGACCACGGCGCAGAATTTCATCATCACCCTTCAGCCCGGTTGGAATCAAATCGGCAACCCCTTTGCTTTTCCCGTCAACTGGAGTGACGTTGTAAAAAGCAGCGAGGTGGAGAGCAAGCTGGTGGGCTATCAAGGCGCGCTCAATGAAGCGAGCGGTTACGATTATACGCGCTCGCGCTTGGAGCCGTGGGAAGGCTACTTCGTCAACAATTTGGGCAGCGCTCCGGCTGCTCTCGAAATTCCGCCGCATGCAGCAACGGAGCCGTTGCCCAAGCGCAACAGCACGCTGGCGGCGATGAACTTTCAGGAAGACGAGTGGGCGTTGCAGCTCTCTGTTGCGAGCGATTACTCCTTTGACAAGGACAACTATTTGGGTTGCCTCGCCAGCGCTTCCGAAGAATGGGACCGCAACGATTTTTCCGAAGCGCCGTTCTTCGACAAACATGTCGCGCTCTATTTTCCACATCACGATTGGGCGATTTTTCCGGGGCGATACACGGGAGATTTTCGTCCCATTCGCTCGCAAGGCCAATCATGGGATTTTCACGTGAAAACCAATGTGCCAAACTCGAAGATCAAGCTCGAACTGGCCGAAGCACGCAATCTGCCCTCGCATTGGAACCTCACGCTTCTGGATGAGCGCAGTCACGTTGCGATTGACTTGTTGAAACAGCCGAGCTACACTTTTCTTCTGGGCGCCGAAGAAGCCGTCCGCACATTCCGTGTCTTAGCCGGCCCGCTGGATTACATTGGAACACACGATCAAAACCTCTCCAGCCTTCCGTCGGAATTTGAGCTCTCACCGAATTACCCGAACCCCTTTAATCCCGAGACGAAAATCGGCTACACTCTTCCTGCGATTTGCCATGTCAGAATCATCGTGTTCAATGCCGCTGGCCAACAGATTCGGAAGCTAGTGGACTCTATGCACAATGCGGGAAGATATACGGTCACATGGAATGGCATGAATGACGCCGATGAACCCGTGGCGAGCGGCATCTACTTGCTGCGTATGGAAGCCGGAGATTTTGTGGCGTTGAGGAAAATGGTGCTCACGCAATAGTCTCAAATGACCGGAGGCTTGGTTCACCAAACTGTGGAAAAGGCACTAGCATGACGCTAACCTTTTTGCTGTGATCTCCAAACATGAGTTGCGAACACTTTTGCGTTTGTCATGATGCCGAGCAACACTCCCCTACCTGCATCAAGGTGGGAATTGTTCGGGCACGCTGCCTTAGCTTGACACCTATTGGGTACCGCCTCGGGATATTCGAAGACGATGACCTCGGCGCACATTTTCTCCACAGAGCGCCGGGGTTCGGCGAGATATTGTTGTTTGTGTGCGCGGTGATCAATTCATTCGCGACTGGCTTGCAGACGTTGCAAGCGGCGTTGAGTCTCTTTTTTCAAATCACCGGTGGTGAGATAGACATACAAGTGCTCTCCGGGACAGACCGTGCCCTCCGCAACATCCTTATGGCCTTTGATGGTCTCCGGCGAGATTTGATAACGCCAGCACAGCCACGCAAACAAATCGATGATGGCTTCGCGCTGGCGCTCGCTGGGATATTGGATTTCGTAGTTTCCCAAGACACAAATCAACGCATGGCCGGTGGGATCATAAGCCGTGTTCGTATCGCCGGGATAGCGCAAGTCCCGGCCTGCATAAATTTTTCCTTCCAAGTCGATCAAAAAATGATACGGGATATCAATCCACTTCTTTTCGGTACGCGACCAGTTTTGCAGATTGACGAGATACGTGGGCGTCGGTTTGTCGCCTTTGTACTCTTCTCCGCCATGATGCAGCGTGATGGTTTTGATTTCGTGCGTTTTCTGCGAATCGGCCACCGCGGTGCCGCCCCACTGCGCCACGGCGATGATCTCTCGATCAAAATGTTTGATGCGATTGGATTGTGAAGAAGCGCAATGATAAACACTCGCCGGCAGCAGGATGAGCAACAGCAAGTGCAAAAGTCGTTGGGCAAAATTGGGTTTCATGTTTTTTTCCGTCAACGGTAATGTTTAAAGGTTCTACTTCGCAAAATGCGCCATAAAAAACGCAGCGTTTGCCGTGCCGTCCATGATCGGCTCGTTGGTGGAATAATCCCACCGGTCGTCGTGATAAACCACGAGATCGGATTGAAACGCGGCGTATTGATCTTCGCGCGATAGGCGAATGCCTTTGAGGCTTTTGAAAATGCTGGCATACACCGGTCCGTCGTTCAATCCGCCGGTGATTTCCCGGCCGGTTTTGTCCGCAATCACGCTGTGCGGAAATTGCGGCGTGTTGCCGCCCTGCGCCGGAATGCCGACAAAGGCGCTGACGCCCCAGGGATTGCGCCCCAGCAGCCAATCGCGATTTTCCAAAATGAATTGATGATACTGCGTGTCGCCGGTCATTTTCTCATAAGCCAAACCATGCGCGATGAAATCCGTGACCAAGTTGAACGAGCACCAAATGAACGGCACGCCCATGCGATAGGGATTTTGTTGGGCGCGCTTAAGAACACCTTCGAGGCCGTGGCGATAATAACCCGCGAGCGTGTCTTGCAACGCTTTGTCCACCAATGGATACAAAGCGTAATGCCCGAGATTGACATAAGGATAATACTCGTAGTGATTGGCCGTATCCGCGCCCATCCACGACGTGGTGTTGATCTGGCGCGCAAAATTCTTCGCGTCTTCGAGATATGAAGCCACGCGCGTCACTTTGAACATTTCCGCGGCGCCCCATTCCATGTCATCCGCCCAGGTGTTTTCATAATAACGATATGGCGCGCGGCACGGCACGCCCTCACACGCGCCTGGCTTCTGCTTGCCCATCGCATACACTTCTTTGCCGGCTTGGAGACATTGCGCGGCAAAAGCGGAATCGCGCAAATCGCTTTTCCAAATATCTGCAGCCATCGCCATTGCCGCAGCGTAACGGCCGGCAAGATTGGCGATGCCGGTGGAGGTGTTTTTATATTGCCCCAAGCCTTGCGGTTTGCCGGTGGCATAATAGACGACGCGATAACTGCCCGCGCCCCAACCGTAATCCGAGGTATCTTGATAGGGCATGTCCCAACCCATGTGATCGCGATCATCCGCGACTTGATGAAAGAGTTGATCGGGCGCCGGATGCATTTTTAGCATCCAATCCAAGCCCCATTTGGCTTCGTCGAGAATATCAGGAATGTTGTTGGGCCGCGCGTGGCCCAGCGCATCGTACGCGTCTTTGAATTTGCCCTTATTCTCACGATAAGAAAAGAGCAAGCGGCACACGGCATTGCCGGAGGTCAAAAGATAGCGCAGATAATCTCCGGCATCATGCCAGCCGCCGCTGACGTCAATGTAGGTGCTGTCGGGCATTGGGCCGTACATCGTGCGGCCGTCTTTCTGGTGGCACACTTCATCGAGAAACGGATTATAGCCGCAGCGCTGTTGGCGCATGTACGCGAGCAATAGCTCGTGCTGCTGCGCGTAAGCTTTCGGACCAATATTGAAAGGCAAAGATTCATACGGCGCGCCCGCCATGAGCAATTTGTAACGGCCGGTTTGGCGAAACCCGGTGAAATCTAAACGATAATGGTACGCAAAACTGCCGTAGCTGCCGGCGTTGTTTCCTATTTCCTGCGGACCCCAAACGCGCTGGCCGGAAACGGCGTCGATGATTTCGAAGCGGGCATGCGGCCAAGCCTGGTGCGAAAAGGCGAGGGCGATTTTATCATCCTCGGGCAAATAGCCGATTTGATTGGCGCGGAGAAAGATAGCTTTGCCCGCCGGTTGGGGGCTTAATCCACACAAAAAAAGAATGGCGAACACAAACGGCAACTGCGTAAACGCTCTTTTGAGATTCATCATGCTGCTCCGGAAAGATTCCAACCTGCCCGCGTTCATAGGTACTCCAAACGAGAAAATATGCAAACCGCATCAATCTTTCCAGCGGCAATCCCGCCGCTATTAACGTCGTCAACAATTTCCAATTCGGCAATGCAAGTGAGTTTCGCCGGTTGCCCGGAAGTGCATGGCGAGGATAGTGACCATTTACCAGTTTTAGGTTGTCGCAGAACTATCCCAACCATTCAATCCCCAAATCAAAGCGGGTGAATCTGCCGCGCAGAGAATACTTGTGTTGATGAAAATCGCAAGCACCTTCAGTTCCTTGCAACGGTTTGCAAAAGGCGAGGTCGTGTTCGCCTTCGCCTTTTTTGTTTGTATTTCCAGTTCAACAGATTCCTTTTTTCCGCCCACGAAAAACGCGAATCACACGAAAAGCTTTTTTTTGCGTCATTCGTGTGTTGCGCGGGCAAAAATTTGAATCGGCCGAAGTAGAACTACAAACCGCTTGCTTTTAAATCTATTTTCTCATAATTCAAAGCCTATTCTGCGTGCGCGCTGCAACGATCAATCTCATCTCCAAACCATCCCTTCTCATGACGAATCGCATCAAAAATCTTTCCTGCGCAGCCCTTTTCTTTTGCGTACAAACCCTCGGTCTTTCATACTCGTCTCCGGCAATCGGGCAAAACGAATCGCGCCGGCAAGAAGCGGGCTTGCCTTTCCTCCAAAATTTCAAGCCGAAAGATTACGACGGCATGCCGCAGAATTGGGCGATTGTTCAGGACCGCCGCGGCGTGATGTATTTTGGCAACACTGATTGTGTGTTGGAATATGACGGCAGCACCTGGCGAAAGATTTCGCTGCCCGGCTCTTTGACCGCCCATTCCCTTGTGCTCGATGAGCAAGGTCAAATTATTGTCGGCGGCATCAACGAGTTGGGTTACTTGGTTCCTGACGGTCGCGGACAAATGCGGTACATTTCACTGCTGGCGCATGTGCCGGAAACAGAGCGCAATTTCGGCCGGGTTCGGAAAATCGTGTCAACTCCGGATGCCATTTTCTTTGAGACCGAGAACAATCTTTACCGTTTGCAAAGAATTGTCACCGACGGGGCAGGTTCTTCGAGCTGGAAGTGCCGGGTTTGGAACTCCGGCGATTTATCCTATCGGCTTCATGCGGTACATGATCAAATCCTGGCGGCGCTGCCGCAAAAACTCTTCGTGCTGCGCGGAGATTCCTTGCATCTGCTCATAAATCACGCCGGGGTTACCAACGCGACGATCAACCTGATTCTTCCCTACCCGCAAGAAGCCGGCGCTTCGGCGCAAGAACAGCCCCGCCTGCTGCTCGGCACGCGTTCTGAAGGATTATTCTTGTACGAGGGCGCCTCTCTCCTGCGGTTTGAGTGCGAGGCGAATGCTTACTTGCAGAAGAACAATATTTATCACGGCGCGTTGCTGCCAGACGGCCGTTATGCCTTCGCCACGCTGTGGGGCGGCGCGGTGCTCATGGATCAACAAGGGCGTTTGCTGCAAATCATCAACAAAGCCGCCGGGCTGCACAATGAAAATATTCTGTATGTTTTCCCGGATCGCGAAGGCGGCTTGTGGCTGGGAACGGATGGCGGCATTGCGCGCGTTGAGACCGCCTCGCCGATTTCATTCTATCAGGAAGGCCTGGGCATCAACGGGATCGTGCTGCGCATGATCAGGCATCGCAACCGGCTCTATGTCGGCGCTTCCTCCGGTCTCGTTTATCTGGCAGATCCGCCCGGCCCCGGTTTCGCCCCGGTTTTCAAATTCGTGCCCGGCATGCAGGCGCAAACGCGCGTGTTGCTTTCGGACGGCACGTCTTTGCTCGTCGGCGGCAGCGAGGGCCTTTTCCGGCTCGACGAAAACGGCCGCCACACTTTGATCGATGAAGACAGACCCGATTGTTTCTTACGTTCAAAAAAAGACCCGACCCGCACATACGTTGGTTTGGTTAACGGCCTGGCCGTATTACAAAGCATTGCGGGCAAGCCGCAGGGGCTGGTGAGAATCCCCGGCATTTCCGGCGATGTCTACATTATGGTTGAAGACAGCGCAGGCGTTTTATGGGTGGCGGAAAGACAGCATCGGCTTTCGCGCCTCGAACTGCCCCGCGAAGCGTGGGGTGAGCTGACGCCGGTAACCGCGGCGAAGATCAAAATCGAGCGCTTTGGCCCTCAAAACGGATTGCCGGAAGGCTGGGTCGGACCGGAGGAACTGCATACACGCATTTTGATTTCCACCGCCAAAGGGTTGCGCCGCTTTGATCCGGCGACGCGCACCTTCCCTCCGGATTCCAGCCTCGGCGCATTTTTCGCTGACACGAGCCGTATCTTCTACGCGTTGACTGAAGATGCTCAAAAACAAATTTGGATGGTTCACAGTCATCAGGGGCGTGAAGAAATCGGCGTTGCCGTGCCGGGTGAAGACGGCAGTTATACTTGGCGCAATACGCCGTTTTCCCGCATGAGCGAATTTGGCTATATGAACCACATTTATGCCGATCCCGACCGGCCGGGTGTCATGTGGCTAGCGTGTGAAGAAACCTTAGTGCGTTATGATGCAACAATTCCGCGCGCTGCTGCCGTTGATTTTTCCGCGCTCGTGCGCCGCGTGACGATGAAAAACGATTCCGTGGTTTACGGCGGCGCCGCGTTGCAAAGCAAAGCTGAGATTGCTTACGCCAACAACGCGTTGCGTTTTGAATATGGCGCGCCCACGTTTGACAATGTTGCCGCGACGCGCTACCAATACTTTCTCGAGGGCTTTGATGAGCACTGGTCGGACTGGACCGCGGAGACGAAGAAAGAGTATACCAACTTGTCCGAAGGCGAATATCGTTTCCGCGTGCGCGCTCGCAATGTTTACGAGCGGCTGAGCAACGAGGGCGTTTTTGCCTTCACGATCTTGCCGCCGTGGTATCGCGCCTGGTGGGCCTATGGCATCTACTTGCTGTTCGCCGGCGCGAGTGTGTTGGGTTTGGTGCGCTGGCGCGTGCATGCCTTGCAGCAGAAGGCGCGACAATTGGAAGCCACCATTGCCGAAAGGACGGCGCAGGTGGTTGAACAGAAAAATAGATTGGAAGAGCAAGCGCACCAATTGCAGGAAATGGATCGCGTGAAGTCGCGCTTCTTTGCCAATATCTCCCATGAGTTTCGCACGCCGCTCACGCTCATTCTCGGGCCGTTGGAAAGAGTGCTGCAGGGCGCGGAAAAATACACCACGCTCGATGACACGCGCATGATGCATCGCAACGCCTCGAACCTGTTGCGGCTCGTCAATCAATTGCTCGAATTGGTCAAGCTCGAAGCGGGCAAATTGCGTTTGCAGGCGAGCGCCGGCGATATGGTCGAATGCCTCAAAAGCTGCATCGCCTCGTTTGACTCGTTGGCGCGCGCTCGAAAAATTGCGCTGCGCTTTGATACCGCGGCTGCGACCCTGCCGGCGTGGTTTAATCGCATGCAACTTGAAGAGGTTTTTTATAATGTGGTGTCGAACGCGTTCAAGTTCACGCCCGAAGGCGGGGAAGTCAGTGTGCGGCTGGTAGTGAGCGAAGAGCGAAGGGCAGAGGACGCGGAGCAGGGTGCAAAACTGCTCTCTGCTCCAAGCGCCATGCGCTATGCCGTGGTATCCGTCAAAGACACCGGCATCGGCATTCCCGCGGACAAGCTGCCGTATGTTTTCGAGCGTTTTTATCAAGCCGGTGCCGCGACAGGCGCGGCGCAAACGCAACCGGGCACGGGCATTGGGCTGGCGTTGGTCAAAGAGTTGGTGGAGTTGCATTACGGCAATGTCGAAATCAAAAGTGCAGAAGGCAAAGGCACGGAAGTGACGGTGTGCCTGCCGTTGGGCCGTGAGCATTTGAAAGAAGAAGAGATTGTTGCCGGTAGTCAGTTGTCAGTAGACAGTGGCATTGAAGCGATGATCGAGAGGCGAGAGTCGAGCATTGAGGATCAAGCAACCAGCATCCAGGATCCAGCATCAAGCCTCGAGCAAGACGAAACCCTCATCCTCGTCGTCGAAGACAATGCGGACATGCGCGCTTATATTCGCCACGAGCTTGAGGGCCGCTATAAAGTCTTAGAAGCACAGAACGGCAAAGAAGGTTTGGAAAAAGCCACGGAGATCATCCCCGATCTTGTCATCAGCGACGTAATGATGCCGGAGATGGACGGCTTTGTGTTGTGCGACCGTTTGAAATCCGACGAACGCACCAGCCATATTCCGATAATCCTGCTCACGGCCAAAGCCGCGCGGGAGGACAAGCTCGCGGGCCTGCAAACCGGCGCGGATGATTACTTGACCAAGCCTTTTGACGCCGTTGAGCTGCAGGCGCGGGTCAAGAATCTGATTGCGGTGCGGCGCAAGCTGCAGGAAAAATTCCGCGGTAAGATAGCATTGCGCCCAAGTGAAATCAGCGTGGAATCCGCGGACGAGGCCTTTCTCAAAAAAGTGGTGATCGCGGCGGAGGCGCATCTCGAAGACGAAATGTTCTCCCCGGAAGATTTAGCGCGTGAAGTCGGCATGAGCCGCGCCCAATTTTATCGCAAGCTGCGCGCGTTGACCGGCCAGCCTGCCGGCTTGTTCATTCGTTCCCTTCGTTTGGAACGGGCCGCGGACTTGCTCAAACAGGGCGCGGGCAACATCACCGAAATCGCGTACAAAGTCGGTTTCAGCAGCCACCCTTATTTTTCTAAATGTTTTCATGAGCACTTCGGCATGTCGCCGAAGGATTTTGTGGCGAAATGGGTGGTTGGCTAAAGGGTTAGATGGCTGCATTTGGGTCTCCAAACAATTTAGCCATCTAACTCTTTAACCATGAAGCCATGAGACCATATTATAAGCTTTTGAGACGGGGTTGAAAGCTTTCCCACCGCCTTTTTCCTACCTTGTTGCAGTCCCAATTCCGGTTCCTTCAAAACGGCGAAAAGATGCCGAAACACTTAGAAAAGCGTTTTCCGCAATGGCGCGAGGAAATCGACTGTTTGCTGCAATCCGATCCCGATTTTCGCGCCGTGTGCCGAGAATATGAAGAAACGGCGAACGCATTGGCATTTTGGGTTCGGCTCTCGCAGCAAGCGGCGCGGCAAATTGCACGGCAAAAGGCCGAGTGCAAAGAACTTTTGCGGGAATTGGAAGCGGAGATTCGCATGACTTTGGAATCGTCGAAATAATGATGCGGCGACGCGGCCACCGGCTTATGCGCATGCTCTCGTCCGAAATCTTACGCAAGGACTCGGTCATAACGAAAGACGCTCATGCCGCTTTCGTCCCAAGCGTTTCTTGAAAAAGTGCGTGCGCTAATCGCAGAGCGACTCGGCGACGAGAATTTCAGCGTGGCGCAATTGAGTCGCGAGCTTGGCCTCAGCCGCACGCAGTTGTATCGCAAGCTGCAAGCGGAATATCAGCCTTCTCCAAGTGCATTGTTACGCACGGCGCGCTTGCGCCGGGCCAAAAAATTGCTCAAGCAATCGCGCCTCTCCATCACCGAAGTGGCGTATCGCACCGGCTTCCGCAGCGCGGCTTATTTTGCGCAATGCTTCCGCGAAGATTTCGGCATGACGCCCTCGCAGTTTCGGCGTAGCAGCGAGTGAAGTCCGACTTGCGCAACGAGATCTTGTTAAGGAGTCAGGATTGAATAGCTTGCTCATTTGGAACTCATCCCCCCGGCGCCCTTCTCTTAAAAAGAGAAGCGGGAGAACCACGGCAAAAACGCTTGGGCTTTTCCCCTTCTCTTAAAAAGAGAAGCGGGAGCACCACGGCAAAAACGCTTGGGCTTTTCCCCTTCTCTTCCCAAGAGAAGGGGGCAGGGGGATGAGTTGTTTTTGAAGATGAGGCAACTCGGAAAGTTATTTAATCGATGCTCCGGAACAGAAAGCGCGTTGTGCGCGAGTCGGACTTCACTAATTTTTTTTTTCGGCGTGCAACCTAATTGATATTCACCGCGCGCGCGATGCGGTATTGACAAAGAGTATTCATGCAAGTCCTCTCTGTCATGGCTGACTCCCTCTCCCCAAGTATGGCTGTGTTCAACTCAATGTTTTGTGGCAGTCTTAAATCGTTCTATGGCTGAATGGTTTCATTGTGGATGCGTTTCAACCCGATGGCCATTTGATCGTTCATTCATGTTACTCTCAAACTTTCAGGAGGCTGTTATGAGTAGAGCAAAGTTGAGTGGCGCGACCGGCTTTGTTGTTGCCGCGTGGCTGGTTGCAATGTTGGGAACCGGCTCGGCCCAAGAGTGGCGCAAGCTGCGCGAAGAAGGCGCGAATTTCTATGACGTCAAGCGCAGCTTTGAAAAAGCCGAGGCGCAGTCGCTGCAAAAAGGGGCGATGAAAAAAGAAGGGGATAGAGAAGCGTTTGAAGACGAGGAAGAAGGAGGCGGCTATACGCAGTTCAAGCGCTGGGAATATTGGATGGAACCGCGCGCTTTTCCGAGCGGCGACCTGCCCGCGCCGGATCAAAATTTCAAAGCCATGCAACAGTATTATCAGCAACACGGCGGGCTGATGAAAGGCGCCGCCACACCGGCTTCCGTGGCTACGGCCATACCTGCGGCCAATTGGAGCTCGCTGGGCCCAACCTCGTGGGTACTCACTTCGAACAGCACGGCGCCTGGCCTCGGTCGCGTTTCGGCAATCACCTTTCATCCCACCGATCCGAACACGATCTTTCTGGGCACGCCGGCCGGCGGCTTGTGGAAAAGCACCAACGGCGGCGCGAGCTGGAGCACCAACACAGAGAATCTGCCGGTGCTCGGCGTATCGAGCATTGTGATTGATCCCTCCAATACGAACATCATGTACATGGCCACGGGCGACAATGACCAGACCAATACGCAAAGCGTCGGCGTGCTGAAATCCACCGACGGCGGCGCGACCTGGAACACCACCGGGCTAAACTGGCAGGTCACGCAATCTCGAAGAATCAACAAGTTGCTCATGCATCCGGCCAACTCCAATATCATTTTGGCCGCCACTACCGATGGCATTTATAAAACCACGGATGGCGGGACGAACTGGTCGCGAAAAATTAACGGCGGTTGGAAGGATATTGAGTTCAAGCCGGGCGATCCGACGGTCGTCTATGCGGCATGGACCACGCTGATGTATCGCTCGACCAACACCGGCGACAACTGGACCTCCGTGGCGCTGCCTTCTAATGCGATGAATCGCTTCGCGATTGCGGTGACGCCGGCGAATCCGAGTTATGTTTATATCCTTGCCAGCAAAGCGACCGACAGCAGTTTCTTGGGCTTGTATCGTTCGACCGATAGCGGTTTGACGTTCACGACGCAATCCACCACGCCCAATATTTTTGGCTATCAAGCCGATGGCTCCGATCTCGGCAAAGGGCAAGGTTCGTATGACATCGCGTTCGACGTTTCGCCCACCAACGCCGACGAAGTCTACATCGGCGGCGTGAACATTTGGAAATCCACCAACGGCGGCGTGAACTGGACCAACAAAACGCATTGGGTGTATAACACCAATCCGAATGCTTATGTTCATGCCGACGTGCATCTCTTCGAATTCAATGGCTCGGCGATCTACACCGGTACCGACGGCGGTTTCTACAAATCGACGGACGGCGGCACGACGTGGACCGACCTCAGCGCCGGGATGAACACCACGCAGTATTATCGCATCGGCAGCGATCCCAATAGCGCCAATTTGGTTTATGGCGGCGCGCAAGACAACACCCTCACGCGCTACAGCGGCTCGAACATTTGGGATAGTTTCTTAAGCGGCGATGGCGCTGAGTGCCTGGTGGATCGCACCAACTCCAACATCGTTTATTTTTCCACCCAAAGCGGCAGCTTGAAAAGATCGAGCAACGCCGGCGTGAGTTGGTCTTCCATTAAAAGCAACATCACCGAGACCGGCGCATGGGTGACGCCGTATGTGATGGATCCGGTTTCGAACACCACGTTGTACGCCGGTTACGTGAACGTGTGGAAAACCACGAACAGCGGCACGAGCTGGACGAAGCTCTCGACTTTTGCGAACACCAACACGATTGTCGATTTGCAAGTGGCGCCCTCGAATGCGAATTATATTTACGTCAGCAAAACCGCGAACGTCTATCGCAGCAGCGACGGCGGCGCCAATTGGACTGACATTACCGCTGGGCTGCCGACTGCGGCTTATAAGCAAATCGCCGTGGCCAGCAACAACCCGCAGAAAATTTGGCTCACGCTCTCCGGCTATCTCAGCGGCAATAAGGTTTGGGCCTCCACCGACGGCGGCGCGACGTGGACGAATTATTCCGGTACGTTGCCGAACCTGCCGTTCAACACGATTGTCTATCACAACAACGGCGGCACGGATGCGCTCTATGCCGGCGCCGATGTCGGCGTGTATTACCGCGACAACACGCTCTCGGATTGGCAGCTTTATCAAACCGGCTTGCCGAATGTTCCGATCAGCGAGCTGGAAATTCATGCAAACAGCGGCAAACTGCGCGCGGGCACGTTTGGCCGCGGGCTGTGGCAAACGGACTTGGTGCCGCCGCCGGGCGCGGCGCTGGCGTTTGACGGCGTGAATGATTATGTGTCCTCAAGCCTTTTATCCACGGCCACGACCAATGTTACCATGGAAGCGTGGGTGAAGTGGGCTGGTGCAACGGCAAATGCCTCTCAAATGATTGCTTACAATGGAAACACTGCTAGTTCCGGATATGGACTCCTTGTCTATAATGGCACGTTCCAAGCATTGCATGGTGGGATTACCTTTGCCAACTCGGGAGTTGCCCCTACTGTTGGAACCTGGACGCACCTTGCCCTGGTAGGCAGCGGCACTTCGTGGACTCTTTATCAGGACGGCGCTGTCATACATAGCTTTTCCGGCACGCCCAACACCCCTACGGATGGGTTCGGCATTGGCGCCAACACTGCACCTGCACTTCACTTCTTCAATGGCACGATCGACGAAGTCCGTTTTTGGAGCGTAGCGCGCACCCAGGCCGATATTCAGGCGAAGATGAATTGCGAGCTGACCGGCACGGAAGCCAATCTTGTCGCCTACTACAAATTCAATCAGGGATTGGCTGGCGCCAATAACGCCGGTGAGACCACGCTGACGGATATTGCCGGCGGCGATAACAATGGCACGTTGAACAATTTCGCGCTGACCGGCACGACCTCGAACTGGGTAACGCCGGGCGGCGTCACCAGCGGGACGACTTGCGCTGCGATGGCCATGCTCATCGCCAATGGCGGCAATGATATTCCTCGCAGCGGCGGCGCGACCAAGTTGAACGGTTTCGCCAGTGGCGGCAACGGCGGTTACAAATATGAATGGTCTGTGGCCTCCGGCCCGAACGCGAGCGAGGCGCAATTCAGCAACAGCAGCGCGGCGAAAACGGCGTTCACGCCGACGGCCAAGGGCAATTATGTTTTGCGCTTCACGGCCAAAGATGCGATGAATGCTATTGCTTCGGATAACGTCGCCGTCAATGTGAATGCCTTGTTCACAGCGAGCATCAGCGGCGATGATCCCGTGAATCCGGGTTCGACGCACACCTACACCGTCACCACCGACGCCAGCAATCCGAGTTACTTGTGGATTGTGACGAACGGCACGGTTGTCGGCGACAACGATCAAAGCTCGGTCGAAGTCGAAGCTGGTCAACCTTCGAACAACATGCTGGTGGAAGTGTACGTGACCGACGGGAACACCAACGACGTCGTTTATGCATTCAAGAGCGTCACGGTCAATAACCCGAATGCTTTAACGGCCAATGCCGGGCCGGATCGCACGATCATCGTTGGCGGGTCCGTCACGATCGGCGGCACTCCGGCAGCCATCGGCGGCGTTCCGCCGTTGACTTATGAGTGGTCGCCCACCACGGGCTTGAGTGATCCGAATGCAGCAAATCCGCTCGCCTCGCCCGTCACGACCACGACTTATCTGCTCACTGTTTCGGATGGGTTCGGTCTCGTCGCCACAGATGAAGTGACGGTGAATGTGACCGTGCTGCAAGTAAAGCCGTTTGTCTTCGTGGGCAACAAAGTCACGCTCAACAGCACGAAGCAAACCACGCCCGCAGGCGATATTCATTCCAACGGCTTGCTCACCGTGACGAAAGGTTATCCGAGCACGTACAATTCGAATCTCACCGCGATCGGCAAGATTACGATCAACAAGCAGAATACGATCAACGGCAACGTGAGATCGCAGACCGCGATCAGCAACTCCGGCACGATCACGGGCACGAAGACGATTGGCCCGGTTGCGAATCAACCGTTGCCGAGCTTGACGTATACTGCGGGCGGGCCGAACAAAACCGTGCCGAGCGGCGGTTCGCTCACACTCGCGCCGGGCTCGTATGGCATCGTGACCATGCGACAAGGCAGCACGTTGAAGCTCACGAGCGGCGATTATTTCATGAACGAGCTGCGCTATTCGAGCACGATCAGCAACGCCGTGATTGAGATTGATCTTTCCAGCGGCAATCCCGTGACGATCAACATTGTGAACAATTTCCAATTCGGCAATGAAGGCGAGATTCGCTTGTTGCCCAACGGCGAAAGCGACAGCAAGTACGTCACGTTCAACACCAAGCAAAGCACCGCGGTGAATTTGGGCCGCGAGGCTTACTTGCTCGGCAACTTCAACGCGCCGAACGCGATCCTCAC
>JBBILN010000113.1:0-15613 GCA_037444905.1 bacterium | reverse complement strand
CCACAGTTCAAGCCCTCTCAGAAAGCCCGATTGAGGGTTTATGAATTTTCCAGGTGAAGAGCCTTGTCGAATCACAGTCATTGAATTCAACGCTAATAGGCTACAATCGAAATAATCTCTTCAACTGATGGAAGAACCCAACTGATCAAGCTTCGCACATCCGTTGGGTTTTTCTATCCGCTGGAAAAATCTTTGTCTTTCTTTAAATCCCGATTGAGCGCTTCCAAATCCTCCGGCGTGTCCACGCAGCGGCTGTCATATTCCGTGCGCGCGACGTGAATTTTAACGCCGTGCTCGAGGAAACGCAGTTGCTCAAGTTGTTCGATGCGCTCCAAACTGCCGGGCGGCCAATCGACAAACTCCAGCAAAGTTTCGCGGCGATAAACATACACGCCGAGGTGCTTTAAATAAGGATAAAACTTCAACCAATCTTCACGGGATTTGCAATCGCGGCAAAAGGGAATGGGCGAGCGAGAGAAGTAGAGCGCGGTTTGATCGGCAGCAACAACGACTTTCACGATATTGGGATTCTCCAACTCGCTCACACGCGTGATTGGCCGCGCGAGCGTGCTCACTTCGGCATTGGGATCGGTGCGCAAAATGCTCACGGCAAGATCAATCGCCTCCGGTTCAATCAACGGCTCGTCGCCTTGAATATTGACCACGACATCAATGTTCGGCAAATAGCTGCCGACAACTTCCGCGATGCGATCGCTGCCGCTGGGATGATCGTCCGCAGTCATGAACACTTGCCCGCCGAAGTTTTCAACCACTTTCGCGATGCGCTCGTCATCTGTGGCCACACACAAATCCGTGAGCATGCGCGCCTGGCTCGCGCGTTCATACACACATTGAATCATGGGCTTGCCATTGACGAGCGCGAGCGGTTTGCCGGGGAAGCGCGTGGAAGCATAACGCGCGGGGATCACGCCGAGAATTTTCATCATCCAATCACTTTGGGCACACTGAAATAGCCGTGATTCGTCGCGGGCGCATTGCGCAAAACTTCTTCGACGGACAGCGCAGGTTCGACTTTGTCCTCGCGAAAGACATTGGCGAGATCGAGCACGTGCGAAGTGGGCGCGATGCCGTGGACGTTGAGTTCTTTCAATTGCTCAACATAGCCGACGATCTCATCCAACTCTTTCACGATCTTTGCAAGCTCGTCTTCATTGAATGAAAGTTTAGCCAGCTTCGCGAGGTGTTGCACTTCTTGAATGGTGATGCTCATGCGCCATTTCTCCTGAGAAGTAGCGCACGCTTCCAGCTTGCCTCTTTGCAGACTGGAAGTCTGCGCTACATTATGCTCGACGAGATAAGTTTGCAACAAGCGTTCATCTGAATTTTAAACGACTCGTTAATTTAGAATATGCGCTTTCATTGTCAAGCCTTATTCCGGCGTCGCGGCATGAGATTTGTCGTTTGCGCGCTAACTTGTTGCGGGAATTGGAGGAGGAGGGGTGTGAAGAAAATTTTGCTTGCCAGGATTGATGAGTGAGGCAGGAAAATATGAGAGCGGAAAAAGCCGAGAGAGCTTCCCGCGTCCCAGCACACCAACTGCGACTGTGGATTAAATCGTAATTCCGACGCTTGCATTGCCAGTATCCGCTTGATATATTGCCAACCACACAACCAGGATGATGGCCCATGACGCCCGAACAACCTTTGCGTTTCTTGCCTGCGATCGAAAAGCTTCTGCACCACGAACGCTTGCAGAGTTTGTCTGCCTCGCTCTCTTCTGAAATCTTGACGCAATGTGCCCGCCGCGCCGTTGCGACGTTGCGCGCGAGTTGGATGAAAGACGCTCCCGAAACTGTGGATGAAGCGCGTGCATTGGAACAAGCCGTTGCGTTGACGCTCGATGAAGCGGCTCGGCTTCTCACCCCGAGCTTGAAAAAAGTGATCAACGCCACGGGCGTGATTCTTCACACCGGCTTGGGCCGCGCCGTGTTTTCCTCGGCTGCAAAAACAGCCATGCAACAAGTGCTCGACGGTTATTGCAATCTTGAGTTCGATCTCGCCACCGGCAAGCGCGGCGATCGCCATCAACACATCGAAAGATTGCTCTGTGATTTGACCGGCGCGGAGGCCGCGTGCGTGGTGAATAACAACGCCGCGGCCGTGCTGCTCGTGCTCAATACCATCGCGAACAAGAAAGAGATCGTCACTTCGCGCGGGCAGCTTGTGGAAATCGGCGGCTCGTTTCGCATGCCGGAAGTGGTGAAGAAAAGCGGCGCGCGTCTCGTTGAAATCGGCACGACGAACAAGACCAAGCTAGCGGATTATGCAAATGCGATTACGCCGCGCACGGCCGGCTTTCTTGTCGTGCATACGAGCAACTATCGCATTCTTGGGTTCACACACGAGGTCGATTTGAGAGAATTGGTTAAGCTTGCGCGCGCGAAAAACGTGCTCGTCGTTCATGATCTCGGCGGCGGTGTGCTGGTTGATCTGCGCAAATGGGGCTTGCCGTATGAGCCAATCGTTGCGGAGAGCATTGCTGCGGGGGCGGAGATCGTCACCTTTAGTGGCGACAAAGTGCTCGGTGGGCCGCAGTGCGGATTGATCGTGGGCCAGCGCGATCTCGTCAGCAAAGTGAAAAAGAATCCCTTGATGCGCGCGTTGCGTTGCGACAAACTGACGCTCACCTTGTTGGAGAGCACGCTGCGTCTGTTTTTGAATCCTTCTCGTTTAGCCGAACAGCACGAAGTTTTTCGCATGATGACTGAGCCGCTAGCGACGGTGCAACAGCGCGCGGAGCAACTGCAAGCGCTTCTGCATTCAGCTTTTGCAGATAAGCTGCTGCTCAGCATCGAACCCTCGGAAAGCGAAGCGGGCAGCGGGGCGCTGCCTTTGGAAAAGATTCCGAGCCATGCTGTCGTGCTGCAAAGCCCGACACGCTCCGCGCATGTGCTTGCCCAAGCCTTGCGCATGGCGCCGGTGCCAGTGCTCGGCTATGTGCGCGAGGATCGTTTGTGGCTGGATGCACGGACGCTGCGCGACGAAGATTTGGCTGCGATACTTTCCAGCCTGCAAGCCGCGGGGCTTTGACGAACACTCTCAATGCCGACTCGACGCGCTGGTACACTGTCGCATGATTTTGTAGCAGTGCGCATGTTGTGATTCCGATGAAGCGAATAGACTTCCGTGCTCCTTCTTGAGCGTTGATCACATGGCAACCACGTACCCTTTAGATTGAAATACGATACGTAGAGCTTTGCTTCTCCCTAATTTTTTTTCAGGGGGGAATGTCAAGTTAGTCGCAAAGCCCTTTTCGATTCTTGCAGTTCGCCCGCGCTGCAGTCGTTCTCTCCTTTCGGTTGTTCCTGCCGTTTATTTCGCCCATATAAGAATTTTAACCGTCTCCCGCAAAACCTGCCACTAGCAAGTAATATTCCTCAAGTTGTTTTGGCTGTTCGGAAGAATGGCTGAGCGCACCGCGCGGCAGGCTCATTTCCAAACGAAAAATCATCACGATGAACATTGCCCTGATCATGGGGTGCGCACGCTCGGGCACGAGCATTTTAGGTGAGTTGCTCGCTTCGCACCCGGAAGTGAAATACAAGCATGAAGCGCATGCGGTTTGGGACAAAGCGGGCTTGGGTGAAAACGAGTCCCACCGTTTAACGCAGCAGCATGCCACGCCTCAAGTGAAGCGCGGCATTCGCAAAAAATTTGCGGAAGAACAGGGCGCGGCCACACTCTTCGTGGAAAAATGTCCGCGCAGCGTGTTGCGTGTCCCGTTCATTCGCGCAGTCTTTCCGGAGGCCAGGCTTATTCATATCGTGCGTGATGGCCGCGATGTCGCGTGCTCTCTGCTGCCCGGCATCGGCAACAGTGAATGGCGTCATTTGAAGCCGCCAAGCTGGCAAGAACTCATGCTGGCCGAGCGCGGCATCATGCGGTGCGCGCACGCATGGAAGGCGATCATGGAAATCGCTCTGCACGATCTGGCGCACATACCGCACTTCGCGTTGCGTTATGAAGATTTGGTGCAAAATCCCGAACGCAAAGCGCGCGAGTTGTTTGAGTTCTTGGAATTGCCTTTCACCGCGGAAGTGGCCGCGTTTTGCACGAACATTCAAAACGAGACCGCAAACTCCTATCATGCGCACAAGCAAGTGAAGTGGTTTCGTGAAGACCACGAGGTGCGCATCGGACGTTGGCGTGAGAACATGTCGCCGGAAGAAGCGAATCGTGTGGAAGAATTGTTGCGCCCGTTGTTAATGCAGTTTGAATATCTCGATTAAAGTAGCGCAGGCTTCCAGCCTGCCGTATAAAAAAGCAGGCAGGATGCCTGCGCTACCAGCAATCTGCTAAATGAAACCAACCGTCCTTTTCCTCCTCTCATCGAATTACAGCGGCTCTACTTGGCTGGCGTTGCTGCTCGGCAGCCACTCGCGCGCGTTTTATGTCGGTGAATTGAACAAGATGTTTCATGACGAGCCGATACCGTGTCGCTTGTGTGAAGAGCGGCAACGCCCTTGCCCGATATTTCACGATGCCGCGCAGATCAAATCGAAACATATTCACGCCACGGTCGTGCAGCGCACTGGCAAACTCTTGCTCGTGGACAATTCCAAAACCATTTCATGGAGCAAAAAGTTCTTGGCGGACGAGCGTCTTGAGCGCCGCTATTTGCATTTGCTCCGCGATCCGCGCGCGATCGCGTATTCTTTACAAATGCGCCAACGCCGGCCCGACTACCTCGATTGGATGGAGAAGAACTACGAGATCCGGAATTTCCTGCGCGACAATGGGCTGGACCATCGGCTCGTCACTTACAACGAAGTGGCGGACAGTACGGAAGAAACGCTGGCGGGAATTTGTCGCTGGCTCGACCTTGATTACGAACCGGCGCAAAAGGAGTATTGGAACTTCGAGCATCACGGCCCGGGCCGCAACGGCGCCACCGCGGCGTTTCTCGAACACTACACCCCCTCCGAGGCGCAATTCTATTCCGAACACAAACGCACGCATTTTCACGATCTGCGCTGGCAGGAAAAACTCGCTCCCGAAGTGCAGCGTGAAATCATGCACGACCCGCAAATGAAGCTGCTGTTGAAAGATTTCGGGTTGGAATTTTCGGAGACGGGGTTGAAGCGTGTCTAAGCCGGCGCAGCAAACTTTGCCTCCGCAACTCCGCGACGATCCCGTGATCGTGCTCGGCATGCATCACTCCGGCACTTCGATTCTTGCGGAGATTTTGCATCGCTTTGGCGTGTTCATGCAAGCCAACATGCACCATCACGAGTCCAAATTCTTCGTGGATCTCAACGATCGCGTGATCATGGGCGGCGGCGCGAATTGGGCGCGTTCTCCCATCATGCCGGCCGCGGACGTTTTGGCCAAACGTGACTTCGTGCGCAGACGCATTGCAAAGCACGGCTTCTTGAAATATCTCGCGGCGGGCTACGACGGAACTTCGCGTTGGGGCTTTAAAGACCCGCGCACCTGCGTGACGTTGCCGCTGTTCGTGGAGCTTTATCCCAACGCGCGGCTGCTGCACATCATTCGCAACGAAGAAGATGTCGCAACTTCACTCTCGGCGAGCGACAAGCAGGCCTTGGGAATACAACCTGATCGCGAGTTTTGGAAAGCGCTGCAACGCCAGCATGTGGCGCGTGTGCGCGAATATGGGCCGCGCCAGCGCTACTATTATGAATTCCACTACGAAGAATTCTGTTTGCATCCTCGCGAAGTGATGCAACAAGTCTATCGCTTTCTGGAACTGCCACTCACTGAAGCTGTGGTAGATTTTCTGAAAAGCAGAATCTATACCCATCGCATCAACATATCACCTCAACAGCTTTACTAAACTTGAAAAGTTTAGTAAAGCTAAACCAAACCCAATTAGTGGAGAGTAGCAATCATGTCTCTTAGCATCCCTCACGGCGGTAAGCTAATCAACCGCTTTCTGCAAGGCGAAGAGCGGGAAGCCGCAATACGCCGAGCGAGTAATTTGAAGAAAATTCAGCTCACCGAAGTCGGCGCCTCCGATTTGGAGATGATCGCCAACGGTGCCATGAGCCCGCTCACGGGTTTTATGGGCAAGGCTGATTATGAAAGCGTCGTGCAGAATATGCGCCTCGCGAATGGCTTGATCTGGTCGTTGCCGATCACGCTGCCGGTTTCTCAAGCCGTCGCGCATGAATTGCACGAAAGCGAAGAAGTCGCATTGGTCGAAACGATTGAAGGCAAACCCGGCGCAATTCTCGGTCTCATGAAGATCACGGAAAAGTACACGTATGATAAAAACCGGGAAGCGCTGGAAGTGTATCGCACCACCGAGGCCGCACACCCCGGCGTGGCGCGCGTGTTGAATCAAGGCGAAGTTTATCTCGCCGGCGAGGTGTGGGTGATGAATCACCCCTCCAACGTTACTTTTCCCGAGTATCGCCGCGAGCCGGCGGAGACGCGTCGTATTTTTCAAGAACGCGGCTGGAGCTCCGTGGTCGGCTTTCAAACGCGCAATCCCGTGCATCGCGCGCATGAGTACATTCAGAAGTGCGCGTTGGAAATCGTCGACGGACTTTTGTTGCATCCGCTCGTTGGCGAGACGAAGAAAGACGACATTCCCGCGGACGTGCGCTTGGCGAGCTATGAAGTGCTCATCAAAGACTATTATCCCCAGCAACGCGTGCTGCTCAGCGTGTTTCCGGCGGCGATGCGTTATGCCGGACCGCGCGAAGCGATATTCCACGCGATGTGCCGCAAGAATTACGGCTGCACGCATTTCATCGTGGGTCGCGATCACGCCGGTGTCGGCAATTACTACGGCACCTACGATGCGCAAAAATTGATTTCGAGCTTTGCGATCGAAGAGTTGGGCATCACGCCTTTGAAATTCGAGAACTCGTTCTATTGCAGCAAGTGCGGCGCAATCGTCACCAGCAAAACCTGTCCGCATGACAGCTCGCATCACGTGATTCTTTCCGGCACGCAAGTGCGCGGCATGCTCGCGCGCGGCGAAGCCCTGCCCGCAGAATTTACGCGTGCAGAAATCGCGGAAGTGTTGATCAAAGGGCTTCGAGAGAGCAATTGATGGTCGCCGGCCATTGTCGTCATTGGGTTGTTGCGCGGCATCTTCACAGGAGGCTGTTGCCAGCAACCCATTGACGACTTAAGACGAGGGCTGGCCCCAATGATGTGGTGAGCTATTATCATTGCAATTTCAACTCAAATTATAGGAACTCTACGAATGAACTCCTCCTCTCGCGGTTGCACCATTTGGTTTACCGGCCTATCGGGTGCGGGCAAATCCACCATCACCGAGCATTTAGTTCCCATGCTGCATGCGCGCGGCTGCAAAGTCGAAGTGCTCGACGGCGACGTCGTGCGCACGAATTTGAGCAAGGGTTTGGGCTTCTCGCGTGAAGATCGCGACATCAATATCCGGCGCATCGGGTTCGTGTGCAATTTGCTCAGCCGCAACGGCGTGGTGGCGATTGCCGCGGCGATTTCGCCCTACAAATCCGTGCGTGATGAAAATCGCGCATTGATAAAAGATTTCATCGAAGTGTACGTGCAAGTCTCGCTCGAGACGTGTATTCAACGTGACGTCAAAGGCCTTTACAAAAAAGCCATTGCCGGCGAGATCAAAGAATTCACCGGTGTGAGCGATCCTTACGAGCCTCCGGAAAATCCCGAGGTAATCTGCGAAACCGAGAAAGAAACACCGACGGAAAGCGCACAGAAGATCATCAACAAGATGGAAGAGCTCGGCTATCTCGCACGCGCCTAGTGGTCGCGCGGTGCGAAGCGCACTTCAGCTCTGTGCAAGATTTGGGATTGTAGCAGCGTCAATCCTCGTCTCGTGTTTTAGCGAGACGAGGATTTTGAGTTTTTGAAAATGTGCAATGATGGCGAAGGCTCGCCCATAACCAACATCGCCCAACTAACAACGAGTAGTCCGCCATGAACCTCGCTTACATCACCGCCGATTTTGGCGTCCCGATCTTCGGCTTCAAAGGCGCTTCGATACACGTGCGCGAAATGGTGACGGCGCTGCGGCACAACGGCCATACCGTTTGCGTGATTTCTCCCGCGACGGAGGACGAAGGAAAGACTTTCGAAGAAAACGCCAGCGCTTCCGCGCCGTTTGCGACGCCGGTGCAACAGCGCGGCAACATCAATTTCTTGCCCGTCAGTCCGAGCGCGGAGCACCTTTTCATTTTCAAAGAACTGGAAGCACTTGACAAGTTTTGGGGAGTGAAGACGCGCATTCGTCACGAGCTGCGCAATCAGCTCTATAATCACGCGCTCTTCACCGCCGGGTTAACATTGGCGCAGAGTTGCCGCATCGATTTTATTTACGAGCGCTACTCTCTATTTAGCTACGCCGGCATTCGTTTGGCGCGCGAGTTGGGTGTGCCGCATCTTTTGGAAGTCAATGCCCCGCTTGCTTATGAGCAAGAAAAAATACGCGGGCTGGAGATGAAAGAATTGGCGCGCGAAATGGAGCGCCACATCTTTTGCGGCAGCGATCAAGTCCTTGCCGTTTCGCAGCCCTTGCAGGATTATGTGATTGCCTGCGGCGTGCCCGCGGAGCGCGTGCGTGTGGTTCCGAATGCCGTTGACCCGCAACGTTTCGTGGCGCCAACGGAAGGCCGTGCCGTGCGGACGCAACACCAGCTCGCAGACAAATTCGTGGTGGGTTTTGTGGGCAGTCTAAAGCCTTGGCACGGCACCGATACTTTGCTGGAAGCTTTCAACGAATTGCGCCGTCAGACGCCGCATACGCATCTACTCATCGTCGGCGACGGCCCGACGCGTGAGGCGTTGGAGCATTACGCACGCAAGTATGAGCTCGCGCCGTTTGTGACGTTCACGGGCAACGTGCCCTATGAGCAAGTGCCGGAATACGTCGCGGCGATGAATGTGACCGTCGCGCCATATGCGCCGCACGAAAATTTCTACTATTCACCCATTAAAATTTTCGAGTACATGGTCATGGGCAAACCGGTCATTGCGGGCGCCCTCGGCCAGGTGAAAGATTTGGTGCGCGACGGCGAAACCGGCCTTTTGTATGAGCCGGGGAACATCGGCCAGCTTACGGACGCACTCATGACACTCGCCAACGACGCCGAGTTTACACGCACGATGGGCGAGAAGGCCAAGGCATGGGTGCAACGTGAGCACACGTGGGAGAATAATGCGCGGCTCGTGGTCGAGTTCGCGCAAGGATTGATGAAAAAGTAGCAAGTCGTTCAAGCCGTGGAGTGATGGCGTTGTGCAACTGTGTAGCGAGTTTTCTCGGAAGCACTGTTCTCCCATCCATCACCTTGTGGCTTCATTAAAGCCAAGCGTTCCGAAATTGAGCGTGGTATGTTTGGAGATCAAAAAACCGAGAAGAGTTCCTTGCCTGCTCTCAATCCTGCGTGGTTGAGGCAATACTTGCCGGCCTATCTTTGGCGCGAACACGAAGCGCCGCAAGAAATTCTCGCGCTTCAAATTCTGCAAGTGTGGTGGGATGAAAAGCGCACCACCATACTCTATCAGTTTCGCTTCGGCGCGCAAACGGGCGGCGAACGCGAGCATTTGTATGTTGGTTTTCTCGTGCCCGCGGAACGATTGGCAGAGGAGTATAAAACTGCTCTGAAAAAGGCGCGAATACAACCAGTGGCCGGCCGCGCGGCGGCTGTTGTTCCGGAAGCCAATTTGGTTCTGCTGGCATTTCCTAACGATCGCAAGCTGCAATTGTTTTCCGAGCCGGAGTTGCAGTGCTGGTTGAAAGAAAAATGGCGGCAAGCCCGGCGGGCTTTTCCTAAAAGTGCACGCATAAAAAAGTGGAAGATCAAAGCCGCGCGCTATGAAGTGCTGCGTTATGTGCCGGGCAAGCGTTTCACGATGCGCTGCCGTGTGCTCATGCAGCGTAAGGACGGCACAGCCAAAGAAGTTTCGGCCATTGCCAAGCAATTGAGCGACGGAAAGAAAGCTCAAAAACTGTTCTTCAGTTTGGTTGGGTTGCAGGCCGCTTGGGCGAATATCAAAAGAGTGACGCCGGCCCGTTTGCGCGCGCTGCATAAAATTGCGATGCCGGTGCGCTTTCCACGGCCATTGGCGTGGGATCGCGAACGCGCGCTGGTTTTTCTCGAAGACCTTCGCGGCAAAAATTTGGAGCAGGTGTTATCCGAGGTCGATCTCGCGCAAACGTTTCACGCGGTGGGCGAAATGCTCGCCACTTTTCACGGTGCACCGAAACGAGTGCGCAAGCGCGTTTCGCGCGCCAGCGAGATGAAAGAGACGCGCCGCGCGCTGCGCGACATTGCAGAGGCGCTGCCGGCGTTCCGTACGCGACTGCTCGGCCTCTTGCGCGAGCTGAAAACGCAGGCCTGGCGGGACGAAACCTCCGAGGTGTTGCTGCACGGCACGTTTCGCTTGAATCACATTTTTATTCACGAAGGCGAGCTGGCACTGCTCGATTTGGACAGCATGCGCATGGGCCACCCGGCCTATGACCTAGCGAATTTTCTCTCTGCGCTTTACTATTTCGAAGCCCAAGGCCGTTTGACCCAAGCGCAGCGCGAAGAAATCACCGTTGCGTTTTTGCGCGGGTATGCCGCGAAGGCGGTGCAGCCCATCGCGTCCGCAACCTTGCTGTGGTTTTTACTCAGCCTGTTGCTCAACAAACAGGCGAGCAAATATCTCAGCCATCATCATCCCGATCGCGAAGAGAAGCTCGCACACCTACTCGCGCTCGCCGAAGCCACGGCGGCTTCGTGCCGAAATCTTCCGGCAGAGACGACGCTTGCAACGATGGGTGCGCTGCTGCCGCCAATCGCGAGAAATACTAATTCGCCGCTTGCGGGCTGAATATTGGAATGACCTCTTTCATGCGACCGCTTCGCCAATTCTTTCCGTTGCGCCTCACGCCCTCGCAGCGCAGCGAGCTGCGTGTCGCGCTCGTTTTCTTGGCGCTCATTTTTATTCCCAGCGGCTTGCTCGGTTATCTTGGTTGGCGCGCGCTGGAAAACGAAAAGCTGCTCGCGCAGCAGCGACTGCAAGAGAGTTATCAGCAAATCAATTTGCTCGCGGCGCGTGAGATCAATGACGAGTTGGCGGAAGCCGAGAAGAAATGGGTGTCCGCGGTGCGCGAGCTGTTCAAGCGGTATGATCCGTCCTTCACGCTCGCGGAACTGGATAGCCTTCTCCAAGAAGAGCCGTTGATTGGCTCATGCTACGTCCTCGTCGCCCCGGGCAAGGTGATCTATCCTCCGGATTTGCGCCTGCCCAAAGAAGAGAGCTTTGCCAGTGCGCGGGAAAAAGACTCCTACGTGCACGAGCACGAAGTTTTCGCACAACTGGTAGCGCGCGGCGAGGAACACGAATATGCAGAAAATGATTGCGAACGCGCCCTCGCAGTCTATCGCGAAGCTTTGCACGCCGCCACCAGTCCCAGCTTGCGCGCAATGGCGGAGAGCTACATTGGGCGCGCGTTGATGAAGAAAGGGGAGTGGCGCGCGGCGCTGGCGGCTTTTCAACATCAGCTCACGGCCTATCCCGAAGCATACGATTTGAACGGTTTGCAATTGCGGTTTCTGGCGCAATATCAAATCGCCTCGGCATTGGATAACATGGGCCGGGATCAAGAAGCCGTGGAAGCCTTGCTGCGCTTGAATACGGATTTGCTGGAGCGCAGCGACGCCGTCAATGCGCTGCAGTATTCCTATTTTTTGGAGCAAACACAAAGCCTCGCGCAGCGGCTGCTCGCTTCCAGCAATTTGCCGAAGCGCGAATATTATGAAACGCAATTTCGCCTGCTTGCAGATAAGAATAAGAAGCGCATCAGCCAGCGCTACTATCTTCAAGTGCTGGACCGCAAACTGAACAAGCTTGTGATCGAGCGCAAACAGTACGGCCCCAAGTTTCGCTATCTCTCCGACGAAGCGGAGAATGAGCCGTACTTGCTGGCGTATTGCCCGCTGCCCGATCCGCAAAGCAAATTCGTAACCGGCTTGCTCGGGTTGCAAATCGATTTGCCGCGCTTGCGGCAGCGCTTGTTTCCGGCAATCTTGAAAGACCTCAAAGTCAGCGAGAACATTACGCTGGCGATTCTGAATGAAAAGGGCGATTACGTCATTGGCACCGAACGCGTTACACACGCGCCAATGAACGTGCAAAACTTGAAAGCCCCTTTTGACTTTTGGCAAGTGGCGGTCTATGTGCACAATGACCAGCCGCGGTTGCGCAAATGGGATTTTCACAGCGCGCTCGGCCTGTGGGGCATTGCGATGCTGTTGCTAAGCATCTTGTCGGGCGCTTACATCTTCATCCGCCGCGCGCGGCGTGCAGCGCAGCTTTCGCAAATGAAATCCACGTTCGTTTCCAACGTGTCGCACGAGTTGCGCACGCCGCTGGCCTCAATCAAAATGATGGCGGAATTGTTGGAAATGCAAGTACTCGCGCGCGCCAACGAAAACTTGAACGCCAGCGCCTCTTCGCGCGCGGAGCAATACTTCGGCATCATTCGGCGGGAATGTGATCGTTTGGGCCGCTTGATTGAAAACGTGCTCAACTTCGCCAAAGTCGAGCGCGGTGTGGCGCAGTATCATTTCGAATTTGAAGACGTGGGCCTGCTGCTGCACATGGCGCTGGATTCTTTTCGCGCGCACGCCGAAGCGCAAGGTTTCACCTTGACCCATGAAATCGACGAGGATTTGCCCGAGCTCCGTCTCGACGCTGATGCGTTTGTGCAGGTGATGCTCAACCTGCTTGGCAACGCGGTGAAGTACAGCGCCGCGCAAAAAGCAATTCATGTGCGCGCCTATCGCGAAGGCGCACGTGTCGCCGTCGCCGTGACGGATCGTGGGCTGGGCATTCCGCGCCACGCGTTGGAAAAAATCTTTCACGAGTTTTATCGCGTGGATCAACGCTTGAGCACCGAACAACAAGGCGGCATGGGATTGGGTTTGACGTTGACCAAGCACATTGTGGAAGCGCACGGCGGCGAAATCACCGTGCAAAGCGAACTCGGCCAGGGTTCGACGTTCACTTTTTATTTGCCGATACCGCAAGATGTGTTGTTGCGCGAGAAAGAAGCCTCGCAAAGCCGCTCTCAATCTGTCATTCCGTAGGAATCTTTTCTAGTGCTCGAGACAAAGCCAGTTCTATGATTGGTGCCGAGTGCGAGGGAAGGCTCTTTCAGAATGACAAGAGCGAACACGCCGGTTTGAAGACCGGCACGCGGTCAATAAACATATTTGTTCCGAATATTCTGCACTGAGCAGAGCCTATGAAAAAAATTTTAATCGTCGAAGACGATGCCTCGATCGGCCTCGGTTTGGAAGGCGCGTTGCAGGACGAAGGCTTTGAAACGCACCTCATGCGCACCGGGCCGGATGGATTGCAGTTCGCGCGCGAGCACCAGCCGGATTTGCTCATTCTCGACTTAATGCTGCCCGGCATGAGCGGACTGGAAATTTGCAAACGCCTGCGCGACGAAGGCTTCAAGACGCCGGTCATCATGCTCACTTCCAAAACCGAAGAGAATGACAAAGTGCTCGGCCTGGAATTGGGCGCGGACGACTACGTCACCAAGCCGTTCAGCTTGCGCGAGCTGCTGGCGAGGGTGCGCGCCCATTTGCGCCGCGAAGGTAATCCCAGCCTCAGCGGGACGAGCAACAAATCCGAGCATTACACGCTGGGCAACGTGGTTGTTGATTTCAAGCGCCACGAAGTTTTTAAAGCGGGACAATTGCAAGACCTCACCAATCGCGAATACCGTTTGCTTGAATACTTCGTGCAACACCCCGGGGAGCTGCTTTCGCGCGAAAGGCTGCTGCAAGAAATTTGGGGCTACGAGGTTTATTTCAACACGCGCACCGTGGACAACCACATTCTGCGCTTGCGCAAACACATCGAGCCGGACCCCGAAAATCCGCGCTACATCAAAACCGTGCGCGGCGCGGGTTATTTGTTTGAAAGAGGATGAGCTAATTAATTTTGTCATTCAGAAGGAATCCTTTTAAGCACTCGGCAATCTTTCCAGCGAGTAAAAACTTGACAATGTTAGCTTAAACGCGAAGTTCGCGAAGCAGGCGCAAAGCACGCAAAGATTCAAAAGAAAGTGTTAAGCTCTCTGCGATCTTAGCGTCAGCTTGGCGGCCTTTGCGGTTAAAAAAATCAACTTAACATTGTCGAGAAAAAGATTACCACGAAAATGCGTAGTCCCGGCCCCTTGTGGGCCGCTGATTCTGCACACGTAACAGTGCCCCACAAGGGGGCAGGACTACATTTTCATCATGCTCGAGTGCCGCCGCCACGGCATGGCAATGCCTTCGGAATGACAGTTTCAACAGGATTGCATCGTCACCAAAGGAAGCCATATGGAAAAGCTGGGCGTGCGCATGCACGGCGTTACCTTGAATTTGGAATCCAATCAATTCCCGCTCGTCGCCTATGCCGCGGAGCATCTCAACACGCTGGCCGTCGCGCCGTTCGCTTCGCCAAATCTTGTCGTGCGTTGCATGTGGTCGCAAGGCGAATGGGATCCGGAACACAATCCTTTTCCCGCGGACGGCGCGCTCAACGTCATCGGCAAGCGCATGCTGGGGAACAATCACGAATTGATTTGGCTCGACACGTTGCGCGTGAAAGGTTTGCAGCTTTCTTTTCGCCGTGAGGGCGAGCAATGGGTCTTCGACGTTTCGTATCGCTTTCATCCCAAAAAAGAAAAAGTCGAGAATCTTCCCGAGTATGAGTTTAAAAAATATTTCAGCCTCATGAGCTACGCGGTTTATTATCCGCTCATGTGGTATTTGGAAACGTTTCGCGATTGGACGTACATGCACGCTTCCGCGCTCGCGACTCCAAAGGGCGGCGTGCTCATCGGCGGACTCGGCGGCGTGGGCAAAACCACCACGTGCGTCGCGCTCGTGCAAAAGCCGAACATCGCATTGATCTCCGAGAACATCGTCTTCACCGACGGTGATTTCGTTTATCCGTGCTATGAACCGATTCGCCTCGATGAAGGCAGCCTCAAAATGCTCGGTGAAAATCCGCCCGGCCTGAGCCGCATGCTCTTCCCCGAAGGCTTAAAAGATAAATGGCTCTTTCACCTCAAGTCCAGCGAGAGCGCACAACAAGTAAAGCCCGCGGTATTTTTCTTACCACAATTTTCGCCGCAGCGTTACGTGCGCCCGATCGCAGCCGATCTCGCTTTGGAGAAGATGATCGCGATGAATCGCCTCACGCGCGAGTTGGATGATTACGCCTGGTATGCCTCCGCCCTCGAAATGCACTGGCCCAAACCCGGCCAAGCCGCGCATCGCATCGACGTGTTGCGCCGTTTCATGAACAACGCGCGCTGCTTCGAGCTTGGCATCGACCGCTGGGCCGGCGTGAACGCAGTGGTGGATGATATTCTTTCATGTTTGGAGTGAATAAAACCCGCCGTTAAAAATTTCAACGCGTAGATTGTAGTGGCTTTGCCCCAACGTTCCCGCGATCGTGTCATTCTGAAAAATCTTCCCTTGTGCTGGAATATATCTTGTTTTGAGATTAGTGCCGAGTACGAGGGAAGTTTCTTCCAGAATGACAGTTCGAGGAGGCGCTCACTCAGATAAAAAACTGCGCGCCACCAACGGTTTTATCCGTTGGTCTTAATCTATCC
>JBBILN010000112.1:0-15979 GCA_037444905.1 bacterium | reverse complement strand
TAAAGCCACTGGATAAAAATTTTCTTCAAAGAACAAGTCGTTTTTCAGCGGCCCCGAATTAAAGAACCAAAGCCAGAATAAAATTCTGAAAGTTTCATGGCGCTACACACGGATCAAAAACACACGCGAAAAAGGCTTTTCAGAGTGCGTTTTTGATCCATGTGCTGCCCGCAGGGCTTTGGTTTTCAGCTTGTCTGAAAATCCGAGTTACGCTATTATTACCAGAGAATCGTAAGGCAGAATACGATAATTTTTACGAGGCCGCAATGGCAAATACCTTCGAGCACAAAGTCGTGCGCGACAATCTCACTGCGCCGGCTTTTATCCGACTCCGAATAGAGAGAAAGCATTCACACCGCTTTTCGCATCCCAATCCTGCATTCCAATCCGCTCGCTGATTTTTCCTTCGCCGCACAAAAAAAATAGCTGAGAGTTTTGCAACGCTTCCCGCATCTATTTGAGTTGACGGGCTTGCAATAAAGGCTTTGGTAAAATTTCCACCAATATACTCTAAAAAATAAGGAGGCCGCCATGCCGAAGCAGGGCGCCATTTTCGAAAATCCGGTTTCCAAAGAGAAAGTAATCTTTCTTGAAACGAGCGCTTCCACCAATGGCGCGCTTTTGCGCATGGAAGCTTTGGGGCTTGCCAACGGCTTCAATCGCATCGATCACATTCACCCGGCGCAACAAGAGCGGCACGAAGTCCTCGCCGGTCAAATGGGCGTCAACATTGCCGGCAAAGAATACGTTTTGAATCCGCATGAAAGCATCACCTTCGAGAAGAATGTGCCGCACAAGTTTTGGAATGTCAGCGGGGCGGATTTGCACTTCATCACTGAGTTTCGCCCGGCTTATGATACGGAAGATTTCATCGAATCCTATTTCGCGGCCTCGCGCACGGGCAAAGTCAACAAAAAGGGCCAGCCGCCGCTTCTACATTTTTTCGTGATGCTGCAACGTTACCCCATCGCCGGCTACGCGGCCGATTTCCCGATCTTTCTGCAAAAAGCCCTCATCTCGGTTTTGGCATTCATCGGCAAATTATTCGGCTACCAAGGCTCGCTCACATATCCAGTCGCAGAACAAGCACAAGCCAGAGTATTCGAAAGCGTGTGAACTCGGCCGTCTGTTGAGTGCTCGCCATTCTTGCCGAAGAATGTCGCGTTGCAATCTTCACCCGCAACAACCACAACACCTCTTCTCAATCAAGGAGAAAAACAAGCATGAGTTTATTTGGCAAACGATGGGAACCGGATGGTCGCGATGCGCTCTCTCCGAAAATGCGGATGCTGCTTTCCATCGTCGTTTCCGGCGTGCTGGGGTATTTGTTGGAGTACATTGGCATCGAAGTCTTTCACGCTTTCACGAACGCCAATCCCAATACCATTTATGGCGCCACTGCGATTTGGGCATTGGCGCTCGGGCCGCTGTTGGTGCTGTTGCGCAAAGCCGCGCTTTGGGTTCCCATGGCGATCGTGGGTGTGCTCTTCGCGTTTGCGGCGCTGTTCAATCATTATCATTTCATCATCTGGGAATTCGCGAACGGCGCTTTTGTGGACACGGGTAAATTGTGGGCGCCGCGCATTTGGGAGTTTCGCGACGGCCAGCTCTTTGGCTTGCGCCATCCTTTTCTCATCGCGCTCGTCGCCGGCATTATTGAAACCGTGGTCGTGCCCGCATCGGTGTGGACGCAAAAACTCTTGACGCTCGGGCTGCGCAAAAAAGCCGGGGCGCCTTTGGAAGAAATCGCGCCGCTCTTTGCAAGCTCCGTTGGGCCTTTGTCAGAATTAAAACCCAAACGCGATTTTGGCTTCTACTTTTTGCGCTTCATCTTTTTGGCTTACGGGGTTTATTTCTCTTATCAAATTCTCGCGCTGCTCATTAGCGCGAAAGGCTTGCCCGCGGTGAATATGTTCTTCATCAATCCGCCCGAGACCTTGAACACCTTCATGAAAATCGTGCTGATGCTTTCGCTCGCGACGGTCGGCGCGTTCAATGCCGGCGTGCGGCGCGAAGCTTCAGTCTTATTGGCGATTGGGCATGCGATCTCCGTCGGCGCGTCGTTGTGGCTCTATTTCGCTTATCCACCCAATCCGCTGTTTCCGGGCGACCATCCGTTTCTGCTCGCCAGCGTGGCGGGCGACGGCGTGCTCATTCTCGTGCTGTTGTATTTCGCATATGAAGCTCGGCCACCCAAAGAAAATTTTGAGAGGATCGAGGACGTGGAGTTGCGCTCGCCGGCTTCGACTTTGATGCGAACATTCTTTCTCGTCTTCGCCGTATTGTTCACGGCGTTTTCCGCGGCGATTGTTTACTTCCGCGCCTTCGGCTCGCCGGAAGCGGGATTGGGCGCGGTCTTCGGCGGGCCCGATCCGCTCGTGAGCAACAGCTTGACGAAGTACGGCACACTCGCAACGCTCGGGTATTTTCTCTATGCGAAGCCGGGTTTGCGCAGATTTTTTGTGCCGACGTTGATCGTCGCCTTTTCGGTTTCCGTGCTCGCTACGTTTATTTACGGTTTGAAAGGGACCACCGTGCTCATGAGCCGGCTCGGCACCACGGTCGAGCTGCCGTGGTTTATGGTGCAGCACATCATCGTGGATGGCGGCGGATTGATGCTGTTGTTGGCGCTGCGGCGCATGCAATACCAAGTCGATTTTCAAATCACCTCGCTGCGGCCGGCTTCCGCGGAATGCGCCATGGCGTTGCACCGCGCGTTTCGCGCGAGCGCGCAGGAGCCGGAGACTTCCGCGCGCGAGGTGTTGCGACGCATCGATGAGCACATCGTCGATATGCGCGGCCGCCGGCGCGGTCTGCTCGGCTTTCCGTTTTGGCTAATGGAGCATGTCTTCCCCACCATGCTGTTCTTTCGCCCGGCCTTTTCAACCATGTCGCGCGCAGAGCAAAGATGGCTACTGCGCCGGCACATGCTGCGCCCGAATTATGAGCGCGAGCAAGCGCCCGTTCCCGCATTGGCGGAATTGCGTTATCAAATTGCGGACATTCTGCACGCGCTCGTCTCCTTTGCCTATTTCACCAGCGCACGCGGCCACGCACAAATCGGCTACGTGCTGCCGGATGCGCGCGAACGCTTGCAGGGCGAGATCGCAACGCAACGCCCGCCGGACAATGCACAGGAAGCGCCTCTTCCCAAAGACCCGAACGATAGCACGGCAAATCCGCCCAAGTTCGTGCCGCCCGTAACGCAACCTTTGCTGAAGAAACGCCTCGGCGTGGCGAGCGCTCCGGCCGCGCTACCGGATGAGGTCGACTATTGCATCATCGGCTCCGGCGCCGCCGGCGGTTTGATGGCTTATCGGCTCGCGGCCGAAAAAGGCAAAGACTACTCCATTCTCGTGTTGGAACGCGGCGGATTTTACAGTCCACGCCAGGATTTTTCCGATGATGAAATGCGCATGACGCGCATGCTTTACACCGAAGGGGGATTGCAAACCACGCGCAGCTTTGACTTCCGCATTATGCAAGGCGAGTGTGTGGGCGGGACCACGGTCATCAACAATGCGTTGTGTTTGCAGATGCCGCAAATTTCCCGCAATGAATGGGACGTGTTCGGCATTGACATGAACGCTTTGCAAAGTCACTATGGCCGCGTCGCGCAGGAAATCAATATCGATACTTTAACCGATGAGGCCGTCAATCACAACGTCGAGCGGCTCTTTTCAGCCGGAGTCGCGGCATACAACGCGGGCTATCGCGATTTGGAAAAGGTTTCCTCCGCGGCACGGATGAAAACCAATTTCAGCAATTGCCTCGGTTGCGGCTTGTGCAATATCGGCTGCCGTCGCATGCGCAAGCTTTCCGTGCTGGAAACGTACATTCCATGGGCGCAGGCCCATGGCGCCCTCGTGGCACCCAATGCCGGCTTGGTGAAATGTGAGGCCGCAGGCGCAAACCTCAAAAAGATTACGAGCGTGATTGTGCGCAACGCCAACGGTGATTTTCAGCGCATTCGCGTGCGCAAGGCCGCGATCATTGCCGCGGGCGCAGTGGCTTCCAGCCGTATTTTGATGCGCAGCAATTTGGGCGGCGAGCATGTGGGCCGCAACCTCTCCTGCAATTTTGCGCTGCCGCCGTTGGTCGAATTTTCGGAAAACGTCGACGCTTTCGATGGCGCGCAGATGACCATGTATGCTGCCGCGGAAAGCCACGACGCAATTTTTGAAACCACGTTCAATCCGCCCGGTGCTTATGCCGTGGCTGTGCCGATTTATTTCGACCGCCACGCAGAGATGATGAATTTCTTCCGCCGCGCCGTGAATTTCACCGCGCTGGTGGGCAGCGATCCCTGCGGTGCGATTTCGCTCAAGCGCGACGTGCTGTTCGGCCGCGCGATTGAATGGCAACAAACGAAGAATGATCTGCTGCGCATCAAAAGTGCGCTCGCCACGCTCGTGCGCATTACCAAAGCCGCGGGCGCGAAACGCATGTTTCTCCCCACGCACCCGGTTTTGGAAGTGCCGCTCGCGGGAGACGTGGAGCCGACCTTGGCGCATTTTGAGCGCGCCTTGCAAGATCCAAAGTACTTCAGTTTCTACACGGCCCATCCACAAGGCGGCAATTTGATGGCCTCGCCGGATTTCAATGAACGCGTGGTGGAAAGCGATTTCCGCGTGCGCGGTTGCGAGAATCTCTATCTCTGCGATGCCAGCGTGTTTCCGCGCAGCATTCGCGTCAATCCGCAATGGACGATTATGGCGCTCGCTTCGCAGGCGGGCGAGCTCGTCGCGGCGAACACGTGAGTTATTGGCAGGGGTTGATGCACAAAGAATGAGCGAAAAGCCGTGGGAATTTACCACACTGGTTTCGCTAAATGCAGGGAGGAATAATCGTTCATAGCGTGATAGGCAAGCGTCGAATACGATATCTGAATTCATCCACAGAGATGATGGCGCCTCTAATCAAATCGGCACCAGCCTCGCGCAGCACAACCTCAAGACGCTGATTGACAACGATGGGTCTTTGATCCTGAAGTCGAAAGATAATAACGCTGGGCAGTGTTGTGCCGGCAGATGCAACAATATCACCAAAGCCAAGATCGAACGTCAGAATGATACACTTCTCGCTCTTCGCTTTCGCAAAGATTTCGTCGTCGGGAAGCCGCTGCAAACCTTCTTCGCGAAGATGTTTGGCCTCATGGCCTTGAGACTTTAGCCAGCGCACGGTACTGCTGGCGATCCCCATGTCGCCTAAGAATCTCATGCCGCGGCCAGCGCAAAATCACGCGCTTCTTCTTTTGACAACCACGCGGCATACTTCAGCGCCTGCTGGAGATCCTCAGGCTCAAGGTCTGGGTACTCGGAAAGAATTTCTCCTGTGGACATGCCGTTTGCCACTAGGCTTACAATGAGCGAAACGGGTATTCGCATTCCTCGGATGCAAGCCCGCCCAGCCATGATATTCTTATCAAATGTAATGCGGTCAAGCATAAGAGGCCCTTTAGAAAAAAATTGTTAAACTGTTCACGGTGAGAACTCAAATACCGGAGCAGCTTAAACAATAGCACAGATAAAGTCAAGCGCTCGTTTCAAAATGAAGAACCCGCAGTCACGAATCAACTCATTTTATCGGAGGCAACTCATGCAACGCTGGTGTCAAATTATCGGTTGGACATTGCTGTCGTTCTTATTGCTCAGCGGCGGCGCGATGTCGTATTTCATCGCTACGCAGCACCCGTTTTGGACGGAGCATCCGCTGCGCCAACATTTCATTCCCATCGGCCATGCGCACGCGGGTTTGTTGGGTATCATCATGCTGCTTTATGGTCTTTATTTGGACAAAGTCAATCTCTCGCAGCAAGCGCGGAACTGGGCCGCGGCGCTTTACATCATCGGCACGCTGCTCATGCCCGGCGGTTTTCTCATGGGCGCGATCAAGCCCGGCCTCACTACGCCGAGCCGCGAGTTTTTGCTCACGCCAATCGGCGGTTTGTTGATCGGCATTTCTTTCATCACCATGGCGATTGGCATGTTTAGAACGCGAAAGGCATGAACCAAAGCTTTCCAAACTTTCAAAGTTTAGGAGAGCTAAAAAGGAAGTCATTATGAAACTGAATGTGTGCATGGCCATCATACCGTTGCGCGAAGCGAGCAGTGTGAGTCTCAAAACAAATGACTGGGCGCGCAATAGTTCTCTCAATCAAAACTCCCGCCACAAGCGTGCCCGCAACAATGCCCGCCGCGATAGCGGCCGGGACGTTGCTCCTCGCGTTGAGGATAAAACGAAAGCCAAGGAAATTTAGCATGCCCGACGTGCAAAAATTCCCCACGTGGAATGCGGCCCAGTCTGCAGAAGCGTTGCAGGCCGTCTATCTGTGGGCGGTGCAAAACACTGAAGCGCAAATCGGCTGGTACAAGAGGAACACGGGCTCAAAAAGGCGTGGCTCGCAAATCATTCGAGCGGGCGCGATCTTCTTCGCGGCGTTGGGCGCACTGTGTCCCCTGCTCGATGCCGCGGGATTTATGCCGGCCCTGGCAACGCTCTTCGGCAAGAGCTGGAGCGGCAATCACGCGTTGGCGCAATGGGGCTATGTGTTCTTCGCAGTGGCCGCGGCCATCGTCGGCTTCGATAGATATTTCGGGCTTTCGACTTGCTGGATGCGCTTTATTGTGACGCAAATGGCTCTGGAAAAGACGCTCAAAGAATTTCAATATGACTGGCTCATTCTGCAGGCACAGCAAGCGGAACATACGGTGACGTTGCTGCAAAAGGCTCGCGACTTTACTTCACAAACCGAAAGTTTGGTGAAACAAGAGACCGATGCGTGGGTGCTGGAGTTCCAAAACAATCTTGCGCAATTGGAGAAGGTTTTAAAGGCCGAAGCAGAGCAACGCAAGTCGGGCAGCATCAAAATTACCGTCACCAACGCCGCGGACTTTGAGCGCGTGTCCATTCGTCTCAATGATACGCCACGCAAAGAGCTGGTGGGCACGACGGAGGGATTGCTTGAAGCAGTACCGCCGGGCCAGCATGAGGTAACGGTAATCGGCAAAAAGGGGACGAAGGAGTATAAAGCTGCACGAGTCGTCGACGTGCAGCCCAATACTGCCACGGCTGTGGAGTTGACTATCAAAATTTGAAAGCGTATCCTTGTCAGGTTGGTTGAAATTTCCATGACGCTATGATTCACTCAACGGAGTATCGCAATGCAAAGAACAAGTGCTCTGCGCCAACGCAAACCTAGGGTGGGCCTACTCGCGGCGATTTTGTTCGGACTTTTTCTAAGCGCCTGCAATCCCAAGTATGGCCCGTGCGAGTGGGGTGAGTTCAACGTGCTCACCACCAAAGCGCCGCGACCGCAGCCGCCGGTGTTCAACAAGAAAACTGTTCCCTATGACGAGTATTTGAAATGGGTCTATTGGGGTGAGGAATGGTTTCGCGGCGAGACGTTTGGCAACGAGCGCGTGTGGACCGATCTCGTGGGCTTCCTCAACGGTACGGTCGATATTCCCGAGGGCACCAATTGGAGGAGCGAGCCGGTGTTCAAATATTTCGTGCAAAGCATTGACGCTCTCGACGGTGTGCGCGGCAATCTTTACAGCGGCAATGGCGGCGGCTATACGCACGATCTCGTGATCACGTTTCCGCCGGGCGCGCGGCTCGACAAGACTTTTCCCATTCCCGTAAAGCTGCACACCGGTTTGGATGTGGAAGCCGGATCCGCATGGCCGCTCGGCCTGGTGCCGTTTGAAGTTGGTCCGGAAGAAGCACACCTGCCTTATTTGCTCGATCCCTCAAAATATTCTGCCGGCCCGGAGGGCGTTGGCCCGGTGCCCGGCGTGGGAAAATTTCGCGCAGGCTTGGCGTGCGCGTTGTGTCACTACTCGCTCGATGTCGATTGGGACGGCAAAACGGACTTGCGTTCCGCGAAGCCGGATGAACCGACGCCCGGCAGTCCCTATCAACCGCAGCATGCGTGGGCGCTCGGCAATCAAGATCTCGCGCTCGGCTGGATCTTCGCGCTCGCAGCCAACACCATCGCCGGTTTCGAAAATTCCGCGCGGCCCGGGAAAGTGGAATTAAAGGATGCGCGTGAGTGGGCGAAATGGGTGCTCGACAATTATGAAAAGAATTCGGAAGAAGTGAAACGCGAAGTCGATCGCGGGCTGCTCATGTTTCCGCGCGGCTATGCCGACGACACGCCCGATGGCTTGCACAATCCGCTGCAATTTCCTCTGCTGTTCACGCACATGAACTGGCCGTTCAATTACGACGGCGTGATGCTCAACGCCGCGGATCGCAACAACAATGTGTGGACGAACGGCATTGATCCGACGCAACTCGTGGCGCTGTGCAACAATCGCGGCGGCAAGACCGCGAAGATTATGTTTTGGGCCGAGCAAGGCATGTACTCGACGATTACTGCGGAGCAATACGCGGATATTTTTGTGTCGCACGCACCGGCAGTCCGGCACGATCCCTCGCAACGGGAAAAATTGCGCAATGACATGCTCGGCTTTTCCGATGGCGTGCCCGGCATGTTGCGCAACGATGGCATGGCGCTCATCTCGGGCGTGCCCGGCGCGTTGCCGAAAGAAGTGCGCAATCATCCCGACAACAAAAAGTTCCAGCGCATGCACAAACCGAAAGAGTTTGGCAGTGATGGCAAAAAACGCGGCGCCATGGTGGGCTTGCTCGGCACGCGCGTGATTACGACCGACGCCGTGCGCGCGCAATACCACGTCGAGGAATTGGAAAAAGAATATTGCCTCAACGGCGATGAATTCGTGACGGAAGCGATCAGCATGATGCTCGATTGGGTCGAGCCGCCGCCGAATCTCTCTCCACTTTTGGCAAAGGCACGCACCGCGGGCCTGGTCGAAAAGGGCTATGAGATATTCAAGAGCCAGGGCTGCGTGCAATGCCACGCCGGGCCGATCTTCACCAACAACACCATCGTGCCGCTCAAAAACATCGGCACGAATACCGCGCGCGCCGAAGCAACCGCGCCGCTGCAAACTTTTCTCGCGCCCAAATATGATCCGGCCACGGGCAAAGCGGTTTCCGGCGGCTTCTTTGGTTTCTTCGCCAAGCTGTTTGGAAAAAATAAACAGAAGCCGGGCTACAAAGTCGTCACGCTGCGTTATCTATGGGGTTCCGCGCCGTACTTGCACGACGGCGGCATTGGCGTCACGCTGCGCGCGGAGAGTCAGCCGGAGGGTGATGATTTGCAGGCGTTGCTCGCGGCCGCGGCTGCGGATAAAATTTACGGCATGGGGCAAATTCTAAGCGCACGCGAAGCGCAGCCCGATTCGTATCTCCGGCCGAACGCCGCGTTGAGCCTGCAAGCCCTATTGCTGCAAGCGGAGCGCGAAAAAGTGATTGCCGCCAATCGTGAAGCGGTGCTCGCCGTTCCCGGCAAAGACGAGCGCATTGCCATGACGCAAATGCAAATCGCAGGCATCGGCCACGAGTTTTATGTTCAAGACAAGCCCGGCGGAGAGATCATCACGCCGCTGATTGCGTTTCTGCTGGCGCTCGATGATGAGCCGGGAAAATGAAAAGCGGGAGTGATAAGAGAGAATTCTATGCTAGGACTATTCGTTAACACAAGCCAGAACGGCCGCCAATCCACGAACGGCAAACCAGACTGTTCGTTCTATGAACCAAGAACCGCACAAGATTTTGGATTGCAGGAGCTCGCACACGTAGTCGTGGTGAGCGATCTGCATATTTGCGAAGGCCAACTGCCCGAATCGGCATATTGGCAACGGCTGGAAAATTTCACGTTTGATGCGGAGTTCGCCGAGTTCTTGCAACACAAACAAGGCCCGCAAGGAGCGGCTTACGCGGAAGGCAATGACAGCGAGCTTGCGCAAGCAGAACAAGCGCCGGCGCGCGAGCAATTGCTGGTGATCAACGGCGACTTCATCGACTTTCTCCGCATTACACGCACGCCGAAAGACGAGGGCGAGCTTGCGGAATGGCGGCTGTGGCTCGAAGACCTTCCCGCGGAGGAGCCGCAGAGAGCAAGGGCGCTCGCACACTTCGACAAATTCGAAAAGCACTGGCGGAAGTACGTTTTGCATCCGCAATGGTGGCATTGGATTCTTTCTCTCTTCTTGCGCACGCGCGCGGCACTGCGCCGGGAAAAGCGCTTCGGTTTGGGCACCGAGGATTTCAAGTCAGTCTATCGCCTCGAAATCGCGCTGCAAGGCCACAGAGCGGTATTTGCAGCATTGGCGCAATGGCTGAAAAATGGCTCGGCCTTGGCGTTCGTTACCGGCAATCACGATCCGGAATTGGATCAGCAACTCGTGCAATCGTGGCTGCGCTGCAAGCTCGAAAAACTTGCAGGCGTTCGAGCCGGAACCTTTGCAGAACGGGTGCAATTCTTCCCGCGCGGCGTAGATTTGTGCGGAGAGATTCGCGTTGAGCATGGCCATCGTTATGAATGGCACACGCGCACGAACGACCGATGGCTTGCGGATGAAACGCAATCCGTGGCGCTGCCCTCCGGCTCGTTTTTTAATCGCTACTTCATCAACAAAATCGAGACCGTGGTGCCGTATCTCGACAACGTGCGTCCGGTGACGCGCGTGATCGCTTATTTGCTGCGCCACCATACCCTCGAAGCGCTGAGCATGTTGGGACAAGGCATTCAGGCCGTGCTCATGCTTCTCTTCAAACCGAGCGCGTGGGGTTTCCTTGGGTTTGGCGCACTCTCGCTTATCAATACTCTGATTACGGGCGCAAATTTTCTAGGGTGGGGCGTGTTGCTCGTTTTGGCTCTGCTCAAGGTATGGCAATTTAATATGGCGTTCCTTCTGCCCGCGCTCGTGCTCATGGTTTTCGCAGTTTGGGCGTGGAATTGGCTGGCAGGAAAAATCATTGAGCGCTTGTTGCGCTTGCGCGGCATTGCACGGACGACGACACTGCTTTTCAACACACTCGTTGTTGTCTTGTTGCCCACGTTGGACTTGACGCGCGCGGCCGGCATTTACGTACAGAACTGGCAATGGGACTGGCTGTTTCTGCTCCGCCCCATGCTAGAGATCACATTACTCAGTTGGGGATTGAGGCTGCTGCGCAGCGAACTACGTCCACACTTTGATCACACACAAGTGCGCGAGAAAATGACCGCGGGCAACGGTGTGCTACGCTTTGCCGTTTGCGGCCACACGCATATTCCAGACCAGCAGAAATGGGAAGCCGAAAACGTGACCTACCTCAACTCCGGCACGTGGACGCTCGTATTTGAGTATGAAAGCGACATCGTGAGATATGACCTCACCAAAACTTTTGTGGAGTTCGTGCGAGAGGGCAAAGACAAATGGCAGGCAGGGCTTTGGCGCTGGGAGCCGCCGCAGGCCAAAGAGCATAAACTCGTGCTCATGAAACCGCGCAAGCCCAAGCCCGCAGAGCAAGAAGCCGCGCGCCGGAAACACCCAGCCGCGCACGAAGTGAAAAGCGCGCACGAGAAGATGATAATCGCCAGAGCGCGGCGCAAACGCATCGAGGTCAAAGCGGATTAGATCCTATCCCGAAGCCTTTCGGTTGTTATTCCTCGCCTCGCGTGCGGGGCGAGGAATCTTTTTCTCACGCCGTGTTATTGCGAGTTAGATTCCTCGTCCTCTCGCCCAACGCGCACATGCAGCAACCAAACAGGCAGAATAATTTTTCGGCAGAATGATTAAGTCATTATTCTGCCGACGAATCATTCTGCCATTTAATGTCTTTGCTTTCTCTGCACAGATTTCACTTTTGATAGATTAAAGCGGTGCTTCTCAGGATACTATTACAAGCTTGGGATCGGCGCTTTGCATATGAAACTTTTTCCACACGAACCCCGCCTGTTCATGCAATAACTACACGATTGCACTCTTTCCCTCATCACTTCATCAAACGCCTGTTTTCTAATCCACTATTTTATAGCATCCGGCGCCATGCGATGAAAGTGGCATCACCCTTGCCTTTCTCACCGCTGGAACAAATCGATGCACGCTCTTGCTCCACGAACAATTCTCACCCGCTGCCGAGCGTGCGAGTCTCCTTTAACCTTGAAAGAGAAGAACGATGAAGACCACGAATATGGCTATTGTAGCCTTGGCATTGGCAGCGCTTCTCGTTGGCGCCTGGTGCGGCGAAGCTGAGGCGCAAACTCGTTTCGGTGTGCGCGGCGGGGTCTACATGGACCGCGATGAGCCTTTCCTCGGCGCACACCTCAGCAGCGCCCTGCAGAAACAGTGGCAGTTCAATCCAAACTTTGAATACGTTTTGGTCGAACGCGGTTCGCTCTTCAGCATCAATGCTGATTTGCGGTACGTGCTGCCTTCGCGCAGCACCACGGCCTTTTGGGTGGGAAGCGGATTGGGAATTTCGCATTTCTCTTTCCGCGATTTCAACCAAACCGATCTCGGCTTAAATCTCATCACCGGAGTCGATTTCGGCCGAGGGCCGCTGACGCCGTTCGTGCAAGTCAAAGTCATGGTATTGGATGAAACGGAATTGGTTTTGGGCGGAGGGATAACGTTCTAAGTTTTCGCGCTCACTTTACACGTTACACATGACACGTGTAAAGTGTAACGTGTGACGATTTCAATTTCAAAAGGAGGTATATAATGAAGAAGCTGTTTTTGTGCCTGTTTTTGACCGCCGCGATCTTTGCCGTGTGGTCGCACGGCGAGACGTTGTTCGGCAAGCTGCTGTTGCTGGAAGAGCCGCGCATTCACAAAGTCGAAAAGGGCGAGTACCTCAGCAAGTTGGCGCAACAGTATTATGGCGATCCGCAACGTTGGCGCGAATTGGCGCTGGTCAATCGCGCGCCGAATCCGAATCATCTCGAAGTCGGTGAAGAAGTGCTCGTGCCCGCGGCCAATGTGGTGGCGGAACTGGCCCGCGCGCAAACATTGACGCGCGTCAATGAATTGACGCGTGCGCAGCAGCAAATCGCGACGCGTGCGCCTTCGCCGCAAACCCCGCAGGTCACGACGCCGACTGCAACCTCGCCGGAGCCGGTACTTGAAGCGCCGCCACAATCGCCGGCGCAAAGTGCTCCTGTAGTGGAACCGTTGCCAGCGCCGCTCACGCCGGTTGAACCGGAGCGCGGTTTCCCGTGGATCGGCTTGATCGTTTGTGTGCTGCTTGTGGCGCTCGTCGCGGTGGGGTTTGTGCTTTATCGCAATAGCAAGGCGAGAGAATACCAAGCCTACAACAACGCTGCGGACGAAGACTACGGCTTCAGCAAGTTCCGTTCGCGCCGCAAGTTTGACGAGTACACACAGTCGCAATCTCAAATCAAAGCGGAGAAAGACAAAGCCGCGACGAAAAGCGAGCCGTTGGAAACCGAAAAGCCGCATGGCCAGCGCGAGACCAGCCTTGTGCTCCCCGGCAAAGCTTGAAAAATTCTCCCACCCTCTATCCTGCCATTGTCCTGCGAGGGTCAACCACCTTCGCAGGACCTTTTCTTATCGCATGAAAACGACTTTGACCGTAACCGTTTTGCGTTCGTTGTGCGCCTTGATGAGATATAGGCCGTTTGCGACGAAATTACCGCGCTGATCGCGGCCGTCCCAGCGATATTCTGCGGTTGCGTTGAAACCGGGAATAAGCTTTCGTGACAAAACCCGTCGGCCCTGTGCGTCAAAAATTTCCAGTCGCGCCGGTGACTTGATGTTCGAAAGCACCACGTTGGTCGTTTGTGAAAAGGGATTGGGATAAGCCCTTCCCAACTCCCAAGTGGCGGGAAGCTCGCCGTGATCTTCTTCAACGCTCGTCGCTCTTTCCCCCAAAAAGATATGCAGCTTGCGATCTTGACTGGAAACGACGGCCAAATCTAAAAGCTGATCATTATTGAGATCGACAATCGTTAGGCCTTTGGGTTCTTTGCCCACGATCAACGCGCCGGTTTGAACAAAATTTTTCCCCTCTTGATTGGTGTAGATCACGACGTTGCTGTCCGGATGCGACCCCGTGCCGCTGATGGCGCAAGCGAAATCCAGCCAGCCGTCGTGGTTGAAATCGCCGAAGTCAATGAAAGTGGGGATTGCAAAGGAGCTGCCTGGAACTCGGATTTGCGTTAACGGCAAAAGGCCGCCGAACTGATCGTTTAGAAAAATTTCAATCGAGGAGGCATAGACGGCAACAGATAAAACATCCAGAAATCCGTCGCGATTCAAATCAACAAGGTAGATTAAAATAGAATAACCAATAGTTATACTGTCGCTCTCAAAAAATTTTCCGAACCCATCATTCAAGTAAACCTTAAGAAGATCGCGATTCGGTGGTTGAAATTCTCCGATAACCAAGTCGGGATCGCCATCATTGTCCATATCCGCGGCGTTGCCGGCGCGCGAGGCCAGTCCTGTTCCTATCGGATAAACGTTACCGAAATTGCCGGCGCTATCATTGATGAAAATTTGCACGCCTTTAGATAAACTCCCCGAGGCCAAATCAATATCGCCATCCAGATCGCAATCGCTTGCCTGAAGCCAGATAGAGCGGTCGGGAGTAGGATAGGAGCGCTTTTGCACAATCGTTCCGCTTGATGTGTCGAAAATGTGCAAAGAGTCGCCGATGGCTTCAAGGACAGCCAAGTCACTCCAGCAATCCTCATTGAGCGGCGTCATGAGTAAGCAACACGGCGATAATCCGGCCGGTTTGAAAAACGCATCAAAGCGAGCCAGGTTGCCGGTCGCGAGAAAAATTCCGATCGGAACCGCCTGTAGCGGATTTAGGGGGCTGTCATTCCCAATTGCAAAGTCGAGCCAATGATCGCGATTGAGATCGTGGGGCATGAGCATGATCGGAATAGCTAGTGAATCTAACAAGAGCGTGGCCTGGCGCTGAAAAACCACCGCGTTCATTGACGAGGCAGCGTTGAAGCTAAACTCATAGCCTCCCACGGAAGTATCTCCTTGTGAGGCAAAAAAGCTTCGCGGCAAGATTACGTTGATTCGCTCTCTTAATGCATAGGGCTGAGCCGGCAGCAAATCAAGCACGCGGGCATCAACTTGCCAGGCGGCGGCAAAATCATAGCGCCCATTCAAATTGCCAGTGATACGAATCTGCCGCCACTGCGAAGTATCCGGCACGGGTTTGTTGAAGTAAAGCTGAATGGTGGAGAGTGGCGCTACTTCTACTGCATGTGAACGCGGAGAATGCCCGAGCAATCGCAGGGGCTGAGTTTGGGCGGAAAGAACAAAGCTTAAACATTGGGCAAGAGCCCAAAACGAGCGAAGCAGGGTGTATTTCATCTTTGCCTCCCTTTGCGTCAGTAAATCAGTTTTATGGGCGTCGGCGCGAACAATATACCGGCGCCCATTGTGCTTGCCATACTAGGCCTGAAAAAGTCCCAAGCATACAAACAGGCGAATCACGACCAACTGGATCTTATCGTCGGCTAGGCCGTTCTTCGTTTTGCTTTTCTCGGGTCAACGTGAAACCCACGTGCTCAAAGTGGTATGCGTTCCACTCGCCCAAATGATGATACGTGTCTGTCGGCGATTGCGCCGGCGTCAGTGTCGCAGAGAATGTTTCCGGCTTATCAAGCAAAATGTTGAAGATATAATTGCTGCTACCATTTCTCGTAAGATAGTAGCCAAACTGATTCCCAACACCGGGCGCGTCCCAGAGAGGAGTCACGGAGACATCCAGGTTTATAATTGGATCGAGAGACAGATCACAGTTGGGCGAGTATATTGCGTGCAGTTGCGAAAATGCAGGTGACGTCGCGCCAGAAAACATAAAGAGCGCAATGACACTGCAGCCAACAAAAAGTCGTTTGAGATGCATTGTGAAGGCCTCCGATAAAGGTTAGAGGCAGCCCCAAAGAAACGCTTGCTTCCCAATGATCCAATGTTATATTGAATCATTCCTTTTGTACGAGAAGCTTTGGTGGTCTCTTGTGGGCTGCCAAAGCTTTTCTTTTTAGAAATTGGCTTACCCGCAAACACCCCACCGAAGTTATGCTCCGCCTCAGTTGCAAATTGAGTAAACGGGTCTTATGTTAAGGTGGTCAACC
>JBBILN010000111.1:0-16134 GCA_037444905.1 bacterium | reverse complement strand
TGGGCCGCGAGGCTTACTTGCTCGGCAACTTCAACGCGCCGAACGCGATCCTCACGCTGGTGAAGAACACGCAACTGCGCGGCACGATTTGCGCGAAAGAAATCGTGGTGAGCAATGATTGTTTGTTCCTGCACCACGATTCGCCGGGCACGCTGCCGGGTCCGGGCAATTTGCCGAAGACGCCGGGCGAGGTGTATGAAGTGGAAGGCGACAATGCGCCGGTGACCAATTTCGAATTGGCGCAGAACTATCCCAACCCGTTCAATCCCGAAACCGCGATTCGTTTTGCTTTGCCGGAAGCGAGCAGTGTGAAAGTGACGCTGTATTCGCTCTCGGGCCAAGTCGTGAGAGAATTGGTTGACGGCAGTTTTGGCCAGGGCCGTCATCAAGTGATTTGGAACGGTCGCGATGATGCCGGTTTGGCCGTTGCGGGCGGCGTCTATTTCTACCGTCTCACCGTGCAAGGCGAGAATGGCGAAGTGAAGTTCACGCAAACGCGCAAGATGACGTTTGTGAAGTAAACGTGCAAGCGCGCGGAGCATGGTGCTCGTGTCTACGCTGTGCTCTCTATACTTTTAAAGCAAGTTTTGTAAGCACCTGAATTTTGAAGTTGTTCATTCGAACGCAAACGGCGAACCGCATTCCACTCCGTTAGGAGTGGAATGTTTATAGCAAAGGTTGCGTTTTGCGGGTCTTCAACTCCGAAGGAGTGACATGTATATTTGCGAAGGGTTGTATCGCAAAGATCAAACATGCCACTCCTAACGGAGTTTGGGGAAACGAGGCGTGTGCCGCTCTATAAACATTTCACTCCTTCGGAGTTGCGAGCAGCCTCTCGTGCAAAAAAAATGCGCCGCCCAGTGAGTGGTGGAATGGCGTCACAATTCTATCCACGCCCATAACGGATTCAGTCAACCTCGATGCACAATTCAGGAAGTAAACGTGAGGCATTGGCTGCGGGCTTTCACTTGGCGCATGCTCTTGTGTGAAGGCCCGCGGCTTTTATGGTTGTTTGAACAGATACGAAAAAGCTAGGAGGTTCCATGTTGAAAAGATTCTTGGCGCTGCTCAGTGCCGCGCTGGTGCTCCCAATCACCGCGGCTTTGGCGCAACCATTGGCCAAGGCCCAAGGCTCGGGGCAGTTGAGCAAGATTACGGTGCAAAATGTGAACGTGAAAAGCGCTCTCGACGAGATGCGCTTGTTTTATGAAAGCCGTCCCGATGAAGTGAACCAAGCGCGCGGCAGCGGCTACAAGCCCTTCAAGCGCATGGAATGGTTTCTCGAAACGCGCTTGAACGATGACGGCACGTATCCCGTGGGCGCAGTGTGGAATGCTTATATTGACAAACAAACCGCGCGGCAACAAGGACTGCACAAAGCCGCGAGCATCACGGCAGCGACGTGGACTGCTCTCGGCCCATTCGGTTTGAGCAATCCCAATTTTCCCGCCTCGGGCACCAACGCCAGCAGCGGTGGTCGCATGCTCGATTTCGCTTTTGATCCGAACGACGCCAACGTGATTTATGCGGCGGCGGCTTCGGGCGGTTTGTGGAAATCTCCCGATGACGGGCTTTCTTGGGCGCCGGTGGATGACAAGCTGCCGGTGCTTGCCGTGAGTTGCGTGGTGGTTGATCCCAATGATGCGAATACGCTTTATATCGGCACGGGCGAAGGCTATGGCAACCTCGATGCAGTGAGCGGCGTGGGCGTGCTGAAATCCACGGACGGCGGCGCGAGCTGGTCGAATACTGGTTTGACGGGCTTCACGTATTCGTCAGGCCGCAAAGTAAACGAGTTGATCATGGATCCGAGCAATTCCAGCGTGTTGATTGCGGCCACGAGCGTGGGCGTCTATCGCACCACAGACGGCGGCGCGAATTGGACCCAAACACTCACCGCCTCACCGGCCTTTGATCTCGCCATTGATGCGAGCAATTCGAACAACGTGTTTGTCACGATCAGCGGAGCAGCCTCGACGGGCGGCATTTACAAATCCACGGACAACGGCGCGAACTGGACGCAACTCACCACGACCAACGGCCTTCCCGCTGCCGGCACGCATCACCGCATCAGCATGGATATCAGCGCTTCCAATTCGCTCGTGCTGTATGCCAGCTTTACGAACCTCACCGACGGCTTGCAGGGCGTTTATAAATCCACGGATGGCGGCAGCAACTGGGCCTTGACGACCACCACTCCGGCCAATTACTTGGGCAACCAAGGCTGGTATGATAACGTCATGGCCGTTGATCCCAACGATGCCAATGTCGTTTACGTCGGCGGTGTGCAGGCTTATAAAACCACGGACGGCGGCGCGAATTGGTCGAGCGTGCATAATAACATTCACGTGGATTATCACGCGCTCGCCTTCCATAACGGCAAGGTCTATGCGGGCAATGATGGCGGCGTTTATAAAACCACGGACGGCGGTACCACGTGGACGAATTTGAGCCTCAACGGCTTGGTGACGCACCAATACTATAAGTTCGGCACGTCTTTCAACAATGCCAACATTTTGATGGGCGGCGCGCAGGATAATGGTCTCAATCAATACTCCGGCTCCCCTCTTTGGACCAAGACCCGAAGCGGCGACGGCATGGAAGTGATTTATGATTACTCGGACCCTACTTCCATGATTGTCTATGGCGAAAACCAAAACGGCGCTCGTCTGCGCTCCACTGATGGCGGTGCGAATTGGACTTCGATCAACACCGGCGCGCCAGGCGGGCCGTGGGTGACGCCGTTGGAGATGGATCCCTCCGTTCCCACCACGCTTTATACCATCGGCAATACTTCCGGCGGCAACGGTGACGTTTACAAGACGACCAATAGCGGCTCGAGTTGGTCGTTGTTCTTCAACGCCACGGAAGATTTGAGCCGTGATATCAAAGTTGCGCCCAGCGACAATCAAGTGATGTATGTGCTCGGACCTTCGGTGGTTTATTACACCTCTAATGGCGGCAGCACATTTAACAGCGGCACGGGTCTGCCGGTCACTTCGAGCTTGACTTACGTGGCCGTGGACCCGACGAACCCGCGAATTGCCTACATCACGCGCGGCGCTTTTGCCGGCACGCATGTGCATAAGACGACTGACGGCGGCGCGACTTGGACGAACATCACCGGCACGCTTCCCAACATTCCGGCGATCACTGTGGCCGTCGATCCCAAACATCCGAACAATGTTTACGTCGGCACGGACTTGGGCGTGTATCTCTCCACCAACTCCGGCGCGACGTGGAGCGATTGGACGGACAATTTGCCGAACGTGGTGGTTGATGAGTTTGAGATTCACGCGGCCTCGCGCCTCATTCGCGCGGCCACGCACGGTCGCGGCATGTGGGAAGCGAATCTGTACGAGCCTTCCAATCCGCCGGTGGCGGATGCCGGACCCGATTGGCAAATTTGCACGGGCGCTTCGCAGCAAATCGGCGGCAGCCCGACGGGCAGCGGCGGCGCGGGAGGTTACACGTATCTTTGGTATCCTTCCACGGGGTTAAGCAGCGCCACGGTTGCGAATCCCACGGCCACGCCCACGGCAACGACGACATACACGGTGCGTGTCATGGATGCCAATGGTGTCATCAGCACGGATAACGTGGTGGTAACCGTCAGCCCGAACGCTGCGCCGACCGCGAGCGTGAGCGGCGATGCGACGATTTGCGCCGGCGGTTCGACGATGATTTCTGCGACGCTCACCGGCACCTCGCCGTGGAATCTCACGTGGTCCGATGGCTTCATCCAAAACGGTGTGACGAGCAGTCCCGCCACGCGCAGCGTCAGCCCGACTTCAAACACGACCTACACGGTGACTTCGATCTCCGATGCGAATTGCACGGGCACCTCTTCTTTCAGCGCAACGGTGACGGTGAATCCATTGCCGACGGTGACGTTTACTGCCGTTGGGCCGTATTGTGCGAACGCAGCCGCGGTCGATCTTTCGAGCGCGGTTTCACCTGCGGGCGGCACGTTCTCCGGGCCGGGCATTACGGGAAATATGTTTGATCCCGCCACTGCGGGCGCGGGCACGCACACGATCGTGTATTCGTACACGGATGGCAATACCTGCACGAACACCGCGAGCCGCAATATTGTCGTGAATGACACGCCCACCGCGAGCATCAGCGGCAACGATCCCGTTGTCACAGGCACGACGCACACTTACACCGCGACCACGAACGCGAGCAGCCCGAGCTATAGTTGGAGCGTAACCGGCGGCTCGATCATTGGCAGCAATACGAACAGCACCGTGAGCATCACTGCGGGCGGCGTGGGCACGATGGCTGTGAGTTTGAATGTGACCGACGGCTCAACTTCGTGCAGCAATAGCGCAACGAAGAACGTCACGGTCAATTCGAACACGCTCGCCGCGAATGCGGGCGACGATGCTTCGGTTTGCCTCGGCGGCGCAGCCAATCTCAACGGCGCTGCGAGCGGCGGCGATGGTTCATACACGTTCGCGTGGACGGTGCAATCCGGGCCGAACACGAGCAGCGCGCAATTCAATGACGCGACGCTCGAAGATCCCACTTTCACGCCGACGCTGACGGGAGTTTATACTTTGCGCTTCACAGTGGATGACGGCGTGGTTTCGCCGGTTTATGATGAAGTAGATATCACCGTCAATGCTCTGCCGACAGCGAGCGTAAGCGGCGACGCGACGATTTGCGCGGGCGGTTCGACGACGATTTCAGCAGCGCTCACCGGTGCCTTGCCGTGGAATCTCACGTGGTCCGATGGCTTCATCCAAAACGGTGTGACGAGCAGTCCCGCCACGCGCAGCGTCAGCCCGACTTCAAACACGACCTACACGGTGACTTCGATCTCCGATGCGAATTGCACGGGCACCTCTTCTTTCAGCGCAACGGTGACGGTGAATCCGTTGCCCACGGTGACGTTTACTGCCGTTGGGCCGTATTGTGCGAATGCAGCCGCGGTTGATCTTTCGAGCGCGGTTTCACCTGCGGGCGGCACGTTCTCCGGGCCTGGCATTACGGGAAATATGTTTGATCCCGCCACTGCGGGCGCGGGCATGCACACGATCATGTATTCGTACACGGACGGCAATAGCTGTTCGAACAGTGCGAGCCAAAACATCACCGTGAATCCGTTGCCGACGGCGAGCGTCACGGGTAACGATCCCGTTGTCACCGGCACGACGCACACTTACACCGCGACCACGAACGCGAGCAGCCCGAGTTATAGTTGGAGCGTGGCCGGCGGCTCGATCAACGGCAGCAACACGAACAGCACGGTGAGCATCACTGCGGGCGGCGTGGGCACGATGAATGTCAGCGTGACTGTGACCGACGGCGTGACGACGTGCAGCAACAGCGATACGAAAAACGTCACGGTCAATGCCAACACACTGGCCGCGAATGCGGGCGACGATGCTTCGGTTTGCCTCGGCGGTGCAGCCAATCTCAACGGCACTGCGAGCGGCGGCGATGGTTCGTACACGTTCGCGTGGACGGTGCAATCTGGCCCGAACACGAGCAGCGCGCAATTCAGCGATGCCACTCTGGAGGATCCGACTTTCACGCCGACGCTGGTTGGCGTTTACCTCTTGCGCCTCACGATTGATGATGGCGTGGTTGCACCGATTTACGATGAAGTACAAATCACCGCGAAAGAGTTGCCCACTGCAACTGTGAGCGGCAGTGCGACGATTTGCGCCGGCGCATCGACGCAAATCTCCGCAGCACTTACTGGCACTGGCCCGTGGAATCTCACGTGGTCCGATGGCGCAACGCAAAACGGCGTGACGAGCAGCCCGGCCACACGCAATGTGAGCCCGAGTTCAAACACAACGTACACCGTGACTGCACTCAGCGACGCGAATTGCAGTGGAGCAGCTTCAGGCAGCGCAGTGGTGACGGTGAATCCGTTGCCGACGGTGACGTTCAATCCGGTTGGGCCGTTTCTTGTAACGGATGCGCCGGTCGATCTTTCCTCCTCGGTCTCGCCTTCGGGCGGAACCTTCTCCGGGCCGGGCGTCTCGGGAACGATGTTCAATCCGAGCACGGCCGGAGCCGGCACGCACACGGTGAGTTACTCTTACACCGACGGCAATAGTTGCACGAAAAGCGTGAATCAAAATATTACGGTGAATGGTCCTCCCGGCCCGAGCGTCAAGCCCTTCGTCTTTGTTGCGAACAAAGTCACGCTCAACAGCACGAAGCAAACCACGCCCGCAGGCGATATTCATTCGAATGGCTTGCTCACCGTGACGAAAGGCTATCCGAGCACGTACAATTCCAACCTCACCGCGATCGGCAAGATCACCATCAACAAGCAGAACACGATTAACGGCAACGTGAAATCGCAAGCGAGCATCAGCAACTCGGGCACGATCACCGGCACGAAGACGATTGGCTCCGTTGCGAATCAACCGTTGCCGAGCCTGAGTTATTCTGCGGGCGGCGCAAACAAAACCGTCCCGAGCGGCGGTTCGCTCACACTCGCGCCGGGTTCTTATGGCAATGTGACCATGAGCAATGGCGGCACGCTGAAACTCACGAGCGGCGTTTACAATCTGAATGAGTTGCGTTATTCGAGCACGATCACATACGGCACGATCGAGATCGACCTTTCCAGCGGCGATCCGATCACAGTCAATATCGTGAGCAAATTCCAGCTCGGGCATGACGCGGCGATCCTGTTGTTGCCCAACGGCGAAAGCGACAGCAAGCTCGCGACCTTCAACACGCTGCAAAGCACGAGCGTGAGTTGGGGCCGCGAAGCGTATCTGCTCGGCTCCTTCAACGCGCCGAACGCGATTGTCACGCTGGTGAAAAATTCGCAACTGCGCGGCACGATTTGCGCGAAGGAAATCATCGTGAGCAACGATTGCTTGTTCCTGCACCACGATTCGCCGGGCACGTTGCCGGGGCCGGACAAGCTGCCGAAATTTGCGGGAGACGTGGAAGAAGTGAGCAGTGATCAGTCAGCAGTAACCAGTTATCAGTTGGAGCAAAACTATCCCAATCCGTTCAATCCCGAAACTTCGATTCGCTTTGCGTTGCCCGAAGCCGGCAGCGTGACGTTGACGGTTTACACTCTCAACGGCCAGGTGGTGAAACGCTTGGTTGAGGAGGAGATGAACGCGGGCCGGTACGTCATCGTGTGGAACGGAACGAACGAGGCCGGCGAGCGCATGGCGAGCGGCATCTATCTGTATGTGATCCATGCCGGTGCATTTACCGCGCAGCGCAAACTTGTGTTGTTGAAATAGGAAATAAAGTTTATATTGAAATGCGTAAGCTTGCCGCTTACGCATTCCGCTTTGACGAAGATTTGGCCGGCAGCCGGACTTTCGTAAAACTCTCCTGACCCAAACGGAAAGGCGACGAGAGTCCGGCTGTGTTTTATGGTGCGCGCTCCCGCGGCCTCATGATCGGCGCGTGTGGATGTACCTCAGAATTTCAGAGATGACCTTGCCATGCGAAGCGTCGTAGCCAGCGCCTTGCTCCTTTTCATGCTGCTGCAAGCGGCAGGCTATCTGTTTGTCTTCGAAATTCAAAAGCTCGCGATTCGCCGGGAGATCAAGCAGCAAATCAAAGCCGGTGTGCCGGAAGATGAACTCGTGCTGCTTAAGTTTGTCGCGGAAAAATCCGATCCGGCTTTTCAGCGCGTGCATGAGCGCGAGTTTCGTTATGCCGGCAAAATGTACGACGTCGTCCGGCAGGAAAGCCGCGGCGACACGACGTGGTATTACTGCATTGCCGATGAAAAGGAAACGCAGCTTTTCGCTAATCTCGAAAAAATGGTCGCGCGCGAACAGAGCCAAAATCCGGCGCGGCAAGAAAGACTCGAAAGGCTGTTGCACTGCTTCGGTCAACTTTTTTTTCACGCAGAGGAAGAAATCATTTTTGCCGCAGCCGAGAGAGCATTGACGCTACGCGCCGACGGCTTCGGATTGAAAATCTGGATTGACGCTCCTCCCACGCCCCCGCCTGAAGTTTGAGTTTTCCCCTCTCACTCTAAAAAGTCACGCCTCAAGGTTACGCTTTGCCTCTTGCATGTCACAGGAGGAATCTTTTTACTCGCTGGAGTTGCTGCCGCGCGCTTAAAAAGATTCCTCCTGAATGACAGCAACCGAAGCGCGAATTGTAACCTATTTTGTGCTCCGATTATACGTTCGGATTCACGGAAAGCCGGCTTTGCATCGTTGCCGCCTCCGCCGAGGAGGCGGTTTTCAATGCAAAGCAAGGCCGCAGTGTTTCCATTTGAAAACGCAAACTTCAGGCAAGGAGATAACACGATGGATATCACCAAGCGTGGTTGGAAAAATTTTGTGCTCGCGATTATCAGCGGCGCGGCCGCGACGCTCGCGGCGCAAAGCGAGCAAGCGGTCAAAGACAGCATCGTTTATGAATCCGAGGAAATCACGGTAACGGCACTGCGCTATCCCGAGCAAGTCGTCAAAGTTCCGCTCGCGGTGAGCATTATCGGGCCGGAGCGTTTGCAAAACGTGCGCGGCTACGGCATGGAGGAGGCGTTGAAATTCGTGCCGGGCGTGTTGGCGCAATCGCGCGCGGGCAATCAGGATCTTCGCGTCACGATTCGCGGCTTCGGCGCGCGCGGCGCCGGCGACCGCTCCAATTCCGGCACGTCGCGGGGCATTCGCATTTTGCTCGACGGCGCGCCGGAAACCGAACCCGACGGCAGAACCGCGTTTGACTTCATCGATTTGAGCCTGGCGCAACGCATCGAAGTGATTCGCTCGAACGCCTCCGCGGTTTGGGGCAATGCCTCGGGCGGCGTGATCAACATCATCTCCGCGCCGCAGTTCGATGCGCCTTTTATTTCGCCGCAAGCGTTGAACGGCAGTTTCGGTTTGCAAAAGTACACGCTGCAAACCGGCGCGACATTGGGCGAGGCACGCTTGGCTCTCGCGTTGATCAACACCACGTTTGACGGCTGGCGGAAAAATTCCGCGAGCGATCGCACGTTGGTGAATATCAGCTTGCGGTCCAATCCGAGCGAGCGCACGAAATTCGGCGTGTATCTCGTCGGCGCGAAAAACAAGTTTTTCATTCCCGGCCCGCTGTCGCAGGCGCAGTTCGACGCCGATGCGCAGCAGGCCAATCCGACGTATCTGCAACGCAACGAGCGGCGCTATAATCGATTGGGGCGTTTCTCGGCGACATTGGATCACGACCTCGACGAGGCGCATGGCTTCTCCGGCTTGGCCTTTGTCGAGCCGAAATATTTGCAGCGCTCCGAGCGCGGCACGTTTCGCGATTTCAATCGCTACCACGTCGGCGGCAACGTGACGTATCGTTATCGCCGCGAGTTTTCCAGCTCGGTGAAGAGCGTGTTGCAAGCCGGCGTGGATGAAGCTTATCAAGACGGAGCAATTCTGTTTTATAGCCTTTCTCCCACGAACGGCCGCGGCTCCACGCTCCAACAAAACAAACGCGAAGGCGCGAATACGTTCGGCGCGTTCGTGCAAGAAGAGTTGAGCTTCGGCCAAAGCGTCAACCTGCTCTTGGGCGCGCGCTACAGCGAGGTAAAGTATCACACGCAGGATTTCATCAACACCGCGCTCAATTCCGAAAAATCTTTTTCACGCTGGACGCCGAAAGTCGGCATCAACTATCGCCTGTCGCCGGGCCATAGTTTCTATGCGAATCTCGGCGGCGGCATCGAAGTGCCGGCCGGCAACGAGACGGATCCGGCTTCAACGTTTGGGCAGGACAAAGTGTTGGCGATTAATCCGTTGCTCGATCCGATTCAATCGACAACGGTGGAAGTCGGCACCAAGCACGTGCTCCTGCCCGAGAGCGCAGGATTGTTGCGCGCGCTGTCATATGATCTCGCCGCGTATGGCATCAAGATCGACAACGACATCATTCCGTATCGCGGCGGACGGTTTTATTTCACCGCCGGCGAAACGCGGCGCTACGGCTTCGAAGCCGGCGCGAAAGCCGAATTGGCTTTCGGCGTTTCGTTGCAAGCGGCGCTGTCGTATGCCAGCAGCAAATACGTCGATTATAAAGTCGATTCGGTGCACTACGGTAGGGCCGGAAAATTTGCGGATTATGAAGACAACAAGGTCGCCGGCATGCCGGAGGTCTTTTATAATCTCGCGCTGCGTTTTGAGCCGGCGAGAATGGCGAGCGCGTACTTCGAGATCAATCTGCAAGGCATCGGTGATTATTTTGTCGATGATGCCAATCGCACCGAAGTGCCGGCGTATAGTATTCTAAATCTCACCGTGGGATTGCGTCAACCGCTGCAGCTCACGGAGGGTTTGGGGCTGCGCGCTTTTTTCGGAGTGAACAATCTGAGCGACAAGAAGTATGCGGCTTCGGCTTTTGTCAATCCGGACATTGTGAATGGGGCGCCGGTGTATCTCGAACCGGGCTTGCCGCGCAATTATGTGATCGGTGTGTCTTTTACGGGCGGCAAGCCACAGAGGTGAGCTGAAATTGTCTTTGACCGGTCACTGCAAGTGGCCGGTCAAAGCATCAATGCCGCACAATCGTGCCGGCATCTTTCCAATTTTGCAGTCGCGGATTTCGCTAAGGTGCGCGCTTATACACGCGCACGTAATCCACTTCCATGCGTTGCGGGAAGATGCTGTTATCCACGCCTTGCGCGCCGCCCCATGCTCCGCCCACCGCAATGTTCAACAAAAGATGAAAATCTTTGTCGAACGGCCAGACCTCCCACCCTGTGCCTTCGTTCGCAAAGCTGAAGTATTTAACAGAATCCACGAACACTTCGATTTTCTCGGGCGACCATTCCATTTCATACACATGAAACGCGGTCTGCGCATCGGCCACGCGGATCTTCGCAGTCTTCTGCGTGTTGATCTTCCAATAATACTTGTTCGTATGCACAGAGCCGTGAATCCAGCCGGGGTCATGACCCACGTGCTCCATGATGTCGATCTCGCCGTTGTCCGGCCAGCCGCCATTGCCATACGTCCATTGCGTGGGCAACATCCAAATCGCCGGCCACGTGCCGCGACCAGAAGGCAAGTTGGCGCGAATCTCAAAACGACCGTAGGTCCAATCCCCTTTGCCTTTGGTAATCATGCGCGCGGAGGTGTATTCATTGCTATTCCAGTTTTCACGCCGCGCTTCGATGATGAGCTTGCCGTTTTCCACGCGGGCATTCTCCGCACGTTGCGCAGTATAGTATTGCAGCTCTTGATTGCCCCAACCGTGGCCGCCGGTGTCATAGTTCCATTTACTCGCATTGGGGAGTCCATCGGTTTCAAACTCATCCGACCAAACCAGTTGCCAGCCGGGAGGGTTCGTGGTATTCTCCTCTTTCGGAGAGTTCGGCGAGGAATCTTTGCAATACGTGAACAACAACGCGGCAAAAACAAGTGGTGGAAACAAAGCCTTCTTCATAATGCCCTCTTTTATGCTTCCAGCGTTGAAAGCTTGAGTCACAATCGCAATTGCACCGCAACATTCATGTCGCGAACTAGGCCATTCGCAACATGAATGTTGCAGCACGACAGCTAAAACGCAGTGATAAGCCCCATGCTCACACGATTCTTGTCCTGCTCAATGTCCCGGCCGGCTTCCATTAACAAGCGCACATTGCGGGAGAGCAAGTAATTGCCCGTGAGCGAGACCGTTTTGGCGCGTGCGTTCACGTCGTCGGAATCCACGTTGTTGTAAAGCCCGGTGAGAATCCAACGCCCATCTGCGCCGCGCGGGAAAAAGTGCAGCTCGGCAAAACCGCCGCGCGTCACAAGATCATCGCCGGCATTGTTGGCATAAAACGGATCATTATCGCGCCGCTCCAAATATTCCGCGGAGAACTGCCAGTGCTCGCCCAAGCCGAGGGCCAGATCCGGCCCCCAATAATACAAGCGATTGGTGCGGCCGTTTTCTCCCTCCTCCTTGCCCCAATAACCAAAAGCGCCCAAGCGTATTTCACCAAACGAGCGCGCGAGACGCAGGCTGAAATTCTTGTATTGGTCGCGATCAAAGTTGCCAAAGTCATTCGCCAGCGCGAGGCCGTTGCCATTCACAACTTGCAGCAGAGCCTCGATCGCCGCAGGCGCATGCCAAGCCAGAGCAAGGCCGCGATCATAAGTAAGATCCATTTTCACCGCACCGACCCGCGTTTTGTAAATGGCATAATCGAAGCGCGCCAAGCGCAGCTCGCGTTTGAAAAGCGGATCGGAGACTTGAAACTGGCCGGTGAGTAGATCGATAGGAAGCTTAAAAACATTATTGAGCTGGAAGTACGCGTCTTCCAAGCCGATGACCTCGCCCTCCTCGAAAATAAAGTAGAGATAATAAGAAGCCGTATTCGACAGCGGGCCGCCGGACAAAATTTTGAAAACCCACGGCGACTCAAAATCTGACTGCGAGCTGGAGCCATTTTCCTTCCACGCGACGTGGCCTTCCATGCGCACCGCGAGCGGCAAATCGCGCGAAAGCTTGAGCAACGGATCGCCGACGTCATACGTGGCGCGGCTCGGTTCTTTGCTCGGATCTTCCAAACGAAAACCGCGCGCGGCATATTCTTCGCCGTAAGGTTTTAAACGTGGAAACGGCGCATGGCACGTCGAACAAGACATTTGATACTTGCGCGCAAATGCCGGTATCGCTTCTGCGCGTGAAGCAGCGAAGATTGTCACCAATACAAATGCTGCGGCGCACGCGGCAATGATTAAACGAAGTCGAGACATGATTCCTCCTATGAATTAAAGCGCATTGAACGTCGTCGTATGCTCGCCAAGCGGGACGGTTTGATATTCCTCTGCCGGAACATGGAGATACTCCGCCACCGACGATACTAAGCGCGAATAAAAAATCTTCGCGGTGATTTTCACCGGACCCGCAGCAATTTCTTGCGGCAGTTTCCATGAATAGGTCTCGGTCACGGCTTGCAAAGGCGCGAGGCGATAGTCTGTGCCGAAGCTCGCAGTGTTCCATTGCGCGATGGTCATGCGGCCTTTGGGATCGAGATACGGCATGCGAAAGATGCGGTCGCCCGCGGGCACGTTGCCGTCGCGCTTGAGGCCCGCAAAATTCGGAATGTCTTTGATGTCGCCAATGTCTTGATACGCGAGCGCGGTTTCCGAGGCGATGGTGTATTCTTCACCCGCGAAGCCTTTGCGATCCACCGGCAAATGGAACGTGCGGCCTTGCGCGTCCGTGGCTTCAACGTGCAGCCACAACACGCGCTCTTCCGCGGAGCCGGTGGGAATTTTGTGCCCGGCTTTGGCATTGACTACAACCGCAATGAGCTTCACAGTTTCACCCGGCTCCGCTTCACGGCTCTCCGGATGAATGCGCACTTCCGCCACGCCCATGAGCTTGCCCAAATCATGCGCGCCGTGAAAGAGATGTTGCCGCACGTCGGGAAGCGCTTGTCCCATCGTCGCACTGCGGCCCGCTGCCGGCGGCATGTGGCAATCTTGACAAACGATGCCGGCTTTGCCGTGCGGCCCTTCTTTCCATTCGAGATGCGTCGCTTTGACGTACAGGCCCCATGGATCTTGCTCGTTATGACATGCGCCGCAAAATTCCGCAGAGCGCAGATACGCGCTCTCGCGCGTTTCATGATGCGGACTGACCAAACCCGGACGCGGACCATACTTCACTTTTCCCGGCGATGCGACATAGTTGAAGTTGAACGGCGTCTCGCCCACGAAGCCGGTCATGGTATGACACACATCGCACGAAACAGCTTCGTTTGCGCGCGTGTTATCCGCCGGCGGCTTGGGTGGAATATCACCCGCAAGAAACGCGAGCGGTGCGTGGCACCCATTGCAGCCCGCTTTCACGCCTGCGACTTTCGGCTCTTTCATACTATGCGGCAACGCCAACTCGAAATATTCAATCTCATCCCAATGATGCACATAAGCCTGCGACATCATTGCCTGCTCATGTTGGCGCGCAATATCGACGTGGCACGTCGCGCAAGCTTGCGGCCGTTCAAAACGATCATACGATTGTGTGCCCAACGCTGCGTCTCCGGCTTTTGGAGAAGTTTGGGCAAGGACTAGTGAAACGATAGCCATTTGCATCAGCATCGACAATCTTGTCCACATATACGTCTCCTTTCTATTGCAAAAGCACAAGTTTCTTAACCGGGAAACTCGTCCTCTTTCCAATCAACCGATAGAAATAGATGCCGGCGCTCAGCGGCTTTTCGAACACGTCATGCGTATTCAATGTGAACTCATGACGGCCCACGCCAAACGCGGGGAGATCGCATTGATAAACCATTGCGCCGAGCATGTCGAAAACTTGAAGCTGCAGCCGTTCTTGCGCCGCGAGTGAGAACTGAATTACGGTTTGACCATGGAAGGGATTAGGGAAATTTTGCAGCAACTCAAACTGCTCCGGCGCCTCGTCACTTTCCCGCACATTCGTTGGCGTTGCTTCAACGAGCAGGCCGTTCAACAAAGGCTGGTCTTTCACGGCAGCAAAGTGAACATCCAAAATGCCATCAACGACCTCGACCTCGTTCACGATTTTCACGAACGCGGTGTGCGCGCCAACTTCGCGATAAAGATCGAGCGCCTCGACCGCGCGCCGGCCTTCGATAGTCACATCAAAGCTGCGTTGCTGGGCGGCATTAAAATAATTTTCCGCCAGCAAAAGACTGACACGATACCTCGCGTTGGGCACACGCACGCGGTAAAGCACCAAGCCCCACCGCTCAGTGCGATATAACTCGTCGTCTTCCGTATTTGCAATGGGAAGAGTGCCGCCCAAATTGGTGACGCTGCCGTCGAGAAAGCCATACTCCACACTCTCGCGCCATTCTTGGTCCGGCAGATAGTCGCGATACGCATTGCCGCCAACATTGATTTTCACGGGCAAGGACAGCGGCTTGGCTTTAATCACGTTCACACCGCGCAACGCAACTTTGTTCGGAATCGGCGCGCGATCGGTCACGTCTTTCACAATGAGAACGTAATTCGCATTCGCGTCCACATTTGCAACCGTGAGCACGACCGTTTTTAAATCTTCCTGTAACGTCGCGCGGCTCACGCTCGCGCCCGCGAGCACGAAATTGGCGGGCGTTTCCGCGCTCGCCTTTTCCACTTCTTCCGAAAAATGCACCGTGATTTCGTTGCCCGCCAGCCGCGCCCACTTCACCGCCGGCGCGCTGCGATCGTTGTATCCCAAATTGGAGGGTTGCGTGAGGCAAAGAATCATCATGCCATTTTGAAACACGGCATTCTCGGGCACGAAGTCGCATTGGTTGCCGTCGAACGTGTGCGTAGCTTTGGCCCAGCGCGTTTGATCCCATGAGTTAAAATCATCGCGCCATTGCAGCGTGAAATTGTTGTCAGTGCCGCGCGTGCCCGAGCCGGGCGTGTAAGAGGAATAACTCACCCAATCATAATATGCGAAGGCCGGCAGAACATCAGGATTCCACGCGCCCGCCCAATTGGAATACACCGGATTCCAAATATTCATCATGATCTTCTGCGGCTGGTTGAGCGTGGCCACGTGCGCCTCGGTTTGGCGATAGACTTCCACTTCATCGATGAACCACGCCACGTAGCTCGGCGTCCATTCGATGGCATAGACATGAAAATCCAAATGCGGATTGAAGGCCACGGGATTGTGGCGCACGTGATTGGTTTGCCCGGGCGTGATCGCATTGAACTGCACGTCGCGATCATATCTGCCCAAAATCTCGATGTCGATTTCATTCCACCCGCCGCCGCCGTCGTGGTACGTGAAGAACGAGGACAACACGCCTTCGCGCGCCGCGGATTTGAGGCGCACTTCGAAGCGGCCGTAAGTATAAGAAGCCTTCGTGCGCAGCTCCGCGCCTTTGAAATCTTTGGCGAAAGTGAGCAGCGGGAAGAGCAGAAGCGCGGCGAGTAATTTTTTTGGGCTGTTCATGAAGAGGGTTTGCTGTTGATCAGTTACGGCCGCATCGTGGCATGCGCGTGTCTGTGAAGCGCCGGAACAATCGCTTCAGAGTTAATTGTAAGCCCATCTGTGAAATGTCATTTGGAAGAATCTTCCCTAGCGCTTGAGACACAACATAGCTTTGGGAAGTGTAGCAAGTGCGAGGGAAGGTTCCTACAGAATGACGGCGCTAATGAGTTTTGACGATCAAATTCGGCAATCTTCGCGCTTCCGAACTCATCCCCCCGGCCCCCTTCTCTTGGGAAGAGAAGG
>JBBILN010000110.1:0-16926 GCA_037444905.1 bacterium | reverse complement strand
GATTGAAACGTCGTGGTTTCGCACGGCTTGCGGAAACTCGCCTCTATGCTTCACTCAATGACCCGACGATAAGGGGATTGAAACTTTTAAAAGCAAAATCTGCCGGAGCCTCGCGCACGACGCTTCACTCAATGACCCGACGATAAGGGGATTGAAAACCTCCCACCCATTATCTTCAGCAATGCCACCATCAGCTTCTCTCAATCACCCGACGACAAAAGACTGAAACTGGAAAAAATTTCAAAGGGAGACACTGCCCTCAGCCACTCAAAATTTGGTTCTATGCTGTTCTTTGTGGGTGAAGTACAAATAAGAAGCGCCGAAGGCGCTCAATATGAAAGCCCACGGTAGCGCGAAGCGCACCTTGGGATCGCAGCCACACGCCCAAAGAACCCTCAAAAGTTTTAATATCGATATGCGTCGTTCGACTTGACTGCGGGCCACAAAAACTAAATTTCGTTTTTATTGAAACCCGTTGGGCTTCTTCGTTCTTGATGACACATTGCCCAGGGCGCCCAGAAGCCGGGTACCCTGGGCTTTATCCTTTGACGCCTTCGGCGTCAGGGAAAGCACGACACAAAAGTTTCGTGTCCTTGCTCATGGCTACCCACACCACACAACCTAGAACCCCAAATTTGTATGCACACGCGTGCGGCCGAAAGTGCTCGTTGAGCACACAAGTGCAGCAATTTTAGAAATCAATAGCTTGTTTTTCTCAAAAAATCGTCTTATTTTCGACTTCATTAAATACCGGCAGCAAACAATTTTAGGTGCAATCATAAAAATTCCGAGTATCGGAAGGAGAACAGCAATCCATGAGTGAAACCTCAGCAGATCGCCTCGTTGGCCAGGAAATTGAAACCAAGTGCGGCAAGTGTAAAGCTGAAACCCTGCACACGATCACGAGTGTGAAAGAGGGCAAGATCGCGAAAGTGATGTGCAACATTTGCAACAGTTACCATATCTACCGCGCCAAGAAAGAAAAAGTCGTCAAAGTTAAAGCTGTGGGCGCCAAAACCCCGAGAACGACGCGTCGCGGCAGAATGAGTTGGGACAATCTCATGCTGGAAGTGCAAGAGAAAGAAGTGGCAGACTATTCGACGATGGGCGATTTCCGGGAGATTCGAGCCATTCGCCACAAGAATTTCGGCATTGGCATCATCACCAAAGTGCACAACGCCTACAAGATCGAAGTGGTGTTCAAAGAAGGCACAAAGCTGTTGGGACAAAACATCGCAGCCGATACGTTTGAAGGCGCGGCGGCATAGATAGAGGTTTGACGAATCCAGAATTCACAGCGAAAGGAAACGCATGCTGGCCCAGTTTCGTATTTTGCCCGTGGGCACCGGCGAAGAAACCAAAGAGCTGGTTGGCAAGACGGTGGCGCTCATCGAAAAGAGCGAGTTGGATTATCAATTGACCGCGATGGGCGTGCTGCTCGAGGGGCAGTGGGAGGAAGTGATGTTCGTGATTCAAAAATGCCACGAAGAGGTGAAGAAATTCGCCGAGCGTGTGGTGACGGAGATCGTGATCGACGACCGCAAAGATTTGAACGGCCGCTTGAAAGGCAACGTGCTCGAAGTGGAATATGTGTTGGGAAAAAATTTGAAGACGGGCGGGTTGACGTGAGAAATTGCCGTAAACCGCCCGTGCAGAACTAATGAAACCTTCTTTCCAAACGAAAAACCTTGCTTTGCCGGCAGACACAGCGTTGGAACTGAACAAAGTATTGCGCGTGTTGGCCAAACATAATGCCCGACGCATCATTCTTTATGGCTCGTTTGCCCGCGGCGGTTATGCGGCGCACTCGGATTTTGATTTATGCGTCGCAGGGATTTCTGATCGTGATTATTTTCTCGCATACGCAGAGTGTTTATTGGCAACCAATCATCCTTTGAGCTTGGTTGACGTACAAGATGCCCGAGGTTATTTTCTCGAACGCATTCTGAAGGAAGGCAAGGTCGTATATGAATCCCCTGGCATTTCAGAACGAGCTTCAATTCGGCCTTGAAAACCTGCACAAAGTCAAAAACGATATTGACGCTTTTCAGAAAGAAGAGACGGCGCCGGAAATGCGCAAATCGGCGCTGGCATATGCATGCATGGGATATTTCAACGCGCTGGAACATCTGATGATTCGGGTGCCGAAATTCAAGCATGCGCCCATTCCAACAGGCATGACTTCCCACCAAATGATTTTGACGAGTTTTCAAAATCATACCTCCGATCTTGAAATTCATGCTGCCCCCTTTGACGCGATCAAACGCCTGCTCGGCTTTCGTCACGTTGCCAACAAAATCGACGGCTTCTTGTTCAACCCTCACAAGCTGACGGAAATCGTCGCCGTTATTGCAGAGAACCACGACGGCTTCGTCGAGATTTTCGGCAAGATTGCAAATCGAGCCCAACTTAGCTAATCTCATAACCTAAATTTTGCACTCGAGGAGTTTCCCATGCTTTTCGATCTCAATATGATTCAACACATGTATGCCGGTCTCTCCGATAAAATCGCCTCGGCCCGCAAACTCTATGGCCGCCCGCTCACGCTCACGGAAAAAATTCTCTGCGCCCACTTTTCCGAGTTGCCGAAAGAAGTTCCTGCGCGCAAGAAAACGTATGTGAATCTCTCTCCCGATCGCGTCGCCATGCAAGACGCCACCGCGCAAATGGCGCTGTTGCAATTCATGAGCGCCGGCTTGCCAAAAACCGTTGTGCCTGCCACCGTGCATTGCGATCATCTCATTCAAGCCAGACTCGGCGCGCATCCCGATCTCATCCGTGCGCGCGATGAGAACAAAGAAGTGTATGATTTTCTCGCGAGCGTTTCGCAAAAATACGGCATCGGTTTTTGGAAACCCGGCGCGGGCATCATTCATCAAGTCGTGCTCGAAAACTATGCCTTCCCCGGCGGCTTGATGATCGGCACGGATTCGCACACGCCGAACGCGGGCGGCCTCGGCATGATTGCCATCGGCGTCGGCGGCGCGGATGCGGTCGATGTCATGGCCGGCATTCCATGGGAACTCAAATGGCCCGGCATCGTGGGCGTGCATCTCAAAGGCAAACTCAACGGCTGGACTTCCGCGAAGGATGTCATTCTCCGCCTCGCGGGCATTCTCACGGTGAAAGGCGGCACGAACAACATCATCGAGTATTTCGGCGAAGGCGCAGCCGCAATCAGCGCGACCGGCAAAGCCACGGCAACCAACATGGGCGCGGAAATCGGCGCGACCACTTCGATCTTTCCATATGACAAGCGCATGGAAACCTATCTCATCGCCACTGAGCGCGCGGAAGTGGCGAAAGCAGCGAATCGCGTGGCCGAGCATCTCGTGGCGGATCCCGAAGTGCTAAAATCGCCGGAGAAGTATTATGATCAAATCGTGGAGATTGATCTTTCGACATTGGAGCCGTATGTCAACGGCCCGCTCACGCCTGATCTTGCGCGGCCCGTTTCGCAACTGGCTGCGGACGCAAAGAAGAATGATTATCCCGATGAAATCAAAGTCGCGCTGATTGGCAGTTGCACCAACTCTTCATATGAAGACATCGAGCGCGCGACGAGTGTTGCGAAGCAAGCGCTCGCGAAGGGTTTGAAAGTCAAATCGAAATTCACCATCACCCCCGGCTCGGAACAAATTCGCGCGACCATCGAACGCGATGGACAATTGCAAACGCTCACCGCGGTCGGCGGCAAAGTGCTCGCGAATGCGTGCGGCCCGTGCATCGGCATGTGGAGCCGCGATGACATTCAGCAAGGCGAGCGCAACACGATCATCAATTCTTACAACAGAAATTTCGCGAAGCGCAACGACGATAATCCCAACACACTCGCCTTCGTCGCGAGTCCGGAAATCGTCACCGCCTATGCGCTCGCGGGGCGATTGAGTTTCAACCCGCTCACGGACACGCTCGTGAATGAAAAAGGCGAGCGCGTCAAACTTGAGCCACCCACTGGCGTCGAATTGCCGCCGCGTGGTTTCGATCCTGGCGATTCAGGTTACGTTGCGCCCGCGGCAGACGGCTCGAAAGTGCAAGTTTCAATCGATCCAAAGAGTGATCGTTTGCAAGCCCTCTCCCCCTTCGCGGCTTGGGAAGGAAAAGATTTGCTCGAAATGCCAGTGCTCGTGAAGGCGAAAGGCAAATGCACGACCGATCATATTTCGCCCGCAGGCAAATGGCTCAAGTTTCGCGGCCATCTCGACAACATCTCGAACAATCTTTTCAGCGGCGCGATCAACGCATTCACCGGCGAGGCAGGCAAAGGCAAAAACATTTTTTCGGGTGAAGTAAAGACCTATGCCGAAGTCGCGCGTGAATACAAAGCGCAAATGCAAAGCGGCAAACTCGCGGGCTGGGTGGCGATTGGCGACGAGAATTACGGCGAAGGCTCTTCACGCGAGCACGCGGCCATGGAGCCGCGTTGGCTCGGCGGCCGCGCGGTGATCACGCGCAGTTTCGCGCGCATTCATGAAACCAATTTGAAAAAGCAAGGCCTCCTCCCGCTCACGTTTGCGAATCCCGCGGATTACGATTTCATTCGCGAAGATGATGTGCTCTCGATTATCGGCCTCACGGAGTTCGCGCCCGGCAAACCGCTCAAGCTCGTCATCAAACACCGCGACGGCTCGCAGCACGAGTGCGCGCTGAATCATTCATTCAATGAAACTGCGATCGGTTGGTTCAAAGCCGGCAGCGCGCTGAATTTGATTGGCAAAGGAGCATAGACATGTCAATGAAAAAGTATCTTACGCCGCGCCAGCAAATGTTTGTCAAGGCCATTGACAAAGAATGGCGCTTTTATCAAGCGCACAAAACCGAGTTTCTCAAAAAATATCGCAACAAATACGTGGCGATACGCAACGGCGAGGTGATTGGAGTCGGAGACGATTCCGCGAAGTTGATGAACAAAGTGAGGACAGAATATGGTCACGTCCCCATACTCTTTCATCGCGTCGTCGAACGGGAGCCTGTTTATCGTGTGCCGCACGCCAAATTGGTGAAGATATGAAAATTCCTTATCGCACCAAGGACGTTGAAACACCCGCACCGGTCTTGAAAGTCCGGCTGATTCACCCGGATACAAAAGCCAAGGCAACGGTAATGGCGCGAGTTGATAGCGGCGTAGACATCACAACAATACCATTTGCCTTACTGGAAGAACTGAACCTGGTTGCAGTCGGGCGCACTTTCACTGCGGGCTATGACGATCCTGGCACGAGCCGCCTGCTTTTCACCTGTTCATTCCGGTTTCGCTCCTTTTCATTTGAAAAAGTCAGAGTCATCTCCGCATTGACGCCAGAAGTGCTCATTGGCCTGGATCTTCTAAATCAAATGCATGTGTGTTTGAATGGTCATGAGAAGCAACTGGAGATCGAGGAAAAACGCGCGAGGCCACCAGTTCTTTCGCGAAAACGATAAGCATTGATCATCGGCCTCACCGAGTTCGCGCCCGGCAAGCCGCTCACGCTTGTGATCAAATACCGTAATGGCTCGCAGCACGAGTGCGCGCTCAATCACTCCTTCAATGAAACCGCCATCGGCTGGTTCAAAGCCGAGAGTGCATTGACTTTGATTGGGAAGAAGAATGATTAATTGCCAAGTCAATTCGATATGATCTCCTCTATCAGTATTGAAGGCTACAAAAGCCTTCGTAAACTAAATCACTTTCCCTTGCGTGCGCTTAATGTGCTCATTGGGCCCAACCGCGCGGGTAAGACAAACTTCCTAGATTTTATGGAAGTGCTTTCGAAAGCGGGTCGGCAACGACTGCCTGAAGCGATCAATGAGAGAGGCGGTATCATGGAAGTGATAAGTTGGGGTGAAAAACAACGTTTGGCGTGGGAATTTATTTTCGATTTCAGCGAGGAAAATGCGCCCGCCAATCATGAAAGCATTGCTTATTTTGCCGAAATCACAAAAAAGAATTTTGCCTTTTCCATTAATCGAGAGACCTTCATCCCTGCGGTTCCCTGGCCAAACAAAAACTACGAACAATCACAACGCGAAGTAGCAATTTTTTCTAATCCCGAAACATTGCATGACACGCTTTTTCAACTGGGCTACCAGATCGAAAATTCAAATTTGGCAATCGCGCAGCTTCGCGACTCTTTGAATTTTGCCATTGCAACAAAGCTCCGAAGCGAGTTTGCAAACATTACTGTGCATCGCCCATTCAACACTTCACCCGACGCACCAATTCGCAACGCGCAACTGTTGGGCGTTATGGATGCTGATCTTCCCCCAACACGTCTGTCTTCCAACGGCGATAACTTAACGAACGTGCTTTACTACTTGCAAAATCAGCCGGAGTATCGCGAGCATTATGAAGAATACCTACTGACTTTGCAGCATGCTTTTCCCTCATTTGAAGATTTAGTTTTTCCCGCCGATTTGGGGCAAGGCAAAACGATTTTGGCATGGAGAGATCGCGAGTTTCCCAAGCGTGCGATTACGGCGAACTTGCTTTCAGACGGTACTTTACGTTTCATGTGTTTGCTCGCGGCGCTTTATGATCCGAATCCTCCTTCTTTGCTGTGCATTGATGAACCCGAGAACGGTCTGCATCCGCAATTACTCCGCTTGCTTGCAAGCGTGTTGAAGGAAACTTCAGAGCGGATGCAGATCATCATTTCGACTCATTCCCCAGACCTGATTTCATTCATGGACACCGCAGATGATGTTGTTATCACAGAGTCGGAAGAGGGCTGGAGTTCGCTTAGGCGACTTTCTCAAAGAGAATTAGAGCACTGGTTAAAAGAATATACTCTTGGGGAGCTATGGAAGGCCGGTGAAATCGGGGGGAGGACATGAGAATAAAAGTATACTGCGAAGGAAAGACCGAAAGAGGTTTACGGAACTTGCTTGCAAGGGCAATAAACCTGAAGGGCTGTGGCGTTCACGTTTCAAATTACGAGGGCGTTTCAGAACTATTAAGAAAAGCCGATGCTCAAATTGCGGCTTCAATTCGTTCCGGCGCTCAAGTGGTGTTTTACATTTTTGATTATTACCACTATCCTCTTCCCACACAATTAACTCGTCTCCCACTCGAACAACGAGTACAGGCTATCAAATCCGATTTCATGCAAAGAATAGAGGCCTCGCGTAAAGACAAGGTACGCTGCCATGTTGTAGTTTATGAAACGGAAGCCTGGATACTTGCCGATGAAGAAGTGCTGGCTAAAAGGCTGAAGCTCAAAGCGTTGCCCGCATGGCTGCAACCAGAACAGGTCAACGACATGAAACCGCCATCTAAAATTCTTCAAGAACTCTTTCGTAAGAACTTGAACAAGAAAAGTTATGACAAGTATAAAGATGGACTACCGTTACTTGAAAGCATCGACAATGAAAAAGTGTATGCGAAATGTCCAACGTTCAGACAACTTGTTGATGATTTGAGAAACTACTGTCAACAGCCGTAAAGTTGTTCCGAGTTTTTGTCTCCCCTTCCGCGCTTCGCGCATTCGTCGCTATTATTAACTCGAACCGCCGCAAGGCGTTCCAATAAATCCCACGCTTCCTGTTCACGCTTCACGGCGCAATTGATTTAGGAGGATTGCTCTCATGAGTGCCGATATCACTTCCGTTTTAAAAGAGACTCGTCTTTTTCATCCCCACACAAATTTTTCCGAGCGCGCGCACGTCAAAAGCCTCGCGGAATATGAGAGCCATTATCGCCGCTCGATCGACGATCCCGAAGGCTTTTGGGCCGAGCACGCGCAGGGCTTGCATTGGTTCAAGCCGTGGGATAAAGTTCTGGAATGGCAAGAGCCGTTTGCGAAATGGTTCGTCGGCGCGAAGACCAATCTCTCCTACAATTGTTTGGATCGCCATCTCAGCACGTGGCGCAAGAATAAAGCGGCGATCATTTGGGAAGGCGAGCCCGGCGATTCGCGTGTGCTCACCTATCAAGAGCTGCATCGTGAAGTGAGCAAGTTCGCCAACGTGCTCAAGTCGCTCGGCGTGAAAGCCGGTGATCGCGTTATTATCTACATGCCGCAAGTGCCCGAGGCTGCGATTGCCATGCTCGCGTGCGCCCGCATCGGCGCGCCGCACTCGGTCGTGTTCGGCGGCTTCAGCGCGGAAGCCTTGAAAGATCGCATCAATGATTGCCAGGCTTCGCTCGTGATCACTGCGGACGGCGGGTATCGGCGCGGCAATGTGATTGAGTTGAAGAAAGCGGTTGACGATGCGCTCGCGCATTCTCCCTCCGTGAAGAGCACCGTGGTTGTGCGTCGCGCGAATAATTCAATCACCATGCAAACCGGTCGCGATCATTGGTATCACGAAGTGATGGCAAACGCTTCCGCGAATTGCCCGGCGGAAGAACTCGACGCCGAACATCCGCTTTTCATTCTCTACACCTCCGGAACGACAGGCAAGCCCAAGGGCATTTTGCACACGACCGGCGGCTACATGGTTGGCACGAATCTTACTTCGCGTCTCGTTTTTGATTTGAAAGACGAAGACACGTATTGGTGTACTGCGGACATCGGTTGGGTCACGGGCCATTCATACATTGTCTACGGCCCATTGAGCAACGGCGCGACCTCGCTCATGTATGAAGGCGCGCCGAATTTTCCCGAGCCGGATCGCTTGTGGTCGATCGTCGAAAAATATCACGTGAATGTTTTTTACACGGCACCGACTGCCATTCGCGCGTTCATCAAATGGGGCGAGCAATGGCCGAAGAAGCACGATCTCTCTTCGTTGCGTTTGCTCGGCACGGTCGGCGAGCCGATCAATCCCGAAGCGTGGATGTGGTATCATGAAATCATCGGCGGCGGCCGCTGCCCGATCGTCGATACGTGGTGGCAAACCGAAACCGGCGCGATCATGATTACGCCCTTGCCCGGCGCGATTGCAACGAAGCCCGGCTCGGGCACGCGGCCGTTCTTCGGCGTGCTCCCTGAAATCGTCACGCGCGAAGGCGAGCCGGTTGCGGATGGGCGTGGCGGTTATCTTATCATCAAAAAGCCGTGGCCTTCGATGTTGCGCACAATCTACGGCGACAACGAACGCTTCAAGCAACAGTATTGGAGTCAAGTATCCGGCGCATATTTCACGGGCGACGGCGCGCGCCGCGATGAAGACGGCTATTATTGGATCATGGGCCGCGTTGATGATGTGATCAATGTTTCGGGGCATCGTTTGGGCACGATGGAAATTGAGTCCGCGCTCGTAAGCCATCCGCACGTGGCCGAGGCCGCGGTCGTCGGTCGTCCCGATGATTTGAAGGGACAAGCCATCTCTGCGTTCGTCACATTGGAAAGCGGCTGGAAACCTTCCGATGAATTGAAGAAAGAATTGCGCGAACACGTGGCGAAAGAAATCGGCTCGCTCGCCAAGCCGGATGATATTCGTTTCACAGACGCCTTGCCGAAAACGCGCAGCGGCAAAATCATGCGGCGCTTATTGCGCGATCTTGCTTCCGGCAAACAAACCGTGGGCGACACGACGACGTTGGAAGATTATTCCGTGCTCGCGCGTTTGCAGGAAGAGCAGGAGTAGCAAAGCGTTTTCACCTCCCTCATGTCATTCTGGAAGAAACTTCCCTCGTGCTTGAGACGCTGCTCACGCTGGGATTTGTCTCAAGTGCTAGGGAAGGTTCTTACAGAATGACAAGTAGAGGAGGCCTTTATCAAAGATAGTCCCATCATCCCTTCAACCATTACAGGAGAGCTTGCCATGAACACGGTCGGTGATTTGGTACGCGGTCGGGAAGTTTACGCCGTGCAAAACAATCAAACCGTTCTCGAAGCGGTGCAGTACATGGTTGAAAAAGGCATCGGCGCGGTGGCGGTGATGGAAGGCGAACGTATGGTGGGAATTTTTTCGGAGCGCGATTTGATGAAGCGTGTCGTGCTCAGACAACACGACCCGGGCGCGCTGCCGGTGGCGAAGGTGATGACCACCAACCTGGTGATTGCCGATCCGGCGGAAAGCTATACCGCGGCGTTGGCCAAGATGCAATCGCACAACATCCGCCACCTTGCAATTGTCGACGGCGAACGGCTCGTGGGCATGATTTCCGTGCGCGATCTTCTCTCGAAAGACCTCAAAGAAAAGTCCGCGGAGATCGAGCTGATGAATGCCTATCTCTACTACACGCCTCCTGCGGAAGTTTGAGCCGGCTGCGGCATCGCTAAAATGAAGGCCAATTTCAGATTGGCCTTTCTTATTTCGCGACAAGCGCTCATCTTCACAGCGCCAACTGCACCCCCAGCGAGGGCAAAAACGGCAGCATGTAGATCGTGCGGCGCTTTACCGCTTCCGTTGATGACGGCGGGCCGGTTTCGAGCGCCTTCTCCCAGGTGAGATTATAAACGTTTTTGTGGTCAAAGAGGTTGATGAAATCAAGATAGAGCGTGAAGGCGCGGGTTTCGCTGCGATATGAGTAGCTCACGCGCGCATCGCAACGTTGATATGGCGGAAAACGTTTTTCGTTGCGCGGGCCGCGAATGAAGTTCCAATACACCTGGCCTTTGGCATTTCGCAAAAGCTGCACGCCGAGCACGTCGGTATACGGCAAGCCGCTCGCATAACGCCAGAGCAGGCTGACCTGCCAGCGGCTTCGCAATTTTTGATTGAGCCACAACGTCAATGCCTGCCGGCGATCATAGTTAAAGGGCAACCACTGCTTGCTCTTGAGATGGTGATACTGCGCGCTGCCCAATGAATAGCTCAACAGTCCGGAGGTTCCGCTTCCAACGGGCGCCTCCTTTTCCAATACCACTTCCAAACCCTGCATGCGCCCCCGGCCTTGATTGAAGGGCTCGAACGTCTCGCGATCTTCCGCCACCAGCAAGCGATCGATATCGAGATGATAAAGCTCCAAACTTGCTTTGAGCGCTGCCCCCCACCTGCTCTTCACTCCCAAAACTTTCTGTGTGGCCTTTTCCGCCGTGAGCAGCTTCAAGTTCGCGCCGATTTCCAACGGCTGATCGCGAATGCTAAGCGTGAGCGGATCAGGATATTGATAGACTTCGCCCCACGCGCCTTCGAGCGTGGTGTTCTCATCGAGCTTGTACCACACGCTCATGCGCTGGCTCAACTCGCCTTGATCGACCAGCGTGGCGTAGTCATAGCGCAGACCCAGGCGCAGTTGAAATCTTGCGGTGAACTCGGAGGTGTGCTCGGCATATGCGGCATGGAAGTTTTGCGTTTCATCAAAACGAATGTCGCGCGGAATGTCGTTGCGCGCAAAATAGAAATTCCTTTCGAGCGAGCGGAAATCGATTTTGGAATCCACATGCGCGACACTCAAGCCCGCATTCAGCCAATGGCGCTCGCGCAATTTCATTCTCAGTTTTTGCTGCAAAGAAAACCTGCGAATGCGCGAACCGAGGTTTTCGTAGTCGGCTGCAAGCGCGCTGTCCGCATTCGCGAAACCTGTGCTGACCGGCGCGAACGCGCGGAATGACATCTCGTCGCGAAAGTACGAGAGCAAAGTTTCGAAGAGCACGGCTTCGCTGCGCCAACTTTTCCACGAGAGCATGGCGTGCCGCGTGCGTGCGCCTTCGGAAAGTGTGACCGCATCCGCAAAAACCGATGGCAGTTCCGTGGCTTCGCGGCTCGCCGCCAGCGCCAGCGTCATTTTGTTCTTCTCATTGAGTTGAAAGAGCCACTTGTTGGTGACGTCATAAAAGTAGGGATAGACCGCATTGCTCTTCTTGTCGAGCCGCTCGGCGAGCATATCGAAATACGTTCTGCGGCCCGAGAGCAGAAACGAAATTCTTCGTTTGGCGAGCGGGCCTTCGAACACAGCGCCGGCGTCGGTAAGATTAATGCCGCCGCCGAATTTGAAGCGCTGCAAATCGCCCTCGCGTGTTTCCACTTCCATTACCGATGCAAGCGCGTTGCCGTATTCCGCGGTGTATCCGCCCAAGTGCAAACGCACGTCGCGCGTGGTTTTCGAATCGAAGATGCTCAAGCCGCCGCCCATGGCCAGGCGAAAGCGATAGGGATTGGGAATGACCGCGCCGTCCATCACCACGAGATTCTGCTCCGGGCTGCTGCCGCGCACCGTGAGAAAGCTGTTGAAATCGCCGGCGCCGGTCGCGCCGCTGCGCAACAAGATCGCGCGCGTGGGATCGTCGAACGCGCCCGGCACGCTCGTGATCTCGCTCGCACGCAAACGCTGTGTGCCGATGAGCGAGACCTCGGTTTGATATTTATCCCATAAGCGCTCACTTTCCACTTCCACGGCTTTCATCGGCACGGCTTGCGGCGCGAGCGCGAAATCGAGCACGAACGTTTGCCCGGCGGAGAGCACAAGATTTTCACGGCGCGCGTTTGCAAAGCCGAGTCGCGCGGCTTGCACGGTATATCGCCCCGGCGGCAAATCCGCAATGCGATAATATCCGCTCGAATCCGTGGCCGCGCCGCGCTTCGTGTTCATGAGCGTAACGTGCGCCTGCGCAATCGCTTCGCCCGTGGCTTGATTGATCACTTGGCCATGAATGACGGAAAAATTTTGCGCGAGGAGCTCACCGCTTGAATTGAACACAAAAAAGAGCGCCAAAGAAACACTGCAAGAGAATCGTGCCCACATATATCAGCCTTTGTGATTGAAGCTATCCCGGCAAAGCATGACCTTCAAAAGGAATCTTTTTGAGTTCTCAACAGTATCTCCGGCGAGTAAAAAGATTCTTGCAGAATGACAATATGAGGTAGAGCGCCAGCGAACCACCAATCCAAAACTCCACCAACCCATCACTTCAAGACTCCATCACTCCAATCACCGCGCGCTCACTCGATCCGCTCCAACACTTTGCTCATATAGACATCCCGCTGGTACACATAAGCCAGCCAGCGTCCGTCCGGCGACCAGGCCGGATGATTGGCATAGGCCAACACCTGTTTGGGTTCGGAATCTTCCAACGAGGCGAGGAAAATGCTGCCCGAACTGTAAAACGCGAGATAAGCGCCCAAATCGCTTTGCGGCGACCAACTCGGATCTTGGTGATAGCCCGGCAAAACTTTTCTTTCAACGAGTTTTCCCGAAACCAACTCGAAGATCTTCAAGCCGCTGTGATGCGCGGTCGCTATGAGCTTGCCCTCCGGCGACCACGTGGCATCATACACTGCTTCGCCAATGTGCGAAGTGAGATTGATCGCCGCTCCGCCTTGCAGCGTTTGCAAATAAATATCCTGGCCGTCATCGAACAAAACCTGCGTGCGATCGGGTGAAAGCTCGAAATCATATTTGCGCAGATTCGTATCGAGCGCCATGAGCGTTGAGGCGCCGCCCGCGGCGGGAATTTGCCAAAATGCCTTGTCGCGCACGAATATGAGTTCTTCGTTATTGAACCATGCAGGATAATAAGCATTGTCGATTTTTCTATCAGAAATTTTGCGCGGCTGTTTGTCTTCCCATGCGACCACGACGAGGCTCGTGCTTTGAGGGTATTCGAAAAGAAGCAGCGACTGCGCCTCCGGAAACCAGTTCAAGCTGGTCGCGCCGAGACCGCGCGGAAACGACAACGGCGTGAGTTCGCGCGTGGCAAGCGTAAGCACGTGCAGCCCGAGCGATTGCACTTCAATGAGAAGCCGCGCGCCTTCGGGCGACCACGCGATTTGGCGCGCGCGTCCGCGCATGGTGATCAACTCGCGCGCCGGGCCGCCTTCCGCGGGAACGAGTTGAATGCTGGAATAGGTTGCCGAGCAACTGTCTTCATAAGCAACGTAAGCGAGGGTTGTGCCGTCGGGCGACCATGCGGGAGAGAGCTTGTCAAACGGCGGCGCGGTCATTTGCTTCAACTCGCCGTTGTTGACGTCAATCGTTGCGATTTCCCACTTTCCCAAATTTGCCGCGGGCCGCATGGCGAGCGCGATCTTTTGGCCGTCGGGCGAGAAGCTTGTGCCCCAATAATGATTTTGATCCTGCGGCGTAATCTGTCGCGCGGCCCCGCCTTCGAAGGGAACGATCCAAACGCTAAAGTTCGGCTGCGATATCGTCGCATATCGAAACGCGAGCCATTTTCCATCCGGCGCCCAAAACGGGGCGACGGCTTCCTGCTGCCCCGGCGTGAGCAAACGCTCGGAGCCGTCCGACAATGAACGTATCCATACATGGCGGCGCGCGCTGGAGCTATAGGCAATGAAACGGCCGTCGGGCGAAAGCTTGACATCGGTCCAATAATCTTCTTCTTCAGAGAGAAGCTGCGGCTCGCCGGCAAGCGAAACTTTGAACAAGCGCGTGGCAGTTTGAGATTGGCTGAACGCGAGGCGTGTGCCGTCCGGCGACCAACTGGGAAATGCTTTCATGGGCGAAGTGTTGGTGAGCCGCACCGTGCCCGCTTCGATGGAGTAAACTTCTTCGGTCTGCAAACCGGTTTCGCAGGCGGAGAGGAATAAGCACGAGGCGGCGAAGAGAAGAATGGCGGAGTGTTTCATGGGATGGGCCCTCCGAGGAGAGTGAAAAGATTTATTTTAACGCAAAAAATTTGGCTAGGCTTTATTTCAAATCCACCGAATCTTCCCACGCATAAGCGGAGGCGAAGAGGCCGTGAGCGCCTTCAAGGCCGATGGCATTTTCACGGCTATCTTGCGCGAGCGCGTAGTTATCGTCATAAGCCAGAACCCGCAAGCGGTAACGGCCGGGCCGCAGGGGTAGAGAATAATTCTCTCTCACAACAAACGGCAGCTTTCGTATCGCGGTGAAGTGCAAATCATTCAGCCAAAGGGCGTACTTATAGGGCGCAAACTCACCCGTCCAAAAAATCGTATCCCCCTTCACGGTCACGGGCCCTAGCTTCGGCATCACGGTTTGTCCGCGAATAATACGGCTTTGATAAAACACCCGCAAGGAGCAGGGCTTGCCGCTTTCAAGGCTCAAGCCGGAGGCGATCCAATTATACGGGGCCTCTTGATTCGAACGGTCCATTGTAATCGTGCTGAAGCGCATGCCATTGACTTCCACGATCGCATCAGTCACAGATGGCAGCGGATCGGAAATGTTTTTGAGCACCTTCGTGAGCAGCAGCCGCTGCTCCGCCGCATCGGAAACCAAAAGGCAATGAATCACTAATTCGTCAGTACGAGGAAAGCTCGTGGGAATCGAGGTCTCGCAAGCAGCAAGATGAGCAAGAGCAAAAATGCAAGCGCAGAGACGCAGAGCGCGAGCGCCAAGGCATCTTGTGTGGTTTAGACGAGCCATTTTAAAACTCCCACGCGACACCAAATGAAGGCAGGATAGGCAAGCCATATTCGCGCTTCAGGCTTGAACGTCCTGCGAATTTTCCGGAACCATCCAAAAAAGATTCGAAGGAAGGGCTTGAGCGGACGGTATTGCGATGAAACAGCGCATTGAGCACCTGAATGTAGAACGACATGCTGCCATGCGTCCGGAGAAAATACTTGCGCAACGAAAAATCGATGCGCATATAACGAGGCGCGCGCGCTGTTGCGCTGCCCGCTCAAGATAATCCAATCAAGATACTGCTGAGAGCCCCTTCCAATGTCTCGGATTATCGTTACGTAACCGCCGGCCGGCGTGTACGGTACGCCTGAGTGGAATTGGGTAACGATGTGCAAAGACCAGTTCTTTTTCAAATGTAAACCGAACATGCCTTTGATTTGATGCCGGAGGTCCCAATCCGCGTAGAAGGTTTCCTTGTCAAAGGTGTGAATCGCCTCGCTCCACGTGTAACCGGCTTGAAAGGTCAAGCGGCCTTGTGACCGCGCCAAGAAAATATCCAAGCCGCGAACTTTTCCCGTGCCATATTCAAAAGCGGGATACTCGCCCTCTGCCAGCCGTGCCACCGCAAATAGATTTTTGCGATACGCTTCTGCCGTCAATGAAATGCCGCCCGGCAAATCCCGTTCGAATGCCAAAGAGACGGTGCCCGCATGCAGCGGCCGTGAGAGCGGAAACAGCGGGCTCCCAACCGCGCCCTCCTGGGCTTCATGGCCATAGGCTTGCCATTGCGTGGTCTCGCCGTAATTGAGCCGCCAATTTCCAAACCAACCCGCGTGGAATTGCGCGGTGAGACGAGGAAGCAAGCGCGCGTTGTTCACAGCAATTGACGAGATTCTCACACCGGCAGCCAGCGTCATGATGCCATTGATGCGCCGGCTTGATTCCACAAAACCTCCCCGGAGTAACTGCTTCCGGTTCGCATAAAAACGCAAAGGGATGTTTTGATAAAAGAGGTCTTCCAAATCATCACTAGCCTCTCCCTGCCAAGCATGTCTGAACCTCAGATGCTTGGCGAAAAGGCCGGCGTGTACGGAAAAATTCTCTTGGTGCCATTCCACGTACGTGCGCCACGCGAGGTCGCGAATGGAATTGTCGATGGCTTGTTTTCCGAATTTTTCCTCGGCTGCGAGAAAATTTTTCACAAGGGAAATTTGGCTCTGCCAAGTCAATCGTTTGTCGCTGCGAATGAGACTGATTCCCGAAGCATAGTTTCCCCAGCTAAAGCGGCCTTCATCTTGAGAATCCGGCCGCACGTGATCGCTGTTGCAAAAGCCCGTGATCGCCATTTTCCATTGCGGGGAGAAGCTTTGTTGCCAGTGCAAATTGCCGTCATAGAAATGATAGCCAATCTTGCTGCCGAACGCGCGGGCGACGAGGTCGAAATACATTCGCCGCAAAGCCAAGGTCACGCCGCTCGTGCTCCACTTCTTCTGCCACAAAACACTGCTGGCCAGCAGGCTGATATTCGCTTTGGTGCGCGCGCTGTCTTGCGCCGGTTTGCTGCTCAAAATGAGCGCGCTGCTGAGGCGGTCGCCGTATTGCGCGGGCGTCAATCCCGGATAGAATTGAATCTGTTGCAACGCTTCGACATTGAACGCGCCGAACAGCCCAAGCAGATGAAACGGGTTTTGTATCTCCATGCCGTCGAGAATGATCAAGTTCTCGTCTGCGCCGCCGCCGCGCACGTGCAGTTCGCCTTTCAGGTCGTTGGCAATTGCAACGCC
>JBBILN010000109.1:0-17713 GCA_037444905.1 bacterium | reverse complement strand
GGATAGAAACAACCCAGCGGATAAAAGAATTTTTTATCCGCTGGGTTGTTTTTATCCATTGGGAAAATTTTTTGCTTTTTAAGCGGCGACTTTTCATCTGAAAACTCATGCTCTCCTCTTTTCGGCTCAAAATCGTGTTGTGGTACAGCGTGGTCGTGCTCTCCACGTTGCTGGTGTTTCGCTTCGTGAGCGAAGAGGTGATTCGGGATTCGCTTTATGAAGACCTCGACAATTCGTTGCGCGGCGAGGTCGCATGGATGCGCAATTTGCTCGAAGCATATAAAACCAAAAACCTGCCCGATGACGAAATTCGCGAGGAGATCGACACGCGCAGCATTCTCAGCCCGCGCAAAGAGTACATCGAAATTTACGACGTGGCGGGCGCGGAATACTTTCGTTCCTCCGGTCTCGAGTCGGATGACTTGCGCGCGCTCGGACGCGAGGCGCATGCCGAGCCGATCACGATTCCGGATTTTCGCAATCGTCCGTTGCGGCTCATTGCAGCTAAAGACTCGACGTTTGAAATCTATATCGGCTATCCCATGACCGACATCGACGCGGCTATCGAGAAAATCGCTTCCTCTTTTGTTTTGTTGATTCCGGTCACGCTCATTTTAATTTTCGCGGGCGGCTTGTTTTTGGTTTCGCGTTTCATGCATCCGCTTCAGGATTTAAACCGCTACGCGGACGAACTGCTGCAGCAGCCGCTCGACGAGGAGCTGCCCAAGATTTCGGTGCGCACGAAAGACGAAATGGGGGCTTTGATCAAGCGCGTCACGGAAGTGATTGAGAAAATGCGCAGCAGCATGCGGCACGCGCTGGGCTTCTCTTCGCTGGCTTCGCACGAATTGCGCACGCCGCTGGCCGTGATGCGCAATCAGCTCGAAAGCGCGTTGCGGCCCGAAGTCGCGGGCGAGGCTTTGCATCAAACCGTGGCTTCGACGTATGATGAGATTTTGCGTTTGAATCGCATCGTGGATGATTTGCTCAGCTTGAGCACGATGCAGGCGGGCACGTTCAAATTGCAGCGCGAGCCGCGCGACTTGCAAACGCTGCTCAAAGAGTTTCATGAAGAGGCGCAAATGCTCGCCGTGGAAAAAAACATCAACGTGATTTTGGCGGAATCCCCGCGCGCAATCGTTGCCGTGGACGTGTTGCGCATTCGCCAAATGCTCTTCAATCTTCTCGACAACGCGCTCAAGCACACGCCGCCGGGCGGGGAAATTCGCCTCGGCTATGAACGCAGTGAACGCGACGTCTTCCTGCAATTTTCCGACACCGGCGCGGGCATTCCCGCAGCGCGGCTTGCCAAAATTTTCGATACGTTTTATCGCGCCGCTTCGAACGGCTCCGAAGCGCAAGGCGCGGGGCTGGGCCTGGCTTTGGTGCGTTGGATCGTGGAAGCGCATCAAGGCGCGGTCAGCGTGCAAAGCGAATTGAACCGCGGCGCTACTTTCGTGATTCAATTGCCGCTAGCGGAAAGCGTGGCGGCGAGTTGACAGGCGCTTGCAGCGCAATGATAACGCTCCGCATGGAATATGGATTATAGCTTTCCTCCTCGCCCTGTCATTCAGATGGAGTCTTTTTAAGCGCTGGGCATGATCTCTAGCGAGTAAAAAGATTCCTACTCAATGACAGCGCTCATGAACCTTCGAATGCCCTCCAGTCATCCTTCCTGCCGAATCTTCCTTGCTTCCATAAGAAAATTCTAATGAGCATTAGAGCATTCTAACTGGCCTTTACGCACACAAATGCTTTCTTTGTTGAGCCAGGAACGAGGCGGTTGTTGGAGAGCGCGGCCTTTGCGCCTCAGCAGTCGTTTCACTTCAGACCTCATGCGCCGCGCTCTCTTTTATCATAGGACGTCTCTCGTGTTGTTCTGCTTGCCTCTCATACCTACTTCGGCTGCGCGGAGTGCATGCGGCCGAAGAGGTATGCGAGGAGGGTTGGTAACTTTTCGTCAGTTTGTCACTCTGTAAGAATCTTCTCTCGTGCTGGGGCCAACGCTATGTTTCTAGAGGTGTGCCGAGCACGCGGGAAGCTCCTTGCAGGATGACAATTTAAATGCAAGTATTACCGAATAAACCGGAAGCAGCATTAAAGCGGAAAAGAGGCGGCTATGCGCAAGCTCAAGAGCATGTTCAATCTCATTGAGCCTAAGCTTGCCCATTCAAGCAAAAACGACGTGCAGGACGGCAAGCGCCGCGGCGACGTCACTTCCCCAAAGACCATTAGCGGCATATGGCCTTTGGTGATTTTGCTCGGGCTTCTGCTCGCGGTGGTTTTGATGCACTGGCTCAGAACTTCCAACTAAACTCGGAGCGGCTATGGCGTTCTTATCGAGCGTCGCACTTGTAATCGATCAAACCGCAGGCGCGCAAGCGCAGGGCTTGAGCACCGCCGGATGGATTTTCGTTTCCACTGCGTGGATTTGCATCATCAGCGTAGCAGTGTTTTGCTACCGCAAAGTCATCATGAAATCCGAACAGAAGAGGCGCGCGACGGCATAATCGCAAGGCTCATCGCATTCAATTTTTAGACGCTGCCGTGCGGCCTCTCAGAGTTTTTTGAATTTTAGAAATAGGAGGCCGGATGTGGACAAAAACGGCGTTAAACGAGTTGATTGCAAACAAGCTGCACGATCATAAGCTCATCATTGTCGCCAATCGCGAGCCTTACATTCATCGCCATGCCGGAAGCCGCATCGAGTGCGTGCAACCTGCCAGCGGCATGGCGCTCGCGCTCGATCCCGTCATGCGCGCGTGCGACGGCGTGTGGGTGGCGCACGGCGGCGGCGATGCCGATCGCAAAACCGTGGATGCCCGGGATCACGTGCGCGTACCGCCCGAAGAGCCGCGTTATACCCTGCGCCGGGTTTGGCTCACAAAGGAACAGGAAAACGGCTATTATTACGGCCTGTCCAATGAAGGCTTGTGGCCGCTGTCCCACATCGTTTTCACCAGACCGGTGTTCGATCCGCAGCATTGGGAAACCTATCGCGAAGTCAATCGGATTTTCGCCGAGGCCGTTTTAGAAGAAGCCGCAGACCAACCCACGTTTGTGTTCATTCAAGACTATCACTTCGCGCTCCTGCCGCGTTTATTGAAAGAACGCAACCCCAATCTCATTGTCGCACAATTCTGGCATATTCCGTGGCCGAACAGCGAAACCTTCCGCGTCCTGCCGTGGAAAGAAGAGCTGCTCGATGGACTCTTGGGCAACGACCTGCTGGGTTTTCATCTGCGCTATCACTGTCAAAATTTTTTGGAGACCGTGAATCGCACGCTTGAAGCCAAAGTGGATGAAGAGCGTTTCGAAGTCACACGCAACGGCAGAACCACGGCGGTGCGGCCCTTTCCCATCAGCATTGATTTCGAGCAACACGATGCGCAAGCGCGCAGCATTGCCGTGCAGCGCGCAATGGAGAAATGGCAAAGGGGCTTGGGGCTGAGCGCGGAGTGCATCGGCCTCGGCATCGACCGCATCGATTACACCAAAGGCCTGCCCGAACGTTTGCGCGGCATTAATCGCTTTTTGGAAAAATATCCGGCGTATCACGAGCGCTTCGTGTTCGTGCAAGTGGGCGTGCCGAGCCGCGTGCATATTCAAGAATACAAAGCGCTCGACGACGAGGTGGAAGGCCTGGTCGAGAGCATCAATTGGAAATGGGGCAAAAATTCGTGGCAGCCCATCATCTTTCTGAAGCGGCATTGTACGCGCACGGAGATGATGGCGCTGCACCGTTTGGCGCACTTTTGCAGCGTCAGCTCGTTGCACGACGGCATGAATCTCGTGGCTAAAGAATACGTGAGCAGCCGGTTCGATGAAGACGGCGTGCTGATCTTGAGCCAGTTCACCGGCGCGGCGCGCGAGCTGACCGAAGCCGTGCTCCTCAATCCTTTTGCGGTGGAAGAAATCGCGGAGGCGGTTCGTGCGGCGTTGGAAATGCCGGAGAGCGAGCGCCGCAAACGCATGCAAAAAATGCGCGCCGCAGTTGCCGACAACAATATCTATCGCTGGGCCGGCAAAGTCATTTCCAATTTGTTGAAATTCGAGTTTCCCGAAAATTCATAAGGATCAAATATGGCGATGCCAACATTCCAAGATTTTTTGCTCCTCTTGGCGATGAAGGTGATGCTGCCGACGGGCATTTTCGCGCTCACCCTGCTCGCCGGGGCGCTTGCGAAACGGCAGCTTTTCAAAATTCTGCGGCGTTGGGCCGACAAAACCCAAACGCGCGCTGACGACGTTTTGCTCGAAGCCTTGAAGCGGCCTTTATCATTCTGGATTGTAATTCTGGCGCTGCATTTGGCGATGCAGGCTTCGGAGCTGCCCGCAAGCGCCACCGCGTTGATCGGCAAAGGCTTGCTGATTCTTTGGGTGATTTCGCTGACGCTGTTCGCTTCGCGCCTCGTGGGGCAGGTCATCAAAAATTACGGCACCACGATGGACAGCGCGTTGCCGGTGAATAGTTTGACGGAAAACTTGGCGCGCGCGAGCGTGTTTACCGTCGGCGGTCTGGTGCTGCTCAACTTGTTCGGCGTTTCGATCACGCCAATCCTCACGGCGCTCGGCGTCGGCGGCTTGGCCGTTGCGCTCGCCTTGCAGGATACGCTCTCGAATTTGTTTGCGGGATTTTACGTCAGCGTTTCGGGCAAGATCAAGGCGGGCCATTACATCAAGCTTGACAGCGGCGAAGAAGGTTACGTCACCGATATCACGTGGCGCAGCACCACCATTCGCGCGCTGCCCAACAATCTCATCATTGTCCCCAACGCCAAGCTCGCGCAGGCGATTGTGACCAATTATCATTTGCCGGAGAAGCGTATGTCACTGCTCATTCCGATTAGTGTGAGCTATGACAGCGATCCGGCGGAGGTAGAGCGCCTCTTGATCGAAGAAGCGAAAAAGGGCGCGAGTGATATTCCCGGATTGCTCGCTGAGCCGGCGCCGTTCGTGCGTTTCATTCCCGGCTTCGGCGAATCTTCGCTGAACTTCACGCTCATTTGCCAGGTTGCGGAATTTGTCGATCAATATCTCGCGCAGCACGAATTGCGCAAACGCATCTTCAAACGCTTCCATGCCGCCGGCATCGAAATTCCGTTTCCGATTCGCACCGTGCATTTGCGCACGTACGATCACAATGCTGCAGCGAAAGAAAGGAGGCCACATGACGCGCTCATTGTGGGAGCATCGCCATGAAATACTCTCCCGCCTCGCCGCCGCCTCGAATTTCCTAGTAGCATTGGATTTCGACGGAACGCTTTCGCCTCTCGTTCCAACTCCGCATGAGGCACAGTTGCTGCCGATCACGCGCGGCGCGCTCATCATGCTTTCACAGCATCCCCAATTGGCTTTGGCTTTTATTAGCGGCCGGGCGCTTTCCGATATCAAAACGCGCATTGGTTGGAAGGGGCCGATATACGCCGGGAATCATGGTTTGGAAATCAGTGGGCCGGGCTTCTATTTCGTCAAAACCGAAGCTGAGCAACAGCGCGAGGCCTTGCAACAGCTTTCCGAGAATCTCGCGATTGAGCTCAGACATATCGAAGGCGCCGAAGTAGAGCAGAAGGGCTTGACGACCAGCATTCACCATCGCCGCGTTGCGCCGCGCAAGCGCGACGAGGTGCGCCGGCTGGTTACGCATGCCGTTGCCGAACACGAGGGCTTTCATCTAAAAAACGGCAACATGGTTTTGGAGATTTGGCCGCGCGTGGATTGGCACAAAGGCAAAGCACTCGCGTGGATCAACACGCAGATAGGCAATCGCAGCAGCAACGTGCTCTACCTCGGCGACGACGCGACCGACGAGGACGCTTTCGCCGCGCTGCCGGAAGGCATCACTGCAAAAGTCGGCGCCGGGCAAAACACTTCGGCGCAATTTCACCTCGCGGATCCGCACGAAGTGCAAAATTTCCTCCTCTGGCTGGCCGAGGCCGCGCGCTAACGCGAGGCGCGACCGAGGCCGGCTATGATTCGGGGCGCCCGCAATGCAAAATCCATTCACGTTCAAAATGAAAGGAGCATGCTCATGTACGCCGCATATGAACACTTCTCCCGCATCGCGCCCAAGTATACGGGGCTGCGCACGACCGATCTTGCGCCCGTGCGTTACGCGATTAAGAAACTCGGCAGCCTGCGCCGCATTCATGCCGCGGACGTGGGCTGCGGCAGCGGACGATACGACCGCGTGCTGCTTCAACATCTAAAAGAGCGGCTGAAACTCGTGTGCGTGGACGACAACGAAGACATGCTGCGCGTGCTGCGCGAAGACTTAAGCGAATACGCGCTCAACCTGCAAGTCGCGCGGGCTTGCGCGCGCGCATTGCCGCTTGCTTCCGCAAGCTTGGACTGCATGTTTACGTTCAACGCCGTTCATCATTTCAAGATCGAAGCATTTTTGCGCGAAGCCGCCCGTTGCCTTGCGCCCGACGGGTTGTTGTTCATTTACACGCGCACGCGCAGCCAAAACAGCCGCCACGTTTGGGGCAAACACTTTCCCGGTTTTTATGAAAAAGAAAACCGCCTGTGGGAGTTCATCGAACTGAGCAATTTCATCGCCGCAGTTCCCAATTTACGCCTTGACAAAATCCGGATTTTTCAACATCGTCGCCGCGCGCGCTTGAGCTGGCTAGTGCAGCGCGCGCGGCAACGGCACTATTCCACTTTCGATCTGTATGGCGCGAAAGAGTTCAAAGAAGCGCTCGCGCAATTCGAGGAAAGGCTGCGGCGCGTGTATCGCGATCCGAATGAAATCACCTGGACGGACGAGAATCTCATGCTCGTAGCCCGAAAAGAAAGGAAAGAATGAAAAAAGCCCACCTTTGCAGCGCGGTTTTATTGGCGGCGAGCACCGAAGTCTTCGCCGCGGGCTCCGGCGGCCACGCCGATCCCGTTGCGCCGATTCTGTTGGCGCTCATCGTCATACTCGCAGCGGCAAAATTGAGCAGCGAAATCTTCGAGCGTTTGGGCCAACCCGCGGTGCTGGGCGAATTGCTCGGCGGCGTGTTGTTGGGCAATTTGATTTTGCTTAATCCCGATTGGAATTTTTTCGAGCCGCTGCGCGCCGCAGTGCTGCAAGAAGATTGGGCTGTGGTGATCGACAGCCTGGCGCGCCTCGGCGTCATTATTTTGCTCTTTGAAGTCGGTTTGGAATCAACCGTGCAAGGCATGATGAAAGTCGGCGCCTCTTCGCTGTTCGTGGCCGTGCTCGGCATTATTGCGCCGTTCGTTTTGGGGTATGGCGTGAGCTGGCTTTTCATCAAAGAATTGCCCGCGGAGCTTGCCGCGATTGTGCCGGCCGGTTTCAGCGTGAATTACGTGCATCTCTTCATCGGCGCGGTGCTGTGCGCCACCAGCGTCGGCATCACCGCGCGCGTGTTCAAAGACCTCGGCAAATTGCAAACGAAAGAGGCGCAAATCATTCTCGGCGCCGCGGTGATTGACGATGTGCTCGGGCTCATCATACTCGCTGTGGTCTCGGGCATTATCACGGCCGCGGAATTGGGGCAACCGATGGAGGTCGGCTCCGTGTTGCGGTTGATCGGCGTGGCCGTGCTCTTTCTCGGCGGCGCGCTCGTGCTCGGCGTTTATCTCGTGCCCAAAATGATGAAGCAGCTTTCCAAGCTGCGCACCTCGGGCGTGATGTTGATTTCTGCATTGCTCTTCGCATTTGCGCTTTCGTATCTCGCCAATGCTGCGGGGCTTGCTGCGATCGTTGGTGCGTTTGCTGCCGGGCTGCTTTTAGAAGAAGTGCACTTTCACGGCTTCCGCGAAGACATCACGATTGAAAAATTGCTCAAGCCGCTCGCCACGTTTTTCGTGCCGATTTTCTTTGTGCTCATGGGCATTCAAGTGCGGCTGGAAACCTTCGCCGATCTTTCCGTGCTCGGCGTTGCCGCGGGCCTCACGCTCGCGGCGATTATCGGCAAACAGATTTGCGGCTGGGGCGTTTTGGAAAAAGGGCTGGACCGTTTGACCGTGGGTGTGGGCATGATTCCACGCGGCGAGGTGGGCTTGATCTTCGCGGGCATCGGCAAAAGCTTGAAAGTGATCGACGACGCGACTTTTTCCGCAGTGGTCATTATGGTGATTGTGACCACGCTTATTACGCCGCCGGCGCTGAAAATGACATTGGCGCGCGCGGAGAATCTGCGCAAGAATTGAAGTGCAATTGTTTTCTCACTAAACGGGCTTCACGATGGAGCAGATCGTTTTTGTAGGCCTGCACTTCCGCGGGCGAGCGCAAGTTTTCAAGCAGCGCCAACGACCGCAGCGCGCGTTGCACGATTTCCAGCGCGCCCCCATAATCCTTCGCACGATGCTCCAAATATTTTGCGAGCTCGTGGTAAGGCAACGGATGAAAGGGGAACTGCGCGATGGCGCGTTCCCAAATGCCGCGCGCGTCCTCATAGCGGCGCTGGCTTTTATAGCAAAATCCTAAAGCGAGCAAGTCTTCGCGGCTGCGGGAGGACTCGGCGGAAGCGAGCATGGTTTCGAAGAGTTGGATGCTCGTCTCCAATTCCCCGGCTTCACGATAGAGCCGCCCTACTTTGCGCAACTCATCATGCGAGGCCTGCCATTTGAACGGCGACTGCACGAGATTGCCGAGATAGGCCAGCAACGCCGCAGTGGTAACGAGGTCTTGGCGGTTGTGCGCGAAGATTTCAGCGAGCTGCGCGGTTTTACCGGTGCGCACAAAGTCGAAATAAATTTGGGGGATCAAAAAACTCGGCACGTCGTCGCTGCGCGTTTTGCCGAGAATTTGTGTTTCGAGATTGCCGAGCGAGCACTCCGGCACACGATCTTTCCACATGCGGCGGCTCGCGTGCAGCACGTCCACATGCGGCAAGCGGCCGAAGTCGAGGCGCATGCGATTGAGAATCGTGCGCGAGAGCAAAAGCGGAATATCAAAGCTTTTGCCATTAAATGAAACCAAACCTTGCGCAGCCTCGAGGTGTTGCTGCAATGCCTTGAGCATGGCGCTTTCTTCGTGGGGTTGCCGCAGAAAGTATTGGCGCACCACGAAGTGCTCGCCGGAGAAATATCCCACGCCCACCAAAAATGCGAGCGTGCCCGTGCCGCCGGCCAGGCCCGTGGTTTCGGTGTCAATGAACAGCGCCTCGCGCAGATTCAAGCTGCCGAGTGTTTCATCTTTCGCGGCAATACTCAACGCCGGCCCGGAGATTTCGAACAATTGCGCGAGGCGAATCGGGCCGTGCGGCTCGTGCAAAGCAAAGCGCCGTTCCACCACAAAGCAACCCTCACGTTCCGCTCCTCCCAATAATCGTTCGAGCACGTCATTACTCGTGGCGACCCGCGCTGCACGCACGCGACTTTGCAGTTGATCGAACTCGCGCAGTTTTTCTTTGAGGCCGAGTTTGCTCATCGTTTGATGATTGGGTTAATGGGCGATTGGATTGGAAACGGCGCATGGAAATCTCTTTCCATGCCTCCATCACTACTTTCCAAAAAAGAACCGTACCCCCACGCCGCCGTTCATAACGAACTCCGTGTCAGGCGCCAAGTCCAACATTGGGACCAATTCCAAAAATAAATCCACGGGCGCTTTGGCGAAAAGATAATTCAAGCCCACGGGAATGCGCACGCCGATGACGCTATCGTCTTCGAAACGAATGCGTCCGCCGAGGCCGTAATAGAGCGCCATCTCACCGCGTTCGGCGTGCAGCAAATCAAAATCATGAAACAGGTAATCGCCGTGCAAGTGCAGGGCGTCTTCTTTGCCAACGGACCACGCGACCGCACCGACGACCGCGGTGCGTTTGCTCAGCCACTGTTTGCCGTTAATTCCGGAGGGCTCTCCGAAAATCACGCCCACGCCAAAGCCTTGGTGCTGTGCTGCGACGTTGCTTTGGAAAGCGAGCAACGCCGCGAAAAGCAATCCTAGTTTGCGAAACATGAAAGTCCTTTCTGATGCGTGTGTTCATCCTCTGCACGAGTATAACAGTCCAATATGAAAATTTCAAGCTACGAAAACCGTACCGGTGAGAATTTCAACTGCCTGCTGGAACGATTGACTCTCAAGCCACCTCGCACGCAGAGGCCACCTCGGTAAACAAGCAGAGATGGACCCTCGGTGCAGCAGCGACAAGACAAAAAGAGAAGCATAGGACGCATGGATTTGACTGGCGCGGTCTTCCGCACTGCGCGGCGATTGCGAGTAAGAGAGTGTGTTAAAGGATTTTCAAACAGGAGTGCATATGTCAAAGGGCTTTTTGACGTTGAAGTACGCATTACGGTTGTTGGGTGTGATAGTCATTTCTCTCGTGGTTACCAATTGTACGACCCCCACCGACGGCTCGATCAATCCTGCCATTATCAAAGGCATCGTGGTCGATCAGAAGACGCTGAGTCCGCTCGCCGGCGCATTGGTGCAGGCGCTGCCTTATGCGGAGAGCGCGCTGACGGAAGAAGATGGTGCGTTCACGCTGTCCATTCAAATGACAGACTCCACCTCCAAAATCGTGACGATCATTGTATCGAAAACCGGTTTTGTGCGCGATACCTTGCCGGCGCATGCGATTCAAGCCAACAAGACCCTCACGCTTCCGGAAGTGCGCATGAAAAGCGAAAGCGGCAACAATTCCGGCGGCGTTTCCGGACCCGCGACGCACATCGTGTTGGTGGAAGTGGAAACGAACAAAATTTTCGTGGCAGGTTCGGGCGGCGATGCGACTTCGGATTTGACTTTCGAAGTGCGCGATGCCACCGGCGCGCCCGTTGATCTCACGCATCAAGTCACGGTGAGTTTCCGCATCACCGGCGGACCGGGCGGCGGTGAGACGATTTCGCCGGCTTCGACCACGACCAACGCCTTGGGGCGCGTGATCGCGACGGTGCAAAGCGGCACGATCGCCGGGCCGATTCAAGTGGTGGCGAGCATTCAATCTTTGTCGCTCTCTTCTGCACCGGTGCCGCTCTCGATACATGGCGGCTTGCCGCATCTGCAGCATTTTTCGGTGGTGCCGCGACAATTGAATTTCCCCGGCTACAATATTTATGGTTTGGAAAATCTCATCACGGCGTTTGTGGGTGATCGCTATTCGAATCCCGTGCCGCCGGGAACTTCCGTGCAATTTCAAACGACGGGCGGCATTATCGGCGGCTCGGCCGTTACCGAGGCGTTGGGGCGCGCTCCCGTGGTTTTGCTCTCCGCGGCTCCGCAACCGCAAGGCATTCCGGGCGCGGCCTCGCCGTTAAATGAACCGGGCTTTGCACGCATCACTGCGGAAACCGTCGATGAGAACAAACAAACAATCGCGGCAAACACGGTGGTGTTGTTCTCCGGCAGAACACAAATTTCCGTAGCTCCGACAACTTTCACATTGAAGCCGGATTCCTCGAGGACTTTCAATTACACGGTGAGCGATCAAAACAATAATCCGCTGGTGGCGGGCACGAGCATCAGCGTAAACTCGAGCATGGGCGAAGTGACCGGTGACAAAGGCATAACGCTCGAAGACACCCAATCACGCGCGTTCACGCGGTTTTCATTCACGCTCACGAATTCCAAGCCCGACAGCCTGAAACGCAAAATCGCGACCGTCGTCATTCAAGTCAACAGCTTGAATGGCAACGGCAACGTTTCCTTCCAGGGCACGATGCTGCCGCGCTTTCCGTAAAAGCGCATTCGCAAGGCGTTGTGAACCATTCGACACAAAGCAAAAACACACGAGGCGGAAATTTCGCCTACGTGTGTTTTTTTTGCATGGAACGCCAACTGGTTTTGCTCCCTTTACTCCCCACACAATATAAACTCCCTTGCCGGTCGCGAAAACTTTGTTATCTTGTTGGTGATGAAACCGCGGAATCTCATCCAACAAGTGCGCGACGCCGGCGTTATCGGCGCGGGCGGCGCGGGTTTTCCCGCCTATAAAAAGCTCCAAGCGCGCGTTGACACCGTCATCGCCAACGGCGCAGAGTGCGAGCCTTTGCTCTTCAAAGACAAAGTGCTGATGGAGCACTATGCCGCGGAGATGCTCGACGGTTTGCGTTTGGTCATGCAACACGTCGGCGCGAACAATGGCATTGTCGCGATCAAACACAAAAACCACAAAGCTATTGACGCGGTCAAGCCGCACCTGCCTGCGAATATTTCTCTTTTTGAAATGGAAGACGTTTATCCGGCCGGCGATGAATACGAAGTCGTGTATCACAGCACCGGGCGGCGCATTCCGAGCGGCGGGTTGCCGTTGCACGTCGGCGTGATCGTGCAGAACGTGGAAACGCTGTATCACATTCATCGCGCGGCACAGGGCAAGCCGGTCACGCACTCGCTGATGACGATACACGGGAACGTGAAGCAACCGCTCACCGCGTGGTTTCCGGTGGGCATGCGTTACGGCGAAGCTTTGCAAATTGCGGGCGGCGCGACGATCGCGGATTTTATCTTGCTCGACGGCGGGCCGATGATGGGCAAAGTGGTCACGGATTTGGATACGCCGGTGACGCGCGTATCGAGCGGGATTATCGTGCTCGGCCGCGACACGCATTTGGCCGCGCGCAAAACGCAAGCAGAGATCGCGTTCAAACGCATCGGCAAATCCGCGTGCGATCAGTGCAGCTTGTGCACCGAGATGTGTCCGCGCTATTTGCTCGGCTATCCCATTCAGCCGCATCTCGTCATGCGCTCGCTGCTCACCACCGGGCCGATGAGCGACACGCTCACGCATTGGGCGCAAGCGTGTTGTGAATGCAACATCTGCTCGTTGTGGGCTTGCCCGGAAGAATTGGATCCGCGCAATGTTTGTGTGGTGACCAAAAGAGATTTGAAGTCGCAAGGCAAATGGCTCTCCGCGGAGCAATTGCAAAAGCTCACGAAAGACGTGCATCCACTGAAAGCTTATCGCTCCGTGCCCACGTCGCGATTGATGCGGCGCTTAGGTTTGCACAAATTCACGGCGGAAGCCCCGCTCTATTCCGATGCCATCACACCGCAACGCGTGAGCATTACATTGCAACCTTCCGTCGGCGTGCCGCCCACGCCTGTCGTGCGCATCGGCGACCGCGTGCATGAAGGCGATATGCTCGCCGCTGCTTCCGAAACCGCGCTGAGTGTGCCCGCGCATGCGAGTATTGCGGGCGAGGTTACTGCGGTGGGGCAGAGCATTGACATTGCGAGCAGCTAGTTTGTAGTGATGTTAGGCATTTGTGTCCCCGAGCGCTCGGCACCTAATGAGTTTTGACGATCAAAATCGGTAATCTTCATGCTTCCGAACTCATCCCCCCGGCCCCCTTCTCTTTGGAAGAGAAGGGGGAGCGCTGAGATTTGTCGAAGTCTTTTCTCCCCTTCTCTTTTCAAGAGAAGAGGCCGGGGGATGAGTTCAAATTGGCTCATTGCCGAATTTGATCGTCAAAGTTCATAAGGCGTAACTACGAACGTGATTTTTTGGAAAGAGTGAAGCATGCAAAACGCCATCGGCCTCATTGAACTGACTTCCATTGCCAAAGGCTATGAAGTTGCCGACGCGCTGCTGAAAACCGCGCAGGTGCAAATGGTGTTCAATCGCACGATTTGTCCGGGCAAGTTTATGGTGATGGTCGCGGGCGAAACCGCAGCGGTGTCTGCGAGCATCGAAGCGGGTTTGGAGATCGGCGGCGAGACCGTGGTCGATAGCTTGCTCCTTCCCAACGTGCACGCAGAAGTGTTCCCCGCGATTAGCGGCACGCGCGTGGTCACCGAGACCGGCGCGCTCGGCATCATCGAAACGTTTTCCGTGGCCTCGATCATCGAAGCCGCGGACGCCGCGGTGAAAGCCGCGAACGTGCAGTTGTTGCAGATTCATCTGGCCATGGCCATTGGCGGCAAAGGCTATGTGACCATGACCGGCGAGGTGGCCGCAGTCACCGCCGCCGTGGAAGCCGGCGCCGAGTTCATTCGCGGAAAAGGCTTGTTGGTGAATAAAGTGGTGATTCCCCGGCCGAGGGCGGAGGTGTTGGAGGATAGGATTTGATTTGAAAATTCGTATTAGCGTCTCCAGCAATCGCCGGGCAGATCGGATTTTCAGTGCAACGCTTGCAACGCGGCGCGGCAAATCGCCAACGCCGCGGTCTCGGCTCGCACCCAGTCTTTCCACTCGCCCAACTCGTGGCACGTTGACACGCCCCATTCCCCTTCCAAATGTTCGAGATGAATGTCCTGCTGCTTCGTCATGCTCATGAGCTTTTCCAATACTTGCCACGCCGCGGTGATGTCCGTGGAATAGTGCGGACACACGTCATATGCAATGGGGTCTTCCGGATCGGGAATCATATAATCGTCATGCACGAACTCATAACGCACGCCGAAAAGTTTTTCACCGATTAGCGCGTCGAGCTCGCGGCCGGGTTTTAATATGTTGATGGACATGGTTGCATTTTCTTTTGGGAAGGAGATGGGCGAGCCGAAAAATTGAGTGTTTAATGCCGTTCAAGAATGTCGTGCGTGCCGATGCGCCGCAGCAAATACCTGTCGCCTTCGATGTAAAACAGAACCCGATAATTCATCTTAATGCTCGCTTCATGCATTCCATCGTCTCTGCCCTTCATCTTCCCGGGCCACAGCGATGGATGGGAAAAATTTTCGGCGAGCCGTAAAGGCAAGGATCGAGATTGACGGAGGCATTACGAATGCCGGAGCGCACGGGATTCTTTCCAAACTCAAAGATCGGGTCGTGCTTGATTTTTGGAATTACGATGATCTTGCCGTTTTCCCGCACCAACTCGGCTTCTTCAAACTCTTCGAAGCCGTCGAGCAGCTCTCGCGGAATTACGATGCCTTCCGGGGTTGCTTTGATAGGCAGAGGAAGCACCTTGCGTGTTTGGGGTTGCATTTTTTATGACTGCTGCGAAGATAGCGCGGCGGGAGATGAAAAGCAAAAGCGAAAATGCAATCGGTCAAAATACAGTCGGACAGCTCATTTTCCGCGCAACACCCGTAGAAACTCTGCCGGCAGAATCACCGAAACGCCGCGATAAGATTTCGGAAAATCTTTTGTGTTGCGCGTGACCAAATATTCGGCGCGCACTTCCACGGCGCAAGCGAGAACATGGTTATCGTCGGGATCCGAACACACGCGCACGGATCGTTGCGGCGTTTGGACACGGCAAATAGAACGCAGGAATTGCACATATTGCCGCGCTTCGGCTTCGGAGTAACGATACTTTCTCTTGAGTCGCGGCACGCGCAGCGTTTGCAGCACTTCCGCCAAAATAAAAGGCGAAAGGCAGAGCTTCTGACCTTTCGCCTGTTGTACAACTTCCCAATTTTCGCCGTGCGGCGTTAAGAACGAGCCGACCAAGACGTTCGTATCCAGTACGAGAGTGCGCATGGCAACCCCTATTTTCGTGCGCTCCGAATCTCCCGAATCGCAGCCTCAACGTCGGCTTCGACTTCTGCAACCGATATGTGGGCATTCCGTGCCTGCACGGATTCCATGAGTTGAAACAACTCTTGCCACGCCTTTTCTTGGTCTTTCTTTTTCGGCTTACCGCCCGCCAACGGCAACAGCATGGCAACCGGTTCGCCGTTTTCCGTGACGATATAGCGGCTGCCGTTTTTCTTCACCCGACTCAATGCTTCACGCACGCGACTCGTTTTCGACAAGCCTTTGACTTCTAAATTTAATTGTGAGACCATAGTTGACCACCGGAAGAACGATGTGAACATCTCGCAGGAAACCACATGAACGCCGTCAAACTAAAGCAACAGTGTTATAGAATCAAGCTTTTTTTCCACACAACAAGCGAAAGCCGGGCTTTCGCTAAATTTAAAAGCAACAGCAAAAGCCAGAGTACAGAGCTACAGAGTTCAGAGTATCAAAAGCTTATGGAGACAGCACAATCCGAAAACCGACGTTGTCATACCTGCCATCCGGACTGCCCTTAGAGCGCTCCAAGCAGCGGACACCCACCGAACTGTCGCCGAACGCGCCGCCACGCCCCACGCGGAGTGTGCCATCTTTCGGTCCACTTGGGTTGGTTTGTGACTCCGCGAAGTAATCGTCATACCAATCATCACACCATTCCCACACATTACCCGCCATGTCATAAAGACCGAGGCGATTCGGCGCGTAATTCCCGACGGGCTTGGTCGCACCGCGATAATTGTTCGAGGGATCGAAGTTGGCTTTGGTTGTATCTGGCTGCTCGCTGCCCCACGGATATTTGATGGAATCACCCGCAGCGCGCGCTGCATATTCCCACTGCGCCTCTGTGGGTAAACGACCGCCCAACCATTCGCAAAAAGCGTTTGCGCCATACCACGTCACCTGTACCACGGGGTGTTTTTCGAAGCCTTCCTCCGGTCTATAGCGAGCCTCGTACTTCACGATCCGACTTCCATCCAGATAAAACAAACCTTGCAGATTGCGTTCGGGATCATCATTGAGAAAGGCGCAATACTGTTCATTGGTAATTTCGTGTTTGGATAATCTGAACGCGGAGAGCGTGACTTGATGCACGGGCTTTTCATCTTCATCACCATCGCCGAAGATATCGCCCATCATAAAAGTTCCGCCGGGTATATCTACGAACTCCAAATCGAATTTGTCTTCTAATAGCGCGCGGCGCTGCGCGAATTGTTGCTGCTCATAAAAACGCCAGCCGAGCCAACAAACGAGAAACAGAACGATTGGGCTGAACGCGAGCAAAAGGTTTCGTTGCAAACGGCTTTGGCTTTGTTTGAGCAAATCTTGTTTCAAGTCCGCGCGCTGGCCCCACGTTAAATACGCGCGCTGTTTCTGCACGCGCTGCAACTCGCGCCAGTTGAGCAAATAGCGGCTATCGCGGTTATTGCCCAGCCATTCGTTTGCGCGGCGTTCGAGCAGGAGATTGGCTTGGTCAACTTCGGAAAGCTCTTTGTTGGTGAGACGGCGCAGCGGTTGAATCAAACGCTCGTGCGCCAGTTCATAACCGAAAGTTTCGTCGCGGCTCACGGGCGTAATCAAGCGCACTTTGTTGCTCGCGAGCCATGTAATCGCGCGGTCGATGCTCTCAGCGTGCAAGCTCGCGTCTGCGCTCAGTTTTTCTTTAATCCGCTCGACACTTAACGCGCCGGCGCGCAGGTTGTGCTCCAAATCAATCAACGCGAGCAAAACTTTGAGCGCGGTTTGCTGCTCCGCTTTCGTGGCGAGCGCGTCGAGGCTGCGCTTCACGTAATTTTCGAGCAAGCCTTCCACGCCGCCCATTTTTTGAAACGAGGTGCGATTCAGCGCTGCGTCTTCTTGGGCCGAAGCCATCCACGTGAGAATTTGAATATCCACCGGCGAAATCAAGCCGTCTTCTTTTGCGGCGAGATCGCGCGCGGTCATCTCTTCCACAAAGTCGCGGTCAAAACGCAAGTTCACGGTGTCGGCAATCACCTGAAAAATTTCCACGGCTTGTTTGGGAGAAAATTTGCGCAGCGGAAAACTATCCTGCGGCCCGAGGCTGTAGCGCAAAGCTTGTTGCAGCTCGTAATGATGGCCGTAATAATCCTGCCGGAGGCTGAAAAGAATTTTCACGGGCAGGTGCGGCGTGTGCTCGTACCACGCTTGCAGGCCGGCAATGAACGGCGCGCGCTGTTCGGCTTTGGGAAAGTGCAAAAAGAATTGCTCGAATTGATCGAAGAAGAGCACGAGGGTTTTGTTGAGCGTTTGCGCCGCGTGTTCTAGTAGCGCAGGCATCCCTGCCTGCTGCAGACTGGAAGTCCAATGTCACTAACTTTTTCCGAAAG
>JBBILN010000108.1:0-18096 GCA_037444905.1 bacterium | reverse complement strand
GTTCGTCAAGCCGGTATTGACGGGGGTCCAGCTTGTGCCGTTGTTGGTGGAAAGAAACACGCCGCCACCATAAGTTCCCGCAAAGAGATTCGAGCCGCTTGCGGCAAAGCACTCAATATCGCGCCCGTAGGGTCCATTGGTTTGAATCCACTGCGCCTGAAGGCTTTGCGCGCCAAGCAGTACGGCAGCGAAGAAAGCGAGCAAGCGTTTCATGTTTGTGCCTCCCTGGTTGAGGTTAAAGAGCCGTTGCAACGAATTGAATACAAGGCGGCCAAAGAATTTTCTGTTTGCGATTGCAGAGTAAAAGGCTAAATTCTCTATGACAAACAAGATTAAAATTAGCTTCACTACGAGGTGAATTTATGACGGAACTGCTCATTAAAGTCGAGCCGGAATCGGCGCAAGAGTTCAAAGCCATCACACAGAAAATTTTTCACGGCAACGACGGCCTTGCCTTTCAACGCGCCGTACAATTCTTGCGCTTGTTGGAAAACGACGAACACTTTGAGCGCTTTTGGGAAGCTGCGGACCGGCTACGCCAGCAAGCCCAAGAAGCCGGCGGCCTTTCGGCGAAAGAAATCGACCGCTTGGTTCGTGAGTCGCGCGCACGGCGGCGAAACTCTCAAAGGCTTTCCTCACAAATCATATGACGGGGTGCGCATCGTGAACGTGGCAACTTTCTTGAAAGAGATTGAAAATATTTTCCCGGTTTAAGATTCCCCCCGTTCTTAAAAAGCCAAAGTCATCTTCACACCGATCATCAAAACGTACTCTCCTGCACGCTGCGACTTTGCTGCAGCGCCTCGCGCGCCGCAACAGTTAAGTTATCGTCAGCTTGTTCAACGAGAATCTCGATCATGCGCGCGGAGGCGGATTGGACCTGCAAACGGCCGAGCGCGGTGATCGCGTATTGCTGCAGCGCATACACCGGCGAGTTGGTCAGTTCCAGCAATTTGCGATGCAGCTCGGCATCTTGCGGTGCGCAGGCTTCCCATGCAGAGAGCGCGGCATTGACAACGCTTTGATTGTAGCGTTCCTCCGTGTATGGTTTGATCGTAGCCACGTGCGCCGGCTTCGCAAGCTGCTGCAACGCACGCAGACTCGCAATGAGAATTTCGTCGTTCCACGATGTGCGCGACATTTGCGCTTTAATAAACTCGGCTTCGAGTTTGGGATTGGCTTGCGCGAGCGCGACAATTGCGGTGGCAACCACGTCGTTGTTCGCATCGCTTTTGATCACCTGCCTGAGCTTTTGCTCCGCGCTTGCGGTTCCGAATTGCGCCAGCGCGAGCACCGCGCCTTTGCGCACTTGATAATCATTCGCACGCAAAGCCTGTGCGAGCGTTTGTTCCGCCGCACTCGTGCGCACGTTGCCCAACAACATTGCGGCTTCGGCGCGCACACCCCAGAAGCTATTGCTCGCAATAATGTCCGACAACGTTTTGAGCGTGACCGGCGCTGACGGAAAACGATTCGCCATTTCATTCATCGCCCACATGCGGCCGGGCAGCGCATCGTGCATGGCTTGATGGGCCAGTTCTTCCGCATCTTTATTAAAGCGAACCTCTGAAACCAAATCGCCTTCGCCGTCGAAACTCACCATGACTGGCTTCTCGTTGCACGGAAAGATGAACGTCTCGCTCTCTTCATCAATCCACAGCTTCTCCTGCCATGTGCGCGCGCTCGTCGTGATCGTCACGTTCGCGGGCAAGGTGAAGAGGTCTTGCCCCTCGACGTGCGCCTGCACTTGTTGCACGGAGAGCGCGAGCAGCTTGCGCTCCGGCAAAAAGCGATAACTCACTTCAAAAGTCGGATGACCCGCGCCGCCCGTAATCCAGTCGCTGAAAAACCAATCCAAATTTTTGCCCACTGCCTCTTCGATGGCGATCTTCAAATCATGACTCTCAACATTCTCGAACTCGTGTTTGTGGAGATAATAACTCATCGCGCGGAAGAAATCCTCATCGCCCAAAACTTTGCGCAGCATGTGCAACACCGCTCCGCCTTTGAGATACGTATGCTCAGTGTTATAAATCGCATTGGCGTCGTCGAAGTAACGATGTTCGAGCGGGCGAATCATGTGGCGGTTGCGCACGAAATCGAAGTATTGCCGCTTGGCGAACACGAGATCGAGGCCGAGTAAATCTTTGCCGACGGATTCTTCATCCCACAACATCATCAAATAACTCGCGAAGCTTTCATTCAACCAAATAAAACTGAGATTGCGGCACGTGAGCAAATTGCCGAACCAATGATGCGCCAACTCGTGCGAGATGAGCGTTTCCGCGGTCCAACTGCTGTAATACGTATCGAACGTAGGGTCGTTATCCAGCGGCCCGCTTTGATCGCGCAACACGTTCGCGCGATGGCCGGTCACGCCGGTATGCTCCATTGCGCCGATGGCGTAATCCGGAACTGCGAGTTGGTCGTACTTGTCCCACGGATAGCGATAGTCAAAGCGTTTCGAAAAAAACTCCACCATCTTGGTCGTATTGCGAAACGTGAACGCGCCTTCGCGCAATTGGCCGCGCGGCGCCCAATAGCCGATCGGAATTTTTCCGAACGCGGGCGCGAGATCGCCTTTTTCAAAATCACCGATATAAAGTGAGATGAGATAATTCGAATGCGGCAATTCCTGCAGCCAATGGAATGTGCGCTCTTTGCTTCCATTCGCGCCGGTCTTCACCAGCTTGCCATTCGAAACCGCGACGTAAGGCTCGGGCACGGTGATGAGCATTTCCGTAGAGAATTTATCGTTCACGTCGTTGTAAATCGGCAGCCAGTTCGCGTGCAAGCCGTTCTCGCCATAGGTGCTGACGTAAAACAGTTTTTCGTTTTGTGGATTGCGGCGGAAATACATGCCGCCTTTGGGCTGCGCTTCGTACTCCACGACCACGGTGAAAGTATCTTTCGGAGTTTGCTTTTGAGGGAGAGTGATATCGAGTGTGGTTGCGGTCATGTGAAAACGGAGGCTGCTGTTGTTCTCGAGGTGGGTCACGCTTTTGACATTCAAATAAATGGCGTCGAGCGAGAAGGAGCTAATTGCGCGCAAAGGAGAAAGCCGGAGGGTGGATTTGCCGAAAACTTTGCGCTGCTCGAAATCGAATTTGAGCTCGCCTTTGTAGTGCAGCACGTCATAACTGCGCTCGCGATTGGGGTGATAACGTCCGGTTGGCATTTTTTGCGCGAAGGAGTGGTCTGACATCAAACTCAAAATGACCACAGCCAGAACACAGAACGAAATGCGCTTCATGCGGTGCTCCCGTTGAGTTGAGATTGAGATACGCGAAGAGACCATCAAAGAACGGTTACGATTGCAAAGCAATTTGTTCAGCGAAGCGCAGAATTGCAAGGGGATTTTAGGAGATTCTTGTTTCGCCTGCGCTCCAGCACAAGTTAGAGATTGACAAAAGGCATGTGCCTGCGTATTTTGATTGCACCAAACCTGAGCGCGGGTTCTTTTTTATGACGAACAAACACGTGCAAACCGACTACGCCGCCGCATGGCAACGCCGCTTCGCCGAGCAACGCGCCGCGGAGCTTGCAATGGCCGAACGCGCCCGCGCGGAATTGCCCAAAGCCGTGGCCATTCTGAAGAGCTACGGCGCAAAACGCATCATTTTGTTCGGCTCGCTTTGCCGTCCGGGAAAATTTCACGCGCGCTCGGATATTGATTTGGCCGCGAGCGGCATTCCCTCGGAGAAAGTCATTCGCGCCGGCGCGGATCTCATGATGGCTTTGGAGTGGCCGGTTGATTTGAAGCCGTGGGAAGACTTGAGTGAATTCTTTCGAGAAATGATTCTAAAACGTGGCGAGGTGTTGTATGAGGAATGAAGCCGAGATTCCGGTGCTCGTCGCAGAGATTCAAGACGAACTGCAACGTTTGGAAAAATTGGTCGAGAGCCTGAGCAAACGCAAAGGCCCGATTGAAAACGAAGAAATCACGGACAGCGCAGCCTTGCGGTTGCACAATTTTTACACCGGTTGCGAACGCATCTTCAGACGCATCGTCGCTGAAGTCAACGGCATTGCTTTGCAGGATTTGGAATGGCACAAGCGTCTGCTTAATCAAATGACGTTAGCGATCAAAGAGGTTCGCCCCGCGGTGATTACGGCCGAGACGCATCGAGATTTGGAAGAACTGCTCAGGTTTCGGCACGTTGTGCGCAACGTTTATGGCTTTGAATTGCAGCCCGAACGCGTGGAGAAATTGGTCAGCCTTTCCATCAAACTATTTCCTCGCTTCGTTCATGAGATCGAAAACTTTATCACTTTCCTAAACGGTGTTTATCACGGCAACCCAAAGCTTTTCTCGCAGGAATAAAATCGTTTGCAACGATGCCTATTTCAATGCGCCGGCGTGTTCCTCAGTGTTTCAATCTCCAAAAGCAAAGCCTTCACGAGTTCCTCCACCACCTTCTCCCCTTTCTCGCGCGTGGCTAACGTCGCATCGCCCCAAACGCCGGTGGGCGAGTATGTGCCTTTGCCGTTCGGGTCGCGCGTGAGGCCGCCGGCGCCGCGCGCACTATAATCCTTCACGGCTTTGCTCATATCGACCGCGGCGGGTTCCATGTATAAAATCATGGAAGTTTCGATTTCATCCGCATGCGTGCCGCCTTCTTGCTGACTCACTTCTTTTTCAATCGGCCCGAGGGTTTTCAACAAATCCGTGAAGTGCAGAATGAGGCCTTGCGCCGCGAGTGAATCGACCGCAGGCTTGAGCGCGCGCACCGTGGAAACGCCGGTGTTGAGCGCATAAAATCTGCGCGGGCCGAAACGCGCGAGACTGCGGCAGATGTCGATAATCACATCGCGTGCGGTTGCGAGCCGCAACGAAGTAGAGCCTGGGTATTCCACAAATGCAGGGTAGAAATGATAGTTCACCGTCGGTGCGATCACAACGTTCGCCTTTTCTAATACACGCTTTTTAAGATATTCCGCGAGGATCAAATCGTTTTTGAGCTTGAGATGCGGGCCATGCTCTTTCGCTGCGGCGCCAATTGGGATCACGACGACGGTTTCCGGCGTGAGGAGTTTTTCGGCTTCGTACCAAGTGAGTTCTTCGAGCAGAACGCCGCGCGGCTGGCAGAGCGCCGAGGTTGCGCACAGCAGGAACAGAGAACGTGTCAGGCGTGATAGGGGCAAAGGCATGGAAGGCTCCTTCACAAAAAAAGTTTGGGATTCTGTCGGAAATTTGCTTTGTTGCGCAAGTTACCCACGGCGCTGCGAAAGTCAAATAATTTGTTCTGTTCTTAAGGCTTCGTGCGCAATCCGTTCGAATGGAATTCTGTCGCTTCAGCTTTCGAGCAAGCCATGTTCTCCTCGCTTCGAATCATTTACATGCACCGGTACTGCTGGTTTGCTTTGCTGCTCTCCTGCTCGCTGCGAGGCAAACCCGAGCAAACAACCATCATGAGGCAACACCATATGGCAAACACCACCGATCTGCTGCCGCCCATCGTGTTTGTTATGGAAACAGAAACGCCGCCGGGGAATTTCATCGAGCGTGCGCTCGCGATGAAACAAGCCGAGCTGGATAGTTTTGCCGAAGCATGGCAGCGTCTCCAGCCGCACGTAATCGCGCACGTCCAGCCGGATTCATTGCTGCGCATTTCGCGCTGGGCAATAGCGGAGATGAAGACCCTCACACTACCCTCCGATTGGTTCGAAAAAATTCCATTGCGACCGATTGCCGCCTCCGCCGATGATCGTCTCGTACGCTTCGGACAGTTCAAAGAAGAGGGCTATCCGTTGCCCTCGCAACATCCGTTGGTCTTTCGCCGCTTGCTGCTGTGTGTGGATTATGATCGTCACGCGCGGGCGATCACCCAAGTCTTCATTACGATCAACGGGTGGGTGGAAGAATAATTTCTCTCCTTTTTCGCAAGCCTGAAAATTCCTTGTCACTCAAATTCTCAGCTTTTGGAATTTGGTGTGCCGCTATCTTTATTCGCCCTTCTGTTTATCAATTCTTTATCCTCTCATCGCTCGCGAAATATTGCCTGGCACATTGCTTGAATACCGTGCAGGTGTCGCAATCTCATCATTGCATGCTCTCGTAGTTGCGCGAACCAACCCTCTATCACCTCTATTCGACGCCGGGTGCGCGCAGGCGAGATTTTCAGAAGCCTACCTCACGGCCTAGCCCTCGGTGACGATACGGCTGTAAGTTTTTCTCCCCTCAACACTTCTTTGGGATGATCTGGAAAGGACGGGATGCGGGACGTCAAAAACGGGATCGTATGCGAATTTGATCAACGGATCACCTCAAAGACCGCTTTATAAACTTATGGAGCCAGCCATGAGAAGATCATTCGTCTTCGTAACGCTGCTGACGTTGGTCGCGCATTTGCCATTTCACCGGCAAGTGTTTGATGACCCAAGCACCGCTTTACCTCCCTCCTCACAACTTGTTGTATCTACGGACCAAGCTATTCTCCATGCGCTGAACAAATTGCGCCCCACCGAACGGGGATTGGAGCTGCAACACCCCCGACATAACGCTGAGTTCACGAGCGAGGGCGTTACCTTCACGCCGCGCCGCGGGCCTGGGTGGCATTGGGAACTGGCCGAGGTTCGCTTCGGCGCCAATGCACCCGCGGAAGTTGCTTTAAGGAATGTCGCGCCGCGCGCCGAAGATCAACTTATGGTGCGCTATCCTCGCGGCCCGGTTGAGGAACAATATGTTTTGCGGACGAACAGCATTGAACAACGCTTTGTGATTCTGCAGCGCCCCTCGCTCGATGATGGAGATTTAATCATCACAGGCGCGGTGCAATGCGAGGGCGCTTTCGAGGCGGCGACGAATGGCTGGCTATGGCGCACAGCGGAGGGTGTTGTAAGTCTCGGAAAGGTGCACGTCTTCGACGCGAAAGGCAAATCCGTCCGCGCTGCAATGAAAGTGAATGCCAACGAGACTCAAATCATGGTCGAGGGATTGGCTTTGGCGGCGGCCTCGTATCCGGTGACGATCGATCCCGAGATCGGCACGAATGATTTTCGCATTAGCGATGCCGAAGTTGAGGCCAGCAATCCTGCCATTGTTTACAACGGCGATGACAATGAATATCTCGTTGTATGGCACGGTTTCGATACAGATGGTCAGGGCATCTTTGGACAACGGATCAACGCTGCAAACGGCGATGAAGTAGGCGAAAATGATTTTCGCATTAGTTATATGCCCGTAGGGCCTTATATGGCTCACAGCCCGGCGGTAGCCTACAACAGCGTTGCCCACCATTACTTGGTGGTATGGAGCGGGAATAAATGGAAATGCCAGATAGAATGCGGGGACGATGACACTATCGAAGATGAAATCTATGGTCAAAACCTTACAGCAATTGGGGATACCGTAGGTCCGACTGCTTTTCGCATAAGTGACATGGGGCCGGACCAAAGTGGAAGCTTCGACGCTAGAGAACCGGAGATTGCTTACAATTCCAGCGCAAACGAATACTTGGTTGTCTGGCAAGGCGACGATGCAGTCGACGGAGAATTTGAAATCTTTGCGCAACGGATCGCCGGAACCGGAGGAAATGAGCTTGGTGACAACGATTTTCGTATTAGTGACATGGGACCCGAAGGCGATACGGGTTTTGATGCCCTCTTACCTGCGGTGTTCTACAATCAATTCGATGATGAGTATCTCGTGGTGTGGGGCGGAGATGAATGGCTCAAAGGAGAGCGGGAAATTTTCGGCCAGTTGCTCTCATCGAGCCTAGCAGAGATAGGGAACAATGATTTCAGAATCAGTGATATGGGGTCGGATTTGGATATCAACTTTTCGGCCTCACATCCTGCGGTCGCATACAACTGCAATTCTTATCTCATCGTTTGGGTAGGCGACGATCTTGTCGATGGAGAATTCGAAATCTACGGGCAATTGCTTGATAGGGACGCGGAGATCGGCATCAATGACTTTCGCATTAGCAATATGGGTTCCGAAGGAAACACCGACTTTGGAGCCGCTCTCCCGGCAGCAAGCTACAATAGCATCAACAACGAATACTTCGTTGTCTGGTCCGGCGACGATTCTACTGAGGGTGAAGATGAGATGTACGGGCAGGTCTTGGATGGGCAGACCGGCGCTGTGCTGCTTCCCAAGCATTTTCGTCTGAGCGATATGGGCCCGGACAAGAATCCTAACTTTGATGCGGGTACGACGAAGGTTTTCAACTATGCTGGTCATGCCACAACGCAGCGCAATGGTATTGCTTACAATTTCACTGACAATGAGTACTTGCTCGTATGGAGTGGCAACGATTCTCTGGAAGAAACTTATTTTCAGATCTTTGGTCAGCGCTATCTACCCGAAGGCAGCTTTGGTCAGGATGTGAATACCACCTTCGCGCTTGACTTTGAGCACGGCTTGGCAGGACTTGAAGGCGAAAACCCAACCACTGCTTTAGGGATCAATTTTGTCGAGGGCATTCGAGGCGCGGGCGCCCACTATCCGCAAGACAACCAGCTCTTTTATCCGAGCTCTGATAACCTCGATTCCCAAGTTGGCACACTCGAATTCTGGATCAAGCCCGATTGGAGCGGCGATGACGATCAAGATCACTATGTATTAAACTTTGGAGAAGACGGCGGCATGGGATTTTGGAAAGATGCCGGCAATTACTGGCGATTCATCATGAATCGCTTCGGCCAAGGCGGCAATCCCGAGCTTGAAGTGAGCCTGTATGCCGTGCCGACTTTCCAAACGAATGAATGGCATCACGCGGCGTTCACGTGGGACAACACCTCGCTCAAGCTCTATCTCGACGGCCAGCTTCGCGATGAAACGCCGGTCACATTCCCACTGCCAATCATCACTGACGCCACTTTTCAAATTGGTGCGGAAGGCGCCAACAAGTATCTCGAAGCCGTGCTGGATAATTTGAGAATCAGCCAAGTGGTCCGTTCCGAAGAGGAGATTGTTGATCACATCAACAGCGATCTCAAGGATCTCGCCTGCAATCCCATCAACAGCATGACTATTGTTGCCGATCAGCCCTTTGGCCTTGTGGAATCCTTCAGCAAAGCGCCGCAAAGCTTGATTGTGAACGTTGATCCGCTCGGCCTCGTGCATGTGCCGCTAAAACTCGCAACCTGGCAAAGCTCCAATCCCGGTGTGGCAGCGGTTGACGGGAGCGGAAACATTACTGGTATTTCTGGCGGCACAGCCACGATCACGGCGACTTTCTACGAGGCGACCGCAGTTCTCGACGTCGTCGTCATTCCGCGCTACGCTACGGCAAATGGCAATCCGCTGATTGATTTCGCCGCGCCCAAAATTTTCGAAGTCGGGCAGTCTCCGACTCAGATTGCCGTTGGCGATTGGGATCGGGACGGTCGTTTAGATCTCGGCGTCTCGAGTCTTGATCTTTCGCGTGTCGAAATCTTAAAGGGTGACGGCGCCGGCAATTTCAGCGCGACCGGGAACTACGCGGTGAGCGCCAGACCATTTGATGTGATCGCGGCGGATCTCAACGCCGACAACAAATTGGATTTGATCACGGGCAGCGATGATTACAGCGGCCATAACGCTTCGGTGCTTTTAGGGGATGGCACGGGACAATTCAGCGCTGCCGCGCAATTTCCACTTGATGGAGATGGCGTCTACAAAATTGTGGCCCACGACGTGAACCACGACAACAAGCTTGACTTGTTGTCAGCGAATCAGTTTTCCGATAATGTCTCAATCATTATAGGTAACGGCGCCGGCAACTTTGGCGCGGCAACCACCTTCCCGCTCGCCACTGGCGTTGGCCCGCAGGGCCTCGGCATTGGCGATCTCAATAGGGACAACAAACAGGATTTGATCACGGCAAACCGCAACCACAGCACGGTCTCAGTTCTGCTTGGCGATGGCAACGGCAATTTTGCTGCGCCAAGTTATATTCCAGTTGGCCAAAACCCGCGTAGCCTGCTGCTCGGTGATCTGAACAGAGATAACAGACTCGATGTCGTCACTATCAACTATACTTCGGATGATGTGACGGTATTGCTCGGTGACGGCGCCGGAGGTTTTAGCTCGATTGCGAATTACGCTTTGAGCGATGATCCCGGCACCGCGGCTCTGCTCGGCGACATCGGCGATCTGAACGGAGATGGCAAGCTCGATTTAGCGATTGGCGCCGGAAATTATTTGGCCGTCATGCTCGGCAATGGCACGGGCGAGTTCGAAGCCGTTGCCCGCTATCCCTTCCGGCCCAACGATTTTGTGCGCACAGCAAAAATCGGCAACTTCGACAATGCCCACGGCCCGGACCTCGTGGTCACCGTGATGGATTGGAACAATTATGCAGACAGCAAGATCGCAGTCTTTCTCAGCAACACTTACGGGTATTCGAACACCGTCTCCACGACCGGCCCAGTCAACTTTCCGGGCGCAGACGTGACGGCGCTTTTCACGGAAAAGAACGGCACGGACGAATTTTACGCCGCGCTCATCACTGATGCTCCCGAAGGTGAGTCGCTGCCAGAGGAAGTGCGCTTGCTCGGCGAGAGATATTGGGTCATCAGAAAATTTGGCGACGGAAGCTTCACTGCGGATCTTACTTTCATCTTCCCGGCCGGCACGATTAGCGCCGCGGATGTCGCGAATCCCGGCAATTTCAAATTGTATCGCCGCGACGATACCAGCACCGGGCCGTGGAGTTTTCTTACTGTGGCCACGAGCGCTACGGCAACTTCCGTGACCTTCAGCGGCATCTCCAGTCTCAGCCAATTCGCAATTGGAACGAGCAGCAAAATGGTTTTGCTGGCGCAAGATAAAATTACGCTTGATCATTACGACGCGGTGGAAGGCGCCATCCATGCGAACGGCGACATTCTTTTTGAAAATGGCAATCCCGGCACGCTCACCGGAGATGTGTCCGCGGTTGGCAAAATCACCATCAAACGCAAGAACCACATCATCGGCAACGTAACCGCCGGCGGCAAAGTGTTCGTAGATTCCAAAGCGCAAGTCGATGGCGTGATTTCGGAATACGCTGCCGTGTCTGCGATTCCTCTGCCGCAACTCAACTTCACTTGTGACGGCGCCGCAGGCGATGTTTACGTGAAAAAGGACAAAGAAAAATCCGTGACGCCTGGAAGTTACGGCGCATGTTATTTGGAAAAAGACGCGAAGCTCAAGCTGGCTCACAACGGAAGCACGGGAGAGTATTTCTTCAAGACGCTCAATTTGGAAGGCGAGGCCATGTTGAGTATTGACGTCACTCGCGGCGCAGTGGCCGTCAACGTTTGTGAAGAGTTGACTTTCATAAAGGACGGGACGATTACGATTCTCGGCGGAGATTCGAGGTCGCTCGTCATCAATTATCTCGGCACAAAGGCAGTTGAGCTTGGCAACGACGGCTTTTATCAAGGCATCCTCAATGCCCCGAATGCGTTGGTAGAAATCGGAAGTGAAGCGTTTTTCCAGGGAGCTATTGCAGCGAAGAGCATCATGGTTGAAAAAGACGCGGACTTGAAGTATCATAATCAAGTCACGCCTAAAACTTCAGTGGCAACGCCGGAAGAGGCGGAGCAAATTCCAACAGAGCATATGCTGGAGCAAAACTACCCGAATCCGTTTAATCCCAGCACGACGATCCGGTACGCTTTGCCCAAAGCGAGTGAAGTGAAGGTGCTGATCTACAACACGACGGGCCAGCTTGTGCGCCATCTCTTCGCAGGCCCGATGCCCGCGGGATACCATCATCTCGTGTGGGACGCAACCGATGATCGCGGCCAGAAAGCGGCGAGCGGCGTTTACGTGTACGTTCTGCGCGCCGGAGAATTCGTGGCCAAGCGCAAGCTTGTGCTTTTGAAGTAACTCGGACGGCCCGACCGGACAATCATTTTCATGGTAGAGTATTCTCAGCGGTTGCACGAGGCTGTTAATGACCATCAAAAGATTCTTGCACAAGCCCGCGTCGTTGTTCCTCATTGCGGCTTTGGTCTGTTGTCGAAACACCGACGCCCAAAAATCGGAAACGGACGACGAACGAAAAACGCCGGCAGCGCAGACCCAGTCGTCGAGCTTGGAAGTAGAACGCAGCACTAGCCAGAAGCCGGCCACCGGTTTCGCACTACGGGACGGCGTGCTAGTCCATGAAGATTCTTCCAAAGAACTGCACTATCGGCTCTTGCTGGATTTCGCGCAGAAAGCCCGCCTTTCCGATTCGTCCATCACTTCGCAGACCACGAAAAGCCGCCAATATCTCGAGTTGGTTTTAAGCCTGGCGGAGCGATTAGAACAACTCCGCGCTGCGGGTGACACGTTGCCTTCTTTTTTTGATTGGGAGGAGGGCGACAGCTATTTCAAAATCGACGCGGCGGTTTTGTTGCCCTATGCGCGCGCAAGAGCCTATCTTGCGCAAGGCGAGACGACAAAATGGTTGGAACAAATGCAAAGGATCATGGAAGCGCACGCCGGGCGCAGCCTGTTTCTGGATCAAGCCGGCCCGGGCGTAGCGATGGAGACGGCGAACACTTATCTGTACGATCTGCGCGACACCACCCGCGCTACCGAACAGTATCACTTTGTCATCAGCCGCTTTCCACACATGGACTACTATGGCAATTGCAGTTCATCATATGAATATGCATGGAAAGCGGAAGGCGCCGCTTGGGCGATCAGAAGGCTTTACGAAAATAACGCGGTGCGGCTCCAACGGGAATCGGCGCGCATCATCTCCGCAACGCCATATTTTGAAATCAAACTTCTGGGTTATGGCGGAATCGTTCGCGCCATGGGATTGCAAAATCGGTTTCAACAAATGATCGACACGGTGATGACGGTGTTGACTCTTCACCCGAACGTGCAATATCCCGACAGTTCTGAGAGTGAGCGGCAAGATCTAAGCGAGTGCCTTCCGGTCAATTATTCCGCACAATTTTTATCTGCGGCAATTGCAGTTCTCGCGGAAAAAGGCGAGATCACATTGCTCGCGCAACTTGCAGAAAGCGTCATCGCAAAGTTTGAGCATTACGAGATCGGCGCAGGGGCCGCGTTGCAGAGGGCGGAGCACGCCGATTGGACGAACGCCGGCCTGGCAGAAGCTCTCACGCTCTATCGCCGCGCCGAGGAGTTGCATGTTGCCACTTCGCGCTTCGATCACAGGTCAGCGCAGGAGGCTTTTGCCGCTTCCAAGGCCGGGCAACGTCTGCGATATTTATCCAGCTTATCCCCTGCAGAGGCCGAGCTCGTTATGCCCTTCACAGAATTACGCCTTGGCTACGGCAAACAGTTTCCCGCAGTGAGGCGATTGCCCCGAGGCACGCGCGTGAAATTTCTTTATAACGAGCCGACGCCTCCCAATGTGATAGAGTATCGGTTTCAATGGGCAAAGATCGAGTTGCCGGAGGGAATGATTGGCTGGGTGCCGCAAAGCCATCTTCACCTGACTCGCGAATGAGGAGCACCGGTTAAATAATTTTTCCATCGAGGATTGCCATGAGCACGCATGCGAAGTTGTACGCCGTCGGCGTGATGTGGTTTGCAAGTCAACTTTACGCGCAAGCAGTTTCGCGGTTTGAAAAAACCGCGCCGGAGGGGGGAATTCTGCCCAAGAGCAACCGCGCGACAGTTGCCTCCACGCGCAGTGACCCCGGCCCGGCGTGGGTGCGGCACTACGGCGGAGGTTTTGTTCCGGCAGAAGATGAAGCGCGGGTGCTGGCCCTCGACCCCTTGGGCCGAGTGTTGGTCGCCGGCTTTAGCGGCAGAAGTGTCGGAGGTGATCTCTATTTTTTGAGATATGACCCGCAGAGCGGACAACTCGTCTCCAAAAGAACAGTCTATTCCGCGAGTTCGATCGAGAGTTATGCCGTCGATGCAGACGGGAATGTGTACCTCACCGGAATGAGAGTCGGGGTCGCCGGATTCTATTCCGACTATATGACGGTCAAATATGATCCTGCGGGAGAGGTCTTGTGGGAGGCCAGGTATGATGGGCCGGCCAAATTCACCGATATACCGCGGGCACTTGCAGTTGACAAATCTGGAAACGTCTACGTGACCGGCGAGAGCAAAGGACCGGGCACCAACTCCGACCTTGCCAATTATGACTTCGCCACTGTGAAGTACGACGCGCTGGGCGTGCCGCAATGGGTCGCGCGTTATAACGGCCCGAGCGATTCCGATGATCGCGCCGCCGCATTGGCCATTGACGACGCAGGCAACGTCTTTGTCACGGGCGCCAGTTGGAACGCCGGAACGCGATACGACTACCTTACCATCAAGTACAATGCCGCCGGTGAGCAGCAATGGGTTGCGCGCTATGATGGCGGCAGTCCGGATGAAAATTTTCGCGATGATGGTGCCACGGCTATTGCCCTTGATCACTCGGGGAACGTTTACGTGACCGGCGCGAGCACAGCAAGTCCGGCCTCCTCTCAGGACTACCTCACCATCAAGTATAGTGCTACTGGCGTCCAGCAGTGGGTGGCGCGCTACCAAGGTCCTGCTGGCGCAGAAACCGCTACAGCCATCGCGGTGGATAAATCCATGAATGTCTACGTCACCGGGGGGAGCGAGAGCCCTAGCCCAGTTGGGATAGACTTCGCCACCGTGAAGTACAATGCCGCTGGCGTGCAGCAATGGGTGACACGTTTCAATGGTCCACAAGATGCCGATGATGCGGCCTATCTGCTGAGGCTGAGCGCCTCGGGGAACGTCTGTGTCGCCGGCGGCTCATCGCGTTTCTCTGAATCCTACACGGTCGTACAATACAGCTCTTCCGGTGTCATGCAATGGGCCGCGCAGTTTTTTGGCGCGGACAGCTCGTACACGCGGCTGCGCGGGCTGGCGCTGGATGAGGCGGGGAATGTGTACGTGACGGGAGGCAGTAAGGGCAAGACGACGGGCAGTGACTTTGCCACGCTCAAGTATAGCGCAACCGGAGTGCGCCAATGGCTCGCGCGTTTCGACGGCCCAGGCAGCACTTCCAATCGCGCAGCGGCGATCGCGGTTGATCATGACGGCGGCGTGATTGTGGCCGGCACGAGCAAGGATTCGCTTTCCTCCGATGATTACGCCACCATCAAGTATGACGCTGCCGGTGCGCTGCAATGGAGCGCGCGCTATAATGGCGCGGCCAATAGCGATGATCACGTTGCTGCCCTCGCTGCCGATGAACAAGGCAATGTCTATGTGACTGGTTCGAGTCGTGATCTTCATTCGTCCTCGACGGAGTACACGACAATCAAGTACAATACTGCCGGCGCCAAGTTATGGGAGACACATTATGAAGGTGAAGCGCGGGCGCTGGCACTCGATGGCGCAGGGAATGTTTATGTAACCGGGCAAAGCGGCAACGACATTGCGACCCTCAAATATGACCCCTCCGGCGCGCGGCTGTGGGTGGTGTGGTCCAACACGCCGCAATTCGAAGTCTCTTCGGCCATTGCAATTGACAGAGCCGGAAGCGTTTATGTAGCCGGTGAAGTGGATAACGACTATCTAATTCTTCGGCATCAAGCCAACAACGGCTTTCAGCGTTGGTCGGTACGCTACAATGGGCCGGCAAACGGCGAAGACCGCGCCACGGCCGTGGCCGTGGATGCCGCGGGATACCTCTACGTCACCGGAGCCAGTTACGGCCTCGGCAGTTCGTATGATTTTGCAACGATCAAATATCATCCCGCCCAAGGCGCCGTGCAATGGGCGAGGCGCTATGACGGGCCGGCTCATGAGGAAGATTATGCGACGGCGCTCGCGCTCGATCATGCCGGCAATGTTTATGTAACGGGCTGGAGCGTCGGCGCCGGCACGGCTCGCGACTTTGTCACGATCAAATATGGACCTTCAGGCTTCGAGCTGTGGCGGGCGCGTTATGACGGCCCGGCAAACGGCGACGACCGCGCTTATGCCCTCGCGCTCGATGCGTATGGCAACCTCTACGTGACCGGCGAAAGTCGAAATTCCACGAACTCCGATTTTGCCGTAATCAAGTACGATTCCTCCGGAGTCGAGCAATGGGTTATCCGTTATGACGGCCCGGGCAACGGGTCTGAAGACGTGGCTACGGTCTCGGCGCTTGCAAAAGACGGAAACCTCTTTCTCGCCGGCACCAGCACTGTTGCAAACAACGATTACAACGGCGACGTGTTCACAACGCTCAAGTATGCGACGGCGCCAGTTTCCGTGGCGGAAACCGAGACGCGCTTGCCCCATCGCCCGGAACTGGTGCAGAATTATCCCAACCCCTTCAATCCTTCGACAACGATTCGATATTCGCTGCCTCACGCGGTCCAAATCGAGCTCAAAGTTTATAATGTTGCCGGAGAAGAAATCGCGACCCTTGCCGCCGGCCGCATGCCCGCGGGCGATCATGAAGTGCAGTGGCGTCCCCTCGATTTGCCGAGCGGCGTGTACCTCTATCGCTTGCACGCCGGTAGGTTTACGACAAGCCGAAAACTGCTCTTAATGAGATAGGCATTGCTGGCCCTGGCAGCATCACGATGATATGCAGTGGCGGCTGCCTGAACTGACGAGGTGCGGTATGACACGATCAAAGTGTTTTTTGATACTAGTGTGCTTACTGGCGTGCCAGTGCACGAAAGCACCAACGCGGAGTGAGAATGCCCCCCAAGAACCACCCTTGGGTCGAGTGCTGCTGCCATTGGGGGTGGGAAATACTTGGAGCTACAGTTTTCACATCGGTCAAATGTTCGAGCGGGAAACCTGGCAGGTCCGCGGTCGTGCCGAAATCGCAGGGGTGAAAGCTTTTCTCGTTCACATTGACCGCTCTCTCGGCCTGGATTCACATTTTGAAATTTGGCGCAACGAAGATACGGGACTCTGGGCCTATGATCGTTTTGCGCGGGCTTTCCGGTTGCGCTGGAGATATCCCACGAAGCCCGCGGAGACATTCCCCTCCATTGATGTTTGCAGCTCCCAGCCCGCTTCAGAATCGCTTGATCCTTTCACCTTGCTCGCCTGGAGCGCCGTAACAAAGGACACCGCCTCTCTGGTTACGGTGCAGGCGGGCACATATGGCGATTGCATCTTCTATCAAATGGATGCTACCTACAATACCCAAGTCGGCCCTTTCCCGCGGCGACGTGAGCTTTTTTTCAAGCCAGGGTTTGGCATGCTGAAGCGAGTGGAATACGCGCCGTATGCGCCAGGGAATCCTGAACTTTCCTCGGTAGAATTATCGGAATACCTTCAGGCCGAAATTCCCGTCCCTCCTGCTGGAGATGAGGAGCTTAATGCGAACCGGTTGATGCCCTTGCGGCTCGGAAACCTCTGGGAGTATGAAGTCTCAAACGCAGCAGGCGCCTCTACAGAAACTTGGAAAGTCACGGGGCGTGTCGAAGTCGACGGTGCAAAGGCGTATCTGCTCGAAATCCAGCAGCAGGGCGGCACTCCGGTTTGGGAATTCTGGGCGAATAATGATTCGGGGGTTAATGTACATAATGATTCTTACCGCGGTCTCTCCATGTTGTGGAAGTATCCCACCGCCGTGGGAGATTCGTTTTATTCAAATCGACGACAATCCTATTCGGCCGAGACCAAGAGTACCCAAGTCACCGTCACTGTTCCGGCTGGCAAGTTTGAAGAATGCATCCAGTACGAAATGTCCTATGGTTTTTTCTCAAATACCGGCTACCATCTCATCAAGCTCTCTGTAATTGTCAAACCTGGCGTGGGCATGGTCTATTCTCAAAGCAAACATTCCAGCAACCAAGGACCGGCCAACATGCTTGAGGCCTACAGTCTGATCCGATATGAGATAGACTGAGGCTGGCTGTGAAGCGATTGAGAAGTGGCGCCACGCCTTCGCAATCATTCGAGTGAATGCACAAGACTGCAAAAGCCAAGGCCGATTCCGATGACCGGCCGTGCTCTTTTTGAAATCCGTAATGCCTCAGTTACGGGTGGAGTAGCGCAGGCGTCCCCGCCTGCAGACAAGGATGTCTGCGCTACGTTTTCCACCAATAACTGAGGCCTTACAAAAAACCGTATTGCCTCAGTTACGGGTGGAGTAGCGCAGGCGTCCCCGCCTGCAGACAAGGATGTCTGCGCTACGTTTTCCACCAATAACTGAGGCATTACAGAAAAATGTAATGCCTCAGTTACGGGTGGAGTAGCGCAGGCGTCCCCGCCTGCAGACAAGG